>CAVSKA010000019.1:2500-67500 GCA_963728315.1 uncultured Caryophanales bacterium
TTTGGTTTAAAAAGAGAGGGAAAACTTCTTTAAATATTATTGCCTTCGTTCTGATTTCAACATGTAAGTCATGCATTCTTTTGGAGAAGCCACACGTTTAAATAAATTAAATAAGACTTTATATCGTTTTTGCAAAGTGATTTTTACTAAATCATCCACACGATCATCTCTAAAGTCATATAACAGGTCATCCATCTCTCTTCGAAGGAGGTAATGAATTTCATCTAATTCATTCTCTTTTAACAGCAAAGCAATCACATGTCTTCCTCCCAAATGGTTTTCATTTAGTTTTTCCATTCGTTTACCCTTCATCCATGAAAAAAGTGTTTTTTTTTTCGTTCAAAGCATATCTTTAAATGATTCGGTTTAGAATTCGGAGGGACAATTGATGAGACAAGTAAAAACAATCCGCCGTCAAACGTTAGAAGTAGGGTTTCTTTTTCTCTTTTCTTCTTTCTTTTCTGCCCTTTTTTTATTTTCCTACCACCCCATCTTACAAGAAACTTTTTCTAACAAAGGAACGCCAAGTGCAATTTATCAAGGAAATCAAAACTTAGCATTGACCTTTTCAATTTCCTCCCAACAAAGAAACGTTGATGATTTATTGAATTTATTAGAAAAAAACCATGTTAGAAAAGTGACCTTTTTCATTTCTGGTCAATGGCTTGAAAAACATCCTGTTCTTTCAAAGAAAATGGAGAGTAGAGGATATGAGATCGCTTTGTTTGGTGATTCTTTCAATGACGAAAAAAATTGGGACGAGGTTGAGTTGCAAAATGAGATTTCAAAACTAAAAACCTCATTCACACATTCAAATCTCTCCTTCTCCCCGTATTTCCGAAGCAATAATGGTCAACCGAGCAAAAGGTTATTGGCAGCGATAAGCAAACAACATTGGCAAACCATCTTTTGGAGTCAACAATTAGATGGAAATGAACTTTCTTCTCAAGGTATGATTCGAGCTGTGAAAGAGTTTAAACCCGGAGATATCCTTTTCATTCAGCCAAGTTTGTGGGATCATCCCGCTTTTCAACTTGTTCTCCCGCTTCTTATCCAAAAAGGAATGGAACAATATCAATGGGTTTCTATTAGTGAGATAGTGCTTGGTACTAAAGCAGAAACAAAGGTAATTCCTTAATTATCCCTCTCCATCATTTATTTCTTAATAAACAAAAGAAGGTGCCTCGGCACCTTCTTTTGTTCGTTAACTACGTAATGTCTACAGCTGATCGAGCGATTCAAACTAAGTTATCACCAAATGATACACAAAGTCTTTTTCACTACTATTCATTAACACCGTTATTTGCTCGTTGGCTTTTGGGGGTTAACTTTTTTTATTGTTGGCGTACTTGAAAAATTATTCTTTCGTTGCAATCGTGCTTCTCTCTCTTTTTCTGAGAGTGCATTATATTTTGGCAATGCAAGTATTTGGAATGCATTACAAGATAATAAAGCGAACAACATTAAATATAACCAACTGGTATCATTCTTCACCTGCAAAACAGGTAACCATTCTAAGATAGTCACAACCACCATGAAAAATAAAGCGGATACAAATGTACTTTTATTACTTTGCTTCATTTTTATAAAAGCCGTTACTACCGAGACAAATAATAAAAAGAGCGTCAAGGCAATATAAGGGGTAATCGATTCTTTCCCACTTGCAAACGTTTTAAAACGAAAATAAACTAAATCGAAAATAACGAAAGCAATAATTACAAGCTGGACTAAATTCCACAGCGTAACCGAGCGAAACATACGAAGACCAAATTGATGAATGGTTAAGTATGCAAAAAAGCCCATTTGACTAATAACACTGAATGTCATTCCTACAAAGACAAGCCATATGAAAACAGAGAGAAGTTGAAGAATCTCTGCCGATTGAAACAGCTCCGAAAACTCATTCCACCTTATAATAAAGCCAGCTAGTCCAGTTACAAGACCCCCAATAACGAGTGTCATAAAAAACATGCGTATCCAATTTCGGATTGTCACTTTGCCAAATCCTCCAATAGTTGTATTCCTGTTACTCTTATGATTGTACCAACCGCATTTTTAAAAATCTAGGACTTGGCTAATAAACGTATAAACTTTTTTTGAACTTCTCATATTAAGGAGAGGGAAGATTCAAGGAAGGAAGATCAATTTATGAGAAAAATCAGCTTGGGACTCGCTTCTCTCCTCCTTCTAGGAGGATGTGCACCCAAAGAAACCGCATCAGATACAGGATCTTATGAGCAATCCAAAAAGATGACGATTGACATCCTTAAAACGGATGAGGCAAAAAAAGCGATACAGGATATCTTAAAAGATGAAAAAATAAAGCAAGAATGGATCATGGACCAAAGTTTTATCAAATCAACCATTGAACAATCTCTCGTTTCAGACAAAGCTAAGAATTTCTGGAAAGACGCGATGAAAGACTCTTCTTTTAAAACAGCTATGGCTAAAAGTATGAAGGAGGAAAACAAAACGTTACTAAAAGAACTAATGAAAGATCCAGCTTATCAAGGAATGATGATGTCGATTCTTGATGATCCTGAAATGAAAAAACTCATTATAAAGGATTTAGAGAGTAAACAATTTCGTGAGCATCTGCAAAAAGTTATTCTAGACACAATGAAAAACCCCCTATTTCAGGCAAAATTTGAAAAAGGAGTTGAAGATGCCATTAATCAAAAACTCTCAACAAAAGATGGACAATCTTCTTCAGGTCAACAAAATGGTAACACCGGAAACAGTTCTGGTTCCGGTGGCCAAAATGGATCTGCTCAATAAATAAAAAGCGTAAAAAAAAGACTCGCATTGTTTGCGAGTCTTTTTTGCACTTTTTATTTCTCTTTCTGTAAGCGATCAACGACTTTTGAAGCAATGGACTGATATAACTCTCCTAACGCATGGTCTTCCCCATAAATAGAAGGTGCGAAGTCCTCTTCACTCCAATCAGGTTGACGCAGAGGGATTTGCCCTAACAACTCTGTTTGTAATTCTTCGGCTAACTTATCTCCACCGCCTTGACCGAATACGTATTCTTTCTCACCGGTCTTCGCACTTTCAAAATAAGACATATTTTCAATTACACCCACAATTTCGTGTTCAGTACGGAGCGCCATGGCACCAGCTCGTGCCGCAACGAAAGCCGCTGTTGGGTGAGGCGTTGTCACAATAATTTCTTTACAATGTGGTAACATCGTATGAATATCAAGTGCAACATCCCCCGTTCCAGGTGGAAGATCCAATAGCAAATAGTCTAACTCTCCCCATTCTACATCTGAAAAGAAGTTATTTAGCATTTTACCAAGCATTGGCCCTCTCCAAATAACAGGTGCATTATCTTCCACAAAAAATCCCATCGAAATAACTTTTACTCCAAAACGTTCAACTGGAATAATCTTATTCCCCCGAACAACAGGGCGTTTCATAATCCCCATCATATCAGGCACACTAAATCCATAAATATCCGCATCGACAAGTCCAACTTTTTTTCCTAAACGCGCTAAAGATACCGCCAAGTTCACCGATACAGTCGATTTTCCTACTCCACCTTTTCCGGAAGCAATCGCAAGAAATGTTGTTTTGCTATTAGGAGACATTAAATCGTTGCGCTCAGCACCTAATGACTCGCGGTGCTTCTGCAATTCTTCTTCAGGGAGATCTGTGAAGCGAATACCTACTGTTTCAGCCCCGGCTTTTTTAAGCAAATCTACAACTTTAGTTTGAAGTTGAAGTTGTTCTGGTGTACCCGTCTTGGCAATCGCAAGTTTCACACTAACGTGTTGCTTTTCTTCTTTGATTTTCACTTCAATAATTCCATTCGTAGTTGCTAATGGCTTATGTAGAAAAGGATCCTCTAATCCTTGTAAAACTTCACGAACTTGAGATTCTGTTAACACATCAAACACCATCCTTATATATGAATTCGGTTACAGTCTTTCTCAGTATACCATACATAAAAATGGAACATGACAATCAACACTCGAGCTTTTCACCTAGTAGGAAAAGGGCCTTTTCTTATATTCACTTTCTTTCAGACTCTATGAATTTAGTTACTCCTTCATAAATGGAGAAAGCCACTTTTTTCTGGTAATCGCTCTTTTGAAGCAATGCTTCTTCCTCTGGATTTGAAAGAAAGCCAATTTCAACAAGTGCCCCTATTTTATTCGCTTTCTTTAATAAATAAACCGAATCGATCGACTTCGCTTCTCGTTTCGTATTTTGCAAATTTCGTACCAGTTCAGACTGAATCGACTTTGCTAATGGCTCGTTTTCTTTTCTTACTGCAGAAAAGAAAGTTTGTGCCCCTCTCCATTGAGCAGAAGGAATAGAATTAAGATGAACACTTAAGAACAAATCGGCGTCTGAATTATTGATGATCTCTAACCGGTTATGAAGATCTATTGTTTTTCTATTACGATAGCCTTTCGTATCTTTAGGTGCTAAATCGCGATCATTTTCTCTAATTAATTTCACGATAGCTCCTTGTCCTTCTAAATAAACTTCTAATTTCTTCGTAACATTAAGTGCAATATCTTTCTCAAGTGTATCTGCATCTCCTGCTCCCCCATCTGGACCACCATGACCTGCATCAATGTAAATCACAACTCCGGCAAGCGGTAAACTCCACGGATGCCAAACAGGGTGTTGCACCCATTCCCATCGTAAAAGAAAAAAGCACATCACGCCGCTTAGCAGTAGTACATTCACCTTTATTTGATTCTTCATAATATCCGCTCCTTTCCCATCCCTGTTTCATCTTATGGGACAGGATTAAGGGATAGAACGGCAAAGTCCATTCCTTATCATTCAAAGTAAAAAGTGCTGTTTAATGATGAGGTTGATGGCAAGAAAATTTACGGCCTATTTTAGCCGGGACCCGAATTTGTAATCCCTTTCGCGGCCACTGAAAAAGTCCGTTTCGTTTACCAATTTCAATAAGACAAACTTTTTCTGTGACTTCAGCTCCTGCAGTGAGAAGGTTGGTCAGTCCCCTGCATAAAGGGCATAGATCGCCTATTTTCCTACATCACACATAAAAGCGAGCAGAGTCTACGAAAAAATATTTAGTAGATAACAATTGAGTTTATTCGAGGTAACATATGATATAAAAACAAGAGGAAGGTGATGATACATTGGACCAAAATGGAACTGATGGACTGAATAATGGTTTCCCTCAGAATCCGAATTTTGGTGATCAGCTTGATCTTCTTGGTTCAATCATCGTCACGATCGGCGATGTTATCCAGACCACAGGAATCGCAATGGAAATTGATCTAGGCTCAAAACCGGAAGAATCAGAAGAGACGATAGCTGGTTCCGAACCCAACCTTGGTGGTGCATTCGGTCTCATTGGTGCCATTCTTATTACGGTTGGTGACGCTCTGTCCGCTACCGGGATAGGCTTACAATTGGAATTGGATACTACGGAGGATCAACTAGAAGAACAAGCTAGAAAAGCACAAAATAAAAAAATAAAAGAGATGCAAAATAAAATTGATACTTTGGAGAGAGACATGAAGATGATGCAAAGTACTACGTATGCTTTACAAAGAGAAGTTTTATATTTGCAAAAAACTGTTTACTTTAGACCACAGTATGGACCTGATATCTAAAAGAAGGAAAAGCACAAAAATTGTTAATCTACAACAAACTGAAAATTGAAAGGCAACAATGGTTTCCCTTGGCATTTACCAAACTAAGAATGAAAACAAACTTAATCACCATCCCGTTGCAACGGCTACGCCACGCACATTCTTTGTCCGGAAGCAGCTGGCGCATGGAGACTAGATTCAAATAACTGGGTGAAAAAATTATTATTTTCTTATCTTACAAAAAAGACTCCCAACCAATGAAGGTTGGGAGTCTTGAAACGCGAAAAATTAACGTTTTGAGAATTGAGGTGCTTTACGAGCGCCTTTAAGACCTGGTTTTTTACGTTCTTTCATACGAGAATCACGAGTAAGTAATCCAGCGCTCTTAAGCGAAGGACGGTACTCAGGATCTACTTGAAGTAATGCACGAGCGATACCATGACGGATAGCTCCTGCTTGTCCAGTATACCCGCCACCTTTTACATTTACATGTACATCGTAGCTTCCAGTAGTTTCAGTTGCAACTAAAGGTTGATTGATAACAACACGTAATGCTTCAAAAGGAATATAGTTTTCAACGTCACGATCGTTGACGACAACTTTACCGCTGCCTGGTACTAAACGTACGCGAGCTACTGAGCTCTTACGACGACCAGTTCCATAATATTGAACTTGTGCCAAGATAATAACCTCCTCTTAATAAAATTAACCGCGAAGTTCGTAAACTTCTGGTTGTTGTGCTTGATGTGGATGCTCTGATCCAGCGAATACATGAAGCTTTTTAGCAGTTTGACGTCCAAGAGAACCTTTTGGAAGCATACCTTTAATTGCTAACTCAAGCATTTGCTCTGAGTAATTAGTACGCATTTCAAGAGCTGTTCTTTGTTTCAAACCACCTGGATATAAACTGTGACGGTAGTAAATTTTCCCGTTTAATTTATTTCCAGTTAATTCGATTTTCTCAGCGTTGATGATGATAACATGATCACCAGTGTCCACGTGAGGTGTAAATGTTGGTTTGTTTTTACCGCGCAAGATAGATGCTACTTCGCTTGCAAGACGTCCTAAACGTTTGCCTTCAGCGTCGATAACATACCACTTGCGTTCGATTTCACTAGCTTTTGCCATATATGTCGTACGCATGGTTTTAACCTCCTATTAAAAGAAAATAGATCTCAAATTTCTAATTGTTATATTTAGTATTTATTTTACACGAATAAGTTTCCGGGGCTCATCGTGGGGTGAAATATCATACCATATGATATATTACTTGTAAAAATCCACCTTGTCAAGGGAATGTTACACCAGGTTTAGTTGTTATAGAAAACTTCCCACAGATAAAGCCCATGAGCAGGGGCTGTCTTACCTGCTGCTGCACGATCTTTTTTCTCGAGAATATTAATCATTTCGTCTGGTTGCATTTTCCCCCGCCCGATTTCAAGCAGTGTTCCTGTAATAATTCGAATCATATTGTATAAAAATCCATTGCCAACAAATCGAAGTACCCACTTCTCCTCGGATGGTAAAATTTCAATCTTTTCAATCGTTCTGATCAGATTTGTTTTTTCAGTCTTTGCTGAACAGAAACTCGTAAAATCATGAGTACCTATAAGATGTTGTGCACCTTTTCTCATCGCCTCAAGGTCTAATTTCGTACGAACATGACAGGCTAAATTTCGTGTAAATGGATTGCTTACCGACCCAAGTGACAGCTCATACCGATATTCTTTCCCTACTACAGAATAGCGTGCATGAAAAGCAGAATCAGTTTCTTGAATCGATACTAACGTTATATCACCAGGTAGCAAACGATTTAAAGCCATCGTCCAGCGTTCGGGAGGTATAGAGAGGGGTGTATCAAAATGGACAACCTGGCCACGAGCATGAACCCCTGCATCGGTTCTTCCTGATGCAACAATGGGAGTTGGTGTTCCTTTGTGAAGCTTCTTAAGAGCTTTTTCGATCTGTTCTTGTACTGTGATCCCATTCATTTGAATCTGAAATCCGCTATATCTCGTTCCATCGTAAGCAAAAATCGCCTTCATTCTCTTCATCGATTCTACTCCTTGCCTATGAACGGAGCACTGCTAATAGCGCTGCAACGATGATAAGGAGAATAAGGACGAGTGTGTCTTGATTTCTCCATTTCAAGAGACGATATTTCGTCCGTCCTTCTCCCCCACGGTACCCTCGCGCTTCCATTGCAATTGCCAGGTCTTCCGCTCGTTTAAATGCACCTACAAACAACGGAATAAGAAGTGGAACGATCGCTTTCACTCTCTCTTGAGCAGGACCACTTGATAAATCCGATCCTCTTGCAGTTTGTGCTTTAATAATTTTATCAGTCTCTTCCATAAGTGTTGGAATAAAGCGTAATGAAATGGACATCATTAATGCAAGCTCATGTACTGGAAACCGAATTTTTTTCAAAGGATGTAAAAGTGTTTCTAAGCCATCCGTTATCGAAATAGGTGTGGTGGTCAATGTAAGTAGTGAAGTTACAAAGATTAATAACATAAATCGAAACGCGATAAAAATCCCTTGTCTTATCCCTTCAGAATAAATTTTAATTAGACCAAAGTGGAAAAGAAGCTCGCCTTCTTTTGTAAACAAAATATGCAAAAGAAAAGTGAACATGACAAGCCATAAGATTGGCTTTAACCCTGTAATAAAATAGCGAATAGGAATTTTTGAAGCAAAAATACAAAGGAACGTAAAGACGGTCAAGACGGCATATGTGAACACATTATTTGCTAAAAAAACGATACAAATATAGCTAAACACAAATACAAGCTTTGAACGTGGATCAAGATTATGAACAAATGAATCTGCTGGGATGTATCGACCAAAAATCATTTTCTCCATCATAGCAGCTCACCTCTTTGTCCTAATGCTTGAATTTCAGCTGCTAACTCATCAATCGTTAAACACGTTTTCGAAAATCGAATATTCCATTTGTCTTCAAACATATATTGAAAACGAACAACATCAGGAACGTTCAATCCTAAAGAAAATAATTCATCAGGTTTTGAAAATATCTCTCTAGGATCTCCTTTTCTCTCAACTTGTCCGTTATGCATAATGACAATTTCATCTGCGTAAAGAGCTGCTTCTTCCATACTATGGGTTACTAGAATCGTTGTAAGCCCTCGCTCGTTATGAAGCTTATTAAACATCTCCATAATTTCACGTCTGCCTCTTGGATCCAATCCTGCTGTCGGCTCATCTAATACGATCACGTCCGGTTCCATCGCAAGTACGCCTGCTATGGCTACACGACGCATTTGACCTCCAGATAAATCAAATGGAGATTTAGTCAGGATTTCTTTTGACAGCCCTACTTGCTCTAACCAAAAGTGTGCCCGTTTCTTTGCTTCTTCTTCTGATACTCCAAAATTCATCGGCCCATAACAAATATCTTTCTCAACCGTTTCTTCGAACAACTGATGTTCCGGAAATTGAAAGACAATGCCTACCTTTTGTCGAATCGATTTCAAGTTTTTATCTTTTTTATTAGCTGTAATGGATCGATCCCCAACTCTTACTGTACCTTTAGTCGGTTTCAATAAACCATTTAAGTGCTGAAGAATTGTCGATTTCCCAGATCCTGTATGTCCAATGATTGATAAAAAAGTTCCGCTTGGAATCGGAAAGCTAACGTTCGATATGGCTAAACGCTCGAAGGGGGTACCTGCAGAATATCGATATTCTACTTGTTCAAGTGCGATATCCATAACGCATTCACCAACTCTTCTTCTGTTAAATAATTTTCAACTATAGGAACACCTTTTTCACGAAGTGCTTTTGTCATCTTGATCGTAAAAGGCATATCAAGACCTAGCGACAAAAGTTCTTCTTCTAATTTAAAAATTTCTGAAGGGTGTCCTTCTCTATAAACCTTGCCACGATTCATGACAATCATTCGATCCGCTTTTACAGCTTCTTCTAAATCATGTGTAATCGAAACAACCGTTAGATCTTGTTCTTCCTTTAATTCTCGAATCGTATTTAATACTTCTTCTCTTCCGCGAGGATCAAGCATGGAGGTAGCCTCGTCTAAAATAATCAATTTCGGTTGTAAAGCTAAAACACCGGCAATCGCTACTCTTTGTTTCTGGCCACCTGAAAGATGGTGCGGCTCTTGATTAAGAAACTCGGACATATGGACTTTCGTCAACGATTCCTTTACCCTTTTAACCATTACTTCGTAAGGAACTCCGTTATTTTCTAAACCAAAAGCCACATCATCCTGAACCGTGGTACCGACAAACTGATTGTCAGGATTCTGAAATACCATACCGATTTTTTTCCGGATGTCCCATATGGTTTCATTCGATAATATTAAACCATCGACAGTCACTTCTCCTTTTTCAGGAAAGTGCAGTCCATTTAACATTTTAGCTAATGTTGACTTACCAGAACCATTGTGGCCAACAATCGCTAACCATTCACCATCTTTCACATCAAAAGATACATGTTCGAGTGCGAAATCTTCTTGATCTTGATATCGAAAACTTACATCTTTGATAGATACAAGTGGGTACTTCATCCACTTACCTCCTCTAAGCTCTGCTTATCTATTCTAACTTTCAAAGAAATGTCTACATATAAAAAAAGCCTGCACCTCGTTCCTAGAGAAAAGGGCTGCTTTTCTCTAAACTTTGCAGGAACCTCCTATAGATAGGAGAGGAAGAGGTGCATGAAGCTAGACGAGACACCTAAGGCGACGCTCATCATAACGCTTTGCTTTTTTACATCTAAACTATTCAATTAAACAAAAAGGACAGAAAGCAGTTAAGCGGTAACTGTCCTGCCCTTATTGTTTATCGCACAGGCTATGAACCTAGTCTAATTAAACTAGCTCAATGATAACCATTGGTGCAGCGTCTCCACGACGTGGACCTACTTTAAGGATGCGAGTGTATCCACCTTGACGTTCAGTGTAACGAGGAGCGATATCATCGAAAAGTTTTTGAAGAACATAAACGTTCTTTTCTTTTGTCTTTCCGTCTTCTGTTTCAACTTCAACAACACTTGCAACTTCTTTGATCAGGTATGATTGTGCTTGACGGCGTGCATGTAAATCTCCACGCTTACCAAGAGTAATCATTTTTTCAACAGTTGAGCGAAGTTCTTTCGCTTTCGCTTCTGTTGTTTCAATGCGTTCACTAATTAACAAATCTGTTGTCAAACCACGAAGCAATGCTTTACGTTGAGAACTAGTACGTCCTAACTTTCTGTAAGCCATTTGCTAGTTACCTCCTTTGTTGAAATCTATTAAGGATTTCTAATAATTAATACTCGGTTCAATCTTCTCTTCTTAAGCCAAGGCCAAGCTCTTCGAGTTTTGCTTTAACTTCTTCTAGAGATTTGCGTCCCAAGTTACGAACTTTCATCATATCTTCTTCTGACTTATTAGCCAGTTCTTGAACTGTATTAATACCAGCACGTTTCAAGCAGTTGTAAGAACGAACAGAAAGGTCTAGTTCTTCAATCGTCATTTCAAGAACTTTTTCTTTTTGATCTTCTTCTTTTTCAACCATGATTTCAGCATTCTGAGCTTCATCCGTTAAACCAACGAAAATGTTTAAATGTTCAGTTAGAATTTTCGCACCAATCGCAATTGCTTCTTTTGGTCCGATACTTCCATCTGTCCATACATCTAAAGAAAGTTTATCGTAATTCGTCATTTGCCCAACACGCGTGTTTTCTATTTGATAATTCACACGAGAAACAGGTGTGTAAATTGCATCAATTGGAATGACACCGATTGGATGGTCATCACGTTTGTTTTGAACAGCTGGTGTATAACCTCTTCCGCGTCCTGCTGATAATCTCATGCGCAGGTGTCCGTTTTTAGACATCGTAGCAATTTGAAGATCTGGGTTAAGGATTTCTACATCGCTATCATGAGTTATATCCGCAGCTGTAACAATTCCCTCACCTTTAATGTCAATTTCTAGCGTTTTCTCTTCATCAGAGTAAATCTTTAACGCTAATTTCTTCACATTCAAAATAATAGATGTTACGTCTTCCACTACGCCTTCAATCGTTGAAAACTCATGTAAAACTCCTTCAATTTGGATAGAACTAACAGCTGCACCTGGGAGTGAAGATAATAGGATACGACGTAAGGAGTTACCCAAAGTTGTACCATATCCACGCTCAAGTGGTTCTACGACGAACTTCCCGTATTTGGCATCATCGTTAATCTCAACCGTTTCAATTTTTGGCTTTTCAATTTCGATCATTTAAAAGTTAACCTCCTTCAAAACGTCGAAACTCCGACTTGCCTATTGACAAAATCGAAATTTCCCCATGTTTACATTCCCGATTGTGCATAACAACTGGATGCATCCTTCTGCATGAACAAAAGGTTTGATCATATCCCATTATAGTCAGGGATAAAAAATCTAAACAAAAATATTAAACACGACGACGTTTCGGTGGGCGACAACCATTATGCGGAACAGGTGTTACGTCTCTGATTGCAGTAACTTCAAGACCAGCTGCTTGTAGAGCGCGAATTGCTGCTTCACGACCAGCTCCAGGTCCTTTAACTGTTACTTCAAGAGTTTTCATACCATTCTCGATAGAAGATTTTGCTGCTGCTTCTGCTGCCATTTGAGCTGCAAATGGAGTCGATTTACGTGATCCTCTAAATCCAAGCGCTCCAGCACTAGACCAAGCGATTGCATTACCATGAGAATCAGTGATCGTTACGATTGTATTGTTGAAAGTAGAACGAATGTGAGCAATACCAGTTTCAATATTCTTTTTCACACGACGTTTACGAGTTTGTTGTTTACGTGCCATTGTTAGAAGTAACCTCCTTTACCTATTATTTTTTCTTGTTCGCTACAGTTTTACGAGGGCCTTTACGAGTACGAGCATTGTTCTTCGTATTTTGTCCACGAACAGGAAGTCCACGACGGTGACGAAGACCGCGGAAAGAACCGATTTCCATTAGACGTTTAATGTTAAGGGATACTTCACGACGAAGGTCACCTTCAACTTTAAGTTTGTCAATTGCTTCACGGATTTTACCTAGTTCATCATCAGTTAAATCGCGAACGCGTGTATCTTCAGAAATTTCAGCGTCAGCTAAAACTTTCTTAGCAGTTGTGTTTCCGATACCGAATATATATGTTAATGAAATGACTACACGTTTTTCACGTGGAATGTCAACACCAGCAATACGTGCCATTAGATTACCGCACCTCCTTCAAATTTATCCTTGTTTTTGTTTGTGCTTAGGATTTTCACAGATAACCATTACTTTACCGCGTCTGCGGATAACTTTACATTTTTCGCAGATTGGTTTTACAGATGGTCTGACTTTCATCTTGTTCTAACCTCCTTAATAGTACGGAGTGCAAAGATTATTTATATCGGTATGTGATTCTTCCACGAGTTAAGTCATATGGAGAAAGTTCCACAGTTACTTTATCACCAGGCAAAATACGAATAAAGTGCATACGAATTTTACCAGATACATGTGCAAGCACATTATGGCCATTCTCTAATTCTACCTTAAACATCGCATTCGGCAAAGTTTCAAGGACTGTGCCTTCTACCTCGATAACATCATCTTTAGCCATCGGATCCGTCTCCCTTCTTTCCATCTATCAGGACAACCTCTTCAAACGAAGATATGGCAAATCCTTATTCCTTTTGTACTCAAGACGAGTAACTTTGGATGCATCAAATAGTATGATCTTCATCATTCCATCATCAGCTCTCTAAACAAACGAAACAAACCGATTCTAAAACCGGTTCACCGCATAGGCTTTATTCCAAATGGAAAGGTGTCTTCTTAAAAGAAGAACTACGATGAAACCCTTTATACTTTGGTTAACACCTCATACCCCTTGTCAGTAATAGCAATTGTGTGTTCAAAGTGAGCACTACATTTACCATCCACTGTCACAACCGTCCAGTTATCCATCAACGTTTTCACGTAACGACTTCCGGCGTTGACCATTGGTTCCACCGCCAAGACCATGCCTGGCTGAAGAATTGGGCCTTTGTTAGGTGGTCCGTAATGAGGAATCATTGGCTCCTCATGTAATTCTTGACCAATCCCATGTCCTACATACTCTCGCACAATGGATAAGCCATTTGCTTCTACGTATGTTTGAATGGCGTGAGAGATGTTCGAAAGACGTGCGCCTGGTTTTGCCTCGCTTAAGCCAATCCATAACGATTGCTCCGTTACTTCTAAAAGCTCTTGCCTTTTCTCATCTATGTTCCCAACAGGATAAGTCCAAGCGGAATCTCCATGAAACCCACCATACTTAGCACCTATGTCGATGCTAATAAGGTCACCCTCATTTAAAATCCTTTCACCTGGAATACCATGAACGACTTCATCATTTACAGAAGTACAGATGCTGCCACGAAAACCATTATACTCTTTAAACGATGGAATTGCATCTAGATCACTAATAAATTTATCAGCGATTGCATCCAATTCTCGAGTAGAAATACCTGGTTCCAAACAACGTTGCATTTCTAGATGTGTAAGTGCGACAATTTTGCCTGCTTCTTTCATGAAGTCAATTTCTTGTGGGGTTTTGACAATAATCATTCAGACAAACTTCCAAGCAAATCATCAATGTCTGCAAACACCTTCTCGATATCCTGTTGCCCATTAATGGTTTTTAGATAACCATGTTTGTCATAAAAATCAATCAATGGTTGAGCTTGTTTAACATTTACATCTAGGCGGTTTTGAACGGTTTCCGCATTGTCGTCAGCTCGCTGATAAAGCTCACCTTGGCAACGGTCACATATGCCTTCTTCATTTGGCGGGTTGAATATTAGGTGGTACGTCGCTCCACAGTTTTTGCAAATGCGTCTACCTGTAAGACGTTCCATCAAAATATTTTTATCGACAGAAATGTTAACAACATAATCCATCTTCTTACCAAGATCAGACAATATGTTTTCAAGCGCTTCTGCTTGAGTGACAGTTCTCGGAAAACCATCGAGCAAGAATCCTTTATTACAATCAGGCTTTCCTAGTCGCTCACGAACAATTCCGATCGTAACTTCATCAGGAACAAGTTCGCCTTTATCCATAAAGGATTTTGCTTCCAGTCCAAGTTCCGTGCCATCTTTCATTGCTGCTCGGAACATATCTCCTGTTGAGATATGAGGGATACCGTACTTCTCTACGATCATATCGGCTTGCGTACCTTTACCAGCACCCGGAAGCCCCATTAATACTAGGTTCACGAAAATTCTCCCCCTCAGTCTCTTACAATAATCAGTTTCAGGAGAAGAATATCGACTCCTGAAACCTCATTTTCACTTAATAAAACCTTTATAATGTCGTTTTACCAATTGAGATTCAAGCTGTTTCATTGTATCAAGGGCAACCCCGATAACAATTAAAAGGCTTGTTCCTCCTATTTTCGCAGCAGGTGGAAGACCAGCAAACTGTACAAAGAAGACTGGAAGAACCGCAATCACTGCCAAGAAAATAGAACCAATAAAAGTCAGTCGATAAAGGACACGAGTAAGGTACTCTTGAGTGTTTTTACCAGGACGAATACCTGGGATATAACCACCCTGCTTTTTCAAATTGTCTGCAACTTGTTCAGGATTAACCTGAACAAATGCGTAAAAATAGGAGAAAGCAATGATTAAAGCAACATAGATTAACATACCAACAGGTTTTGTATAATCAAATGTACTTTGAATCACTTGAGTTACTTTGTTGTCACCAAAAAAGGTAGCAACTGTTTGTGGAGTAATAATGAATGAAATCGCGAAGATGACCGGAATAACCCCTGCTGCATTAACTTTCAATGGTAAGTGAGTGGATTGACCACCCACTGGGCTGCGGCCAGCAACACGCTTTGCATACTGAATCGGAATTTTTCTTAATGCTTGCTGGAAGAATATAACGCCAACTACGATCGCAAGTATCGCTAACAAAATTAAGAACAAAATGACAATGTGCAGGAATAATTGATCTCCGGCACCTTCAATTTGCTGAGCATAAATTTGATTAACTGTATTTGGAACAGCAGCGACAATTCCAGCAAAGATTAAAACAGAAATCCCATTTCCGACACCTTTTGCAGTAATCTGTTCACCTAACCACATTAAAAATGCAGTACCAGCTGTAAGAACAACCGCGATTAAAAGGTACGTTGTTACTCCAGGTGTATCAATTAGTTGTCCACCGTAAATACGGTTAAACCCGTAAGACATACCGAATGCTTGGATAAACCCAAGGACAATCGTGAAGTAGCGGGTAAACTGAGCTAATTTACGTCTTCCAACTTCCCCTTGCTTAGACCATTCCGTAAATTTAGGCACGACATCCATTTGCAATAATTGCACAATGATAGAGGCTGTAATATACGGCATGATACCCATTGCAAAGATCGAGAAGTTTTTAAGAGCTCCCCCACCAAATGTATTCAGGAAACCAACTAATCCAGCCTGATCTCCTAATTTCAATACATTTGAGTCAACGTGTGGTACCGGAACAAAGGTCCCGATACGAAAAACGATTAACATAAGTAGAGTGAAAATAATTTTATTTCTTATATCACCCACGCGCATAAAATTGGAGATTGTCCGGAACATTAAATCACCTCAGTTTGACCGCCAGCAGCTTCAATAGCTTCTTTCGCCGCAGCAGAAAACTTATGGGCTTTAACAGTAAGTTTTTTCTCGACTTTACCGTTAGCAAGAATCTTGATCCCGGATTTTTCGTTACTCACAACACCAGTTTCGATAAGAAGTTCTGGAGTTATTTCTGTTCCTTCTTCAAAACGATTTAATACATCTAAGTTAATGATCGCAAATTCTTTGCGATTAATGTTAGTGAAACCACGTTTTGGCAAGCGTTGGAACAATGGAGTTTGACCACCTTCAAATCCTAGTCTTACTCCACCACCAGAACGAGACTTTTGACCTTTAGTCCCTCGCCCTGCTGTTTTACCATTACCAGAACCAATACCGCGGCCTACACGATTACGTTCTTTACGAGAACCTTCTGCAGGTTTAAGCTCATGAAGTTTCATATCGTGGGCACCTCCTTATATAGGGAATCGGATTATTGTTCTTTAACTGTTACTAAATGAGATACTTTGTTGATCATACCGCGCATTGCTGCGTTGTCTACTTTTTCAACAGTTTGGTGCATTTTGCGTAAGCCTAATGCTTTAACTGTTTCACGTTGACCTTCAGGACGACCAATCAAGCTGCGAGTAAGGGTAATTTCTAATTTCTTAGACATGTGTTAACCCCCCTTATCCTAGTATTTCTTCTACTGATTTACCACGTAATTTTGCAACGGTTTCAGCATTTTTTAATTGGTTAATTCCGTCAATAGTTGCTCGAACCATGTTGATCGGCGTGTTAGAACCAAGGGATTTAGAAAGAATATCAGCTACCCCAGCTAATTCAAGCACGGCACGAACAGGTCCACCGGCGATAACTCCTGTACCAGGAGAAGCTGGTTTAAGAAGAATTCTACCAGCACCGAAGTGTCCTAGCACTTCATGAGGAATAGTAGCTTTAACCATAGCTACTTCAACAAGATTTTTCTTAGCATCTTCAATTGCTTTACGAATAGCATCTGGAACCTCTTGGGCTTTCCCAGTACCGAAGCCAACATGGCCGTTTTTATCCCCTACTACTACAAGAGCAGTAAAACGGAAACGACGTCCACCTTTAACTACTTTCGCAACACGATTGACTGTAACTACGCGTTCTTCAAGTTCAAGTTTGTTTGGATCAATGCGACGCATCTGAGTTTTTCCCTCCTTTTGTCTTTAAAATTCTAGTCCGTTTTCACGAGCTGCTTCAGCTAAGGCTTTAACACGTCCGTGGTAAAGGTACCCTCCGCGGTCAAATACAACCACTTTGTGTCCTTTGTCAACAGCACGCTTTGCAATCAATTCTCCAACTTTCGTTGCAGCTTCAGCTCCACCTTTTGCATCTAAGTCGAAATCTTTATCAAGTGTAGAAGCACTTACTAAAGTAACACCATTTGTGTCATCGATTAGTTGAGCATAGATGTGTTTACTTGAGCGAAAAACATTAAGACGAGGACGGGCTTCCGTTCCAGTAATCTTAGAACGTACACGAGTATGTCTTGTTTTACGCACTTTATTCTTATCTTGCTTCGTAATCATTTGCAGGTCACTCCTTTCTGCTATCTATACGGCATTATTTACCTGTTTTACCTTCTTTACGACGAACGTGTTCGCCTTCATAACGAATACCTTTACCTTTGTAAGGCTCTGGAGGACGAGTTTGGCGAATGTTTGCAGCTAATGCTCCAACACGTTCTTTGTTCGTTCCTTTAACGATAATCTTTGTGTTAACAGGAACTTCAACTTCGATTCCTTCTTCAGGAGTCATCTCAACAGGATGAGAGTAACCTACGTTCAAAATAAGTTTGTTCCCTTGTTTTTGAGCACGATACCCGACACCAACAAGTTCCAAAGTTCTTTCGAATCCTTTAGATACACCTTCAACCATGTTTGAGATTAACGCACGAGTCGTACCGTGAAGTGAACGATGTTCTTTTGATTCAGAAGGACGTACAACTGTAAGTACGTTATCTTCTAATTCAAATTTCATATCTTGGTGAAATGCACGAGACAATTCACCTTTAGGACCCTTCACTGTAACGTCGCTCCCGTTAAGAGTAATTGTAACCTCAGATGGGATTTCAATCGGTTTTTTACCTACGCGTGACATTTTGTTGCACCTCCATTCATGTCTAAATGATTACCAGATGTATGCTAGTACTTCTCCGCCCACTTGTTTAGCGCGTGCTTCTTTATCAGTTAACACACCTTGTGAAGTAGAAACTAGAGCCATACCTAGTCCGTTTAGTACTTTAGGCACTTCGTCAGCTTTCGCATAAACACGAAGACCAGGTTTACTAATACGTTTAAGACCTGTAATTACACGTTCGTTATTCGAACCGTATTTTAAAAATACACGTACGATGTTTTGTTTGTTATCTTCAATATACTCAACGTCACGGATAAAACCTTCACGTTTGAGGATTTCAGCAATTTCTTTTTTAACATTAGAAGCAGGAACTTCTAATTTCTCGTGACGAACCATGTTTGCGTTACGGATACGAGTAAGAAAATCTGCAATTGGATCAGTCATAACCATTATAATTTACCTCCTTCCCAATCTAGGGTATTACCAGCTTGCTTTTTTAACGCCAGGAATTTGACCCTTATATGCAAGTTCACGGAAACAAATACGGCAAAGCTTAAACTTACGAATAACAGAATGTGGACGACCACATCGTTCGCAACGAGTATATGCTTGCACCTCAAATTTAGGTGTGCGTTTTTGTTTCGCAATCATAGATTTTTTAGCCACGTTTTCGCCTCCCTTACTTTTGGAACGGCATTCCGAATTGTGTTAATAGCTCACGAGCTTCCTCGTCAGTGTTTGCAGTTGTTACGATGACGATATCCATACCGCGGACTTTTGATACTTGATCGTAATCAATTTCCGGGAAGATTAATTGTTCTTTAACACCTAACGTATAGTTGCCACGTCCGTCGAATGATTTCTTAGAAATCCCGCGGAAGTCACGAACACGTGGAAGTGAAACAGAGATCAATTTGTCTAGGAATTCGTACATGCGCTCTCCACGAAGTGTAACTTTAGCACCAATCGGCATACCTTCACGTAAACGGAAGCCAGCGATTGATTTCTTCGCTTTTGTAACTACAGGTTTTTGACCAGCAATTTGAGTCAATTCTTCTACTGCTTTATCCAAAGCTTTTGTATTTTGTACAGCGTCACCAACACCAGTGTTAATGACGATTTTGTCAATTTTCGGCACTTGCATAACAGACTCATATTTGAATTTGCTTACAAGAGCAGGAGTGATTTCATTTGAAAATCTTTCCTTTAGGCGGTTCATGTCGTGTACCTCCCTTCGTATCTGAACTATTTATCTAGAGATTCACCAGATTTTTTTGCTACACGCACTTTTTTGCCATCTTCTACTTTATATCCAACACGAGTAGGTTCGTTTGTTTTCGGATCTACTAGCATTACGTTAGAAACGTGAATTGCAGCTTCCATTTCAAGAATTCCGCCTTGCGGATTACCTTGAGAAGGTTTAGCGTGTTTCTTCACGATGTTGATTCCTTCAATGATGACGCGGTCTTTCTTTGGAAAAGCAACAAGAACTGTACCAGTTTTGCCTTTGTCTTTCCCAGTGATGACCATAACTTTATCACCTTTTTTAACATGCATTATTATCGCACCTCCTTGAATGGACATTGTTCATGTTCATGCTCATTAAAGTACTTCTGGAGCCAATGAGACAATTTTCATGAAGTTATTATCACGTAATTCACGTGCTACCGGTCCGAAGATACGAGTGCCGCGTGGGCCTTTGTCATCACGGATGATGACACATGCGTTTTCATCGAATTTGATGTAAGAACCGTCTGTGCGTCGAGCACCAGTTTTAGTGCGGACAACAACAGCTTTAACTACATCACCCTTTTTAACAACGCCACCTGGTGTTGCTTGTTTCACTGTACACACGATTACATCACCGATATTAGCGAATTTGCGTCCAGAACCACCAAGTACTTTAATTGTTAATACTTCACGAGCACCAGAATTATCTGCTACTTTTAAACGAGTTTCTTGTTGAATCATCTAGGTTACCTCCCTTCGGAACGAATAACATCCGAACTATTGATTAAATAATAACCGCTTTCTGAACGATTTCGATTAAACGAAAACGTTTTGTAGCAGAAAGTGGGCGAGTTTCCATGACACGTACGATATCGCCAATTTTGGCTTCGTTTTGCTCATCATGAGCTTTATACTTCTTAGAGTATTTTACGCGTTTGCCATAAAGTGAATGTTTTTTCTGCGTTTCAACAAGAACTGTAATAGTCTTGTCCATTTTGTCAGAAACAACACGACCCGTGTAAACTTTGCGTTGGTTGCGTTCCTCACTCATTCTTGCAAACCTCCTCTCGGTTATCAGTTGTTAACGCCGATCTCTCTTTGGCGGATCACAGTTTTCATGCGCGCGATCGCCTTACGTACTTCACGAATGCGGGCAGTATTTTCAAGTTGACCAGTCGCTAATTGGAAGCGAAGGTTAAAAAGCTCTTCTTTTAGAGACTTAACTTTTTGTTCGATTTCTGCAGTGGTTAGGTCACGAATTTCATTAGCTTTCATTTGATTCACCACCAATTTCTTCACGTTTTACAAACTTAGTCTTGATAGGAAGTTTGTGGGATGCAAGACGTAAAGCCTCACGAGCTACCTCTTCAGATACTCCGGCAATTTCAAACATGATCTTACCAGGTTTCACGACAGCCACCCATCCTTCAGGAGCCCCTTTACCGGAACCCATACGTACTTCTAAAGGTTTTTGTGTAAATGGTTTGTGAGGGAAGATTTTAATCCAAACTTTCCCGCCACGTTTCATATAACGAGTCATTGCGATACGAGCAGACTCGATTTGGCGGTTAGTGATCCATGATGCTTCGACTGCTTGCAGTCCGAATTCACCAAATGTAATCTCAGCTCCACCTTTTGTACGTCCACGCATTTTACCGCGATGTTCACGACGATGCTTTACGCGTTTAGGCAATAACATATTATTTGCCTCCTTCCTCGGATTTCTTCTTAACAGGAAGGACTTCTCCACGGTAGATCCATACTTTTACTCCTAGCTTACCGTAAGTAGTGTCCGCTTCAGCATGAGCGTAGTCGATGTCTGCGCGAAGAGTATGAAGTGGAACAGTTCCTTCACTGTAGTGTTCAGCACGAGCGATATCAGCGCCACCAAGACGACCTGAAACTTGAGTTTTGATCCCTTTTGCTCCAGAACGCATAGTACGTTGGATCGCTTGTTTTTGCGCACGACGGAATGATACACGGTTTTCTAATTGACGAGCAATGTTTTCCGCTACCAATTTCGCATCAAGATCTGCACGTTTGATTTCTACAATATTTATGTGTACACGCTTGCCAGATAAGTCGTTAAGGGCTTTACGTAGTGCTTCCACTTCCGTACCACCTTTACCGATAACCATTCCTGGCTTAGCAGTGTGAACTGTAACATTTACACGGTTTGCAGCGCGTTCGATTTCTACTTTAGAAACAGAAGCGTCTACAAGACGTTTAGCAATGTACTCACGAATTTTAATGTCTTCGTGTAATAGTGTTGCGTAATCTTTTTCAGCGTACCACTTGGATTCCCAATCGCGAATGATCCCGACACGTAATCCTATTGGATGTACTTTTTGGCCCACGAATTATCCCTCCTTCTTTTCTGATACCACAATTGTAATATGGCTAGTACGTTTTAAAATTTGGCTTGCACGTCCCATAGCACGTGGACGGAAACGTTTCATCGTTGGACCTTCGTCAACGAATGCTTCCGAAACAACTAAGTTCGTGATATCCATATCGTAATTATGTTCTGCGTTAGCAATTGCAGAGTTTAAAACTTTTTCAATAACTGGAGATGCTGTTTTTGGAGTAAGTTTTAAAATCGAAATTGCTTCGCCGATTTGCTTTCCTCGGATTAAATCTACTACTAAGCGTACTTTACGAGGAGCAATACGTACTGTTCTTGCAACAGCTTTTGCTTGCATCGTGATACCCTCCTCTCAATTAACGTCTTGTTTTTCTGTCATCCCCGGCGTGACCGCGGTATGCGCGCGTTGGTGCGAATTCACCAAGCTTATGACCTACCATATCTTCAGTAACGTATACAGGAACATGTTTACGACCATCGTAAACTGCGATTGTGTGGCCGATAAATGTTGGGAAAATCGTTGAACGGCGAGACCAAGTTTTAACAACTTGTTTCTTCTCCGTTTCGTTAAGCTTCTCGATTTTAACCATTAAGTGATCGTCCACAAAAGGTCCTTTTTTCAAGCTACGACCCATGATTGAACCTCCCTTCGTGATTGCCCTACGGCTCGTTTGTTGAACCGTAGATCAAAAACGTTATTTTTTACGGCGACGTACGATAAACTTGTCGGATTTATTTTTCTTCTTACGAGTTTTATATCCAAGAGTAGGTTTACCCCATGGAGACATTGGTGATTTACGACCGATTGGAGAACGACCTTCACCACCACCATGTGGATGATCATTCGGGTTCATTACAGATCCACGTACAGTTGGGCGTTTACCTAACCAACGAGAACGTCCTGCTTTACCGATGTTGATCAATTCGTGTTGTTCGTTACCAACTTGACCGATTGTAGCACGACAAGTAGAAAGAATCATGCGTACTTCACCAGAGTTTAGACGAACTAATACGTATTTACCTTCTTTACCAAGAACCTGTGCAGATGTACCAGCAGAACGAACCAATTGGCCACCTTTAGCTGGTTTTAACTCGATGTTGTGGATAACTGTACCCACTGGAATGTTGATTAATGGAAGAGCATTTCCAACTTTAATATCTGCATCCGCACCTGAAGTGATTTCCATACCCACTTTAAGGTTTTTAGGAGCTAGGATATAACGTTTTTCCCCATCCATGTAATTAATTAGTGCAATGTTAGCTGATCTATTTGGATCGTACTCAATAGTGGCAACGCGTCCAGGTATACCATCTTTGTTGCGTTTGAAATCGATGATACGATATTGACGCTTGTGGCCGCCACCTTGATGACGAACGGTTAACTTACCTTGGTTGTTACGGCCGCCTTTACGTTTTACAGGCGCTAATAATGATTTTTCTGGTTTGCTAGTTGTTAACTCAGCGAAGTCAGATACTGTCATTCCGCGTCGACCATTGGAGGTAGGTTTATACTTTTTGATCGCCATTTTATTCCCTCCTCTTCTGTTAAACTGTTAGATATTAAACTTCAAATACTTCGATTTCTTTACTATCTTGAGTCAAAGTGATAATCGCTTTACGACGTTTGTTAGTAAAACCACCGAATTTACCCATACGTTTGAATTTCCCTTTGTAGTTCATGATGTTGACTTTCTCAACTTTCACTTCAAAGATTTCTTCAATCGCTTTTTTTACATGTGTTTTTGTCGCTTTTACATTTACTTCAAATGTATATTTTTTTTCCGTCATTAAGTCAGCAGAGCGCTCAGTAATAACGGGACGCTTAATCACATCACGTGCTTCCATTATCCAAGCACCTCCTCTACTTTTTCGACTGCAGCTTTAGTCATGATTAATTTATCATGAGCTACTAAGTCTAAAACGTTAATTCCGTTTGCAGACACTACTGTCACACCCGGGATGTTACGTGCTGATAGCACAACATTCTCATCAATTCCGTCAGTTACGATAAGAGTTTTCTTAGCAACTGAAAGGCCTGCAAGAACTTTAATAAATTCTTTTGTTTTTGGTGCATTAAACGACAATGCATCAAGTACTAGGATGCTTTCTTCTCTAGCTTTTGAAGATAGAGCAGATTTAACAGCCAAACGACGTACTTTTTTCGGTAATTTGTAGCTATAGCTACGCGGAGTAGGACCGAATACTACACCACCACCACGCCATTGTGGAGCACGGATCGTTCCTTGACGAGCACGACCTGTACCTTTTTGACGCCATGGTTTACGTCCACCGCCTCGTACTTCAGAACGGTTTTTAACTTTATGGTTACCTTGACGTAAAGAAGCTCTTTGCATCAAAATTGTTTCGAACAATACAGCTTCGTTCGGTTCGATACCAAAAATGGAGTCATTAAGTTCGATATCTCCAACTTTAGAACCGCTTTGGTTTAATAATGCTAATTTCGGCATTCTAATTTCCTCCTTTCTTAAAAAAATCTGTTAGTTTGCTTTAACAGCAGAACGAATTTTAATTAGAGCTTTTTTAGGACCAGGTACATTTCCTTTTATTAATAAAAGGTTACGTTCTGTGTCAACTCTAACAATTTCCAAGTTTTGAATGGTTTTTTGTTGTCCACCCATACGACCTGGTAATTTTTTCGCTTTGAATACACGGTTAGGAGCTACAGGACCCATCGAACCAGGGCGACGGTGATAACGAGAACCATGTGCCATTGGTCCGCGAGATTGTCCGTGGCGTTTAATAACACCTTGGAAACCTTTACCTTTTGAAACGCCTGTTACATCTACTAAATCGCCTACAGCGAAACTATCTACTTTGACTTCTAGACCAAGTTTGTAATCGTTCACCTTCGCTCCGCGAATTTCGCTAATGAAGCGCTTAGGAGTCGTGTCAGCTTTCACAACATGCCCTCTGTGAGGTTTGTTTGAAAGTTTTTCACGTTTGTCGTCGAATCCGATTTGAACAGCTTCATAGCCGTCAACTTCCATTGTTTTCACTTGAAGAACAACGTTTGGAGTCGCTTCGATTACCGTTACTGGGATTAGATCACCGTTTTCTGCGAAAACTTGTGTCATCCCGATTTTTCTACCTAAGATTCCTTTGGTCATAAGTCACACCTCCTGTTTTCTATTTTTTATAGATTAAAGTTTGATTTCGATATCTACACCAGATGGTAAGTCTAAACGCATTAATGAATCAACTGTTTGTGGAGTTGGATTCACGATGTCGATTAAACGTTTGTGTGTGCGCATCTCGAATTGTTCACGAGAATCTTTATATTTGTGGACCGCACGAAGAATTGTATAAATTGATTTCTCAGTCGGTAATGGAATCGGACCAGAAACCGCAGCACCAGAACGCTTTGCTGTTTCTACAATTTTCTCAGCAGATTGATCAAGAATTCTGTGATCATACGCTTTTAATCGAATACGAATCTTTTGTTTTGCCATAATTTTCCCTCCTTTTTCGCCTATTTTGAAATAGACATTCTCCGTGGAAATTTCCCACACACTCGCCATGGCAAAGCGGCCGGGTGTGTCAGCAACCTCCCACTTCATCGCAGTCAAAGACCAACATTGTTTATTATACATAAATTTAATATAAACCGCAACCCTCTACGGAAATTTGTTTATGGATAATACAACTTTTCTATTATACGAAGAATCCCGAACAATTTCAACCATTAACTGTATTTCAGTCTCATCCCATTTGTTTTAGTGATCTTTCATCCATTAAAGTCAAGACCACAACCAGACATAGACTTACATGTTTACATTATTAAATAATTATTTATTCAATTTCATTATTTAGCTCTTCAATTTTAAAGGTGCACATTTCGTTTGAATATGATTTAATCATTCCATTTTCGTTGTCTACGGACGTATTC
Organism: uncultured Caryophanales bacterium; assembly: GCA_963728315.1. Lineage (GTDB taxonomy): Bacteria > Bacillota > Bacilli > Bacillales > CAVSKA01 > CAVSKA01. Next base: position 28,302 of record CAVSKA010000019.1, read on the forward strand.
CAGGGACTCGCCATCTTATACTCCAATCGAGATCAATGTCCGGTTTCATTTAAAGGAGGATCATTTATGAAATTGATTCGCCTGACTTACTAAAATTGATAGAACCTTTAAGACTAAAATATATGTTATTACAAATACGATCTCTTTAATGAAAAAAATTCATTATACTGCCTTACCTATAGTCATTCTATATATACCAGTATGTTAAGAGAATCAGTTTAAATCTTCCTGGTGGTAAAATTTCCTTGCACGAAATGGATATCTTTCTATAATAAAGGCCGTCATATTTTAATTCTAGATCTTGCTAAATGTTCACATTGATTTTTCTATATTCAGCAAAACAACTCGAGTGCACTGAAAAAAGAGCTCTAGGATTTGCTTTTAAGAAACGCGTTTTAGATTGGGTGACTTTTTTATCTTCATCATTAAAACGAAGTTGGATCAAGAGTTCATTTTTAAACGTTACTAAATGGGAGGGAAAGGCAGAGAGTCCTACGGGAGCAGCGCTTGCTGAAAGCCTCGCAAAGAAAGGATCACAATCTAAGAGCGCAACAGCCTGTTGCAACGACTGCGCTAAAACGGAAATCAATGCTTTAAAAGATCTTTTTTATGCCTCCTCATTTTCACACAGGAGTCTCATCGTTTTAACTTCCTATTAACAACATCCGCTAACACTGCCTAATTTTAAAGCAGTTAGAATGCCTCTTTTACCAGTTAGACAATGTAAGATGCACGTTCACCACAGCTATCGCAAATCTTTATTCAAAATAAATACACTCGTATTAAAGGAAACACTTTCTTTACTTAGAACGACTATATCCTTACTCCCCTTTTTACTAAACAGTCTCCTCTTCCACTATCACATACATAAATCAGATTTTCTAAATGAACAGTTGATAAATTGAATTAAAAAAAGCAGTTAGACCGAAGTCTAACTGCTCAAAATAGCTAAGCTATTATTATTTAGTGATTGTTGCTACAACGCCAGCGCCTACAGTACGGCCACCTTCACGGATTGAGAATTTAGTTCCTTCTTCAATCGCGATTGGAGCAATCAATTCGATTGTCATTTCAACGTTGTCACCAGGCATAACCATTTCTACGCCTTCAGGAAGTTGGCAAATACCAGTTACGTCAGTTGTACGGAAGTAGAACTGAGGACGGTAGTTACTGAAGAATGGAGTGTGACGTCCACCCTCTTCTTTTGATAAAACATAAACTTCAGCTTTGAAATTAGTGTGCGGTGTAATTGTACCTGGTTTAGCAAGTACTTGTCCACGTTGTACGTCATCACGAGAAACCCCGCGAAGAAGTGCTCCGATGTTGTCACCAGCTTCAGCATAGTCAAGAAGTTTACGGAACATTTCAACACCAGTTACAGTAGTTGATTTAGGTTCTTCAGTTAAACCAATGATGTCAATAGTATCACCAATTTTAACTTGTCCACGCTCAACACGACCAGTTGCAACTGTTCCACGTCCTGTGATTGAGAAAACATCCTCAACAGGCATCATGAAAGGTTTTTCAGTGTCACGTTCTGGATTAGGAATGTAGCTATCTACAGCATCCATAAGTTCAACGATTTTTTCTTCCCATTCTGCTTCACCTTCAAGTGCTTTTAGAGCAGAACCTTTGATTACAGGAATGTCATCGCCAGGGAAGTCATATTCAGAAAGAAGATCACGAACTTCCATTTCAACTAATTCTAGTAATTCTTCGTCGTCTACCATGTCGCATTTGTTCATGAATACTACTAGGTAAGGAACACCAACTTGACGAGAAAGCAAGATGTGCTCACGAGTTTGTGGCATTGGGCCATCAGCAGCAGATACTACTAAGATCCCGCCGTCCATTTGTGCTGCACCAGTGATCATGTTTTTAACATAGTCAGCATGTCCTGGGCAATCAACGTGTGCATAGTGACGAGCGTCAGTTTCGTACTCAACGTGTGCTGTTGAGATTGTAATTCCGCGTTCTCTTTCTTCTGGAGCAGCGTCAATCATGTCATAAGCCATTGCTGCACCTTTACCGCTTTTTTTAGCTAAAACAGTTGTGATAGCAGCTGTTAGTGTTGTTTTACCATGGTCAACGTGTCCAATTGTACCGATATTAGCATGTGGTTTTGAACGATCGAATTTTTCTTTACCCATTAGAAAATCCTCCTCTAAATTAAAGAAATATATTTTTTTGAGAAATGAGAAGCGTGCACTCTTCTCATCTCTCGAATCTATACTTGTATTTATACTTGATTAAAAACGAGAAATCAATTACTCGCCTTTATTTTTTTTGATAATTTCTTCTGCAATTGACTTCGGTGTTTCTTCATAGTGATCAAAGTGCATAGAGAATGTTCCACGACCTTGTGTATTAGAACGCAATGATGTTGCGTATCCAAACATTTGAGCCAAAGGAACGAACGCTTTAACAACTTGCGCGTTTCCACGTGCTTCCATACCTTCTACACGTCCACGACGTGAAGTGATATCACCCATAATATCTCCAAGATATTCTTCAGGCATAACAACTTCAACTCTCATAAGAGGCTCAAGAATAACTGGGTTACATTTTGAAACCGCGTTTTTCAATGCCATTGATGCAGCAATTTTAAATGCCATCTCAGAGGAGTCAACATCATGGTAAGATCCATCATACAATCTTGCTTTTACGTCGATTAATGGATAGCCAGCAAGAACACCATTTTTCATAGAGTCTTTAAGACCGGCTTCTACAGCAGGTACGTATTCACGAGGAACAACCCCACCGACGATTCCATTTTCAAACTCAAAGCCTTTTCCTTCTTCATTAGGACTAAATTCAATCCAAACGTGTCCAAATTGTCCACGTCCACCAGATTGACGAGCGAATTTACCTTCAACTTGCGCTGAAGTACGGAAAGTTTCACGATAAGATACCTGAGGTGCTCCTACGTTAGCTTCTACTTTAAATTCACGTCTCATACGATCAACAATGATGTCAAGGTGAAGTTCACCCATACCTGCGATGATAACTTGACTAGTTTCTTGGTCTGTATGCGCTCTGAATGTTGGATCTTCTTCTTGTAACTTAGAAAGAGCGATTGTCATTTTATCTTGATCGGCTTTTGATTTAGGCTCGATCGCAACAGAGATAACTGGCTCTGGGAATTCCATTGATTCAAGAATAACTAAATTCTTTTCATCACATAGAGTGTCTCCAGTAGTCGTATCTTTCAATCCGACAGCAGCAGCAATGTCACCCGCATATACTTGAGCAATCTCTTCACGAGAGTTAGCATGCATTTGAAGGATACGTCCCACACGTTCACGCTTACCTTTTGAAGAGTTTTGAACGTATGAACCTGCGTTCAATGTACCAGAGTATACTCGGAAGAATGTTAATTTCCCAACATAAGGGTCTGTCATAACTTTAAACGCAAGTGCTGAGAATGGAGCATCGTCGCTTGATGGACGCAAAACTTCTTCATCTGAATCCGGAAGAATACCTTTAATCGCAGGTACATCTACTGGAGATGGGAGGTAGTCGATTACAGCGTCAAGCATCAATTGAACACCTTTGTTTTTAAATGCAGATCCACAAATAACAGGATAAAAAGTTGCATTAACAGTACCTGTACGAATTCCGTTTTTAAGTTCTTCATTCGTAAGTTCTTCACCGTTAAGGTATTTATCCATTAATGTTTCATCTAACTCAGCTACCGCTTCAATTAACTTTTCACGGTACTCATTTGCTAGATCTTCAAATTCTGCAGGAATCTCACGAACTTCAATATCTGTTCCTAAGTCATCCCCGTAGAATGTTGCTTTCATTTCAATTAGGTCGATGATCGCTTCGAAGTCGTCTTCGGCACCAATTGGAAGTTGGATTGGGTGAGCGTTTGCTTGCAAACGATCATGCATTGTTTTAACAGAATACATGAAATCCGCACCCAGTTTGTCCATTTTATTTACGAATACAACACGTGGAACTCCGTAAGTTGTTGCTTGACGCCAAACTGTTTCAGTTTGGGGTTCAACTCCGGATTGAGCATCAAGAACTGCTACAGCACCATCAAGTACACGCAGTGAACGTTCAACTTCAACAGTGAAGTCTACGTGACCAGGTGTATCGATAATGTTTACGCGGTGACCCTTCCATGATGCAGTTGTAGCTGCAGAAGTGATCGTGATACCACGCTCTTGCTCTTGTTCCATCCAGTCCATTTGAGACGCGCCTTCATGTGTTTCACCGATTTTATGAATACGACCAGTGTAATAAAGTACGCGTTCAGTTGTAGTGGTTTTACCAGCATCAATGTGAGCCATGATACCGATATTACGTGTTTTATCTAAGGAGAACTCTCTTGGCATGTGTTATTTCTCCTTCCTAGTATCAATAGAGTTTTATTTTTTAAGAAGTGATTACCAGCGATAGTGAGCGAAAGCTTTGTTCGCTTCAGCCATCTTGTGAGTGTCCTCACGCTTTTTAACAGAAGCTCCAGCATTGTTTGCTGCATCAAGAATTTCATTAGCAAGACGTTCTTCCATGGTTTTTTCCCCACGAAGACGAGCATAGTTTACTAACCAACGAAGTCCTAGAGTTGAACGTCTTTCTGGACGAACCTCTACAGGCACTTGGTAGTTAGCTCCCCCTACTCGGCGAGCTCTTACTTCAAGAACTGGCATGATGTTTTTCAAAGCTTGATCGAATACTTCCATTGCATCTTTACCTGAACGTTCTTTAATTAGTTCAAAAGAAGCGTACAAAGTTTTTTGCGCCTTCCCTCTTTTACCGTCGATCATCATTTTGTTGATCAAACGAGTAACGAGTTTAGAATTGTAAAGCGGATCCGGTAATACGTCTCTTTTAGTGACTGGTCCTTTACGTGGCATTTGTGTTCCTCCTTTCGATAGTTTGGTTTTATTTTAAGAAACTAAATTATTTTTTCTCTTTAGGGCGTTTAGTACCGTATTTAGAACGTCCTTGTCTACGGCTGTCTACTCCAGCTGTATCAAGTGCTCCACGAACGATGTGATAACGTACTCCTGGTAAATCTTTTACACGTCCTCCACGAATAAGAACAACACTATGTTCTTGAAGGTTATGGCCGATACCAGGAATGTAAGCAGTCACTTCAATTCCGTTAGTCAAACGTACACGAGCGTATTTACGCAACGCTGAGTTTGGTTTTTTCGGAGTCATTGTTCCTACACGTGTACATACTCCACGTTTTTGAGGAGAAGTTACATTGGTTTGAGCTTTCTTAAAGCTGTTATAACCTCTGTTAAGTGCCGGTGACTTCGATTTTGTTACTTTAGATTTACGCGGTTTGCGCACTAATTGGTTAATAGTTGGCATTTGTATATCCTCCCTTCCATTTTTCTTAAGCCCACACATCCAGGTGGTTCATTTTTGGGCAAAAACAAAGTTTTGCAGAAATAATTTCTACAAAAACGAGTCTATGACGTGATGGCTACAGCTGCGGCTCCCACTTCGATCCCGCATGCCTTACCCAGTTGCTGCGTGGAGTCTACGTGAATGAGGGGAATTTCGTATTCCATTGCCGTCTCGATGACTTTAGCTGTTACTCTCGTATCAGCATCATCTGCAACGATAACTTCTTTAACGATTCCTCTTTTTAAAGCTTTCACTGTTTGTTTGGTTCCTACAATAAAACTTTTAGCCTGTGCTACTTTTTCATAAGACATTTACATATCCTCCAAAGCGTCAGGTTTAAATATAAGAGCAACCTTGAATATATTATCATCTATCAAATCTAGTGTCAACCTGAAATCATAGAAATTCAAAAAGTATACGATGCCGAGAAACTCGGCATCGTACCATTAGGATCTTATTCGACCGTTACAGGTACTTCATTTTCAGACTCGATAACAGGCTCTGCTTGGCGATAGCGTTGCATTCCTGTCCCAGCTGGAACTAGCTTCCCGATAATTACGTTCTCTTTAAGACCTAGTAATTCATCTCTCTTACCTTTAATAGCAGCGTCAGTTAAGACACGAGTTGTTTCTTGGAATGATGCCGCTGACAAGAATGAATCTGTTTCAAGTGAAGCTTTTGTAATACCAAGAAGGACAGGACGTCCTGTTGCAGGCATTTTGTTTTTAAGCAACGCTTCTCGATTGGCATCGGTAAATTGGTGAACATCGAGCAAGGAACCTGGAAGGACATCCGTGTCTCCTGCGTCAATAACACGCACTTTACGAAGCATTTGACGAACCATCACTTCAATATGCTTATCGCCAATCTCAACCCCTTGCATACGATAAACCTTTTGAACTTCTCGTAGCAAGTATTCTTGAACAGTGTTTACATCTAGCACTTTAAGTAAGCCTTTAGGATCAATCGAACCTTCTGTTAATTCTGATCCTCGTTGCACTGTATCGTTTTCAGCAACTTTCAAACGAGCAGTATAAGGTACATTATATGTGCGAGTTTCAACATCACCTTGTACAACAATTTCTTGTTGACGATCTTTTCCTTCGTTAATCGATTGAATCGTACCATTAATTTCAGAAATAATCGCTTGACCTTTCGGGTTACGGGCTTCAAATAATTCTTGAATACGTGGTAAACCTTGTGTAATATCGTCTCCTGCAACACCACCGGTATGGAAAGTACGCATTGTTAACTGTGTACCTGGTTCTCCGATTGATTGAGCAGCGATAATACCAACAGCTTCCCCTACTTCTACTTCTTGCCCTGTAGCTAAGTTACGACCATAACATTTCTTACAAACACCATGACGAGTGTTACAAGTAAACGCCGAACGAATCCAAACGTCTTCAATACCTGCATTTACAATAACTTTAGCCAAGTCTTCTGTTAGAAGATCGTTTTCTTTCGCTAATACTTTACCAGTTTCCGGATGCTTAATTGTTTTTCTTGAATGGCGGCCAATTAGGCGTTCTTCAAGAGTTTCAATGATCTCTGTACCGTCTTTCAACGCCCAGATATGCAATCCTCTGTCAGTACCACAATCATCATCACGCACGATAACATCCTGAGCCACGTCAACAAGACGTCTAGTCAAGTAACCTGAATCGGCTGTTTTTAGTGCAGTATCGGCAAGACCTTTACGAGCACCATGCGTAGAGATAAAGTATTCCAATACCGTTAAACCTTCTCGGAAACTTGATTTGATTGGGAGTTCAATGATCCGACCTGCCGGATTGGCCATTAGACCACGCATCCCTGCAAGCTGTGTAAAGTTCGATGCGTTACCACGCGCTCCTGAGTCACTCATCATAAAGATTGGGTTACGACGATTTAACGATGCCATTAGTTTTCCTTGAATAACATCTTTAGCGCTACTCCAAATGGAAATAACACGGTCATAACGTTCTTCTTCTGTTATAAGTCCTCTTCGGAACTGTTTCATAACATTATCAACTTTAGATTGTGATTCATGAAGAATTTGTCCTTTTTCTTTCAAAACAACGATATCTGCTACCCCTACTGTAATTCCGGCACGAGTTGAGTGTTTAAATCCTAGATCTTTCATACGGTCTAGCATTTTTGATGTTTCTGTAATTTTGAATCGTTTAAATACTTCCGCAATAACATTCCCAAGAATTTTCTTCTTGAATGGAGCAATAATCGGCTGCTGCTCGATGTATTCCTTCACATTGGTGTTCGTTGCTACAAAGTATTTATCCGGTGTTTGACCTTCAAGGTTATCAATCGTTGGCTCATTAATGTATGGGAATGTGTTAGGTAAGATTTCATTAAAAATCAATTTCCCTACTGTTGTAATAAGTAACTGCTTGTTTTGAACGTCTGTAAATGTTTGATTATTTAAAGAACCTGCATCAACTGCAACTCTAGTATGAAGATGAACATAGCCATTTTGGTAAGCTAGAATCGCTTCATTTAAATCTTTAAAGATCATTCCTTGACCCACTGCTTCTTCACGCTCAAGTGTTAAGTAATAGTTTCCTAAAACCATATCCTGAGATGGAGTAACAACTGGTTTACCGTCTTTTGGATTCAAAATGTTTTGAGCTGCAAGCATTAACATACGTGCCTCTGCTTGTGCCTCTGCTGATAAAGGTACATGAACAGCCATTTGGTCACCATCAAAGTCAGCGTTGTAAGCCGTACATACTAATGGGTGAAGACGAATTGCACGTCCTTCAACAAGAGTTGGCTCAAATGCTTGAATTCCAAGACGATGAAGTGTAGGTGCACGGTTTAGAAGAACCGGATGTTCGCGAATTACTTCTTCTAGTACATCCCATACGTCAGATTGAACTCTCTCAATTTTTCGTTTCGCACTCTTAATATTATGAGCAAGTCCTTTTTCAACAAGTTCTTTCATAACAAAAGGTTTGAATAACTCTAAAGCCATTTCTTTCGGAAGTCCACATTGATACATCTTCAGGTTTGGACCTACTACAATTACAGAACGACCTGAGTAATCAACACGTTTTCCTAATAAGTTTTGACGAAAACGACCTTGTTTTCCTTTCAACATGTGAGAAAGAGATTTCAAAGGACGATTCCCTGGACCTGTTACAGGACGACCACGACGGCCGTTGTCGATCAAAGCATCAACTGCTTCTTGAAGCATACGTTTTTCATTTTGAACGATGATGCTAGGAGCACCAAGGTCTAATAAACGCTTTAATCGGTTATTCCGGTTGATTACTCGACGATATAGATCATTTAGATCTGAAGTAGCAAAACGCCCACCATCTAATTGAACCATCGGACGAATTTCCGGAGGAATAACTGGAAGGACATCTAATATCATCCAGTCTGGATTATTTCCAGAGTTACGGAATGCTTCAAGTACTTCCAGACGTTTAATGGCACGCGTACGACGTTGTCCTTGAGCGGTTTTCAGTTCTTCTTTCAGTCCATCAACATCTTTATTAAGGTCGATGTCTTGAAGAAGTTTTTTAATCGCTTCAGCACCCATTGCCGCGTGAAATTTATTACCATACTTCTCGCGATATGCACGATATTCTTTCTCAGAAAGAAGTTGTTTCTTCTCAAGGGTTGTATCCCCTGATTCTGTAACAACATAAGAAGCAAAATAAATGACTTCTTCTAATGCACGCGGTGACATATCAAGAACAAGACCCATTCGACTTGGAATTCCTTTGAAATACCAAATATGTGAAACAGGAGCTGCTAATTCAATATGGCCCATACGTTCGCGTCTTACTTTTGAGCGAGTGACTTCAACGCCACATCGATCACATACAACACCCTTATAACGGACGCGCTTATATTTACCGCAATGGCACTCCCAGTCCTTAGTAGGACCGAAAATGCGCTCGCAGAACAAACCGTCTTTTTCAGGCTTTAATGTACGATAGTTAATTGTTTCTGGTTTCTTTACCTCACCGAAAGACCAAGAACGGATTTTATCTGGTGAAGAAAGACCTATTTTCATATACTCAAAATTATTTACATCTAGCAAGGGGCCTACCTCCCTTTCCATCTACAGGTTTTACCCTTTTTGCACACGAATTCGATTTCAATTATTCTTTTAATCCTACTGGTGCAGATGCTTGTTTATCAGTTTCGGGTGCAATATTTAAAGAATCGGCTTGGTGCATTTCTTCCTCATCTTCTAAATCCCGCATCTCGATTTCTTCATCACTACTAGACATGATCTTCACATCAAGACCCAAACTTTGTAATTCTTTAATTAATACTTTAAACGATTCTGGAACTCCTGGTTCTGGAACATTTTCACCTTTTACAATCGCTTCATACGTTTTAACACGTCCCACGACATCGTCGGATTTCACTGTTAAAATTTCTTGTAAAGTGTACGCTGCACCATATGCTTCTAATGCCCAAACTTCCATTTCTCCGAAACGTTGTCCACCAAACTGAGCTTTTCCTCCCAATGGCTGTTGCGTAACAAGAGAATATGGTCCTGTTGAACGTGCATGAAGTTTATCATCAACCATATGAGCAAGTTTAATCATATACATGATTCCAACTGATACACGGTTATCAAAAGCTTCACCCGTACGTCCGTCATATAGGATTGTTTTTGCATCGCGTGCCATGCCTGATTCTTCAATTGTAGCCCATACGTCTTCTTCACGTGCTCCATCAAATACTGGTGAAGCAACATGAATACCAAGGTAACGAGCAGCCATACCAAGATGCAATTCTAAAACTTGACCGATGTTCATACGTGATGGAACACCAAGTGGGTTTAGCATGATATCTACCGGTGTACCATCTGGAAGATAAGGCATATCTTCTTCAGGGAGAATACGGGAAATTACCCCTTTATTTCCGTGACGACCAGCCATTTTATCTCCTTCAGAAATTTTACGTTTCTGCACGATGTAAGCACGAACAAGTTGGTTTACTCCAGGTGGTAACTCATCTCCATCTTCACGGTTAAAGACTTTAACGTCTAAGACAATACCGCCGCCACCATGAGGTACACGTAATGATGTATCACGAACTTCACGAGCCTTTTCTCCAAAAATCGCGTGAAGTAGTCTTTCTTCAGCTGTTAATTCAGTAACCCCTTTTGGTGTTACTTTCCCAACTAGAAGATCGCCATCTTTCACTTCAGCTCCGATACGAATAATTCCACGCTCGTCCAAATTACGAAGAGTATCTTCCCCTACGTTCGGAATATCACGTGTAATTTCTTCAGGTCCAAGCTTTGTATCACGAGACTCAGATTCGTATTCCTCAATATGAATTGAAGTATATACGTCATCTTTCACAAGGCGTTCACTCATGATGATCGCATCCTCGTAGTTATAACCATCCCAAGTCATGAAAGCGACCATAACATTACGACCAAGTGCTAGTTCACCAAGATCCATAGAAGGACCATCAGCTAGAATTTCGCCTTTTGTCACTCTGTCTCCTTCACTTACGATTGGACGTTGATTGTAACAAGTCCCTTGGTTCGAACGAATGTATTTAAGAAGACGGTATTTGTCCAAGTCACCTTGAACTTCATTGCCATCTACTTCTTCCACGCGTCTTACCCATACTTCTTTCGCTTCAACACGCTCTACAATTCCGTCACGCTTACAAATAACAGCGGCACCAGAATCTTTTGCAGAAACATATTCCATACCTGTTCCGACGATTGGAGCCTCAGGCTTCATTAGCGGAACTGCTTGACGTTGCATATTCGCTCCCATAAGGGCACGGTTAGAGTCATCATTTTCCAAGAAAGGAATACAAGCTGTTGCCGCTGAAACGACCTGCTTAGGAGATACGTCCATGTAGTCAATACGTTCACGTTTAAATACCGTACTCTCGTCACGGAAACGTGAAACAACCTCATCATCCAAGAATGTTCCATCATCACCAAGGCGAGCATTCGCTTGAGCAACAACGTAATTATCTTGTTCATCCGCAGTTAAGTAATCGATTTGATTCGTTACTTTCCCTGTTTCTGGATCTACACGTCTATATGGTGTTTCAATAAAACCAAAACGGTTTACTTTTGCAAAAGATGACAGTGAGTTGATCAAACCAATGTTTGGTCCCTCAGGCGTTTCAATCGGACACATACGACCATAGTGAGAGTAATGAACGTCACGAACCTCAAAGCCTGCTCGTTCACGCGTTAAACCACCGGGTCCTAATGCAGACAGACGACGTTTATGAGTAAGTTCTGCAAGCGGATTTGTTTGATCCATAAATTGTGATAACTGAGAGCTACCGAAGAACTCTTTAATTGAAGCAATAACCGGACGAATATTAATCAATTGTTGAGGTGTAATGGTGTTAGTATCTTGAATCGACATTCTTTCACGTACCACACGCTCCATACGAGATAATCCGATACGGAATTGATTTTGAAGTAATTCTCCAACCGAACGCAAACGACGGTTACCAAGGTGATCAATGTCATCTGTATCTCCTACTTCATGAAGGAGGTTAAAGAAGTAGCTAATTGAAGAGATAATGTCAGCAGCAGTAATATTTTTGATGGACTCATCAACATATGCATTACTAATTACATTAATTTCTTTCTCAGCATCATCATTCGGAGCATAGATTTTAATCGATTGAAGCAATACATCTTCTTCTAGTACACCTGTGTTTTGATCAATTGTTTTAAAACCAATACCTTTTTCTAAATAAGGTACAACCTTATCAAGATTACGACGATCAAGTAACGTTCCTTTTTCAGCAACGATTTCACCTGTTTCAGGATCAGCTAATGTTTCAGCAAGACGTTGATTGAACAATCGATTTTTAATATGGAGCTTCTTATTTATCTTATAACGACCAACATTAGCAAGGTCATAACGTTTTGGATCAAAGAAACGAGAAATAAGAAGGCTTTTTGCGTTTTCTACTGTTGGCGGTTCACCTGGGCGAAGACGCTCGTAGATTTCAAGCAATGCTTTCTCTGTTGTTTCTGTATTGTCTTTTTCTAACGTGTTGCGAAGATATTCATTATCTCCAATTAAATCAATGATTTCTTGATCAGAGCCAAACCCTAACGATCGCAACAATACCGTAACCGGTAATTTACGCGTGCGATCGATGCGGACATATACTACATCCTTGGCATCGGTTTCGTACTCAAGCCAGGCACCGCGGTTTGGAATCACGGTAGCTGTGTAACCTTTTTTACCATTTTTGTCTAATTTTCCGTTGAAGTAAACACTAGGAGAACGTACAAGCTGAGATACAATAACACGTTCAGCTCCATTTATGACAAATGTCCCTGTTTCCGTCATCAATGGGAAATCCCCCATGAAAACGTCCTGATCTTTCACTTCACCAGTTTCTTTGTTTATCAGACGCACTTTCACGCGCAACGGCGCAGAGTATGTTACATCGCGTTCTTTAGACTCTTCGACTGGGTACTTCGGTTCCCCTAGGCTATAGTCTATGAATTCCAAAGAAAGATTGCCTGTGAAGTCTTCAATCGGGGAAATGTCCGTGAACATTTCTCTTAAACCCTCATCAAGAAACCATTGATAGGAAGATGTTTGGATTTCGATTAAATTTGGTAGTTCTAATACTTCACTGATACGCGCAAAACTTCTGCGTTGGCGGTGTCGTCCATACTGAACTAGTTGACCTGTCAACTGATTCACCCCTCAAATCAAGCGTTTTGATTGTGCCTATTCTCTATAATTATAGGTTAGGCACTTGTTCTTAAAGACAAAAAGAAAAAGAGTTTTTCATTGAAAAGCTCATTTTCATATGACGTGCTATTATTTTACATCTTTTCCATCCTATAACCCTTTTATACAAATGGGCATATTACCGGAAAATAATATTTTTGCATTTTATTATGTTATCACACCATAAAAATGGCGTCAATGTTTAATTGCTTTGATGATAAAGTAGCCTTTTTTCTTTTCTACTACATCGACAACTCCAAAGCGTTCTTCTAATTTTTTAATTGCTGATGGAGCACCTTGTTTTTTTTGAATAACAACCCAAAGTTCTCCTCCTGAAATTAAATGATCAAAAGACTCTTCAAAAATACGATGGACCGTGTCTTTTCCTGCTCTTATTGGGGGATTCGTTAAAATAGAAGAAAAAGCACATTCTTCAACGCTTCCTAAACGATCACTTTCATATATATGAATGTTTGAAACTCGATTTATTTCAGCATTTTCTTTTGCTAATGTTAAAGCACGAGTATTAACATCCACCATATGAATATCACGATTCAAATAACTTTTTGCAAGCGACAATCCAATCGGCCCATATCCGCAGCCAACGTCAAGTATCGGACCTTCATTCAAGGATTCTTCAAATGTTTCAATTAATAAGCGAGAACCAAAATCTACTTCTTTCTTCGAAAATACGCCTTGATCTGTTTTGAATCGAAATGAGTGTCCTCTTAACGTGAAATCCCAAAATGATGGATTACTTTCTGAATCTGGCGTTCGAGAGTAATAGTGATGGGTCATACTAGATCCCTCCTACCAATTATATACTTATACCAAGATATGCTTAAAGTGCAAAAAAGCTCGCTATAATAGCGAGCTTTCCTTCTATCAAAAGAATTACTTAACTTCTACGCCAGCGCCAACTTCTTCAAGTTTAGCTTTAACTTCTTCAGCTTCTTCTTTAGATACAGCTTCTTTAATAGCTCTTGGAGTATTGTCAACAAGTTCTTTTGCTTCTTTAAGTCCAAGACCAGTGATTTCACGAACCGCTTTGATAACTTTAATTTTTTGAGCTCCAGCATCAGTAAGAACTACATCAAATTCAGTTTTCTCTTCAACAGCAGCGCCACCAGCAGCAGCAGCAGCCATAGGAGCAGCAGCAGTTACACCAAATTCTTCTTCAATTGCTTTAACAAGATCGTTAAGTTCTAGAACTGTCATTTCCTTAATCGCGTCGATCATTTGTTCTTTAGTCATGATTATATATCCTCCTTGTTTTTGGTTTATTGATTGTTCAATAAACGACTTTTAAATTAAGCGCCTTGCTCTTCTTTTTGTTCTGCCACTGCTTTTGTAGCAAGAGCGAAGTTGCGAATTGGTGCTTGAAGTACGCTAAGCAACATAGAAAGTAAACCTTCACGTGATGGAAGTTCAGCTAACGCTTTCACATCTTCAACTGAAGTAATAGTACCTTCGATGACACCCGCTTTAATTTCAAGCGCTTCGTGCTTTTTAGCGAATTCATTTAAGATTTTCGCTGGTGCGACTACATCTTCCGTACTGAACGCGATTGCGTTTGGACCAGTAAGAGAATCGTTAAGGCCGCCTAAATCAGCTTTTTCTGCTGCACGTCGAGTCATAGAGTTTTTGTAAACTTTAAACTCGATTCCAGCTTCACGAAGTGATTTACGTAATTCTGTCACTTCAGATACAGTCAATCCACGGTAATCAACAACAATTGTTGATACGCTAGATTTGAATTTATCAGAAATTTCGTCTACGAGTTGTTGCTTTTTTTCGATAACGCTGCTCATCCTTACACCTCCTGTAGAATGGATCAACACATTTATACCGGGTCGATGAAAAGAAAAAGTCTCCACATCAAGTGACCTAGACGTGGAGACAATAGTTTTGCGCTCAGAATTCTGCTCACAAATTACTTATCGTTACTACCTCGGCAGGATATTAAGCCTTTAGGCACCTACTGTCTTTGGTACAAATGGTATTGTATTCTTATAACAAATCATATTATACGTAATATGATTAATGAAGTCAATTATTATTTTGCAGAGAAGCTACTTCCATCGACCTTAACTCCAGGTCCCATAGTAGTGCTGACTGCGATATTTTTCATGTAAGTTCCTTTTGATGCCGACGGTTTAGCTTTAAGCAATGTTTCAAAAACCGTGTTGAAGTTTTCAACAAGCTTGTTATCGTCGAAAGATACTTTTCCGATTGGAACATGTACGTTACCAGCTTTTTCAGCGCGGTATTCAACTTTACCAGCTTTGATCTCTTTAACAGCTTTATCTACATCAAATGTAACTGTACCTGTTTTAGGGTTTGGCATTAAGCCTTTAGGTCCTAATACACGTCCAAGTTTACCAACTTCACCCATCATGTCAGGAGTAGCAACGATTACGTCAAAATCAAACCAACCACCGCTGATTTTCGTAATGTATTCACCTTCTCCAACGAAATCTGCTCCAGCTGCTTCAGCTTCTTTAGCTTTTTCACCTTTAGCAAATACTAATACGCGTTGAGTTTTACCTGTTCCATTTGGAAGAACAACTGCTCCACGAATTTGTTGATCGTTTTTACGAGTGTCTACACCTAGACGAAATGCCACTTCTACTGTTGCATCAAAATTCACTGTGCTTGTTTTTTTAACTAGTTCAATCGCTTCTGTTACAGAGTAAGCAGTTGTACGATCTACAAGCTTTGCAGCTTCAAGATACTTTTTACCTTTTTTAGCCATTATTATTTCCTCCTAAAATGTGGTTTTAACGGGATACCCTCCCACGAATAAAGGTTGCGAGTGATGTTAATCAAGCCTCGCAACCTCGATCAGTAATACATTTGCAAGAATACGGGATTAGTCTTCGATCACGATTCCCATACTGCGAGCAGTACCTTCAACCATACGCATAGCAGCTTCAACGCTAGCAGCGTTTAAATCTGGCATTTTGGTTTCAGCAATTTCACGTACCTTATCGCGCTTAACCGTAGCAACTTTGTTACGGTTAGGTTCACCTGAACCTGACTCGATTCCAGCTGCTTTCTTTAAAAGAACTGCAGCAGGGGGAGTTTTGGTAATGAATGTAAAGGAACGGTCTTCAAAAACCGAAATTTCTACAGGAATGATTAATCCAGCTTGATCAGCTGTACGAGCATTGAACTCTTTACAGAATCCCATGATATTAACACCTGCTTGACCCAATGCTGGTCCTACTGGTGGCGCTGGATTTGCTTTACCAGCTGGAATTTGTAACTTAACAACTTTAATGACTTTTTTAGCCACGAGACACACCTCCTTAAGTCCGTGATGTGGTCAAAGGGCACTTGCCCTCCCACTCATCTACAAAATGTCTCTATTCGCATAAAGAACGTAGTTTATGTTCAGTCTCTCTAATTGAGACATACTGACCTTTGAAATATTATCACTTTTCGAAATGAATATCAAGTTGTTTTCTTCTATAATTTATCAATTTCAGAGAAATCAAGTTCAACCGGCGTTTCGCGACCGAACATATTGACAAGAACTTTTACTTTTGCTTTGTCATGATCAAGCTCTTCAATTGCACCTGTGAAGTTAGCAAACGGGCCATCTTTCACAGTAACGGTTTCTCCAATTTCAAAATCAAGTTCAAAACGCGCCTCTTCTACACCCATTTGTTTCAGGATGGAAGTTACTTCATCTGGAAGTAACGGAGTTGGTTTTGAACCAGATCCTGACGATCCAACGAAGCCCGTTACGCCTGGTGTGTTACGGACAACATACCAAGAGTCATCAGTCATAATAATTTCCACTAACACATAACCAGGAAAGACTTTGCGTTTAACCGTTCTCTTTTTCCCATTTTTGAAGTCCGTTTCTTCTTCTTCCGGTACAATCACTCGGAATATTTTATCGGACATACCCATTGTTTCTACACGTTTTTCTAAATTTGCTTTTACTTTGTTTTCATATCCTGAATAAGTATGGACTACATACCAGTTTTTTTCCATTGAATCCATTGATTCCATCATTAGGGACTTTAAAGTCCTTCCCTCCTTTTATCTAACACACGTAATTTTTCTATAAACTTTTTCCCAAATGAAAAAACCCGTTATCCGGGCTTCTTAGAAGTACTTTTATGCTGTTTGACTCTTATTATAGCATGTCAATCCGCTGATCATACAAATAAGGATAAAATATTAGCCCAAAATCATACGTACAACTTTAGAAATCCCTAAATCCACCACTGCAAAGAAAATAGCTAAAAAGACAACGGTAGCGACGACAGTGATCGTATAAGTAGTTAATTCCTTACGCTTAGGCCAGCTGACCTTTCTCATCTCAGAAGAAACATTACTGAAGAAATTCGTTATGCTAGACATTCGTTTGTGACCTCCAGGCGGTTTAAAAATAAACTTGAATCTATTAAATTAAATTATTTCGTGGCTTTATGATTGGTATGAGCGTTACAGGTTTGACAAAACTTTTTAAGTTCAAGTCTCACTCCTGCCTCTGCTGAATTACTTTGGGTAGTGTAATTTCTCGAACCACAATCAGAGCATGCCATGATCGTTTTTGAACGCATTTAAATTCACCTGCAATTTAAGTTGGATATCTTGTTAAAAATAACATGGACAATAAACTGTGTCAATACATGGAAAAATTCTTAAATCGTGATCTCACGAATTTCTAGGTATCTCTCTAACTTTCTTTTCACGCGTTGCAAAGCATTATCAATTGACTTAACATGGCGATTTAATTCCTCAGAAATTTCTTGGTAGGATTGACCATCTAGATAGCGAGCTAATACTTTTCTTTCTAAATCGCTTAAAATTTCAGTCATCTTATCTTCCATGTTAACAAATTCCTCGCGGTGAATGATCAACGCGACCGGATCCGATACCTTTGTGCCTGAGATGACATCCATCAATGTTCGATCGGATTCTTCATCATAAATAGGCTTGTCCAAGGACACATAAGAATTGAGCGGGATGTGCTTTTGACGAGTGGCCGTTTTAATAGCAGTAATGATTTGTCTCGTAATACAAAGTTCCGCAAACGCTTTAAAAGAAGACAGCTTGTCATCTTTAAAGTCGCGGATCGCCTTATATAAACCAATCATTCCTTCTTGAATGATATCTTCCTTGTCTGCTCCAATTAGAAAATAAGAGCGCGCCTTTGCTCGAACGAAGTTGCGGTATTTCGTGATTAAGTAATCCAAGGCTTCACTATCACCTTGGTGGACAAACTCAATCAGTTTATTATCTTCGATGTTTTCGTATTGTACGATTTCTATGTCTCTGTTGTATGAGCCCACACAGATCCCCCTGACCGCGCAAACAATAGATAGAAATATTATACATTACGTTTTTTTCCAGCGTCAACTACTCATTGTTCATCTCTGCGCCATTTTTCAAAAATTTCTGCCATTTCTGCACTAAGTGGAATACGAGATGTAGATGGTTTTTGCCATTCACTCTTCACGTCTTTTTGAATGCTTTTTTCAATAGAATTCATTTCTCTAAGTAGCTCTCTTGCAGATACACGTAGTGCCCCTTGCCCGAAGATAACCCATTGTTCGGTAAAATCTGAAGTAGCAACATAGATCTGTGTTTTAATATTATTTAACTCTTTTGCTAACTTTTCGATCCGTTCGTCAGCTGTTTCATTTTTTTTTGTAAAAATGACATCTACTTTAAAATTTTTATATTTTTTCTCTAAACTCTCTACACCATGCGCATCAAATACAATCATGACTTTATATCCAGAATACCCTTGATATTCTGCCATTTTCTCCACTAATCGATCTCTAGCGGCCGAGAAGTCTTTCTTCTTTAATTCAATAAGCTCGGGCCATGCACCAATAATGTTGTATCCGTCCACGAGCAAAATATTCATCGTTACGTTCCTAACGGGTTGCGTCGTCGATACACTTCATACATTAATACACTCGCCGCAACAGATGCATTTAGCGAAGAAACATGTCCAATCATTGGTAAATGAATAAGGAAGTCACACTTTTCTTTAATGACACGACCCATACCTTTGCCTTCACTTCCGATTACAAGTCCAAGTGGTAAATTCCCATCAAAATGTCTGTAATCTTGACTTCCCTTTGCATCTGTACCGGCAATCCAAACGCCTTTTTCTTTTAGTTCTTCTATCGTTCGGGACAGGTTCGTTACTCTCACTACGGGTATATGTTCAATTGCACCTGTCGAACTTTTTGCCACTGTGGCTGTCAGTCCAACTGATCGTCTTCTCGGAATAATGATGCCGTGCGCGCCTACTGCATCAGCCGTTCTCATAATCGATCCCAAGTTATGAGGATCTTCCAACTCGTCGAGTATAAGGAAAAATGGATCTTCTTCTCGTTGTTGAGCACGTTCAAACAAATCTTCAAGCTCCGCATAGTCATATGCTGCAATTTGAGCTACTACACCCTGATGGTTCGCTACACCCATTTGTTCAATTTTCTGTTTAGGGACAAATTGTACAATGATTTTCTTTTCTTTCGCGAGTGCAATAATGGTTTGCATAGCTCCTTTTACTGATCCTTCTGCTATCCAAATTTTGTGCATATCCCGCTCTGCTTTCAAAGCCTCTAAGACAGGATTTTTTCCACCAATATATTCTTCGTTCATTTTGACCCTCCTTTCTTCTCCATAACAAACTTAATTGCAAACTGAATCAGTTCTTCCATGCGTTCTATATTTCCAGCTAAATAATAATGACCAATTAACGCTTCAAAAGCCGTGCTATAACGGTAAGTTTGAACATCCGTATTTTTAGGAATCGACCCAGACTTAGCATTTTTCCCGCGTCTGACGATTCCTTCTTCTTCCTCAGTCATCCAATTATTTTCAATGATGCTTCTTAAAATAGTTGCCTGGGCTTTCGCAGAAACATACTGAGTAGCTTCTCGGTGCAAAAGGTTAGGCTTTACGCGTCCTAATTGAATTAAATGATGACGAATATAGCGCTCATATACAGCATCTCCCATATAAGCGAGCGCTAAGCTATTAAGCAGGCGCGGATCGATCGGTTCAATACGTTCATTCTCCATCGTCATCATTCAGCCTCTTTTCCATCTCGTTCCTTGTGGAGTGTCTTCAAGAATAATTTGTTGTTCTTTAAGGAGGTCACGAATCTCATCCGAACGGGTAAAATCACGGTCTTTGCGAGCCTGAATTCTTTCTTCAATTAACTTTTCTATCTCTCCATCCAGTAATGATTCTTGCTTTAAACTTAAACCTAAAACACTGAATAGCTGTTCAAATTCCGAAGTAAATTTATCGATTACAGCAACAGAAGTATTTTTTTCCATCAAATAGTAGTTCGCTTGACGAGAAAGTTCGAAGAGAACAGATATCCCGTTTGCTGTATTAAAATCATCATCCATTTCTTTTACAAAAAGATCATGTAATTCGGCAATTTTTGAGAACCATTCCTCGTTATGGTCAACAAGATTCGCACTAGCTTGCTTTCGATGATGAAGATTTTCATAAGAGGTACGTAATCGCCCAAGGGATGCTTTTGCATTTCCTAATAATTCTTCATTGTAGTTAATTGGATGACGATAATGAACTGAAAGCATGAAAAATCGAAGAACTTGGGGATCGTGCTGTTTAATAATGTCATGAACAAGCACAAAATTCCCTAGAGATTTCGACATTTTCTCATTGTCAATATTGATATAACCATTGTGCATCCAGTAATTCGCAAATGTTTTACCCGTTAATGCTTCTGATTGGGCGATTTCATTTTCATGATGGGGAAAGGCTAAATCTTGACCACCAGCATGGATGTCAATTGTCTCACCCAAAAATTCTTTTGCCATAGCAGAGCATTCAATATGCCAACCAGGACGACCTTTTCCCCATGGGCTTTCCCAGAAAATCTCTCCTTCTTTGGCATCTTTCCAAAGAGTGAAATCCAAGGGATCTTCTTTCTTTTCCCCTTGCTCAATTCTTGCCCCTACTTTTAATTCGTTAATCGATTGGTGTGAAAGTTTTCCGTAACCATCAAACTTCCGAGTACGATAATAAACATCACCTTCTGATTCGTACGCAAACCCTTTTTCAATTAGCGTATGAATAAAATCAATGATAATGGTCATATTCTCCGTCACTCTGGGATGAACATCCGCTGTTTTGCAACCTAGTGCAGATACATCTTCGTGGTAAGCTTCAATAAATCGATTTGCTATCGTTGGTACGTCTTCACCAAGCTCATTAGCAGCACGAATTAACTTATCATCCACATCGGTAAAATTCGATACAAATTGAACTTCAAAATCGCGAAATTCCAAATAACGTCTTACTGTATCAAACACGATAGCAGGACGAGCATTTCCTATATGAATATAATTATAAACAGTTGGTCCACATACATACATTTTAACTTTTCCTGCTTCTAAAGGCTTAAACTCTTCTTTACTTCTAGACAATGTATTATAAAGCTGTATTGCCATAATGATGATCCTCCTTTTTCAACTCTTCGATTTCGCGTTTTAATTGTTCGATTTTCATTTCCATTTCCTTGCAACGATCTGAAACCGGATCAGGCATATCTTGGTGATTTAAATCATTTTTTACTTTCACGCCATTTTTGATAACGACTTTCCCCGGGATTCCGACTACAGTAGAATGCGCAGGGACGTCTTTCAGTACAACAGAGCCCGCCCCAACCTTTGCATATTCACCAATCGTAATAGACCCTAGTACTTTCGCTCCTGTCGCTATTAAAGCATGATCATGAACGGTGGGATGACGTTTCCCTTTTTCTTTGCCTGTACCACCAAGTGTGACCCCTTGAAAAACAGTCACATCATTTCCAATGATGCACGTTTCACCAATCACTACTCCCATACCATGATCAATAAAGAAACGTCTTCCTATCTTCGCACCTGGGTGAATTTCTATTCCAGTAAAAAACCGACTGATTTGAGAAACAGATCGAGCAATAAAAAAGAATTTACGATTAAAAAAGAAATGAGCGATTCGATGAGCCCAAATAGCGTGAAGACCTGAATAAGTCAGCATGACTTCTATAAAATTCCTTGCAGCAGGATCGTTATCAAAAACCACTTTTATATCTTCTTTCATTTTTGTAAACATTCTTTTTTCCTCCTTTCTTTGAAATTTCCATATAAAAAGCGTCTCTGTCCGAAGACAGAGACGCTTAACACGCGGTTCCACTCTGTTTAAGTGAGACGCACTCCATTAATCGAGAGGCTCACTTCCACTTTGTCCTTGTTAACGGTAGGATTCCGCCCTAACCTACTAGACGTTCGGAGAGGGACTCTGAGGTGCATTTCTAAAAATGAGAGGCATAAACCACTTGCAGCCGATGGTGGTTCTCTCTTTAAAGCATCATTTTTGTACTTATCCTCATCTTTGCTTTCATTTATATATGAATACTATATTACATTTTTCACTAAATGTTAATCAAGAAGTTTGCGAAGACGATTTTTAACTTTTTCTTTTCCTAAAAGTTGAATTGAATTCGGCAGTTCAGGACCATGTGTTTGACCAGTAACAGCAACACGAATTGGCATAAAGAGTTTTTTGCCTTTATGACCTGTTTCTTTTTGAACCGCTTTGATTGAAGCTTTAATTTCAGGAACTTCTAGAACTTCCAACTTTTCAAGTTCTGCCAAAAAAGCACGAAGAACTTCAGGGACTTGTTCTTCCGCTAGCACTTCTTTCGCTTCTGTATCGTACTCAAGTGAATCTTTAAAGAACATATCAGATAGTTCAACGATTTCAGCACCGTAGTTCATTTGTTCTTGGTATAGAGATATCACTTGTTTTGCCCAAGCAAGTTCTTCTGCAGACATATCCGCAGACACTTGACCTGCTTTAATCAGGTGAGGGAGCGAAAGATCAACAACACGATCTAAGTCTAATTTTTTCATATATTGATTGTTGATCCAAAGTAATTTTTGTTTATCAAAGACAGCTGGTGATTTTGAAAGACGATCTTCGTCAAATGCTGCAATTAACTCTTCTTTTGAAAAGATTTCATCTTCTCCTTTTGGAGACCAGCCTAGGAAGGCAATGAAATTAAACAATGCTTCGGGTAAATATCCTAGAGACTCATACTGCTCAATAAATTGAATGATGGACTCATCTCGTTTACTTAATTTCTTACGGTTTTCGTTGACAATTAGTGTCATATGACCAAATATCGGCGGGTTCCAGTTAAAGGCTTCAAAGATCATTAATTGTTTTGGCGTATTTGAAATGTGGTCATCTCCACGAAGAACATGAGAGATTTCCATCAAGTGATCATCTACTGCTACAGCAAAGTTGTAAGTAGGAATCCCATCTTTTTTTACAATAACGAAGTCACCAATACCATCTGATTCAAACGAAACATCGTCTTTTACGATATCTTTGAATTCATATACTTTCCCACTTGGCACCATAAACCGTATGCTTGGCTTACGGCCTTCTTGTGCCAATTGTTCACGCTGCTCTTCAGATAAATGACGGCACTTACCAGAATAACGCGGCATTTCTCCACGTGCAGATTGCGCTTCACGTTCTGCTTCTAATTCTTCTTCCGTGCAATAACACTTGTAGGCTAATCCGCGCTCAAGCAGATCATTATAATAAGTCTGATAAATTTCATTTCTTTCCGATTGACGATATGGACCGAATCCGCCATCTAAATCTACGCTTTCATCCCAATCCATTCCTAGCCATTTTAAAAATTTGAGTTGGCTTTCTTCGCCACCTTCAATGTTTCTTTTTAAATCAGTGTCCTCAATTCGAATCACCATTTTCCCGCCATGGTGACGAGCAAATAAGTAGTTGAATAAAGCAGTACGTGCATTGCCGATATGTAAATGTCCCGTTGGACTTGGTGCATAACGGACACGAATTTCGTTTGTCATTTTTGGTCCTCCTAATGATCGTTCAACGTTTGTTGGTCGCTTCTATACGATCAAACGCTGATTCGTTTTCTTCGTACATTTTAACACCGTTAACATCTGAATGGTAGTAGCCTCTAAAAGCAGTAAACCTATGTTGTCTCTAAGTTTCAATCTTAAGAATTTTTTTGGATTAGAATGCTTGCTTGCGCCGCAATTCCTTCACCTCTGCCAGTAAATCCAAGTTTCTCAGTCGTTGTTGCCTTAACGTTTACACGCTCTGGACTAGATCCTAATAGTTCTGCGATTCTTTCTCTCATTTGTTCAATATAAGGGGCCATTTTAGGTTTTTGAGCAATTATTGTACAGTCAATATTTCCGAGCTCATAACCTTTTTCACTTACAAGCTGCCAGACATGCATTAACAGTTTAGCCGAATCTGCATCTTTGAATTCCTCATCTGTATCCGGGAAATGTTTCCCAATATCGCCCGCTCCTATCGCACCAAGGGCGGCGTCCGCTACTACGTGTAAAAGAACATCAGCGTCAGAGTGACCGAGCAGCCCTTTTTCATAAGGAATTTCGACACCTCCTATAATCAAAGGGCGTCCTTCGGTTAGTTGATGCACATCAAACCCTTGTCCAATTCGAAACATCTCTTTCACTCCTCTTCTTCTCAATAATCTAGAATAAATTGATCAATTCGCTTCTTCAGATCGATCTTCACGTTTCTGCAAAATAGCCTCAGCAAAGTATAAATCCTCTGGCGTTGTTAACTTTATATTATCATAATTTCCTTCCACGATAGAAACAGGGTAATCAAGCCTCTCAACTAGGGAAGCATCATCCGTCCCTAAAAATTGATCAAATTGTGCTTTACGATGAGCTTCCATTAGAATCGAAAAACGAAAAGCTTGTGGCGTTTGCACGGACCACAAGCTTGATCTTTCTATTGTTTCTACAATCACTTGATTCGATGCCTTTTTAATTGTATCTTTTACCTTCACAGCAAGAAGAGAAGCACCCGTTTCACTAGCGCTGACTACCAAACGTTGAATGAAAGGAAGTTCGATAAAAGGGCGAGCTCCATCATGCACAAGAACAATTTCTCCATTTTCGACTTCTTTCAATGCATTAAAAACACTATGCTGTCTTTCTTCTCCACCAGTCACCATTTTCACTACTTTTGTTATCGAGTAGTGTTTAATCAGAGAATGAAACAACGGTCGATCTTGAGGATGAATGGCTAAGAAAACACCCGTGCAAGACGGATCTGCTTCAAAAACAGTTAACGTATGAATAAGTACAGGAATATGACGTAGTTCAAGAAATAGTTTATTCTTTCCTGCTCCCATTCTTTTTCCCTGTCCTGCAGCTGGAATAATTACTTGATAATTCATTAATATACCCTCACTTACAACGCTTTTTCCAATAGCTTTGGCTTAGCAAAGATCATTCTACCTGCTGATGTTTGAAGTACACTCGTTACAAGAACCTCAATCGTTTTCCCGATATAGTTACGTCCTTCTTCCACGACAATCATCGTTCCATCATCTAAGTAAGCTATACCTTGATTGTGTTCTTTCCCATCTTTGATTACTTGCACGCGCATCTCTTCTCCAGGTATAACCACCGGTTTCACTGCGTTCGCCAAATCATTGATGTTCAAAACTTGAACGTTTTGGAAATCACACACTTTATTTAAGTTAAAGTCATTTGTCACAACGATTCCATTCATCACTTTTGCAAGTTTAACAAGCTTACTATCAACCTCAGAAATTTCCTCGAAATCGCCTTCGTACATTTGCACTTCAATTGGAAGTTCTTTTTGAATTCTATTTAATATATCCAAACCTCTTCTGCCTCGATTTCGCTTAAGAGCATCAGATGAGTCCGCGATATGCTGCAATTCTCCGAGAACAAATTGAGGTATAACAATGACACCTTCTAAAAATCCCGTTTGGCAAATATCGGCAATTCGACCATCAATAATAACACTTGTATCGAGTATTTTGTACATTTTCGCCGTTGTTTCCTCTTCTTCTACATTCTTTTTCTTTGTACGTCCAGCAATGGGAATCAGGTGGCCTAATTCATCTCTTTTCTTAAATCCAACCTGGAATCCTACATATCCAAGTAAGACAGTCAACAAGATCGGAATAAGTGTATTCACAAAAGGGATTTGCATATTGTTCAAAGGTAACCCTATTAAAAAGGCTACAATCAGTCCAAGTACAAGCCCTAATGTCCCAAATATAATATCCGTAAGCGGAGCTTTCACAATTGAATCCTCAAACCAATTAACGATGTTAATGACATAATCCACTGCCCAAAAAGTTAAGATATAAAAAATGAGTGCACCTAGCAAAGCTGAAACATATGGATTATTAATAAATGGTAAGTGTGCCATATTAAAAACACCTAATAAAGTAGGAATCAGAAAAATTCCTAATGTACCTCCAATAATGATAAAGCAAGCTTGCACTAAACGTTTTAACATCGTTCCACCTCCTTAAGTTTTCCTGTTACTCATTATAGTCCTACAGAAAATTTTAAATCCTAAATTTATGTTATTTCATCAAAGGTTTTTATTATTTTAAAATAATAATAAGTCATTTAGGTATAGTTACCCTATGATGTCAGATTATCACCCTATGAAATTCGTGTCAATTTTTAGAATACTAAAGAAAATGACCTTGCAATTCTTTCGAGTCATTCTATTCTTTTGTTAGAGTTGACGATCAGCGAACACTTGTTCTCTAATCAACATTAAACCTTCCTTAATCTTTCTCGCTCTGATTTCTCCAATTCCTTCAACTTTATCTAATTCTTTCGGTGTGGCTTTTTCAATTTCAGTTAAATTCCCATAAGCGGTAATTAAATTTTCAATAATAACAACAGGTAATCTTGGAATTTTATTTAATAACCGATATCCTCGGGGATAAATGATTTGATCTTGATGGACGTAGCCAGTATGACCAAGAACTTTAAGAAGAAGAGTATCTTCTAAAATATCAGAAGCAATGATTTCCTGAAATTTATCTAACGTTTCAATTGATTGTGCTTTCCGTTCGAAAGAATAGTCCCGAATCAGTAGAATCGCTTCTTCTTCAATATCTGACAATAGTTCATTCATTTGTAGCCTAATAAGGCGACCTTCCGTTCCCAATTCGTAAAGATAAATAAGTAATTCGTTTTTTATTCTTAAAATCATTTCAAATCGATGAAGAACTTGAAGTAAATCATTGTAGGTCACAAGATCTTCAAATTCTAATATCGATAGGCTGCTAAAACTCTGATCAAGAACAAGTTTGTATTTTTCGAGAGTTTGAATTGCTTGGTTAGCTTTCGTTAATATAACGCCAATATCTCGTAAAGAATATCTGAAATTCCCTTGATACAGCGTAATGACGTTACGCCTTTGTGAGATGGCAATAATCAAGGAACCTGTTTGTTTTGCGGTACGCTCCGCCGTTCGATGACGCATTCCTGTCTCAGTAGAAGGAATGCGGGGATCTGTCGAGATTTGGGCATTGGCAAAAATGATTCTACTGCCTGTTTCATTCAAAATCAGGGCACCATCCATTTTTGCTAATTCATATAAAGAGCTCGGGCTAAACATGGTGTCAATGTGAAACCCCCCATCTACAAGCGATTTCATCTTTTCATTATAGCCAAGAACGATAAGACCACCTGTGTTCGCTCTTAAAACATTTTCAATTCCCTCACGTAACGGCGTCCCCGGAGCAACAAATTGAAGTATTTCTCTCATCGTCTTTTCTTTTTCCCTTGGCCTGTTGTATTCCATATGTTCTACCCTCCTAATGAAAATTTCAATGCTTCGCTAATGGTCGTAACCCCAACCACTTCGATCCCTTCGGGTACTTTCCAACCGCCAATGTTGTTAGCCGGAAGAATAATGCGTTCAAACCCCAGCTTTGCCGCTTCCTGTACACGCTGTTCAATTCGAGATACCCTTCTTACCTCTCCTGTTAAACCAACTTCACCAATTATACAATCCGTTGCCCGAGTTGGTTGATCTCGAAAACTTGAAGCAATACTGACAGCGATAGCTAAATCAACGGCAGGTTCATCAAGTTTGACACCACCTGCTACTTTTACATAAGCATCTTGATTTTGTAAAAGCATGCCAACTCTTTTTTCTAAAACGGCCATCAACAAGGGAACGCGATTATGATCAACGCCAGTGGCCATTCTTCTTGCATTTCCAAAAGCCGTTGGGGAAATAAGGGCTTGAATTTCAACCAATACAGGTCTGGTCCCTTCCATTGAAGCTACTACGGTTGAGCCCGATGCTCCTTGCGAACGCTCTTCGAGAAAAATTTCAGATGGATTCGCTACTTCTTCAAGTCCTACCTCTTTCATTTCAAAAATACCAATCTCATTCGTTGAGCCAAAACGGTTTTTTACCGCTCTTAAAATTCGATAGGAGTGATGACGTTCCCCTTCAAAATACAACACGGTATCTACCATGTGTTCTAGGATTCTAGGTCCGGCAATTGACCCTTCTTTCGTAACATGTCCAACAATAAAGATGGCAATTCCTTTCGTTTTCCCTATTCTCATGAGCTCCGATGTACACTCTCTTACTTGTGATACACTACCTGGAGCAGATGTAACTTCCGGATGAAAAACGGTTTGAATGGAATCGACAATGACAAAATCAGGAGATAATTCTTCGATGGTTTGATGAATCATTTCCAAATTTGTTTCTGCATAAATGTAAAGTGAATCTTCCTCAACACCTAGGCGATCTGACCTTAACTTCGTTTGTTTAATCGATTCTTCTCCCGAAATGTATAAGACCTTTTTCTTCAGTGAAGCAAGCTGCGCCGATACTTGCAGTAGAAGCGTAGACTTCCCAATTCCAGGGTCTCCTCCAATTAGAATAAGTGAGCCTGCAACAACCCCCCCGCCTAATACTCGGTTTAACTCTTTTAACTTCGTTTTAGTTCGCGGTTCTTCAATCGATTGAATGTTTGTGATCGGAGTTGCTTTAGAGGGGGTACCTGTCGATGATTTAAAGATGGCACCTTTAGGCTGTTTCCCTGTTATTTCTACTTCTTCAACCATCGTATTCCATTCATTACAACCCGGACATTTCCCCATCCATTTAGCTGACTCGTACCCACAAGATTGACAAATAAATTTTGATTTGCGTTTAGCCATACTGCTCGCCCTTTCTATTTTTGACACGATTTCTACAATTCATCCTGTTTCCATTAAACTTGTTGACTATAATTGTACTGATTTAGAGACGGATTTTCCATTCAATACGATTATGATTCATTCATACAAAAGCAGCTGCACAAAGGCAGCTGCAAAATGTGTCATTTATGATTCGTTATACAGAAGCAATGCTCGATTCATCATTCGTTTTTACAACAAATTCTTCATTTTCAACATCTACGATGACTTTGTGACCGGATAAAACCTTTCCTTTTAATAGTTCTTCAGACAACCGATCCTCAATGTGTTTTTGTAGTGCGCGTCTTAACGGACGGGCACCGTATTCTAAGTCAGTTCCGATTTTGACAATCTTTCCAATTGCATCATCCGTCAATTCTAAAATAATATCTTGTTCTTTTAATCGCTTAATTAACTCATTGGCCATTAATACAACAATTTCTTTTAAATGACTCGTTTCTAAAGAATGGAACACAATAATCTCATCAATACGGTTTAGGAATTCTGGACGGAAGGCACGTTTAAGTTCCTCCATCACTTTCCCTTTCATGTCTTTGTAATCTTGGTTACTATCTTGTACATTAAACCCAACATGCTTATCTAATTTTAAAGCGCTGGCTCCTACATTTGATGTCATGATGAGTACAGTGTTACGGAAATCGACTGTTCTCCCTTTAGAATCTGTTAAACGACCGTCTTCTAGTACTTGCAACAAAATATTAAAAACATCCGGATGTGCTTTTTCAATTTCGTCTAGCAAGACAACTGAATAAGGTTTGCGTCGAACTTTCTCAGTCAGCTGGCCTCCTTCTTCATATCCAACATAGCCAGGAGGTGAACCAACTAATCTAGAAGTGGAGTGTTTTTCCATGTACTCTGACATATCAATTCGAATCATTGCATCTTCGTCGCCAAACATTGATTCCGCGAGTGCGCGGCCTAATTCCGTTTTCCCTACTCCTGTAGGTCCAAGGAAGACAAATGAACCTATCGGACGTTTTGGATCTTTTAATCCTGCTCTAGCGCGTCTGACAGCCTGAGACACAGCTTTCACTGCTTCGTCTTGGCCAATGACACGGGAATGGAGGATTTCTTCTAATTTCAACAGCTTATCGGTTTCTGTTTGAGCCACACGTGAAACAGGAATTCCCGTCCAACTTGCTACAACACTTGCGATATCCTCCACTGTCACTTCGCTATTTTCTTGACCTTGTTTTTCCTTCCAAGATTTCTTCGTTTCATCCAGGTTTTCACGAAGACGTTGTTCTGAATCTCTTAGTGAAGCTGCTTTTTCAAATTCTTGGCTTTGAACAGCTGAGTCCTTTTCTTTCCGGATTGCTTCCAATTTAACTTCCATTTCTTTTAAATTAGGAGGTGTTGTATAAGAACGAAGACGAACTTTCGATCCTGCTTCATCAATTAAGTCAATCGCTTTGTCTGGAAGGAAACGATCCGAGATATATCGATCAGACATTTTCACTGCCGCATCAATGGCTTCGTCTGTAATAGATACTCGATGATGAGCTTCATATCGATCTCTCAATCCTTTTAAAATTTGGATCGATTCTTCTATTGTTGGTTCATTCACTTGAATTGGTTGAAAACGACGTTCAAGAGCAGCATCTTTTTCAATATATTTTCGGTATTCATCAAGCGTCGTAGCTCCAATACATTGCAACTCGCCTCTTGCTAGTGCAGGTTTTAAAATATTTGAAGCATCAATCGCTCCTTCTGCACCACCTGCACCAATCAACGTGTGTAACTCATCAATGAAAAGAATAATATTCCCCGCTTGGCGAATCTCATCCATTACTTTTTTCAAACGATCTTCAAATTCTCCACGATACTTTGTTCCAGCCACTACTGTACCCATATCTAAAGTCATCACACGTTTATCCCGTAATATTTCAGGCACTTCATTTTGCACGATTTGTTGGGCCAATCCTTCAGCGATGGCTGTTTTACCAACACCTGGCTCTCCAATTAGTACAGGATTGTTTTTGGTACGACGACTTAATACTTCGATAACACGTTGAATCTCTTTGCTACGACCGATAACAGGATCCAAACTTCCTTCTTTAGCGATAGCAGTTAAGTCACGTGCTAGCCCATCTAGAGTTGGAGTATTTGCACTCGCAACCCCAGTTTGAGAAGATCCATTTGAATCATTGCTTCCTAGAAGTTGGAGTACTTGTTGGCGTGCCTTGTTTAGACTTACTCCTAAGTTACTCAAAACTCGTGCAGCAACACCTTCTCCTTCACGAATTAAACCGAGTAAGATATGTTCAGTTCCTACATAAGAGTGTCCTAATTTTCTGGCTTCATCCATTGAGAGCTCGATAACTTTTTTTGCTCTAGGTGTATATTGAATCGTTTGAGATGCTTCTTCTCCTCTCCCGATTAACTGTTCAACTTCTTGCTGTATTTTCTCTGCACTTAAATTCAATGCATAAAGAGCTTTCGCAGCAATCCCTTCTCCTTCACTAACTAACCCAAGTAAAATATGTTCAGTTCCTATATTATTATGTGCTAATCGAATCGCTTCTTCTTGTGACAGAGCAAGCACCTTTTGCGCTCTTTCTGTAAATCGACCAAACATCATATCCATCATCCTCCTAGCTATTATGCTCTTCTAATTGTAACCTTTCGCGGATCAAGGTTGCTCTGCGTACATCTCTTTCACTCGAACGAAGAGTTCCTCCAGCGTACTGCTGTAAAAATCCTGGTTGCGTAATAATCATTAGTTCATTCAAGATCGTCCGGGAGATATTCTGTATATACCCTAAATCAATTCCTAAACGCACATCAGATAGACATTGCGCTCCTTCTTTTGTAGAAAGGATACGACTATGAGCCAAAACGCCATATGAACGAAAAACTCTATTTTCCAATTGTATGTTCGAAGTCTTCACTAATGCTTCACGTGCTGCTCTCTCTTGAGCAATTATTTGACTTACAACATTAGATAAATCATCTACAATATCTTCTTCAGACTTCCCTAAAGTCGTTTGATTCGAAATTTGAAAAATGTTTCCTAAAGCCTCGCTACCTTCTCCATAAATTCCCCTTACCACTAAGCCTAATTGGTTAATTGCAGGAATCACGCGATTAATCTGCTGCGTTAAAATAAGACCTGGTAAATGAACCATAACCGATGCCCGCAATCCCGTACCCACATTCGTTGGACAGCTAGTTAAGTATCCACGACGCTCATCAAAAGCATAGTCCAATTCTGACTCTAAATGGTCGTCTAGTTCATTTGCCCGCTTTAATGCTTCTTTTAATTGAAGACCAGGAAACAAACATTGAATTCGAATATGGTCCTCTTCATTTACCATAATGCTAATATCCTCTTCAGGTGACAATAATACTGCTCCATAACTTGAATCATTTGCTAAGTTAGGACTAATTAAATGCTTTTCCATCAATACTCTCTTTTGTAAAGATTGAAGATCAGACATTCTTAATAATTCTAAGTTAACCATACCTGTTCTCTGAATCACTCTTGATCCCTTTTTCTACACAATCAACTACTTTTTTGCCCTCCTCAGGGGTAAAAAGAGTCGGAAACATAAATTCATTAATATTTCTTGCTAACCGAATTCGTGTGCTTAAGACAATATCAGAATCAGGACCTTCTTCACTCATCCATGAACTAACGGCTTTACTTAAAAATTTCTCTAAACTCATGAGGAATCCCCTCCCTTTTGTTCAGAAGATCTTTCAATTGAACGTATTTCATCTCTTATTTCAGCTGCACGTTCAAACTCTTCCTCTTGAATAGCTTGCACGAGATTTTCTCTTAAAGCAGACACTCTCTTTTTTAAATGAAGGGCTCCTCCTACTCGTGCAGGAATCTTTCCTTCATGTGAAGTGTTCCCACTATGAAGTCTTCGAAAAATCGGGTCTAATTGATCCTTAAACGACTCATAACATTGTGCACAACCAAACCGGCCAATTTGCACAAATTGATCATAAGTCATTGAACAATGATCACATTGAATCACTTCCTGTTTAGGAAATGGGTCTTCTCCTGTTTGTTGAAATCCAGGTGAGACATTCAATAATCCTGCTAATAAGTTGTTCACTGAGAAGCCAGAGACCCCTCCGAACATAAACAAATCACCTTTTTCTTGCGCACATTTATCACACAAATGGATTTCCGTCTTTTCTCCATTAATAATTTTAGTAAAATGAAGAGTCGCAGGTCTTTCTTTACATTCCTGACAGATCAAATTCAACACCTCCACCTGTTTTATTTATATTTTAACGTGAGAAGAAGTGCTTTCAGCATCCTAGCTCTTAACTCATCTCGTTCTGGCAAACCGATATTGATTACAGATCGGTCCATTACAATCATCATTAATTTCGCTTCACGCTCAGTGACTACTTCCTCTTCAACTAAGCGATAAACAACATGTTCGGCATTTGACTGAGAAATCCTGCTTTCAATTAACACAATAAGCTGATCAATCAAGTGAGATTGGTCATGGGATTGAACCTTTGTAATTCGAATATACCCTCCCCCGCCTCTCTTACTCTCCACTAAATACCCTTTTTCTATCGTAAAACGTGTATTAATGACATAATTTATTTGGGAAGGTACACATTGGAAGGATTCAGCAATTTCATTGCGTTTTATTTCAACTATTTCCGAATCGCTCATTTCAAGGACTTTTTTCAAATACGATTCAATAATATCGGATATATTTCTCATCAAACCCCCTCCTCATCTGACTTTGACTATATTTGACTTTAATTATATAGGATCCAAAATCATTTTTCCAATCTAAAGCAACTTCAGAGATAAATGAAATCCTTATTTTCTTTATGCCCATAATTTATAAGAATCATTGCCTTTTCTTTAATCTATCTTTCATAATAATAGCAATACGAAACTAACTAGAACGGAGTGACATCTCAATGATTCATCATCTCGAATTAAATGTAGCTGATTTACAAAAATCAATTGATGCTTGGAGTTGGTTATTTAATGAATTAGAGTATGAAATTTATCAAAAATGGGATAAAGGAGTAAGTTGGAAATATGGTCACACTTATATAGTCTTTGTACAGACGGAAGAAAGATTCTTAGATCCAGCTTACCATCGAAGGCACGTAGGTTTAAACCATCTCGCTTTTTTCGCAAAATCAAAACAACATGTAGATGAAATCACACTTTTATTAAAAGAAAAAGGGAGAACGATTCTCTATGAAGATCGACATCCTTATGCCGGGGGACCTAATCACTATGCGGTTTTCTTTGAAGACCCAGATCGTATTAAAGTTGAGATTGTTGCTCCACGTTAAGAGAGTGGAATTATGGACAGGTTTGAAATTAGAGAATTGGTAAAAATACCATTGGACTTTTCTTGATTAGCGGTGTTTAGTGTACGGTTGATGCAAACGTTAATCGACTATGATAATGATGATAATTTAATTAATGAAGAAAATGAACGACCTCGACTATTTCAAAATGAATACCAATTATGTCGTTTATTGTGGCGAGGTTTCTTTTGAGGAAATCTTTATTTAACAGCAATTCGACGAAACAATTGATTGGGCGATTGGGACCCTAACTTTGTGAGCGCGAACCGATTTAGTTAGTGTTGAAAGATTTTGATAAAAAGGAGGAATTTTAACGATTTTGATGGGGATTATGAGGATTTTGATACAAGAAGAGTGATATTTCATCACATTTAAAGCTATGGATATAGGGTTTCAAACTCGGTTAGGGTGTCCTTTTCGCAAGGAGAAGGAAGATATGAGCGACTTCGGGATTTATATGAGCCACTTTCACGGATATATGAGCGACTATCGATGGTTTTATGAGCGACATTCAAAATATATGAGCATTTTCCCATTAAACCCACACTTCTGTTTCTCCATCTCGATCCAGCACCCGGTTGAAACGCGTGATGGGAGTTTTGTAGTGGGGGTCTGACCCCTACCGATTTGACCATGAACCATTTTCGTCAGGAAATAAAAGATTTTGATAAAAAATGAGGAATTTTAACGATTTTGATGGGGTTTACGAGGATTTTGATACAAGAAAGTGATTTTTCATCACGTTAAAGGCTTTGGGATGTAGGTTCAGGCTCGGTTAGGGTGTCCTTTTCGCAAGTAGAGGAATATATGAGCGACTTCGGGGTTTTTATGAGCCACTTTCTCGGATATATGAGCGACTATGGTGGTTTTATGAGCGACTTTCAAAATATATGAGCATTTTCCCATTAAACGTACACTTCTGTTTCTCCATCTCGATCACACCCGGTTGAAACGCATGTTGGGAGTTTTGTAGTGGGGGTCTGACCCCTACCGATTTGACCATAACCACTTTCGTCAGGAAATAAAAGATTTTGATAAAAAGTGAGGAATTTTAACGATTTTGATGGGGTTTACGAGGATTTTGATACAAGAAAGTGATTTTTCATCACGTTTAAGGCTTTGGTATTGGGTTTCAGGCGCGGTTATGGATGGCCTTTTCGCAAGTAGAAGGAAGATATGAGCGACTTCGGGGTTTTTATGAGCCACTTTCTCGGATATATGAGCGACTATGATGGTTTTATGAGCGACATTCAAAATATATGAGCATTTTCCCATTAAACGTACACTTCTGTCTCGCTGAAGGACCAAATCCTATTCTCGATCCATCGTTATTACGGCACCCGGTTGAAACGAACGATGAAAAATGAATAACGTATTTCCACCATTATTAAACACAAAAAAAGACATGCATCTGCATGTCTTCCGATTGCCTGGCAACGTTCTACTCTCACAAGGGGAGACCCCTCACTACCATCGACGCTGAAGAGCTTAACTGCCGTGTTCGAGATGGGAACGGGTGTGACCTCTTCGCCAATGCCACCAGACAACTAAGGAACGGTTGTTCCTTCAAAACTGGATAAAGCAGGCTGATATCAGACACGGCCAAAGTATGCCGTTTGTTTCATCATGGTTAAGTCCTCGATCGATTAGTATTCGTCAGCTCCATGTGTCGCCACACTTCCACCTCGAACCTATCTACCTGATCATCTTTCAGGGATCTTACTCACTTAAAGTGATGGGAAATCTCATCTTGAGGGGGGCTTCATGCTTAGATGCTTTCAGCACTTATCCCTTCCGCACATAGCTACCCAGCGATGCTCTTGGCAGAACAACTGGTACACCAGCGGTGCGTCCATCCCGGTCCTCTCGTACTAAGGACAGCTCCTCTCAAATTTCCAACGCCCACGACGGATAGGGACCGAACTGTCTCACGACGTTCTGAACCCAGCTCGCGTACCGCTTTAATGGGCGAACAGCCCAACCCTTGGGACCGACTACAGCCCCAGGATGCGATGAGCCGACATCGAGGTGCCAAACCTCCCCGTCGATGTGGACTCTTGGGGGAGATAAGCCTGTTATCCCCGGGGTAGCTTTTATCCGTTGAGCGATGGCCCTTCCATGCGGAACCACCGGATCACTAAGCCCGACTTTCGTCCCTGCTCGACTTGTAGGTCTCGCAGTCAAGCTCCCTTGTGCCTTTACACTCTACGAATGATTTCCAACCATTCTGAGGGAACCTTTGGGCGCCTCCGTTACTCTTTAGGAGGCGACCGCCCCAGTCAAACTGCCTGCCTGACACTGTCTCCCATCCCGATCAGGGATGTGGGTTAGAAGTTCAACACAGCCAGGGTAGTATCCCACCAACGCCTCCACCGAAGCTAGCGCTCCGGTTTCAAAGGCTCCTACCTATCCTGTACAAGCTGTGCCAAAATTCAATATCAGGCTGCAGTAAAGCTCCACGGGGTCTTTCCGTCCTGTCGCGGGTAACCTGCATCTTCACAGGTACTATAATTTCACCGAGTCTCTCGTTGAGACAGTGCCCAGATCGTTACGCCTTTCGTGCGGGTCGGAACTTACCCGACAAGGAATTTCGCTACCTTAGGACCGTTATAGTTACGGCCGCCGTTTACTGGGGCTTCGGTTCGCACCTTCGCTTGCGCTAAGCACTCCCCTTAACCTTCCAGCACCGGGCAGGCGTCAGCCCCTATACTTCGCCTTGCGGCTTTGCAGAGACCTGTGTTTTTGCTAAACAGTCGCCTGGGCCTATTCACTGCGGCTCTCTCGGGCTTTCACCCTACCAGAGCACCCCTTCTCCCGAAGTTACGGGGTCATTTTGCCGAGTTCCTTAACGAGAGTTCGCTCGCTCACCTTAGAATTCTCTTCTCGCCTACCTGTGTCGGTTTGCGGTACGGGCACCGTTCATCTCGCTAGAGGCTTTTCTTGGCAGTGTGGAATCAGAAACTTCGGTACTAAATTTCCCTCGTCATCACAGCTTCGCGTAGTGTAGATGGGATTTGCCTCATCTACCGCCATTCTGCTTAAACGCACATATCCAGCCGTGCGCTTCCTTATCCTCCTGCGTCCCCCCATTGCTCAAATGATGAAGTGGTGGTACAGGAATATCAACCTGTTGTCCATCGCCTACGCCTTTCGGCCTCAGCTTAGGTCCCGACTAACCCTGGGCGGACGAGCCTTCCCCAGGAAACCTTAGGCATTCGGTGGAAGGGATTCTCACCCTTCTTTCGCTACTCATACCGGCATTCTCACTTCTAAGCGCTCCACCAGTCCTTCCGGTCTGACTTCACAGCACTTAGAACGCTCTCCTACCACTGACACCCTAAGGTGTCAATCCACAGCTTCGGTGTTACGTTTAGCCCCGGTACATTTTCGGCGCAGAGTCACTCGACCAGTGAGCTATTACGCACTCTTTAAATGGTGGCTGCTTCTGAGCCAACATCCTGGTTGTCTAAGCAACTCCACATCCTTTTCCACTTAACGTAAACTTGGGGACCTTAGCTGGTGGTCTGGGCTGTTTCCCTTTTGACCACGGATCTTATCACTCGTAGTCTGACTCCCAAAGATAAGTCTTCGGCATTCGGAGTTTGTCTGAATTCGGTAACCCGATGAGGGCCCCTAGTCCAAACAGTGCTCTACCTCCGAGACTCTTCCTTTGAGGCTAGCCCTAAAGCTATTTCGGAGAGAACCAGCTATCTCCAGGTTCGATTGGAATTTCTCCGCTACCCACACCTCATCCCCGCACTTTTCAACGTGCGTGGGTTCGGGCCTCCATCCAGTGTTACCTGGACTTCACCCTGGACATGGGTAGATCACCTGGTTTCGGGTCTACGACCTCATACTCAAAACGCCCTATTCAGACTCGCTTTCGCTGCGGCTCCGTCTTCTCAACTTAACCTTGCATGAAATCGTAACTCGCCGGTTCATTCTACAAAAGGCACGCTATCACCCATTAACGGGCTCTAACTACTTGTAGGCACACGGTTTCAGGATCTATTTCACTCCCCTTCCGGGGTGCTTTTCACCTTTCCCTCACGGTACTGGTTCACTATCGGTCACTAGGGAGTATTTAGCCTTGGGAGATGGTCCTCCCGGATTCCGACGGAATTTCACGTGTTCCGCCGTACTCAGGATCCACTCTGGAGGGAAACCATTTTCAGCTACAGGGTTGTTACCTTCTGTGACGGGCCTTTCCAGACCTCTTCGCCTAATGGTTTCTTTTGTAACTCCGTATAGAGTGTCCTACAACCCCAGAAAGCAAGCTTTCTGGTTTGGGCTGATCCCGTTTCGCTCGCCGCTACTCAGGGAATCGCATTTGCTTTCTCTTCCTCCGGGTACTGAGATGTTTCAGTTCCCCGGGTCTGCCTTCCTATCTCTATGTATTGAAGATAGGATCTTGTTCGATTAAAAACAAGGGGTTTCCCCATTCGGAAATCTTCGGATCAGGGCTCACTTACAGCTCCCCGAAGCATATCGGTGTTAGTCCCGTCCTTCATCGGCTCCTAGTGCCAAGGCATCCACCGTGCGCCCTTTCTCACTTAACCATGCTCTATGGCGATCATAGAGTTGATGATTCATTCATTGGATTTTCATCCTTTGGTGGCGATACTCGGTTGCATGATCATACGATCATGCGGTGTCTTACATCAGCTATTGCTTTATCCAGTTTTCAAAGAACAACGTGTTTCT
>CAVSKA010000019.1:70000-72500 GCA_963728315.1 uncultured Caryophanales bacterium
GCTACACCGGCACATAAAGAAAAATACATATGGTGGAGGATGACGGGATCGAACCGCCGACCCTCTGCTTGTAAGGCAGATGCTCTCCCAGCTGAGCTAATCCTCCAATGTCATTGTTAAAAAAATATGTATTGCCTGGCAACGTTCTACTCTCACAAGGGGAGACCCCTCACTACCATCGACGCTGAAGAGCTTAACTGCCGTGTTCGAGATGGGAACGGGTGTGACCTCTTCGCCAATGCCACCAGACAACTAAGGAACGGTTGTTCCTTCAAAACTGGATAAAGCAGGCTGATATCAGACACGGCCAAAGTATGCCGTTTGTTTCATCATGGTTAAGTCCTCGATCGATTAGTATTCGTCAGCTCCATGTGTCGCCACACTTCCACCTCGAACCTATCTACCTGATCATCTTTCAGGGATCTTACTCACTTAAAGTGATGGGAAATCTCATCTTGAGGGGGGCTTCATGCTTAGATGCTTTCAGCACTTATCCCTTCCGCACATAGCTACCCAGCGATGCTCTTGGCAGAACAACTGGTACACCAGCGGTGCGTCCATCCCGGTCCTCTCGTACTAAGGACAGCTCCTCTCAAATTTCCAACGCCCACGACGGATAGGGACCGAACTGTCTCACGACGTTCTGAACCCAGCTCGCGTACCGCTTTAATGGGCGAACAGCCCAACCCTTGGGACCGACTACAGCCCCAGGATGCGATGAGCCGACATCGAGGTGCCAAACCTCCCCGTCGATGTGGACTCTTGGGGGAGATAAGCCTGTTATCCCCGGGGTAGCTTTTATCCGTTGAGCGATGGCCCTTCCATGCGGAACCACCGGATCACTAAGCCCGACTTTCGTCCCTGCTCGACTTGTAGGTCTCGCAGTCAAGCTCCCTTGTGCCTTTACACTCTACGAATGATTTCCAACCATTCTGAGGGAACCTTTGGGCGCCTCCGTTACTCTTTAGGAGGCGACCGCCCCAGTCAAACTGCCTGCCTGACACTGTCTCCCATCCCGATCAGGGATGTGGGTTAGAAGTTCAACACAGCCAGGGTAGTATCCCACCAACGCCTCCACCGAAGCTAGCGCTCCGGTTTCAAAGGCTCCTACCTATCCTGTACAAGCTGTGCCAAAATTCAATATCAGGCTGCAGTAAAGCTCCACGGGGTCTTTCCGTCCTGTCGCGGGTAACCTGCATCTTCACAGGTACTATAATTTCACCGAGTCTCTCGTTGAGACAGTGCCCAGATCGTTACGCCTTTCGTGCGGGTCGGAACTTACCCGACAAGGAATTTCGCTACCTTAGGACCGTTATAGTTACGGCCGCCGTTTACTGGGGCTTCGGTTCGCACCTTCGCTTGCGCTAAGCACTCCCCTTAACCTTCCAGCACCGGGCAGGCGTCAGCCCCTATACTTCGCCTTGCGGCTTTGCAGAGACCTGTGTTTTTGCTAAACAGTCGCCTGGGCCTATTCACTGCGGCTCTCTCGGGCTTGCACCCTACCAGAGCACCCCTTCTCCCGAAGTTACGGGGTCATTTTGCCGAGTTCCTTAACGAGAGTTCGCTCGCTCACCTTAGAATTCTCTTCTCGCCTACCTGTGTCGGTTTGCGGTACGGGCACCGTTCATCTCGCTAGAGGCTTTTCTTGGCAGTGTGGAATCAGAAACTTCGGTACTAAATTTCCCTCGTCATCACAGCTTCGCGTAGTGTAGATGGGATTTGCCTCATCTACCGCCATTCTGCTTAAACGCACATATCCAGCCGTGCGCTTCCTTATCCTCCTGCGTCCCCCCATTGCTCAAATGATGAAGTGGTGGTACAGGAATATCAACCTGTTGTCCATCGCCTACGCCTTTCGGCCTCAGCTTAGGTCCCGACTAACCCTGGGCGGACGAGCCTTCCCCAGGAAACCTTAGGCATTCGGTGGAAGGGATTCTCACCCTTCTTTCGCTACTCATACCGGCATTCTCACTTCTAAGCGCTCCACCAGTCCTTCCGGTCTGACTTCACAGCACTTAGAACGCTCTCCTACCACTGACACCCTAAGGTGTCAATCCACAGCTTCGGTGTTACGTTTAGCCCCGGTACATTTTCGGCGCAGAGTCACTCGACCAGTGAGCTATTACGCACTCTTTAAATGGTGGCTGCTTCTGAGCCAACATCCTGGTTGTCTAAGCAACTCCACATCCTTTTCCACTTAACGTAAACTTGGGGACCTTAGCTGGTGGTCTGGGCTGTTTCCCTTTTGACCACGGATCTTATCACTCGTAGTCTGACTCCCAAAGATAAGTCTTCGGCATTCGGAGTTTGTCTGAATTCGGTAACCCGATGAGGGCCCCTAGTCCAAACAGTGCTCTACCTCCGAGACTCTTCCTTTGAGGCTAGCCCTAAAGCTATTTCGGAGAGAACCAGCTATCTCCAGGTTCGATTGGAATTTCTCCGCTACCCACACCTCATCCCCGCACTTTTCAACGTGCGTGGGTTCGGGCCTCCATCCAGT
>CAVSKA010000019.1:75000-135000 GCA_963728315.1 uncultured Caryophanales bacterium
GCACGCCGCCAGCGTTCGTCCTGAGCCAGGATCAAACTCTCCGAAAAGATTTTGATATAGCTCTTAAAGTTTATTACTTAAAACTTGATTAACGTTGACGTATTGCTTTGTTCAGTTTTCAAGGTTCAATCTGTTTCGTGCGCCGTTGTTTCTTGGCGACTTTTCTATATTACACTTTGTTTCAATCGATGTCAACAACTTTTTTCTAATTTATATTTCGCTTAAAAAAAACATTTTGTGACAACAGATATAAATATACCATTTAGATAACCATCTGGCAATATCTTTTTTTAGATTTAATAATCTTTTTTTATTAGTGTGCTGAAGTAACTTTTTAATGAAGAAAATCCCTCAGGTGATCTGAGGGATTAGTTGAAACAAAAATTAATCGCGATGTCTCATTAATGGGAAAAGTAATACATCTCGAATGGAAGCAGCGTTTGTTAATAACATGACAAGACGGTCGATCCCGATACCAAGTCCACCTGTAGGAGGCATACCATACTCAAGAGCTTCAATGAAGTCATCATCCATCATGTGGGCTTCATCATTCCCTTGCTCACGTTCTACTAATTGAGCTTCAAAGCGTTCTCTTTGATCAATTGGGTCATTTAATTCTGTGAAAGCATTCGCATGCTCACGAGCAACAATAAATAATTCGAAACGATCCGTAAAGCGTGGATCCTCCTCATTTCGTTTAGCTAATGGTGAGATTTCAACTGGATGGCCATATATAAATGTCGGTTGAATTAAAGTTTCTTCAATTTTTTGCTCGAAGAATTCATTCACGACATGACCATAGCTCATACTCGTTTTTACTTCTACACCATGTTCCTTTGCTATTGCATGAGCTTCCTCGTTACTCATTTGTTTCCAGAAATCTACACCTGTCGCTTCTTTAATGGCGTCAACCATATGTAGACGGCGCCACTTTGGAGCTAATTCAATTACCGCATCGCCATACTTTACTGAGGTTGTGCCAAGAACTTCCTGAGCAATATGAGCAACAAGATTTTCGGTTAGTTCCATGATGTCATTGTAGTCTGCATATGCTTCGTACAATTCTATCATTGTGAATTCAGGGTTATGTCGAGTTGAGATTCCCTCATTGCGGAATACACGACCGATTTCGTAGACTTTCTCCATTCCCCCAACAATTAGTCGCTTCAAGTGAAGTTCGATCGCAATACGCATGAATAAAGGCATGTCCAAAGCATTGTGATGAGTATTAAACGGACGAGCTGAAGCTCCACCTGCAATTGCATGCATCATCGGTGTCTCGACTTCAAGGTAGCCATGATCATCTAAGTATCTTCTCATTGATTGAATGATTTTACTTCTCGCAATAAACGTTTGTTGACTCTCTTCACTTGTAATTAAGTCTAAATAACGTTGGCGATAGCGCTGTTCAATGTCTTTTAGACCATGGAATTTGTCCGGTAGCGGGCGAAGAGCTTTCGTTAACAGAGTAAAAGAAGTTGCTTTGACAGAAAGTTCACCAACTTGAGTACGGAAAACAACCCCTTCAATTCCCACGATATCTCCAAGATCAATGGTATTGAAAATTTCATACTGCTCATCCCCAACCGCATCTTTTCGAACATAAATTTGAAGTTGGCCTGACAAATCCTTTACATGAGCAAAGCCAGCTTTTCCCTTTCCACGCTTTGTCATGATTCTTCCCGCTAAGGTGATCGTTTCTTTTTTCTCTTCTAACTCTTCTTTAGAAAAAGCTTCAAATTGATTTTTCACTTCCAAAGCTGTAAAAGAGCGTTCAAATCGTTTTCCAAATGGATCAATACCCATATTTCGAAGAGTTTGTAACTTCTCACGTCTCACCTGTAATTGATCATTTAATTCATCGTGACTCATTTATCTTCACTCCCGTATTCGTAGTCTAATAACATGCAGTAAATAAATTATCTCATCCTATTGTACACAATCTTACACATCCACACATCTGAAACTTCAATAAAAAGAAAAAACTGCCAGCCTAAATCTAGCAGTTGTCTTATGATTCCATTAACCTACTTGAACAGTCGCTTCTTTTTCTTGAATCTCTAATACCATAGCATTTAGAATATTTACTAGTTCATTTCGCGTGGTAGATTCGTTAATTAAGTTACGAACGCTCGCGTTTCCACGAATGCCTTTCAGATACCAAGCTGCATGCTTACGCATTTCACGAACAGCAATATTTTCATTTTTGAGTGCTATTAGACGGTCTAAGTGAAGGATACATACATCCATCTTCTCCCTTACAGAAGG
Source organism: uncultured Caryophanales bacterium (assembly GCA_963728315.1). Classification (GTDB taxonomy): domain Bacteria; phylum Bacillota; class Bacilli; order Bacillales; family CAVSKA01; genus CAVSKA01. The sequence continues at coordinate 77,269 of CAVSKA010000019.1, forward strand.
ATCTTCAATCAGTTCCCCAGTTTCTAGATAATGAACTGTACGATAGATCATCCATGGGTTTCCAAGTGCTGCACGACCAATCATAACGCCGTCACATCCTGTTTCGTCCAACATACGTTTCGCATCTTGAGGAGTTTGGACATCTCCATTCCCAATAACAGGAATAGTTACAGATTGCTTCACTTCACGAATAATATCCCAATTTGCGTGACCTTCATACATTTGAACGCGTGTACGTCCATGAAGGGCAACAGCTTTGCCACCTGCTCGTTCGATCGCGCGTGCATTTTCAACCGCAAAGATATGGTCTCCATCCCAACCCATACGCATCTTTACAGTAACAGGCTTGTCAACCTTGTCCACAACGGCTGAAACCATTTCATAGATTTTATCTGGATCTAAAAGCCATTTTGCTCCTGCATCACATTTTGTGATTTTTGGAACTGGGCAACCCATGTTTATATCAATAATATCCGCATTTGAATTTTTATCGACGAATTGAGCAGCTTCTACTAATGTATCTTTTTCTCCACCAAAGATTTGAAGACTCATTGGCTTTTCACGTTCGTCTATATAAAGCATATTCATTGTCTTCTTATTTTTAATGACAATTCCTTTATCGCTTACCATTTCAGCACAAACGAGTCCAGCACCGAATTCCTTTACAGTTAAACGAAAAGCCGAATTACATACTCCAGCCATCGGGGCAAGTACGACCGGGTTTTTCATTTCAACTTCACCTATTTTAAGCATTTTTTCCTCCTTCATTTAGTATTAGAGAACTTTTTCCTCACCTGGTGGGATTAGCTCTTGTACAGATATATTCAATCGATTCGCCATGTCCACTAACTGTGATTTCGTTGGGAACCGATTACCACGTTCAATTTCACCTAATATTGAAACCGATAAACCTATTTCTTTCGCTAAAGCTTCTTGGGTGAAACCTTTTAATTTTCGAAAAGCCCGAATGCGTCTTCCCCATTTATCTGTTTCCATAATCGAACTCCTTCGCTTTCCTCGCCTACTTTTGTTAACAAAGGATAGGAGGAATGCTTCACTTCCGGTAAATCTGGGTCCACTTCTTTTAAAGGAATTAAAACAAATGCTCTCTCTTGCAATCTTGGATGCGGAACAATTAGTTTCTCTGTTTCAATATTTTCGTGATTAAAGAGCAAAATGTCAAGGTCTATCGTTCGCGGTCCCCACTTTTGATGACGGATCCGCCCAAGTAAATGCTCCATTTCCAAGCATCGATCTAAAAGTTTTTCAGCTTCATATGTGGTTTCGATTTTTATGACCATGTTCAAAAATTGTCCTTGGTCAAGATAGCCTACCGGATCTGTTTCATACAACGATGAGCATCTTAAAATGTTTATTCGCTCATCATTGTCAACTGCTTTAATCGCTCCATACAAAAAGTCTACTCGATTCCCTATGTTTGAACCAAGAGAAAGGTAAGCCGTATTCATCCTCTATCTCTCCCGTCTAATTTGCACTGCAACCGAGTGATAATGTCCTTGAATAGGAGGATCAGGTTTAATTACTTTAATTGTACAAGCACGGACTGGAGGGTAGTTTTCTAAAATTTGAGCCGCAATTTCTTCCCCGACTTTTTCAACTAACTTATATGTCTTTCCCTCCACAATGTCCTTACAGAGATTATAAACCTTTGCATAGTTAATCGTGTCATCGATATTATCAGTCTGACCAGGCTTACTTAAATCAAGTTCTAATTCTGCCGTAACGCGAAATCGCTGTCCTAGCTTATTCTCTTCCGCAAACACACCATGATATCCGTAAAACTCCATTTCGTTCAGAAAAATTTTATCCACTCAATCCACCCTTTCCTGTAAGTACATCCATCATTTTTGCCATTCGACTAATTTCTTTTACATCATGCACACGAACGATGTGACAGCCCTTCGTGATCCCGTAACACACAGTTGCCCCGGTACCTTCTATCCGTTCCTCAACGGGTAGATTAAGAGCTTGTCCAATCATCGACTTACGAGATGTTCCAAGCAGGACTGGATAACCAAGTTCCACAATTTGGTCTAGGTGTTGCATCATCACGATATTCTCTTCGTAAGACTTAGCAAATCCAATACCGGGATCGAGGATAATTTGACTCTCTGTCCCACCGGCTTCTTTTAACAAAGCGATACTCTCTTGAAGATCTCTTAGGACATCTCGTACAAAAGAAGCATACGATCGATTTTCTCTATTGTGCATTAAGATAATCGGAGCTTGAAATTCGGCAGCCACTTTCGCCATTTCCGGATCTTTTTTCGCTCCCCACACATCGTTAATAATATGAGCTCCTGCTTCTAAAGCTTTCCTCGCAGTTTCTGCTTTATAGGTATCAATTGAAATTGGCACGTCTATCTCTTTCACAAGAGCTTCTATTATTGGAATGACTCTATTTACTTCCTCTTCAGCAGAAACCAATGCATGACCTGGACGCGTGGATTCACCACCGATATCCAAAATGTCCGCCCCGTCCCGTACCATTTGTTTTGCATGACGGACTGCATTTTCAATCTTATCAAAGTGCCCTCCATCTGAAAATGAATCGGGAGTAATATTTAATATACCCATAATAAGTGTTTTATTTGAAAGATCCAACTTAAGTGGATTTTTCTTAATTGTTAATTTCATACCCGTACTCCCCTTCAATACCTTGTTTCTTTCTATTTCTTTTATCATACAGGAAATATCTCTTTCTTTCCTATGTGAAGATGTCAATTTCAAATCGTGTTTATTAACTACTTTCCATTCTATCCATTACCAAAAAAAGCAAGCCTATGATAGGCTTGCTTTTCAAATTCATTTTTTAATCTTCAAATTGATAAAGGGCAGTAGTTAAATAACGCTCTCCGTTGCTCGGTAAGATCGCTAATACCTTCTTTCCTTTTCCTAACTTTTTGGCTACTTGGATGGCAGCGTGGACAGCGGCACCTGATGATATCCCTCCAAGAATTCCTTCTTCACGTGCTGTTCTTCTTGCAGCAGAAAAGGCCTCATCCGTTGTTACACGAATCATTTCATCATATATATCGGTATTTAATACATCCGGCACAAAACCTGTTCCGATTCCTTGAATTTTGTGGGGCCCAGGTGCTCCACCGGACAGAATCGGAGAATCATCTGGTTCGATCCCATATATTTTTATCTCAGAATACGTTTTTCTTAATACATCGCCTACTCCGGTAATGGTACCTCCAGTACCAATTCCCGCAACGAATGCATCTAATTGGTCTCCCATTTGTTCAACAATTTCTTTCCCTGTTGTTTGGCGGTGAACTTCTGGATTTGCTTCATTTTTAAATTGTTGTGGCATAAAGTAACCATTTTTATTCACTAGCTCTTCTGCTTTATTGATCGAACCTTTAATTCCCTCAGATCCCGGAGTTAATACTAACTCCGCTCCATAGGCCCGAAGAAGATTGCGCCGTTCCATACTCATTGTATCTGGCATTACAATTATTGTCTTATATCCTTTTGCTGCTGCAATCATCGCTAGACCGATACCTGTGTTTCCACTAGTCGGTTCTACAATTGTATCACCTTGTTTTAAGGTGCCGTCTTTTTCAGCTGCTTCGATCATAGAAAGAGCAATACGATCTTTCACACTACTTCCCGGGTTCATGTATTCAAGTTTCACGTAAACGTCAGCACAGTTATCATCAACAAGTCTATTTAATTTCACAATCGGAGTTTGTCCAACTAAATCAGTAATCGAATTTGCAATTCGTACCATTTTTTCTCCTCCTAATTCCAAGTCGTATTATCGGTTTAGAGAAAATTTACCTCGTATAAAGGGAGATGTCAATCAAAACAACTCCAAATATAGGAAAAGAGCACAAGCGGTTTGCCTATGCTCTCTCTAAAAAGATCGTTCTTTATTCTACGCAACTAAATTAAGCTTTATGACATCATTCTGATTTTAAACGGAGGGCTTCTTGTTTAAATTCTTTCAAATCACTCTCTGTATATTCATACTTTTCATTACAGAAGTGACATTGCGCTTCCGCCTTTCCATCTTGATCAATCATTTCCTGAATTTCTTGTTCACCTAAACTGATAATTGCATTAGCAAACCTATCTCTCGAACATGTACATTGAAATTGAACAGGCATTTTATCTAAAATCTGCAAGTCATTTTCTCCAAAAATTTCTACAAGAATTTCTTCTGGTGACAATCCTCTTTGAATCATTTTCGAGACTGGTTCAATCACTTTAAGTCTCTCTTCAATTTTTGTAATGGTTTCTTCAGAGGTGTTAGGAAGTAGTTGGATAATAAATCCTCCTGATGCCAAAATCGAATTATCAGGATTTACTAACACTCCAACCGCTACTGAAGAAGGAATTTGTTCAGATGCAGCAAAATAATAAGTAAAGTCCTCACCTAGTTCTCCTGACACGATCGGAACTTGCCCACTAAAATTCTCTCTCATACCAAGATCTTTCACAATCGAAAGTGTGCCTGTCGTTCCTACAGCTTTACTAACATCCAACTTACCATGCTCATTTAGATCAAAATGTGTTTGTGGATTAGAGACAAAACCACGGACTTCCCCATTAGCGTTGCTATCAACCAGAATCGCTCCGATCGGGCCCCCGCCTTCGACTTTAATGGTGATTTTATTATCTCCTTTAAGCATAGCTCCCATCATAACTCCAGCTGACATTGTTCTTCCTAATGCAGCGGATGCCGTTGGCCAAGTATAATGACGGCGTTGTGCTTCTGCCACAGATTCTGTACTATCTACAGCAAAAGCACGAACTTGACCATCATAAGCCAATGCTCTAATTAAATAATCATTCATGTTCTTCCACTCCTTTCACATATTCGCAGTCTAGAGTAGCCTGGTTAAGAAACTTCCCACGACTAATATCGTTAACAAAAGAATATTAACTAGTTTTCACTAATATAATGACTTTATTGCATATTCCGTTTATAAATAAGTCTTAACCCTTTAAGTGTCAAAAAAGGATCAACAACATCAATGATATTTGATTCTTTTAAAATCAAGGAAGCTAATCCACCTGTAGCAATTACTTTCGCTTCTTTTGTTCCTTGATATTTCATCCTTGATACAATTCCCTCTACTTGGCCTACATATCCAAAGAAAATTCCTGACTGCATCGCTGTGACCGTATTCTTACCAATAACATGATCTGGACGAGCGATTTCGATTCTTGGAAGTTTGGCGGCTCTCGTGTATAGACGCTTCCGTTGATATCCCGATTCCGGGAGCGATTGCTCCACCCATGTATTGAAGGTCATCATTCACATAACAAAAAGTGGTTGCCGTCCCAAAGTCAACAATCACGAGCGGACCACCGTACTCGTTAATGGCTGCCACCGCATTTACAATACGGTCTGCTCCTACTTCACGAGGATTTTCATACTTAATATTAAGACCTGTTTTCATTCCAGGACCTACAATTAGTGGTGTAATGCCAAAATATTTTTGACACATTCTTTCTAAAGAAAACATAATAGGGGGTACGACAGAAGAAATAATAATGCCATCGACGTCTTTAAAAGACATCCCGACATGTTCAAATAGGTTTTTGACAATCATTCCGTATTCGTCTTCCGTTTTATTCCGGTTCGTTTCAGCACGCCAATGATACTTTAATTCGTCCTCTTCATAAACTCCCAGTACAATATTCGTATTTCCCACATCAAGCACAAAAATCAACAGGTTCACCTACTATATAGAGTCATTAATATTTAATACTTAAAATCATTTCTTCCCGTTTATTGCCTTTATCGACGAAAACACTGCCAATATCATACCATAAAGCAACTTATTTTCAATCGAATCGACTCTCAAAACAACTTGGTTCATCTTCAATATTTTTTAAATGAAAACGAAGTATTGTAATTAGAAGTTTTAAGAGAAAAAGGATGCCCTTTTAGGGCATCCTTTTCTCTTATAAACGATTATCGCGATCTTCAGGAGAGTGTGGAGGAATCGAACCTTCTCCATCTGCTTCTGGTTTCGGATTGCGATGAACTTCATTGATTGGAGTGTTTGGTAGAGAAGAAGCTTTTTTTGCTGCTTCTTCTTCGTCATCCTTCTTCTGAATGTTCACTCGCATTTGAATTTTTTCATCATCAGTTGCTTTATCATGAGCTAATTTCTTGTCATAAGCACGTTCAGGTAGCGTGCCGTGATCAACTAGATGCTTAATTTGTTCAGCATCCAAAGTTTCCACTTCTAGAAGAGTATTAGCAATCAATTCAAGTTTGTCTCTGTTTTCTGTAAGAATCGTTTTCGCACGAGCATAACACTCTTTAATAATGCTTTGTATTTCTTGATCGATTTCAAACGCAATCGCATCTGAGTAGTTTTGATCGTTATTGAAGTCTCTTCCTAAGAATACTTGACCACCTTGCGCTTGACCAAATTGTAATGGTCCTAGTTTGTCGCTCATACCAAACTCCGTCACCATACGACGGGCAATTCCAGTCGCACGTTGGAAGTCATTTGAAGCACCAGTAGAAACTTCACCGAAAATAACTTCCTCAGCTACTCGACCACCTAGTAATCCAGTGATTTTGTCTAGCAGTTCAGGTTTTGTCATAAAGTAACGATCTTCTTTTGGTAGCATAACTGCGTAACCGCCAGCTTGACCACGCGGAACAATCGTAACTTTGTGAACGATTTCTGCTTCATCAAGAACGATACCAATCACGGTATGACCACCTTCATGGAAGGCAACAATTTTGCGTTCTTTCTGAGAAATAACACGTGTTTTCTTAGCTGGACCTGCAATGACACGATCCGTCGCTTCGTCCACATCACTCATATCAATTTTCTTTTTATCACGACGAGCTGCAACAAGAGCCGCTTCGTTTAGAAGATTTTCTAAGTCCGCACCAGAAAAACCAGGTGTTCTAGAAGCAATGGCCTTCAAGTTAACACTTTCGTCAAGCAATTTGTTACGAGAATGTACTTTCAATACATCTTCACGTCCTCTTACATCCGGACGATCAACGGTAATTTGACGGTCAAAACGACCTGGACGAAGAAGTGCCGGGTCAAGAATGTCTGGACGGTTAGTAGCAGCAATAATAATGATTCCTTCATTTGCTCCAAATCCATCCATCTCTACTAGCAATTGATTCAGTGTTTGTTCACGCTCGTCATGTCCGCCGCCTAAACCAGCGCCACGTTGACGACCAACTGCATCGATTTCATCAATGAAAATGATACCCGGAGCGTTCTTTTTAGCTGTTTCAAACAAATCACGAACACGTGATGCCCCGACACCGACAAACATCTCTACGAAATCAGAACCACTGATCGAGAAGAAAGGAACGCCAGCTTCACCGGCAACCGCTCTCGCTAAAAGTGTTTTCCCTGTACCAGGAGGTCCTACCAAAAGAACACCTTTAGGAATACGAGCACCAATTTCGGCGAATTTACGTGGATCTTTTAAGAAGTCAACAACTTCGACTAACTCTTGTTTCTCTTCGTCTGCTCCCGCAACATCACGGAAACGCACTTTATTCTTTTCATCGTTATATAGCTTTGCCTTACTCTTACCAAAGTTCATTACACGACTACCGCCGCCTTGAGCATTGTTAAGCAAGAAGAAAAACAGAATGAAAATAATAATGAATGGGATGATGGTTGTTAAGAAAGAAACCCATCCGCTTGTTTCTTTGGCCATCAAGACCTCGACTTTTGTATCTGAACTCGCTGCCGCTTTGTCAATTTTACTTACAAGACTTTCACTATTCATTACATAAGTAAGAAACTTTTTATCTTTTGAGTCTTTAAGTTCACCTTGGACAGCGTAAACTCCTCGTTCCGGTTGCATAGAAAAGGACTGTACTTCACCTTTTTCTAAGTGACTAATGAATTGATCGTAAGATAACTTATCTGTAGGTTCGCTACCATTGTTAAAATAACTTACAACACCGATAATCACCAAGAAGATTAGTAGGTAGAAAATGGTGTTACGAAAAATGCGATTCATTCCTTACCTCCTCCAGGACACACAAATTATAGTAAATAGTATCATAGAAAATCATGGTAGTAAAACCATATACATCCCAAAATTCACTGTTTTTTATACTTGTGAACACCAAATCAATCTTTTGTATCTTCGTCACCTGAATAGACATGAGGCTTCAAAACTCCGATATAAGGAAGGTTACGGTATTTCTCTGCATAATCCAGTCCGTAGCCCACAACGAATTCATCTGGAACAATGAATCCAACATAATCGGCTTTAATATCCGCTTTACGCCCAGTTGGTTTATCAAGTAATGTAACAATTTTAATTGATTTTGCTTTGCGATAGCGGAATAACTCCACTAGATAACTCAATGTTAATCCACTGTCGATGATATCTTCGATGATGAGAATATCACGACCTTCTACAGAAGTGTCTAAATCCTTAAGGATCTTTACTTCTCCTGAAGAAACCGTAGAGTTACCATAGCTAGAAACATCCATAAAGTCCATTTCTAAATATGCATCTACTCTTTTAAGGAGATCTGCCATAAATGGCATTGCTCCTTTTAACACTCCGATTGCTAAAGGAAAATTCGTTTTGTAATCAGCTGTTAATTGTGCGCCCAATTCTTTGACCTTAAACTGAATTTCTTCCTCAGTCATAAGAATTTTCTCGATATCCTGATTCATCATGGCGATTGCCTCCTAGAAGATGGTTGCTTTTTGTAGTACAAGTAATACATGTCGGCTTCCGAATGCTCGGAAGGTTCGTCAAGAGAGCGTTTTAATTCAGGCACCCATAACATTTTTCCTGTTTCGTCTGTTACAAGCGGCCAACCGTCTCTTTCCCACCGAGGGATTTTATGCTCCATGAAAATCGATTTGATTTTCTTAGATCCACTCATTCCCTTTAACCTAATTCGATCACCTTCCACTCTTGTACGAATGATAAGAGGGAGTTTGACTTCTTTAAGGTCGATTCGCAGAACGTGCTCACCACTCTTAGGTTGCAACCTTTTACATAAGGTAAACTGACATCCATTAGGAGTTACAATTGTATCTCCGATTGAAAGAGGTATCTGGTATGAAGATGGTTCATCTGGGTCGAATCGAAAAAAAGCCTGATCGTAAGAACGTTGTAATCGTAATTGATGGGGAAAATCAATGGAACCAGATGGGCTCGTTTGATTAAGCAACCTTATGGTTTCATCTATATGCACGGTTGAGATAACCGGGCGATCTCCCTTGTAAAGATAGTTTAATATTAGATGAATCACCCTTCTTTGTAAAGGCAAAGGCTTTGTTTGAAATTCTCTGACTCGTATCCAATATTCACCTTGTTTTTGAATCCCGATTTTCAACAACTCAACTTTCGCAAGTTGTTGTAAAAATGCTTCATCTTCTAAGGTTTCTTCACTATAGCGCTGCATGTGGAGATGTACGTTTTTATTTTCCTTTTTTAAGAATGGCAATATGTGATGACGAAACCGATTTCGAGTGTAGTCCAGCTTCTCATTAGATGGATCATATCGAGGTTCTAATCCATATCTTATAACTAGATGTTCAATGTCCGTTTTTGATAAACAAAGAAGGGGTCGAACGATTTGACCGATTCCAAATTCACGAATAGGAGCAATTCCGGCTTTACCTCCTAGTGTTGTCCCTCTCGTTAGCTTCATGAGAATCGTTTCAACTTGATCATCTCCATGGTGACCAAGAGCAATGACATTCGATTCTGTTTTTATCATCACTTCTTTGTAAAAAGCATAACGATATTTCCGAGCAGCATCTTGTAAACTTAGTCGTTCACTCCTCATTTTTTCGCTAACAGGAATTGATTTTGTATAGCATTCAATCTCTCTTTCAGTACAAAAACGAACAACATGACGCAAATCTTCGGCTGATTCTTCTCCTCTAAACATATGGTCAACATGTACCGCCAAGACGTGAATCGCTAATAAATATTGATACCTGTACAAAAAATCAAGGAGAAATAATGAATCTGGACCTCCGGATACTCCGACTACCACTCGATCTCCAGATTGAAAGAGTTGGTGTTTATCGATAAAAGACATGATTTTCTTTTCGTGTTTCTGCATATATATTCTTCCTTACTTTCACAATGAACAGAAATTTGTGTTATTCAGTTTCTACCATCTCACATTTATTTATTATTAGATGGTTCCGTCTATTCTATCAATGTTCAGGGGAAGACACACATATTTCCTGTTCATTTTTGTTAAAGAAACGCAAAAAGAACATCTGAGTTGTTCATTTATTCGATGATCATTCGATAAATCATTTGAATCCAATCATTTTTAAACAGAAAAATCACCCCTCCAACGAATAGAGTACTCACCCCAATGATCTTTATGATTTTTTTCTTTAAAGTACGGCGATTTGAGCGATAAGCAAAACGAGATGGCTGAGATATACTTTCTGGAAATACAGAAAAACGAACTAATTCACTTTTCATTTCTAAAGCATCTTTATAGAATCCTTTCCATGCTTTTTTGACAACACCTTCTAACGGCTTCCACCCATTCTTGTTTTCAACCATTTTTTCAACTTGGTTTAAATCATGTATAGATTTGATGGTGTTGGGTAACATCGGTGAAATCAAAATCATGGCCACAGAAAATAAATCATAGCTTGGTTCAGCAGCTCGATTACCCATTCGCCAATGACCTCGATCATAAAACTCAGTGAATTCTTTAACCGAACGTCCAAATTTAGTCATCCCGCCAGGATCAATGCACCGCAAACGATAGGGAGGACCTTGAACAATCAAATTTTCTGGTTTTAAGTCGCCAAAAACGTATCCATGACGATGAAGCTTATGTAAATCGTCTAATAGTTGAGCGATTAATACTGCCACCCATTCACCTCCTTCTTTTTCAATAAATATTCTAAAAGGAATGCCTTTAATATATTCCATTACGTAAAAAGGGATAATTTCTCTTTCAACATAGTCATCCACATCGATTAAATAAGGTCCAAGGGAAAACCCTTGGACCTTCGATAAAATTTTAAGTGCATTCACTTCTGATGAAATAGATACACCGCTTTTGCAAACTTTCAAAGCAGCTAAATGATCCGTCGCTCGTACAAGATATACGGTTCCAATTGCGCCTTCTCCTATTCGTGATACTACTTCGTAATGTTTGTGATGCCACTTCCCAATGATTTTTTTTCCTTTTGAAAAATCAAACGGTTTCTTCGAGATAGGATGGGCCATCAAACTGTGCCCCTTTCCGATTTCTTTTTTGGCGGAATGTACGAACTGCCTCTTTTAAAGCAGGACCGGTTGGTGTAATTCCTCCAGCAGACAAATGTGAAAAAATTTGAGTAAGAGAATCGAGTTCGTTCGACCACTTTTGTATAACTTCGACATTTTTTCTTTTCCCGGGAAATAATAAGATCGAGAAGGAATTTTTTCCGGTACGGGAGCGCAAGCTGATGGATAAATCGATTAATGCTTCTTTAACCGTTTCTAAACTCGGCTTCATACTTGCACTGACGTCCACTAAGATTAATATTTCCAGATCTGTTGTTTCTTCCAGTTCTTCTACCACTTCAACGATTTCTCCTCGTTGCTCAGGCGGCAGTTGATCAAAAGAAGTGGATCTCCCTAGAATATGTTTCAACTCTTGATTAATCACACCTTGAAGGGTTTGCGTCATCGCTTGCTTCGTTACCATTTGTACCGTTTTTGAAAGTTGGGTAGCATAAACAAACTGACTGATCCCTCCACCTGAATCTGCGATGTATTCAATTTCTTTTCTCGCTTTATCATTTAGAAGTCCTTCTTCTACTACTCCAATGACATTGACCACGATTCCCTGTTCTTTAGCAAGAGCAGCGACAGCAACTGGATTTTCTCCTGAATTGCTGCAGCCATCTGTAATCAACAGTATTTGTTTAAGTGTTCCTGAACGCATTTTGCTCCCTCCTCTATCTTTTATTCCCATAATCGACTAATTGGGTGAAAAGTATACGTGAAGGATTAAAACCTTTAAGAAACACGATGCTTCATTTTCCAAACAGGAATACTAGCCCATTTCGGTGTATGACGGTCGATTTTACTAACAATGATTGTCATATCGTCTTGGATATTCCCTGCACTTGTCCGAATAATGTCCTCTAGTAACAAGTCTGCAATTTCTTGAGGATCATCTGTCGTTAGTTCCCTGATTTTTCTTCGAATCCACAAGTCACTGTTTTCAATATCTCTAGGGCCGTCGAATACCCCATCGCTCATCATAATGAGTATATCTCCGGCTTTTAACTGTTCCGTAATGACATCTACTTCGAATTCATTTAATATTCCAATCGGTAAATTACGCCCTTCTATTTCCATGATTTTATTCCCTCGTTTAATAAAAGTTGGTACTGAACCGATTTTGAGAAATTCAGCGTTTGCATCTCGAAGATCAATTACAGCTAAATCCAGTGTTGAGAAAATATCATCCGTTGTTCTTAACGCTAAAATAGAGTTGATCGATTTAATTGCCGCGCGTTCGTCGATTCCTGATTGAAGGATTTTTTGTAAAAGGTTAAGCGTCTCATGACTCTCTTTATGGGCTCTTTCTCCATTCCCCATTCCATCACTAATCGCCACAGCAAATTTCCCAACACCCATTTCCAGCATAGAATAACTATCTCCTGAGATTAACCCCCCACCTTTAGCAGCATGAGCTACTCCCGTTTCTACAACAAATGAACGTGCAGATCTTAATGTTATGACGGTTTCTATCGTATTATCCAACTTCATTTCTTGGCATTTCATGACAATCGTTTCACCTAATAAATCGCTTAGCATAGGCGCAATCAATTTCTCTCCTTCTCCATGCGACTCAATTCGTCCTGTCCGCACATCCATATCCACGTTTCCAGGATCAAGACTATAGATGTCTACATGGTCAATATCGATTCCTACCGATTGAAGCAATTCCAATATTTCTTCTTCTTTAGCTTGGTGGTTTTCACTTTCCTTTTTTATTTCATTCGCAAAATCACCCATCACTTCAGAAACCCCAAGGAGTTGGTCAGCTACCAGCCTTCTACTTTCTTTCACCTGTCTTTTTAGTTTTCGATTCGCTTCTAAATAAGCAAGTTCTTGTTGAATGGCTTCCTCGACTCTTTTCGTTCTGACACAGGCTCGGTTCCCTTCCATGATTATTTTTTGTGCGGAAGAATAACTTCCATCTCGATATTCATGCATAGATGCAGACATCCAGTCATAAGTTGTATGAAACTGTCTTGTCCAACACTGTTCTTTCTTAAAACAGGTTTGACACGTTTTTTCAGTTACCCTACTTAAAAAATCGTCTAATTCCCTCTCCGCTACTTCCTCCTGGAGATAGGGTTCAACTTCTGAAAAACTGTTTGAAAGGGCTTGAAAAACAGTTGAAAATTGAGAAATTCTCTGTGAAGTTAGATCCCTGATTTTCCTCATATATTGGAGTTGATCTTGTACATATTCAGGGGTTCCTGGCATATATTTAGCTGCCTGTTTGATCCAGACGGTCGGAGTTAATAATAGCAACCCAATAGCGACAAGTGATTCGTACATCGTTTTTGCAAGTTCGACATTGGCTTCCCCATAAACCCCAATCATTAAAGTAGCGATTAATAGACCAACAGATGTGCCCGCTTTTTTTCCTTCTTTCAACAAACCACCCATGACCCCAGCAAAAGCCAGCAAACTCATTTGGTAAAGACTTGAACCATTTGCCATACTAAATACTAATCCAGCTACGACACCGACTGTTGAGCCTACACTAGCTCCAGCTATTAAGGCAAAAAGCAGGACTACATACCTGGCTAATACATGGTCAACAGAAAGACCGTACATTACCCATCCAATTGTTCCAGTCATGACTGATGACAAGAGAATAATGAGACTAATCATTTCTTCAGACTTTAGTGCTTTTCTTTTGATAAATGGAGAAACATGAGGAATCGCTTGGATAAATAAAAAGGTCAGAATAAAACTTAATGCAGCTTCTACATTCGCTGTAATAAAATCATAAAGTGACCAACGGAAACCCGCTCCACTGAAAAGGAAAAACCACTTCGTTATAAACACTGCACTGTAGACTCTAAATGAAATCGATCCCCTCTCAGAGCTAGAAGTTTTTCTCCAGATGAGATGAATAACTTGATAGACAACGAGGCTAGCGAACGTATATCCGAGATGAGCTAACGAGTCAGTGGTTGCTCCGATCAACAAAGAAAAGAAAATCATCTTTTTTCGTTTTGGTCTAAACAGAATCATGGCTGCATAAAAAGGAATAGCAAACGGACTACTGTTCGAAAGTACTAAAGCTCGTCCGAGCAAGATAGACATCCCAATTAACCAAACATCATGTTTCATTAAGAAATTCATGATCTCGCGTTGGAGCCAGGCGGGGCTTAATAACCTTGTTAATCGCAAGAAAAAGGAATGAATCGTTTTTTGCTCTTTGTCCCATATAACAATTTCTTTTTGCATGCTTTTACACACTCCTCTATTCGGACTAGTTGTCGCTTATTATAAAAAGAATAAGGTAGAAAGTTTGTCATAATTACACTTTGACAAAAAGAATTGTTCGACTCTTTTCTCCGAAAAAAGATTTTCCGAAAAAGTATTGACAGTAAAAAGCACGTTCAGGTATTATAGAATTTGTGCTTTAACGAACTACTGAATATGGCGGTGTAGCTCAGCTGGCTAGAGCGTACGGTTCATACCCGTGAGGTCGTGGGTTCGACTCCCTCCGCCGCTACCATATTTTTTAGGCCCGTTGGTCAAGCGGTTAAGACACCGCCCTTTCACGGCGGTATCACGGGTTCGATTCCCGTACGGGTCATTATTAAAAACGATTAGAGCGTTATTCAGGAACGAAATGCTGAAGTTAACTTTCAAACAGAACATTTCTCTCACTTTAGTAAAGCATTTAATGACATGTCGCTGCTCATCATAAAAACCCCGTAAAAGAAAAGTATGAATACTTTTCTTTTACGGGGTTTTTTGAATAATGAATTATTTCATCGACTCGATTATCTGTTTTTTATGATGAAGATCATGTGAGGCGAAGTCATCAAAATATTCACCGAGTGTCAAAGGGTGCTCACCGATATGGAAAGCTGTACGAAGATCTTCTTCAGTCAAGGAATCTATATAAAATTCGATTTTATTCCGAATCGCTAAAAGTTCCGCTATCAAGTCTGCCTTTTCAATTCCACTATGCGCATATTCTTTTGCACGATCATTCACTGATTGAAAATCCGGGAATCGCTCAAGTGTCACGCCTTCTTTAATATGTGGAAACCGCTTTTCTAAAGAATACTGATCCCAATAGAGTAAATGAGCAATGATCGCAGCTTGCGACCACTTTCCTTCTGCTATTGGTTCAAACCATTTTCTATCCTTTTCCCCTTTTAGGGAGTAAATCCACTCATTCATTTCTTTATAATGTGTTAGCAACTCTTCTTTATTCATGTTGATCCTCCTGTATTGAAACTGATCACCCTTTATTCGTCATTAGATCCCCAAATCCCTTCTAGTGGACAATGAACCTTCTGGTGTGTGCCCATTCACCCTCATAGATACTCCCTTTTATTTTTTCAATTCGGATGGAAGACAGACTGTTAGGAGCATGGATCATCTCCCCATCTCCCCTATACACCCCAACGTGATGAATACGTCCTTTTCCATTTTCGTGGGCAAAAAATAACACATCCCCTTCTCGTATGTCGTCTCTAGCAACTTCTTTCCCTTCAAGTACTTGTTCAGAAGCATCACGCGGAATTTGAATTCCTTGCCCTTGATATAGGCTATAAACGAAGCCAGAACAATCATACCCAAAAGAAGAGGTTCCACCCCACAGATAAGGGATATCTATAAATTTAAGAGCCGTTTCTACAACGAGAGATCCCAACTGAAAATTCGTAATGGACTTTTTTTCACCGACCTCTACATCCTTCAACCACATCCACTTTTCTTCGCCTTCAAGAGAAATAATCACAACTTTGTTTTTCTTCACAGAGATTAGTGGAAATTCAGTAAGATAACTAAATTCCCCCCATTTATTCAAACATGCCTCATCTTCATAAACAATTCCCCTTTTCTCTTTAATCCGAGCTACGACAGAAGGGCTATTCTTTTTCTTTTTCTTAGTGAGCTGACAGGCTAACATCCAACCTTCGTAACCGAGCCGATTACGAGAAGTTGTTTGACCGGGTACACACACTTTAACCCATTCTTCTAGTTCGTCTAAAAGAAGCACTTTAGTTCCGTATAATACTTGGGTTTCGGTACGTCCCACTAACCATAGTTTTTCTTCGATCGTCATTTCCTTTATCCACTTTTCAATCGATGGTGCAGGACTTATGGCGAAACGATCAATCTGTCTATTCATTTTAGGCTTTTTCCAAATCGTCGCGACCGAGCAACAAATCCATGATTCTTCTCTACTGGTATCCATCAGCCAGACACCTCACATTTATTTGATAAAAATAAGGTTCATAAATTTTTCCTTTCTCCTTTCTAATCTATATAAAAAAACCGGTTTGCATGATGCAAACCGGTTTTTTTATGAGACTCTATAATAAGTTTGACAGACAGTGGTTACCCTTTTTTCGCTCCTCTTCCTCCACGACGCGATTCTGTTTGGCGCTTCAAAGTCGTTAAGCGGTCTTCGCTATCTTTTAAAAAGCGTGCCATTTTTTGTTCAAAATTCTCTTTTACACGTGGCTCGTACTGTTGACGATTGTTTGAACGAGGTCTTTGTTGCTGTGGTGGCTGATCTTTCGCTTTGCGAATCGACAAACCAATCTTACCGTCTTTTTCATTAAGTACTTTGACTGTGACTTCATCGCCCACTTTTAAATGTTCGTTGATGTCTTTAACGTAGTTATCAGCCACTTCACTTATGTGTACGAGACCGGTTACTCCACCTGGAAGCTCCACAAAAGCACCGAAATTCGTGATACCTGTAACTTTACCCTGTAACTTGCTGCCTACTTCGATTGACATAAAAAAATTGTTCCTCCTTAAAAAATACATCTAACCTTACTTTACATTATAGCGAACAAAAAAAAAGAGTGTCAACAAGACGGCTCTTTTTCTTTTTATTCTTCGTCGGTTTTTTTCTTTTTAGACTCAGGAATATTGAAAATAATCTCACCTTTGTCTGAAAGGAAATAATCCTTACGAGCCAATTTTGCAATGTAGTCATCGTCGTTTAATTGCACGATTTCTTCTTTCAAAGAGCTTTCTTTGCCTTTTAAATCTTTTAATGATGCATGAAGCTTTGATTTCTCGATTTGCTTTGCTTCTAACTGAGAAGTTTGGGAAATGAAAGTGCTGACAAGTAAAAATGTGATGACCGCAGCAAGAGTGCCAAAAGCCATAAGGCGTCGAAACAATCGTTTTTTTCTCTTATGATCGATCATTCCTTGTATTTCTTGTTGACGAACATATGAATTCTCTATTGTAGCGACCTTTTTCTTTTTGGCTATACTCATTCTCAGATCCCCCCTTCTCTCTTTTTTATTTCCAAAAAAAGAATCCATTTTTGATTATACTCGTTAAATCTTTTCGAAATTGCGTGATTCTATTATAGCCGTTTTTACACGTAAGTTTAAAGCGTTTCGGTAAAAATCTCCAAATTATTTTTATTCCTAGTAAAATAGGATAAATAAAGAGATGAATTACAATCCACCTTACTACGAACAGGATCGTTTTTGCAAGGGCCAAAAGACCTTTTCCTATTCCTAGTAAGATTGTAAGTAAGAAAAACACCAGCATGCGTATAGGTCTCCACAACAGGAGGTGGAGAGTACCAATGAATAATCTCCACAAAGTTAAGATTGCTTGAATAAATCCTTCTAATCTTTTTACGTAAAATGATTTAAACAAAGATTGATACATGGCGAAACCACAAAGAAGAGCAAGAAAAAAATAAAAACGGAGTTCTCCGGCATTCACTTGAAACAAAATGAAAAAAATCCCACATGCTTGGCATAACCAAAACAGGATGTCCATCACAAACCAGTGAATACCCTTCTTTCCTTGTTTATGAAGAAGTCTCATATACGTATCGATCGCAATGCCCAACCAAACACCAAGTCCGATCATCACCAATAGAGAGGAAAATTGAACAGATAGCGTCATCGGAAGAGCTTTCCTAATAATCCCTTCGTTTTCTCACCTTGTACTTGGTCCATATAAACAAGATCAAGTACTTTTCCTTTGATCGTTACTTGTCCTTTATCTACATCTAAATTTTTCATTTGAAGATTTTCTCCTCTTATTGCCAAAAAGCCCATTGAAGTTTCCAACAAAAATTCTTCACTATCAAAGCTTTCCACTTGAATAATGCCAGTAATATCAAGAAGTTTCCTTCCTCTCATCACCACATCGTGATCAGGTATATTAGTTTTAGCAGGTTGTTGATCATAATACGAGTTCATACTGTTCCCCTCCGCTTCTCTCGTTCATTGACTCTATTAACTAGAACATCATAAGAATCATTCTTTCTATCATCTTATGAACTGTGGAGCAATTGTAGACCAAGCCTCTAAGAAAAGCAGAAATGGCTTGTTCCGAGCCCTGAGAAAAATTCAATGAAAGATCGCAGTCTAAACTCACAGCGTCTCGTTACAACGGATTCGTCACGTACATCCTGTATGCGCAAGCAGTTGGCGCTTGCAGATCGAATCCAACGAACGGGGAGAAAAAATTCATGCTTTCGTTTCGATTAAAAAAGACCGACCTCAAATGAGATCAGTCCTCCCGTACCTATACAACAATGCATTATTCGCCTACTTTTTCTTCGCTTACGATCGTATACATATTTTCTGCTTCTTCTTTACGTGTCGTTTCTTTCAAAAGGTCGATTTTTACAGTAACGATTTTTTGCCCAAACCGAATTTTCAGTTCGTCTCCTACTTTAATCACAGAGCTCGCTTTACCTACAATACCGTTAATCGATATACGACCTTGGTCTGCTACTTCTTTTGCTAGTGTTCTTCGTTTGATTAACCGTGATACTTTTAAGAATTTATCTAATCTCATTCAAATCCTACCTCTCTATCCACATTATGATTTTCTTTTTAACATTCCTTGAAAAGTTGCACTTGAAACATCCGAGAGTTCGACTCCCTTTGCAAGAAGTTCATTCTCTACTATTTACCCATTTTCGGTAAAAGGCTTGATTTGCCATCACTATAGCCTCTTCAGGATGAATGGAATTTCTAACCCCTAGATTGACGATCGTGAACAAGAGATCGCCATATCGCATAATTTGTTCTTCTTTCCCATTATTCGCTATCGCCTCTAAAAATTCCTGCCAATACTTGCATAACCTTATCGTTTACATTGTCGATCAAATAGACGTCTTTCAATGATTTTGTTGCCTTTTTTTGAAGCTCAAACGATTTTAACAAGCCCGGCAACCCTTTTTCTACTTCATCTAAAATTGATAGAGTGAGTTGATCTTACCTTTGGATTCCGCTTGTTTTCGATCATTCCATATTTCGATTACGTCAGCAGATGTTTTTGCTTCTTCATTTCCAAATACATGTGGATGACGTTGAACCATCTTCTTCGACAGGCCTCCAATCACGTCCCGAATCGTAAATAAATCTTCATCTTCTCCAATTTGCGCATGCAGCAGGACTTGCAATAACACATCTCCTGCTTCTTCAATGATGTCGTCTACATCGTTACGATCAATTGCATCGAGAAGCTCATATGACTCTTCAATCAAGTGCTTCTTCAATGATTCATGCGTCTGCTCTTGGTCCCATGGACAACCATTTGGCCCTCTTAGTGTTCCAATAATGGAGTAAAGCGTCTCGAATTCTCGATATGATTCTTCTTCTGTTTTAACGGGTGGAACGTACACGCTCGTTAAATTATTTAAACGAAAATCTCGATCTAATTCATAAAGCAAAACTTTTTTTACTACTTGTTCCTTTGTTCCTGCTGCAGTGACTATATAAATTTCGTATTCATCCGGGTACTTCTCCATTAATGTGAGCTTAACTTCTGACGCAATGAAAGAATCGTAAACTTGTCCAATAACTAAGTGTTGCTTTAATTGAAGTTCACTCGTGCGAAGTTCCGTTCCATCTAACAACTGAAATCCTTCTATTGGATCAACCTCTACTGCAGTAAACAAGGCATCTAAGAAGCTTTGGCCACCAGCAATCTCAATGATTGCACCTTCGCTCCGCTTTGCTAATAAGAGCTGTACCGTTCGTTCTGCAACGAGGGGATGACCTGGCACGGCATAGACGACAGGATTCGATTCACTCGCTTTTATAAGGCGGTTCACAATCTCCTCATACACTCCTTCGAATTGGTCGTGCTTTTCATAAACCTCATCGAAAGACTCGTATTTGATTTGCTCAGCTTCGAGTTGCGCGATAACTGGATGTTCTTTCGTTCGTAAATATAAAGATTCTGTTTGTTTTAACTGTTTATATACTCCTAAAGGAAGTTGGTCTAGATCGCCTGCCCCTAATCCAATAACTATTATTGTATGATTCACCCATTTCACCTATCCTTTTTTAATAATCTGATTTTTAAAATAAAGAATCTTGTTTCCTAAAGGGAGTAAGCTCCACTCATGGTCTTTAAATACATTTCTCCATAGTAAAAAAACAATATATACGCAACCACCAATTAAAGTGCCTGTCACACTAAATATGGCAGATACTGTGCGTTCATATGGAAAGTGAATAAGAACAATCGGCTCAATTTTAAGAAAAAACAAGACAGTTACCACCATTGCTAACACAGCAAAAAATGTATCTCTGTAAAAAACAATAGACAACAAATGCATATTGAAACATTTCCGTAATCGCAGCATGAGCAAAATCGCAATCAATCCAAGGGAAAGACTTGTAGAAATTGAACCACCCATCGTTCCCCATATAGGGATCATATAAAGATTTAAGAACAATTTAACGAGTAAACCTGCACCAATTGCAATGGCAGGGATTAATAAATCACCGATCCCCTTGGAGAACGGCCATCATCGTTAAAATGAAAGAGCTGAAAAAAATAGCAAGACAAAATACCGCAAGCACATCAGAACCTGCTTCATTTTCAAAAAGCATTTGATTCACAGGTCTTATTAATGAAATTAACCCCCCTGCCGCTCCTGCTCCCACAACGAGACTTATCTTAAGGGCAACACGTACTCTCTCTCTTACTTTACTATGTTCTTGACGCTGAAAAGCTCTAGTCACTAAAGGAACGAGTGTAAGTGACAACGAGGTTGCAACTACCGTCCCCAACTGAAGAAGAGGTTGTCCGCGATCGTATATCCCTTTCCATTCTTTAGCCTTTAGTGTGTCCGTTCCTGCATCGACAAGCGACGAATACATATTAAAAGCATCAATAAATTGGAATAATACCAACAGCAGCCCACTTAAACAAATTGCTGTTCCTTCTAGAAAAAGTCTCTTCGCCACATCCCTTTCAAATACTCCCCAGTTAAAGGCATCCGGCTTGAGAATGATGTCTTGTCGTTTGATAGAGAAAAAGAGCAAAAGTAAGAACCCTGATAATCCCCCTGCAATCGATCCGGCTAACGCCCCCTGCCCTGTTGAATAGAGAGAATATCCATGACGAACCAGCCAAAAAGAAAGGACTAAGATAAAACCCACTCTGATCGATTGTTCTGCTACTTGAGAAAGTGCCGTGGGCATCATGTCTCCTTTTGCTTGATAACTTCCCCGCCATGTCGACAAAAAAGGTAATAATAAAAAAGAAAAAGAAATTGTATGAATTAATGGTTCAAGGTGAGGGTCACCCATCACATTCGAAATCCATCCAGCTGTTAAAAAAACCAGTCCAAACCATAGAAAACCTAAAAATGATAAAAACCAAAAAGAAACTTGAATAATTCTTTGTTCCTTCCAAGTTTCTCGCTCTGATACTTCAGCCAGTAATCTCGAGATAACTACAGGAAAACCGGTAGTTGATAACGCAATAGCAATTCCATAAAAAGGATAAATTTGTTGATAAATATAAAAACCGACATCGCCAACGATATTTTGAAATGGCACGCGGTAAACTGCGCTTAATATTTTTATGACGAATGCCGCTATTGTAAGAATAAAAGCACCTTTCACCATTGTTTTGGAGTGATCTTCTTCATGGAGCGTCATCATCACCTTCTTCCAAAATCATACTGAATCGACAGTATTATAGCACAAATAGCTAGAATAAGGGGTCTTTGGACAGACGAACTCATTCTAGTCATTCCAGTTAAATGAATGGGATTAGACGTAGAAGAAAATAGCAAAACGGCCATTTAACTACGACATCATGAAATGTGGAAGCGACCTGCTCTGGGTCCTGTGAAAAATCCGAACGGCTAGGTGAACGCTTTTTGATCACCGCCAGCCGGGCAGATTTTATCACATGGACACAGGGAGCTGGAACTAGACATCACGAAATGTGGAAGCGACGTGCTCTGGGTCCTGTGAAAAATCCGAACGGCTAGGTGAACGCTTTTTGATCACCGCCAGCCGGGCAGATTTTATCACATGGACACAGGGAGCTGGAACTAGACATCACGAAAGGTGGAAGCGACGTGCTCTGGGTCCTGTGCAAACCAAAGGATCACAGTCTAAGTACGCAACGTCAAATTCAACGGCTTCGCTACGCACATCCTGTGTCCGGAAGCAGTTGGCGCTTGGTGACTAGATCTTAATAACGGGAGGTAGGATCAGACCGTTCTTTTTAAACCGTTTCGAAATGGGAGTGGAAGGCTTCGATTCCTGCGGGAACAGCACGAGCTGAAAGCCTCGCAAGATCGCAGTGACGAGGAAATTGAAGCCAGGCCCACGGTAGGCTTATGCCTGGAACGGAAACCCATGGCTTATAAGAGAAAAATGCGAGCATGGGAATGAAATCTTCCCCATACTCGCATTAATGTTCCAAAAGGACTTTTTCAGCGTCATCAATAACCACACTGAGGGTTCTTGTCATTTTTACTTCCTATCAACATCATCTGCTAACATAAACTATTTTTAAAAAAAGAACGAGCTCAGTGGAGTCCACCAAGCTCGTTTTTATTATTGTTCCATTTGACGAGCTAGAAAACTCGCAGCTGTTTCCACTGATTTCTTTTCTACTTCTCCTAATGTATCTTCTTTTGAGAAGATAATGACAGCACCGATCGGATCTCCGCCGGCAATGATAGGAGCAGCAGCATATGAAGTAACATCTTCTTCTACATACTCTGCAAATGCAGTTTTTCCTTTTTGTGTGCTCAATACACATTGGCGATCTTCCATTACTTTCTCAATGGCTTCACCAATATTTTTGTTCACATACTCTTTCTTTGAAACACCTGCAACCGTAATAACAGCATCACGATCACAAATTAATACCGGATTGCCTAAACTATCAAATAACGCTTCAGCGTATTCTCTTGCAAAATCGCCCAATTCACTTATGGGTGAATACTTTTTCAATATAACTTCTCCGTCACGATCGACAAAAATCTCTAGTGGATCTCCCTCACGAATACGAAGGGTTCGACGAATTTCTTTCGGAATAACAACTCTTCCTAAATCATCAATACGGCGTACAATACCTGTTGCTTTCATCATGTTGCCTCGCTTTCATCATACGTTTATGGTGGGATAAAGTTCAAATTTATGAACTCAAGGATTTAAGTACCTTTAGTATCCTTCTTTTGGGAAGTTATATACACATTCAATTTTATTTCTTATTCTAGTGAGATGTTCTATAAAAGGATAAAGTTCCCATTTATTAACGTCACTTTTAAATTCTACCACGTGAATGATACAGTCTCACTCTATTGCGGTTACAGTTTATTTACAAAGGTATGTCAGTCAACAAGCCTCACGTCATTTTTTTGTAAATATCCTGTGAAATATGAAGAAATGTCCATTTATACCAAACTATTTTCTTTTTTCGCCTCTGGTAACTGACGAATAATGCTATGGGCAATATTTACCCATTCTTGTGTTTTTAAACCTTTAACCTGGATGGTTATCTTCAAACTTGTACCTTCCATCCCTAATCCCACGATTCTTCCAAAATCCTGGCAAATATTAAATACTCTTGCTCCATCTATATGTTTCGTTCCTTCTTCGCTCATTAAGACGGTCACCATGTCTTTTTGTTGTTTAATTGAAGAAAGACCTGTTTCTTTCGAATAAACTTTCATTTCAGACAATTGGTATAAATATTGAACTTCTTCCGGATAATCACCAAAACGATCAATCATTTCATCCCTTAGTTCATCCGTGTCTTCAATTGTCTCAATTGCTCTAAATCGTTTATACATTTCGATTTTTTGATGACCATCAGGTATATATAAGTCAGGAATATAAGCATCGATGTCGAGATCAATTTCAAATGGATTTTCAATTCGCTTTGGAGCATCCCCTTTACGCTCTTCAATTGCTTCATTTAACATCTGAGAGTATAGATCGAACCCAACCGAATCAATGAATCCATGTTGTTGAGCTCCTAACAAGTTTCCTGCTCCACGAATAGACAAGTCTCTCATAGCGATTTTGAAACCTGATCCTAGCTCAGTAAATTCCTTAATGGCTTTAAGCCTTTTTTCTGCTACTTCCGTCAATACCTTGTCTTTACGGTAAGTGAAATATGCATAAGCAATTCGATTTGAACGCCCTACACGTCCCCTTAGTTGATAAAGCTGTGAAAGCCCCATACGATCCGCGTCATGAACAAGCAAAGTATTGACGTTTGGAATATCAACACCCGTTTCAATAATGGTCGTAGTGACAAGAACATCAAACTCGCCTTCTAAAAAACCGACAATGACTGACTCCAATTCATTTTCAGACATGCGACCATGTGCATAAGCAACACGAGCTTCTGGAACTAGCATGGATATCTCATCTGCTTTCCGTTCAATATCTTCTACTCGATTATAGAGATAATAAACTTGACCATCACGCGCTAATTCACGCTCGATTGCTTCTTTCACAAGCACTCCATTGTATTCCATTACATACGTTTGAACAGGAAAGCGATTTTCAGGCGGTGTTTCTATGACGGATAAGTCTCTGACTCCTAACATCGACATATGAAGTGTTCGAGGGATCGGCGTAGCTGTAAGTGTTAAGACGTCGACGTTTGTTTTTAATTGTTTTACTTTTTCCTTGTGGGTGACTCCAAATCGTTGTTCCTCATCGATAATGAGCAGACCTAGGTCTTTGTATTGAACATCTTTTGAAAGCAAACGGTGTGTACCAACAACAATATCAACTGTGCCTGCTTTTAATCCTTTTTTCGTTTCATCCATTTGCTTCTTCGATCTAAATCGACTTAACAAACTAACCGAAACAGGATAATCTTGAAATCGTTCTTTCATCGTTTCATAATGCTGTTGAGCTAGAATCGTCGTTGGAACGAGGAAGGCTACTTGTTTACCATCTAATATCGCTTTGAATGCAGCTCGAATCGCAACCTCTGTTTTTCCATAGCCTACATCTCCACAAAGAAGACGATCCATCGGACGCTCTTTTTCCATATCTAACTTAATCTCTTGAATGGAACGGAGCTGATCTTCTGTTTCTTGGTATTGGAAACTTGATTCAAACTGCCTTTGCATATCACCGTCTGGAGAAAAAGGATAACCTACGCTTGCTTCTCTTTCTGCGTAAAGTTTTATTAAGTCATCTGCGATATCTTGAACGGAAGAATGAACTTTACTTTTAACCCGCTTCCACTCTGTGCCGCCGAGTTTGTATAACTTTGGTTCTTTTCCTTCTGATCCCACGTATTTTTGAACTAGATCAATTTGATCAACAGGCACATATAGTTTATCCGTACCTGTGTATTTAATGTGAAGATAATCCTTATGAAGACCGTTAATATTTAAAGTTTCAATTCCTAAGTAGCGACCAATCCCATGATTTACATGAACCACGTAGTCTCCCATTTTTAATTCAGAATAGCTTTTTATTCTCTCTGCATTTGAAAGTTTTTGTCGTCTAGCTGATTTTTGTGTTTTTTTATTAAACAATTCGATTTCTGTGATGACAGCTAATTTAAGAATTGGTATTTCAAACCCACCATTTAAACTTCCAATAGCAATTTGTGAAAGACCTTTTTTCGGCTCTTCTTTTTTAGAAAATAGTACTTCCATATCATAATCATCGAAAACATTTTCTAATCGTTTCGCTCGTTCTTCGTTCGGAGCAAGAAAAAGAACGGTATATCCGCTTTTTTTCCAGCGATCCCATTCTGTTTTAACCACACTCATTTGGCCGTGAAAACTTTGCATTGGTTTACATGAAAGATTTACAATGTTTTGTGGTTGAGTATTTGGAACATGGCGAAGAAAAAGAGATAAAAAGATTTTTGAATGGTCATGATTCAGCATTAAATTACTAAGTGGATAAGATAAAGTAAGGCCATGAATAAGTTGTCCCTCTTCTAACATGCTTGTGTACCATTCTGCTTCATCTTTCTCAAAAGTATCGCTTATTTCCTGAATTCGACTAAATTCATCTATAAAAACAACACTGTCATTCCCTAAGTAATCTAGTAAACTAGCTGGATTTTCATAGGCTAGCGAGGCATAAGATACTGCTTTTTCAATCATTTGGCCTTGCTTTAATTGATCTAAATCGTGGTCCACCTGTTCAATTAATCGTTCTTTAACTGCAGCATTGTTTATTTTTTTTAAACTCCGGGGCAACCCGTCTTCCAAGTTTTCAATTAAACGTTCTATTTCCAACGACCCCATAGGATATTCAGTAGCTGGACCAATCCAAACCATCTCATGCTTACCCTTTGAACGTTGGTCATCTACAGAAAAAGTTCGTATGGAGTCAATCTCTGTATCAAAGAGTTCAATCCGAATAGGATCATTAGCTGTTAGCGGGTATACATCGAGAATTCCTCCACGAAGACTAAATTCACCTGGCGACGCAACCATAGCTGCTCTTTCATACCCCATTTGGACAAGCTTAAGAAGGAAGTGATTAACATCCACTTCCTCTCCTACCGTTAATGACAGTTGATATCCTTGCCAAGCAGAAACGGAGGGTAGAATTTTTCGCAGACCAGCAACTGGCACGACGAATACTCCTCCTTTGTTTTTGCTAAGTTCATGTAAGGTTTCTAGCCTCTGGGCTTTTAATTCCGGACTTGCAATACTCATTTCTGCCGCCATCATTTCATTAGCAGGATAGAGAAAAACTTCTTGTTCTGAAAGAATTTGCACCAAATCTTCATACAATTTTTGAGCCTGCAATAAATTATGTGTTAATACCATCATAGGTTTCTTTGATTGTGAATAGACAGAGGAAATCATCAAACTTCGTGAGGAGGCAGTAAGACCCGCAACAACTTGTTCCTTTAATCCTGCATTGACTCCTTCAACGATCGATTGAATTTCTTCATGTTCTAAAAATAGCTGTTGCCATGCCTTCAATGTATATATCCTCCTATCATTCAGCTGTTTTCTAAACAGAAAAATGCTTTGGATAATGCATCCAAAGCTTTCAGTGAATGAAATAATCTCGTTCATAATATTCTGGGTGCTCTTCAAGCCCTTTTTGGCAATCTTCACAGATAGAACGGATATGCAGATCACCTTTCTCATCGTATGAGGTCATCTCATTCTTTTCTTCTGAAGTTAACCGATTAAGGCCAAGCTCAGCTTCAAGAACTGGCTGATAAACGCTTCCCATTTGCACTCCACAGTGCCGACAGTGATAATGAATAGCCATAGACGGCTCCTCCTCTAAACCAACGTTCTTTTATTAGTATAAACGTCAAAGAGAGAAGATATTCACAGCTTTGTTAATTAAAATGATTCATGACCTCTAAGAATGGTTTCTCTAACCAGCTCTCACACGCGTCTGCTGAACGCTGAACCGCTTCTGTAAGATCCGGTTGCTCTATTGTAGTAAAACGACTTAACACGTAATCAGGTACACTCATGCCGTTTGTGGGGCGATCTATCCCAATGCGAATCCGATTAAATGTTTGTGTGCCAACATGAGCGATTGTAGATTTAATTCCGTTATGCCCGCCTGCGCTTCCTTTTTGTCTAAGGCGAATTTTCCCTAGTGGAAGATCAAGATCGTCATAGATAACCACTAAGTCTTCTATTTCCATCTCGTAATAGTCCATTAAAGCGCCAATCGTCTCTCCAGATAGATTCATGTAAGTAAGAGGTTTGAGTAAAATCACTTTTTCTTTAGGTCTATGGGCGATCGTATAGATTCCTTTGAATTTCGACTGAGTTAAAGGAGCATTCCATCTACGTGAAAGTTCATCAATTACTTTAAATCCAATGTTATGTCTTGTATTTTCAAATTGGGATCCAGGATTTCCTAATCCGACAATCAGTTTCATGTTTCACACCTCTATGTTTCCATTCATTTTTCTCTTTCTATTATAGAATAATCTATAAAAGGCGTAACCTGCAAAAGGTTACGCCTAAAAATATGGTTTTTCTCCTAATACAAGAAAGAAGTAATCACTATTTCTTTGTCACGATGCTACTCATTCAAGATTATTCATTTTCTTCTTGATTCGTATTATTTTCACTTTCAGAGCCTGGCTCATCCTCTGTGTCTTCATCCGTTTCAGGATCTTCGAAAACTTGAGGAGGTTGTACACTCACAATAGACTCTTCATCTTCGTTATTAATTGCAGCATCGGTTTTCTTACGAATATCTGCAACAGTTAATGAGTCACCGATATTCAACTCACTTACATCGATTTCGATGGATTCAGGAATATCAACAGGTTTTGCTGTGACTGACAATTGGTGGAGAGTTTGTTGAACGACTCCTCCTTCTTTAGAACCAGCAGCATCACCAATCAAGTGGACATGTACATCTGCATCGATTTCTGAAGACATATCAATCGCTAAGAAGTCAGCATGTGTAATTGTGTTTTTAATTCGATCGTGTTGGTAATCGCCTAAAATAACGTTCGTTTTATCCTTACCAATTTGAATAGAGATTACGCCATTACGTCCCACTTCTTTCAAAACTTTAAAAAATTCTGATTCATTTACAGATACTGCTGTATTATCTGTTTTATAGCCGTAAACGACTGCTGGAAATTCACCTTTATTACGTAGTCCAGTTAAAATTGATTTTTTAGTTGTTTCTCTTTTTTCAGCTTTTAATAAGTTACTCATAATCTATTTCACCTTCCAATTTCTTAATTTTTATATTGTTATCGATTATCTGCAATGTATTTTTGCAACTGGTACATTTTTACCCCTTTGATATCTTTTTTAAACCCTTTTTATTTGATTTCGCATAAATATCAGATGATTTTTATGTTGAATGATAATTCAGTTTAAGAAAAGATACGATCTGAAAAAATTGAATGGGTCATTCGCATCATCATCTCTTCACACATTGATCATCGAACCAATTTATTAAGAAAAGTTGAAAATGCAGGCTGCCCTCTTCCATCCCGCGATATGAATATAATGGCCGCTTAACATACAAAAAAGAGGCTGGGACAAAAGTATTTTAGGGAAAGAAAAAACCGAACGATCTAGCAAAATTCTAAGTGGAATTTCGCTGAATCATTCGGTTTTTTCACTTTATTATTTTCTTCATTGATTCAATTTCAAAATGATGATCTTTTCAATGAAATTGAATATTGATTTCGATTGGAGTGTAAGACGGCGACTCCTGGGGAATAGCGAAGACGTCGAAATCCACTTAAGCTTTAGCTTAAGTTCGTTCGACGCAAGCCCCCGGAAAGCGTCCGTCGAAAACGAAAATCGAATGATTAATTAAAAGTTAAGTGAAATGTTCGCTTTTTAACTTGGGTATTTTAATTTTGTCCCAGCCGCTTTTTTACAAATTCATTTTGGATCAATCGAATAAAGTACTTACTGATTGTTCTTCGTGAATACGAATGATGGCTTCACCGATTAACGGAGCAACAGATAGTTCAGTAATTTTATCAATTTTCTTTTCTTCTGATAGTACAATTGAATTTGTGACAACTAATTCTTTGATTTTAGAATTATTGATACGTTCAATTGCAGGACCAGAGAGCACAGGATGTGTGCAACAAGCAAATACTTCTTTCGCACCGCTTTCAGTTAAAGCATTGGCCGCCAAAGTAATCGTTCCGGCTGTATCGATAATATCATCGATCAAGATAGCAATTTTCCCATCTACTTGTCCGACGATATTCATCACTTCAGCAACGTTCGGTTTCGGACGTCGCTTATCAATAATTGCAATCGGTGCTTTCAAACGTTCAGCCATTTTACGAGCTCGCGTTACACCACCATGGTCTGGAGAAACGATAACGATGTCTTCTTTTTTCCAACCTTTTTCTAAGAAATAATCCGCTAATATCGGAACACCGATTAAGTGATCAATCAAAATGTCAAAAAATCCTTGAATTTGTGGAGCATGTAAATCAAGTGAAATAACACGGGTTGCTCCTGCTGTTTCTAGTAAATTCGCGACTAGTTTAGCAGTGATCGGTTCACGTGCACGTGCTTTACGATCTTGACGTGCATATCCATAATAAGGCATGACAATGTTGATTGTTTTCGCAGACGCACGCTTTAAAGCGTCAATCATAATAAGTAATTCCATTAAATTTTCATTGACTGGAGCACTTGTAGATTGGATCACATATACATCACACCCACGGATACTTTCTTCAATATTAATTTGAATTTCTCCATCACTGAACTGAGCAACTGTACATTTACCTAATTCTACTCCGACCACACGAGCAATTTCTTCCGCTAATTTAAGATTAGAATTCAAGGAAAAAATTTTCAAATTTGGATCTAGGTACTGATTCGACATGATGAGCCTCCTGGATTAGTTCTTTTTATGGTTTAGTTTTTGCGCGTATGCTTCTTTATTTACTTGTTGAGCTCTAGCAATTGATAAAGCTTCAGAAGGTACATTCTTCGTAATGGTTGATCCTGCAGCAACGTACGCACCTTCACCAATTGTTACTGGTGCGACTAGATTAGAGTTACATCCAACAAAAACGCGATCCTCTATTTTTGTTAAATGTTTGTTTTTCCCGTCATAATTTACCGTAATGGTTCCACAGCCAATATTCACATCGTTCCCAACCTCAGCATCGCCAATATAGCTCAAGTGTGAAGCTTTACTCCCTATGCCGAAAGTCGCCTTTTTCACTTCAACAAAGTTACCGATTTTCACCTGATCTTGAAGAGTTGAATCTGGGCGAATATGGGCAAATGGTCCAATTTGAACATCATTACCAATTTCACTATCAAAAGCACAAGATTGACGGATCACAGTTTCGTTCCCTACAAGACAATCTCTTATTTCACTGTTTGGACCGACAATGCAATCTTCTCCAATAATTGTCTTTCCTGCTAACGTTGTTCCCGGGTAAAGAACTGTGTCACGACCGATTTTAACATCGACTCCGATATACGTGTTAAGTGGGTCCACAATGGTAACACCATTTCGCATATGCATGTCATTAATGCGCTTCTTCATAGTGTTTTCAGCTTGTGAAAGAGCCACGCGATCATTTACGCCAAGCGTCTCTTCAAAGTCACTTGTTTGATAAGCCGCGATAATCTCGCCTTTTTCTTTTAAAATTTCAATAACATCCGGCAAATAGTACTCGCCTTGAATATTTTCATTAGAAACTTCTTTCAACGCTGAGAATAAATACTCGTTGTCAAAGCAATAAGTTCCTGTATTAATCTCATTTACTTTACGTTCTTCTTCGTTTGCATCTTTATGCTCGACGATTTTCTTAACAGTACCGTCTGCTTGACGCAAAATCCGACCGTAACCATCTGCTTGTGGCGTATGTGCAGTCAAGATCGTTGCCTTAGCACCTTCACTTTCATGATGGGCAATAAGTGCTTCCATGGTTTCCGCTTTAATCAATGGAGTATCTCCACAAACAACTAACGTAACACCTTTCTCTTTTTCAAGAGCAGAACTCGCCTGTTGTACGGCATGAGCCGTTCCTAGTTGTTCGGTTTGAAGAGCAAATTCGCTCTTTCCATCGAGTTGAGACTTGACTAGTTCAGCCCCATGTCCTACAACAGTCACGATCTTATTTATATTTAATTGAGCGATTTGATCAACAACATGTTCCACCATTGGTTTACCACAAACGGGGTGTAGAACTTTATATAACTTAGACTTCATTCGTGTTCCCTGTCCGGCAGCCAAAATAATGGCAAGTCGATTCGACATAAAGTTAGATCCTCCAATTCAACCTATTTATCCCTATCGAATATATCTTAAAAAGTCTTTAATTTCAAGACAACCGAACAAAGTACATATATTTGTCAACCATTTATCCATCAAAAAGACAATAGTCCATCCTAAAGAAACAAAACGGAAAAGTAACCCTCTTACTGAAGTATTGGATAGATGACTTCTCCTTCTTCTACTTAATCCTAAAAATGATTTCAGTTAAAAGAGGTATATTCTCAAAAAAAAAGAGCCCTTCTATTCGAAGTAGGCTCATGGTGTATTTTTTTCAAGAAGCACCAGCTTCTTCAAATTCAATTGTTTCAACATTATCTCCGTTACTATGATACTCTTCAAGAACGATTTCCTGAATCTTTGTTCTTGTACCAGAGTTAATTGGATGGGCAATATCACGGAACTCTCCATCTGGAGTACGTTTACTCGGCATTGCCACAAATAAACCATTATTGCCATCAATTACACGAATATCGTGGACAACAAACTCATTATCCAGTGTAATGGAAGCAATAGCTCTCATTCGGCCATCAGTATTCACACGACGTAATCTTACATCAGTTACTTCCATCTTGTTCACCACCTTTTCCCCTAAATAACAGACTAGAATATATATTCCACAAATGGAGAAAAACTCCTTCAATAATTAGAAAATATTTTAAAAACTTTGAATAATGTAATTAAGAGAGTTCAATAATTGGTGTTGGTAACTAGTAATAGATGGTGAGCTTCACTATCCATGCATGGAATACAGAAAAATTCTGCAATAAGAGACCAGGTTCTGAAAACGGAGCGAAAGTTTATTACCCTTTTATGTATAAAAAAAACTCGTGAAAATTACTTCACGAGTGCGATGACTTCAATTTCGACTAAGGCATCTTTAGGTAACCGTGCTACTTCCACACAAGAACGTGCTGGTTTATGATCAGAGAAATATTGACCATAAATTTCATTTATTTCAACAAAATCATTCATACTTTGGATAAATACCGTTGCTTTTATCACACTGTCAAATGCTGCACCCGCTTCAGTTAAAACGGCTTCGAGGTTTTTAAACACTTGATGGGTTTGCTCTTTAATTCCACCCTCAATTATCGTACCCTCGACTGTTAAAGGAATTTGACCTGAACTAAAAAACATAGACTGCACAACAATTCCTTGTGAATAAGGACCAATTGCTGCTGGTGCATTAGGTGTTGACACTACCTTCATTCTTTATAACCTCCACTAGAAGATGGGATGGAAGAAGTGAAATAATTCCCTTCACTTACATTTATTTGTTTTTCTTTAATATCTACATCAGACAACTTAATTAAGGAAATGTATTTATCGACTAAGCGTTCTTCTGCATGCTCAGCTTCTACCAATACTGCAATTCCGGAAAGTTTCGCTTGAAATTCTTCAAGTAAACTGACCATTCCAGTAATCGTTCCACCAGCCTTCATAAAATCATCGACCACTAAAACCCGGGAACCTTGGGGTAAACTTCTTTTTGAAAGAAGCATCGTTTGAATCCGCTTTGAAGATCCTGAAACATAGTTAATACTCACCGTCGAACCCTCTGTTACTTTGCTATCTTTCCGAACAATAACGACAGGTAAGTTCAAGAAAGAAGCAATTGCATGAGCAATCGGGATTCCTTTGGTAGCAACAGTCATAATGACATCAATTTCACGATCAGCAAAAGCAGAAGCAAAAAGCTTTCCAACCTGTCTTAACCATTGTGGATTCCCCAGAATATCGGTCATATATAAATAGCCACCTGGTAACAAACGACTGGGCTGAGCTAACTGTTCACACAGTTCAGACACCAAAAGCTCAGCTTCGTCTTTTCTTACTTTCGGAATATACCGAACACCACCAGCAGCTCCTGGTACAGTTTGTAACGTACCAATTCCTCGCGATTCAAACGTCTCTTTAACAATCACCAAATCTTCGCTTATCGATGATTTTGCCGATTCGTATCGTTTGGAAAAATAAGATAAAGAGACCAGTTCGTGAGGATGGATCAGTAGGTAATTCGTTAAATCAATCAATCGCTCACTTCGTCGATTCTTCATCTCTTTCCACCTCCAATTCCATTAAATCCGAATATTTTATTGATAATATATCATTAACGTACGGATTTACGCAAGAGGGTTTCTTCCTCCAATTAACCGAACAGCAAAGACATGTTCACAAAAACCTCGTAATCCGTTATAAATTCTTTGCAACCGCGAATCGTATTGAACTAATCCGAATACTGTCGGGCCGCTCCCACTCATAAGGACAGCATCCGCGCCAAACCTTAGCATCTGTTCTTTAATCTGTGCAACCTGAGGATACAGATCAAGCGTGACACTCTCTAGGACATTGCCCATGTTGTGGCAAACGTTATAATAATCTCCAACACGAATTGCTTCAATCATTTTTTCAATGTCTGGATGGTTTACACCATTTAGATCTAGTCTTTTGTAAACATCAGCGGTCGAAACACCAATCGATGGTTTGGCTAAAATGACCCAACAATTCGGAGGGGCAGGAAGTTCTTTGATGATTTCTCCCCTGCCAGTAGCCAATGCGGTTCCACCATACACACAGAATGAGACATCCGAACCAATTTCCGAACCTAACTCGGCTAAATCATCTAATGATAGCCCTAGATCCCACAGTTGATTTAATCCTCGAAGAGCTGCGGCGGCATCACTACTTCCCCCAGCAAGCCCAGCTGCAACAGGAATGACTTTGTCAATCGCAATCGAAACTCCTTTTTGGATGTTATATCTCTCTTTAAGGAGTTTCGCAGCTTGATAAGCTAAATTGCGTTGATCATCGGGTACAAAGCGATTTTGTGAAATAATTTGAATCCGATTTTCCTTTAGTTCCAGCAGTTCCAAGTGATCAGCTAAATCAATCGAAGTCATAATCATTTCAACCTCATGAAAATTGTCCGGCCTTTTGTGCAAAACATCTAATGATAAATTAATTTTCGCTGGTGCTTTGACCATTAGCTTCATACGTATTCACCTACTTTATTTGTCTGCGATAGCATTTTGTCTTATTTTAGCACATTCTGATCACACAATCTCCTAACATTACAGGAAAAATATTTCAATTAGAAAAGCATGATCCATTCGTTTTATTCTGCAAGCAGGTTGACAAGGATAGAATAGGGTCTTACTCTGCAATATCCTTTTCTAATGGTAGTCCCACCCATGATGTATGAAAAGAATAGAACCCTGGAGTAGAACAATAAAAATCGTTACGTAAATTAGATTACCTTTCCAGAGGCATTTGCCCTAGTAAGGATCACAGTTCAAGTTTACAACGTCCTGTTGCAATGACTGCGCCAGCTCCTGTAATCGGAAGCAGCTGGCGCTTGGATTCTCGACCGTCAGTCCACGGAAATCGAGTTTTCTTGCTGAATGTAGAAAAATCAACAGGATCATTTAACGAAGTCTACTCTAGAAAAATAGACCGAAGTCTAGGACTCCGGTCTAGCGGCTTTTCTATTCAGTCTAGCTCATCAATCGATTCCATTTAAAAAAACAGGATCGTTACAAGATCTTCTATTAAGTTGAAAAAAGGAGATTGAAATCAATCTTTTGGCGAGTTCTGGATACTTCTCTCCGCCATTTCGATCGCTTTTTTCACCATATTTCCAGCGTCTCTTGCTTTGATTCCTCCCCAGCCCTCTTTCTGCACCACATCATAAAAGCCAAGTTCCTTTGCAACCTCTTCTTTTAATGATTCAGACATCATTCCTCTTCTTCTACTCATAGAAAACGCCTCCTTTTAAGATAGCCGCTTCATTAGTATGTCGAAAAAAACATAAAAAAATAGAGGAAGATTTCTCCTCCTCTACCTTCTATGTATACGAAGGCCTTATATAAAAAGCAGCAAACATACTGTTTACTGCTGGCCTAATGCAAGATGTCTTGATGCGTCATCATAAAATGTAAGTTCAACTGTTTCAGTTAAAATATCGGCGTAGCTATAAGAAACACGTTCAAATGCATTTTCGTCTTGATCTAACTCTACAACAAAAACTGCTTGATACGTTTCTGATAAGACTCCGGAGCGTTCAATTGTTTTTCGACGTCCTCCATTGGCTTTCAGCATTAAGCGTTTTCCTAGATTTGAATCAAGGGCCTTTTTAATATCGGCTAATGTTTTGGGCATTTCGCTTCCACCTCACTGATAATTAGTATAGCACAATTTACAATTCCAGTCAAATAAATAA
This sequence comes from uncultured Caryophanales bacterium, assembly GCA_963728315.1. Taxonomy (GTDB): domain Bacteria; phylum Bacillota; class Bacilli; order Bacillales; family CAVSKA01; genus CAVSKA01. Next base: position 113,713 of record CAVSKA010000019.1, read on the forward strand.
ACAATTTTATCAATCTCAACGATCTATGTCAATCTTTTTTATTCTTCAAAATAACACTCATTTCGCCTTTTTATCATTTACTAATTTGCCGATTTTATGCTTTTCTAATAAATAAATCTCTAAATCGTATTTTCAACATTCACTTTCTTCACGATAGAAACAAATAAACCGCTTTGTTTCCCGCATGATGAAAAATGCGAGACTTAACTGTTCATGACAAACAGATTTTTTTGACGGCTATAAAACAAATGATAGCAAAGTAAGAAGCTTGGTGTTTTCTTACCTATCAAAAAAGCCAAAACAGTAGGTGGTTTTGGCTTAAGTAGAATCTTCCTGAAGTGATTTATATGGCATGCCCGTTCTCAGAACTCCCTTTGTTTCGATTCCCCCAATCCCTTTCTCTCCAGTCAAAGTATTACGTAGAATATCCCACACACTGACTGATTCATTAAATGAGGTGAAGCAAATCTTAGAGACGATGTATACAGGATCTAACGCGTGTATATTCACGCGACTTGGTGAACTTGCAAAATTAGCACCCGCTTGAATTAAAGCCTCAAAATGAGACTGACAAGCTCCCGCAAAGATAACTAATTGATCTAAATGAGGCATTTGCTTGCGAACTTCCTTGACCGTTTTTACAAAATAACGAGAATGACGATAGGCGTATAGGTCAGATTCTTTTCCTGCGTTTTTCGAATATGCATCGTGTCCTGTTATGACAAGGAGATCCGGACGGTATCGCTCAACTAATCGGACTGCCATGTGCGGCATTTCTTTCTCGTCACAATGGACACCATAAACCGGAACGCCGATTTTTTGATAAAGACTTAAACATTTTTGAAGATACTGAGAGTCTCCATCAATATGAAGAACTTTCCCTGGTATCTGAAAATAAGAAGAAGAAGGATGGTAAGAATTTGGTGATTCCCACTCCTTCTTTCTCTTAAGTAGTTCCATATCTTGATGAATGAGAGCTAGTGATTCCTCTTCTTTGGAATGAAACTCTCTTTCCATTTTATGCCGATCTTCAGGTTCTATTCCAGTTAAGTCTGAGAGTGGTGCGTCCGCAATCAAGCGATAGTCTTCACCGAATAGAACGGCAATTTTCTCCCCATTTTCTTCCAATATATCGGTGATTCGAAAAATAATATCGCAGTCATACGATTTTCTCCCCACGATTGAGTTAACATCAAAATCCATACGCTTCATCTCCATTAGGACTAAAATCTATGTGATGATTTACCTCTACAACGTATGCTTTGATTTCTCAAGTCGTGACAAATTTATTAAAGAGTATTCTTAATCATATGCAATCTAAACCTGATTTATGAAAAGAACGGGTACAATTCATCACTTAATAAACCAAATTCAGACAAACTCAATGTTTCCCCACGACGAGTTGGATCAACAGAAGCTTTTTCTAAAGCGTCAAGAATCACTTGCTTCTTTTCTTTCCCATTTGGAAGTTGACTCGTTAAATTATTTAAGATTGTTTTACGACGTTGTGCAAATGAAGATCGAGTCACTATAAAGAAAAAGTCTTCACTAATGACTGAGACAGCTGGTTTTTCTCTTTTCATTAAACGAATGACTGCCGAATCAACATTTGGCGGAGGCATAAAGACTGTCCTTGGAACAGTCATTACGATTTCTGCTTCCGTATAATACTGAATCGCAATCGATAATGATCCATAATTTTTCGTTCCAGGATTAGCCGTAATTCTTTCTGCTACTTCTTTTTGAAGCATGACAACCAACCCTTTTATTGGAAGCCGTTCTTCTAATACTTTCATGATGATCGGCGTAGTCACATAATAAGGGAGGTTTGCAACAAGCATAACCTCTTTCATTCCGGTCATTTCTTGTTCGATCGTTTCTGCGACGTTGGATTTTAAAATATCTTGGTTAACAATCGATACATTATTATATTCAGACAAAGTATCTCCAAGGATGGGTAATAGGCGCTGATCGATCTCAAACGCCACTACCTTGCCTGATTCACGGGCCAAGTGCTCTGTCAACGCTCCTATACCAGGACCGATTTCAATCGTACCCGTTTCTTTCGTTAAATTCGCTGCACTCGTAATATTCCGCAGAATATTAGGGTCAATTAAGAAATTTTGACCTAAGCTCTTTTTAAATGCAAAACCGTATTTTTTTAAAATTTCTTTCGTACGTAGTGGTGTAGCTATGTCTTTATTCATGTGTATCCTCCTGCTGTAATTGTTCTATCGCTGATGAAAACTCTTCCATCGTGATTTGAAAGATTTGCAAACGTTTGTGAAGTTGCTTCCCATTTGTTGAACCGATTTTAAGAATTTCACCCAGTCGCTGTCTTCGAAACTTCGATTCCGGTCCTCCAACAAGTCCTGCTGTCAGCAAATCATCTTTCGTGATTAATTCCTGTACGTCTACTTTCCATGGAGTGAGCTTCTTTCAGCGCTTCGCGTATCGCTTCAGGCGAAGCATGTTCTACACCAATCCCACGACCGTACTTAGGCAGCGCATCTTTTTTCTCAACAAAGGCATGGAGACAGCCTGGAACTTCTGCCATTATCGTTTTCCTGATTTTTTCTCCTGGGAAATCGGGGTCGGTAAAAACGATAACCCCTCTTCTCATTTGAGCTAACTTTATCTTTTCAATGGTTTCTTTCGAAATAGCAGAACCATTTGTTTCAATTGTATCCGCATTTACCGCTCTTTTGATTGCTGTCGTATCATCTTTTCCTTCTACGACAATGACTTCTTTAATTTTCATGTTCCCTCCATCTTCAAAACTCATTATCTAAGTATTAACCTCGCATTCGTTCTTTTATTTAAACTTTTTTCTTTATTGTTTTTCTGATCTTATCATAGCTACTTAATTGCTTTAAGCATTTCTTATTATAAAGGTTCTATTCAAAATGAAAAAGCAGGAGAATCATCTCCTGCCTACTCGTTATTCTATAATGCGAACTTTGACTTGTCTTTGGCCCCATCTATATGCTTCAGACTTAGATGAAAAAAAGACATCGATTTTATGACCATTAATTGCACCGCCAGTATCTCCTGCAATTGCATAGCCATACCCTTCCACATAAACTCGTGTTCCAAGAGGAATAATAGATGGGTCTACCGCAATCAATTTTATATTTGGATTCGCTTTTAAATTAATTCCAGTAGCCGTAAAGCCTGAACAACCATTACAACTAGCAGTGTAAGCGGTTGAATTCACAAAAATTTCTCTTCCACTGTTCTCAGATGTTGCTGATTCGTTATGAGTGGACACTTGCCTAGCGACCATTTTTCTTGAACGATTTACTTTTTTCTTTGTTCCAATCGCTATGATTTTATTTTTGACTGGTTTAACGATTTCTTGATGAATAAGCTTTCTTGAAACTTCTTTTCCATTCTCTTTCAAAACTTCAAATCGTTTTGTCACTAAACCAGTTTGTCCTTCTTTCACGACTCTTTCTCTTCCTATTTCAAGCTCTGAATCCTCTTTCTTTTCCACATTAAAACGTTTTGATTCTTCCACTACATCGGTGACTTTTTGAACTCTGACGATATGAACAATATCGTTCTGGTGAAGGTTAATATTAAGACTCGGTTGGATTCGATCCAATGAGTTGAGTCCCATGCCTTGCTGCTTTAAAAAGTCAGCGACCGTAGTCGAAGTGGACCAGACTTTCTTTTCTTTCCCACCATCATTTACTGTCACTAAAAATGCCGGATCAATTTTAATGATCATATCTTTCTTAATCGCTGATGTTTTACTCGGATGTAGCTCGTCTTGATCTTTGATACTAACCTGCCTGTCTTTCAGTAATTGGTCCACTGTCTTTGCAGTCGTCCAAACTTTCTCTGACTTGTCTCCTATGACAAGCGTTACCTGTTTTGCGGGTTCCCACACTACTTCTAAATCATTCGTGACTTTAGCATTAGTCGGGGGATATAAATAATCATTTGAGTTTAAAGAAATATTTAATTCTTGAAGAAGTTCCGCAACTGTACCAGCATGCGTAGCAACCGTTTTCTTTTTTCCATCCACACTGACAGCAACACTACTCTTTGTACCTTCGAATACAAAAAGTCCTGTAGTCGTGAGAATTACGATCAAACTCGCAGTTATAATAGCCCATTTCTTTCTACTCATAGATTTCGCAAACAGGGTTTTCATGTAAGTAAAATTCATGAAAAGACCTCCTCTACTCGGAGTGATTATAAATACTATCTTTTGGACTGTCAACCTTTGACCTATAACACAGAGCAAGAACGTAAACCTTATTATGCATACCAGGTGGGCAAAAAGAAAGGAAAACTTATCGACACAATTATCGTATGTACGGAGGGAGATGTGTAGAACTTTTTGGTTTAAAAAAAGTTTTTGTTCACTTTCTCCCTCTATTCGACACGATGAATCAAACAGAAATTCTAAATAGTTTTTTTGCATTATCCATTGTTTTTGAAGCAACCTGTTCTAAACTTATTTCTTTAATTTCAGCAATTTGTTCTGCTACCAATTTTACAAATGCAGGCTCATTTCGTTTCCCTCTATACGGATGGGGGGCTAAGTATGGACAATCCGTTTCAATTAGTAAACGATCAAGTGGAATTTCTTTCGCAACTTCCTTTGGTTTCTTTGCATTTTTAAACGTTACTGGACCTCCAAGGGAGATGTAGAAGTTCATTTCCACACATTCTTTAGCCGTTTCTGCACTTCCACTAAAGCAATGCATAATTCCACCAACTTCTTGCGCATTTTCTTCTCTTAGAATGTCCACGATATCTTGTGTAGCTTCTCGATTATGGATCACGATTGGTAACTTCACTCTTTTCGCTAAGCGAATTTGCTTGCGAAACACTTCTTTTTGAATTTCGTGTGGAGATTTATCCCAATGGTAGTCTAGTCCCATTTCACCGAGAGCCACAACTTTAGGATGTGATGATAGTTCTTCGATCCAGTTTAGATCTTCTTCTTTCATGTCAATCGCATCAACTGGATGCCAGCCAATCGCAGCATATAGAAAATCATAGTTCTCGACTAAGTGCATGGCTTTTTCAATTGTTTTCCGATCGAATCCTACAACAACCATATGCGAAACGCCTTCACGCTGAGCTCTCTCAATCACTTCATTTACATCCTCATTGTATTGTTCATCATTTAAGTGTACATGGGTATCAAATAACATTTACAAATCGCTCCCTTTGACCAGATTATCGTAATATAAAAAAAGATGACAAGCTTCACAAAACCATGACATTTACATTACATTTTTCTGAAATATTAGATTAATCAAAAATCTTTATTTTCAATATTCACTTATTTGTATAAAATTCCAAAGAATCAATATTTTGTTATTTTCCCATATTATTATTTTTATTTCATACATTTTGATTGCCAGATAATAGAAATATTTTCCTTATCATGAAATCCACTCAGATTTCAAGCCTATTTTTAAAAGAAAAAAACAGTTATTTTCATAGATGAATGAAAATCATTATTTTAAAAAAGTGATTACAAAGCAAAACCCCTTCTTCCAAAGAGGTCGAAGGAGTTCGCGTATTAATAAAAATACAATTTATTTCACTTTAGCTCCTAAAGCAAGTTTATCGTCTACACTTGCTAACGAGAGAACTCCATCCTTTTCACCGGCTAGAATCATTCCTTGTGAAAGTTCACCACGAAGCTTCACTGGCTTTAAGTTTGTGATGCAAATCACTTTTTTGCCGACCAATTCTTCTGGTGTATAATACTGTGCAATGCCTGATACGACTTGACGTGTTTCATACCCAAGATTCAATTGGAGTTTCAGCAGTTTATCAGCCTTCTTTACAGGCTCAACTCGAACAACTTCCGCTACTCTCATATCAATCGCCATAAATTCATCAATGGTGATTTCTTTCATTTCTTCATTCAGTTCTTCAATTTTCTGCTCTTTCTCTTCTGCTGCTGGTTTTTCTTCTACAGAGGCTGTACCTTGCATTTCTCCTTTGATATACGCGACTTCTTCTTCACGATCAAGTCGAGGGAAAATAGGGGTTCCTTTCTTCACGACATATGTGCCTTCTGGTATCTGTCCAAATGAAGTGAGGCTTTCCCAAGAAGTCAGATCTTCATCAGATAGATTTAACTGTTCGAAAATTTTCTCTGGCGTGCGTGTTAAAAATGGTTTTAACAAAACAGCCACTCTTCTAAGGGATTCCGCCAAATGAACCATCACATTTGCTAATTCATCACGGGATTCTTCAGACTTAGCTAATGTCCAAGGTTGTGTTTCATCAATGTATTTATTCGTGCGACTAATTAATTTCCAAATGGATGATAAAGCAACAGAGAACTCCATGTTTTCCATTGACTCTTCATAAATTCGTACTGTTTCTTCATTCACATCAAGAAGTTGTTGATCAAATTCTCCATTTGATCCTTTGTAAGCAGGAATCGCTCCGTCGAAATATTTGTTCATCATCGCAACTGTTCGATTCAAAAGGTTTCCTAAATCATTTGCTAAATCAAAATTAACACGTTCGACAAATCCTTCAGGTGTAAATACACCATCAGCACCAAATGGAACTTCCCGAAGCAGATAATAACGAAGCTCATCTAATCCATAACGATCAATTAACATGTTCGGATCAACGACATTCCCTTTAGATTTCGACATTTTACCATCTTTCATTAAAAGCCAACCATGAGCAAAGACTTTTTTCGGAAGCGGCAGATCAAGCGCCATTAGCATAATTGGCCAGTAAATCGTATGGAATCGAACGATTTCTTTCCCAACTAAGTGGACATTAGCCGGCCAGAATTTTTGATATTTCGAATCGTTCTCTGTCCCATATCCAAGTGCTGTTAAATAATTCGACAATGCATCAATCCATACATAAATAACATGTTTTGCATTACCCGGAACTTTCACTCCCCAGTCAAACGTCGTTCTAGAAACCGCTAAATCTTCAAGTCCTGGTTTAATAAAATTATTAATCATTTCATTTTTACGTGATTCCGGCTGAATAAAGCCTGGATTTTCTTCATAATAGCCTAGCAATCGATCTGCATACTTACTTGTCTTGAAAAAATAAGATTCTTCTTTTACTTTTTCTACTGGACGACCACAATCAGGACAATTACCATCAGTTAACTGTCTTTCTGTAAAGTAAGATTCACAATGCGTACAATACCAACCTTCATATTGATCTAAATAAATATCACCTTGATCAAGCAATTGTTTAAAGATTTTCTCGACAACCACTTTATGACGATCTTCTGTTGTACGAATAAAATCATCGTAAGAGATATCAAGTTTTTTCCAAAGTTCTTGAATTCCTTCAACAATCCCATCGACATAACTCTGAGGAGAGATCTTGTTTTCTTCAGCTTTACGTTGAATTTTCTGACCATGTTCGTCTGTTCCTGTTAAGTACATGACATCAAATCCACGCATTCTCTTGTACCTCGCCATTGCATCACCCGCGACTGTTGTATATGCATGACCAATATGTAAGTTCCCGCTTGGATAATAGATTGGCGTAGTGATGTAAAACGTATTATTATTCACCATGTAAAAATCCTCCTTCTTCACTAAAGTTCCCATAAGAATGACTCAAAGTCATTTCGTAAACTTGTTAATAAGTTTACGAAATCTAGAAAAAAGCTCTCGCCCAACGGTCGAGAGCTTTAATGTCCAGAATGAATGAGATGGAAATTCTAGAGAATCTATATTATTCCCATTTTGTTACTCCATTATATCATGCTTTTTTATAGAAATGTAGCAATCGAACGTAGAGGATTGAACGAAAAATGACTAAAGGCCTGATTGATGTGGCTGGAATCGTTATTCATTCATCAACGTAGTAAGATCAGTGAATCGCTGGAAGGAGATCAATTCTAAAATGAGCAAATTTTTCATTCAATCCAAATGTTAATATTGTCGAATACTGTCGAATATATGAACAACTTTCATTATTAAAACCAACCATTTTGATAGGAAATCATCGATTTATAAAAAGAAAAATTGTGAGAATTTTTCAAATAAACCATTAAAAAGCCTTTAACTTCAACGTTAAAAAAATCTTGAAATTAAGATTAAATTATTGACGTATATGGGAATGCTTGGTATGATATACTCATAGCTAAAAATTGTCGAATATTGACGAAAAATGATAGATAGAGAGATAAATTATTTTGAGAGGAGACAACATTATGAAATCTACAGGTATTGTACGTAAAGTTGATGAGTTAGGCCGTGTAGTTATTCCAATTGAACTTCGTCGCACACTTGGTATTGCAGAGAAAGATGCACTCGAAATCTACGTTGATGAAGAGAAAATCATTCTAAAAAAATACCAACCAAGCATGACTTGCCAAATTACTGGGGACGTTTCTGACGACAACCATACTTTAGCAAATGGAAAATTGGTTCTAAGCAAAGAAGGAGCAGAAAAGCTTCTAGAAGAAATCAAAGCTTCTTTCAGTATTTAATAAAATTTTTAAGCGACTGTTCCATAAGTCCTTAAAATAAAACAGGTGGAGAAAAACGAATCGTTTTTCTCCACCTGTTTTTTATTTAAGGCTATGCTAGCGGATGTTGTGGATAGGAAGCAAAAACAATGGGACTTCTGCGGAAAAACGAGCGAGCCGAGACCCCGCAGGAACGCAATGACGAGGAGATTGAAGCCGTGCCTGCGGTAACATACTAACATTAGTAGCACAGACCAAGGCCATGGTTTGTGCTACTATTTTTTTTGTAGAAGTGAAGGGAAGTCGAGCGGACGCTGTGATCTGAGAATCCGAATCAGGCAAACTCCAACATCAGGATAAAATCAATAAAAGAGGAGATAGGAGGCTGCGGAAGATCCTGTACTACATGGTCATGTCTATGCTCTCCTGGGTGGAAAAGACTCAAAATACGATTTTGGATAATCACGATAAATGAAAAAAGCAACCAAATGGAAAGCTCCATAAAGTTGCGGTGATTGCCTGTGTGAATAAGTTTTTGAAAGTTGCATTCATTTTATCTAACATGCCCTCCTGTACCGGTACGAATCAGGCAAAGTTTCGTGACAGGATTCCTCTCACTATCGCACACTAGTCCCTGCGAAAAAAAATAAATATTCGCCAGGTCTATTTGGCATACACCTTTTTATTTATTTAGCTGCACCTGTTGCTTGAAGTGCAGGCGCTCGACTCCTGCGGGAATAGCATGAGCCTTGAGACCCCACAGGGAGCACGCTTTTCGCGACCGAGGAGGCTCAAGCCATGCCCGCGGAAAGCGAGCGCTGAAACGAAAATCAACCGCTTCGTACACACTGAAATCACTATTTTTTTCTGAAAAATAAATGGGAAAACTCTTGACTAATGGTAAGAATGCGTCTGCCTGAAACAGAAATACATGACTTATACTCTCATTGATGTTCCAAGAGGACTTTTCAGTGATCTCGTGGTTTTTCACGAGTAGGATCGACCGTTCGTCCGCGGAAAGCGAGTTGCTTTGCTGAATGTTGAAAAATCAACATGATCATTTAACAAAGCCTTATTTAAAGATAAGATAGGATAAATTTTTTCACATGAACTCAAGGAGCTGGAACGAGCGAACACAAAAAACGGAAATCGCGTTTAGAACTAGACTACCATTTGCTCTTGTAAGAATCATCGTCTAGTTTCAAAAACTAATTGCTCAAGGTTGTTTTCGCGTTTTTGGTTTTTTTATACATGATAAGCTTGATAAATATCCCGCTTTGACACATCACGATCCACAGCCGTTTGTTTAATTGCTTCCTTGGAGGTTAGTTTTTTTTCTTCTATATAATAAGTAACATGCTCTTCAATAGAAAAACCACTCCACCATACTTCCTCTTCTTCTTGTTCAGCTTGTTCTAGACTTGCCCCTTCAATGACCAGACAAAATTCGCCTCTTATCTCTTCAGTTTGTGACCACTCGATAGCTTCTTCAATGGTACCTCTAATGAATTCTTCAAACTTTTTTGTCAGCTCTCTACTAAGTACTATTCGACGGTTTCCTAACTGTTCAGCCAAATCTTTGAGCGTATCTTTTAAACGATGTGGAGACTCGTATAAAACAAATGTACTCGTGAGCTTTTTTAATTTTTCCAATTCCTTTTTTCTTTCTTTTTTTTGCCGATTTAAAAAACCATAAAAATAAAATGGTTGAGGTAACAAGCCTGAGGCAACTAATGAAGTTAATGCTGCATTTGCCCCTGGCAGAGGAATAACGGGAATGTCTGCTTCAAGTGCTGCAATCACTAACTCGTAGCCAGGATCAGAAATGGAAGGCATACCAGCATCACTAATTAAAGCAATTTGGTCTCCTCGTAAAATTCTTTCAATTAATTGATGACCGCTCGTTTTCTTGTTGTGATCATGATAACTAACAAGAGGCGTATCGATTTCAAAATAGTTACAGAGTTTTTTAGAATTTCTAGTATCTTCAGCAGCGATCACATTGACTTCCTTTAATATCCGTACTGCTCGAAATGTCATATCCTCTAAATTCCCTATCGGAGTAGGAACAAGATAGAGTATTCCTCTATTTTCATTATGAAAACTTTTTTGACTCCTCATGATTTTTTTCCACCTCTGCTAAAAATTTCTCTTTTTTTGTGCGACTTAATTGCTTAAATGACCTCTCTGCACGTAGAGCTTCACCGATTGTTTGATAGGAAGAATAGTGAAGGAGCTTAATCGGACCTCTGCCTCGTGTGTACTTAGCTCCTGTTCCGTTCCGATGTTGAGCTAATCGACGTTCTATATCGATTGTATATCCTCCATAAAATGAGCCATCTTTACATTCTAATACATAAAAATAGTGTTGATCATTCTTTCCCATACAGCAACTCCCGCACTTCATCTGTATACTCATTATTTTGTTTGTAGACGTAGAGAGGGGGCAAAACCTTAAGATCAGGTTTTCCATCTTTAATTCCTTCAATTAGAATCGTATTTGCTTCTTTTCCCTCTTTAGGGTAAACAAAGCGCAAACGTTTAGGCTCGAGTCGGTATTTTCTCATGTAAGCAAGAATATCAAGTAACCGTCCTGGACGGTGAACGAAAGCAACTTTACCACCTTGTTTTACTAAAGTGCTACTTGATTGGACAACATCTTCTAGCGTGCACATGATCTCATGACGAGCGATTGCAAAATGTTCATTTTCATTAATATCGCTTTTTCCTGGAAGTTGAAAATAAGGCGGGTTACACGTAACTACTTCCACCTTGTTTTCCCCAAATAAAGCAGGCATATCTTTTAAATCACCTTGAATCATTTTAATTTGATCGGAAAGATCATTATATGCAATACTCCGCTCAGCCATATCATAAAGTCTTTCCTGAATTTCTACACCTATAATCTTGGCATTTGTTCTCCCGCTTAAAAATAAAGGGATGACCCCATTTCCTGAACAAAGATCGATAATTGTTCCTTTTTGAATGGGAATAGACACAAACTTCGCTAACAGTACCGCATCAAGAGAAAACGAGAACACTGATGGACTTTGAATAATCCTTAGATTCTCCGCCAATAAGCTATCCAATCGCTCATCGTTTTTTAAATTAGGCATGTCATCTTACCTCTTTCTTTTTGAAACTTTTTTATTTTCTATAAACTTACGAAAAAAAGAGGGAGATCCATACAAGCGATCACCCCTCGTTCGTTCAACTATTTTTTGTTTAAAAAGGATAGACAAAACAAACAATCTTCGTCTTGACGAGGGCTTCCGAAATGGACGTTACAAATATGAAACCCTTCTTGATACAAACGAGCTAAATTGTCATACCCTTCGCCTACGTCAATTCCTTTTACATTTGCTTCGGCAATGGAAGAAATTCGTTCTTTCCAGCTTTCACTTTTTGAATAAGTACTAGGAACGGTTTGCTCAAGTCTTAGACGTAAATGCTTGTTTTCTAAAGTAAGAGCGTGATGCTCTTCCAAGATTTCCGCAAGGCTTTGCTTTAACTCTCCAAGCTGCTGATACAAATTTCCGATTTTTTCTTCCATATGAGTGACTGAATCAAACAACTCTTTCTTATCCACTTATTCCACCTCATTACTCTGTGGCTTGAATTGTAACATTTTCTTCATGTGTCAACTCTTCTAGCGTAAACTCTAATACGCGTTCTTCTTCACGCAGTTCGATTTTTAAAATTCGTTCTAAGAGATTTAAACCGACTACTTTTCCTGTACCATGAGGTGTTTGCACGAATTCGCCTAAGTCGGGCATCGCTTCTTTCGCAGACTCATATTGATCGTTTTCGTATTTCAAACAGCACATTAATCTTCCACACAAACCAGAGATTTTTGTTGGGTTAAGAGAAAGATTTTGATCCTTTGCCATTTTTATCGAAACTGGTTCAAAATCTCCAAGAAAAGTCGAACAACAGAGCATTCTTCCACAAGGGCCAATTCCACCCAGCATTTTCGCTTCATCACGAACACCGATTTGTCTTAACTCGATCCGAGTTCTGAAAATAGCTGCCAAATCTTTCACTAATTCACGAAAGTCGACGCGTCCATCCGCCGTGAAATAGAAAATGACTTTGTTTCGATCAAATGTATATTCAACATCGACAAGCTTCATATCCAGGCGATGTTCAATAATTTTTTCACAACAAACTTCATACGCTTCTTGTGCCGCTGTAAGGTTTTCATCAACCAATAAACGGTCTTTTTGATCCGCAAGACGAATGACTTTTTTTAGTGGTAAGACAACATCGTTTTCGTCTACTTGTTTCCGTTCCACGACAACTTTACCATATTCCACACCTCGAACGGTTTCAACAATCACACCGTCGTTCTTGTCCATTACAAATTCGCCAGGGTCAAAGTAATAAATTTTCCCCGCTTTCTTAAAGCGGACTCCTATAACATTATACAATTGTAGATCCCCCCTGCAATTTAAGCACCAGCTGTTCCATAAGCAATTGAGGATTCATATTGCCATTTAACTTCCGCTTCGCCTCGAGTATCGAAGTCATTTGTTCCGATAATCTTCTAGTGGAAGAGTGCAAAGCGGCTGCTTCCCATTGGGTGCGGTGATCCGGGTAAGCTAGTTGCTGATCCTTACCTAACTGAATGTAAAGTAAATCTTTATATATAAGAAGAAACAGGTCTAACGCTTGTTCGATCTGCTGTTTTTCCTTAAAATGTCCAAAAAAATTCTCGTGAAGTTTCATCATTGCCGTGATTGGGCTTGAATGGAGAACTTCATACAATTTTAACACTATTTTTCTTGCTTGTGCAAACCACTCATCATTACTTAACTCTAAAGCTTCCTGAAATTGATTGGTCATGTACGGAAGAAGAGAGGCAAGTTCTGGTCTAACCTGAGCTTCCAACAATCTTTTTGTCAAAATTTGGGGAGGTAAAGGGTAAAAGGAAAGAGTTTGACAACGAGAAACAATCGTTGGCAAGATTCGATGAATTTGTTCTGTTATTAGAATAGCAGTTGTCCCAGGATGAGGTTCTTCTAAAAATTTAAGAAGACTATTTGCAGCACTAGCTGTCATCTTATCTGCATCAACAATGGTATATACTTTTGTCCTCGATTCCATTCCTCTTTTACTAAACTCCACTTGCAAATCCTTAATCTGTCCTTTTTTAATTGATAAGCCATCTGGTTCAACAAGGTGAATATCGGGATGATTACCACCTTCAATCCTTCTACACTGCAAACATGTCCCACAAGGTTTTGTTCCATCAATTAAAGAAGTACAGAAAAATCGCTTAGCTAAAAGAAGGCTAGCATCTTTTTTTCCAGTGCCGTGCTCCCCTTCAAACAAGTATGCATGAGCCACTCTGTTTTTATTCAAGCTATTCGTTAGCATTTTCATAGCAATCGGTTGAGAATCTTCGAGCTCATTCCAAGTCATGCTCATATTCGATCCCTCACTTACGTATACAGATTGATCAATAACCCTTTAATTTCTCCGATTTTACCTAATAGATCAATCGATGTTTTTTCTTTCGACATGACGTCATCAGTTAGCTCTACTAAATGTTGATCGACCGTTTCGACCGTTTTTAATTTTCTGCCTTCACCAAATCGATTCCACGTATGCGATTGCTTCAGGTCCATTCCGAAATCGACTGTTTCTCGCACAAACTTCTTAACAAGTGTTTTATATTTAGCCAAGTCTTTGAATGTTCGTGAACGAGACAAACGGTCACCTGCATTTTCAATATCTGTTAGCAACTTTGTTAACTGATCTACTTGCAGCTTGTCACCATTTTTTTGAACCATCTCTCCAAAGCGAACCGAACCGGAAGAGATTTGCTTTTGATTTTGGTTTACTTTATCTAAACCTACTCTTAATTCTTGGTTGATTTTCATATGTTAAAAGCCCCCAATCGGTCTTTAGAATTGATGGAATTGCTCAATCGGTAAGACGAAAACTGTGGCTCCCCCTACTTCAACTTCAACTGGATAAGGAACATAGGAATCTGCATTTCCACCCATTGGTGAAACAGGTGCGACTAATTGCTCACGAGATTTACAGCTATCTTTAATCACTTGTAAAGCCTTATCAATACGAAGATCTTCTGTTCCGATCATAAATGTGGTATTCCCGGATTTTAAAAATCCTCCAGTACTAGCTAATTTTGTTGCACGAAAGTTGTTATCCATTAATGCGCCTGATAAACGATGACTATCTTGGTCTTGTACAATCGCTACGATCAATTTCATTTGTATTGCCCCCCTATAATTTTTTAATTTCTTGATGATCGAAGTAAAGGAAAACCAAACTCCCTTTATACGAATCGTCCGAAGTATCTTTAATTCTATTATACCAAGAAAACCCTTTCTTATCATGAGTATTCCAGCATATAGAAAAACTTGTTTCTATTTATTTTAAGTAAGAGAGTACAATTTTTAAAGTCTGCTCATAAACCTCATCAAACGACTGACTAGCATCTATACATTTGATCCGATTTGGAAAACGTTTCAGGAGTAATAAATAACCTTCTCTCACCTTTTGATGAAAGCTTAATTTCTCCAAATCTAATCTGTTAATTTCTCTTCCTGAATGCATTTCAATTCTTTTTAGACCATCTTCTGGAAGGATATCGAAGTAAAGAGTGGAATGTGGCATTTGGTCTTCAGTAGCAAATTGATTAATCGAGAATACTTCATCTATACCTAATCCTCGTGCATGACCTTGGTAGGCAAGCGAGCTATCAACAAATCGGTCACACAAAACGAATGCTCCTCGATTAAGAGCTGGTTTCACTTTTTCAACTAAATGCTGTCTTCGAGCAGCTGCATAAAGTAAAGCTTCTGTTCTGGGATCCATTTCTGTGTTTACGGGGCTAAGTATCACTTCCCGAATTTGCTCAGCAATAGCAATACCACCTGGCTCTCTTGTTAATACGACGTCTACACCTCGCTCTTTCAATTCTTCATAGATCTTTTGAAGAATACTTGTCTTTCCTGCTCCTTCTGGCCCTTCAACGGACATGAAAAATCCTGAGTTCATATTTCTTAATCCTCCAAATCGATCTGAATCTATCTACTTGATGACTCACATGGATCGCATATTTTCTTGTTACTTAAATAAAGACCGCAAGCTGATTTTCTTCTAAATGATGTTCTCCTTGAAAACGCGCTCCTGCCTCGATCCATTTTTTTAAATCAGCTAGTTTGTCTATCGTAATCTCTTCACCAGTCATAAAGAGTGGAATACCAGGTGGATAAGGAATAACCATTTTAGCAGAAATACGTGAAACCGTTTCTTCTAACTGGACCCATTCCCATGCCCTTTTTTCCATCTCTTTGTAAGTATACGTGAGCGATGTTACTTTTCCTTTTTCTAAAGAAAATATTTTTTTAGTCTTTTGTAGAAAGAGAGCTGATTCCTTCTCTATTAAGTCTTCATCTGCTGTCCCAAAATCTATGTTCAGAAGATCAATATAGGGTGATGGATCTTCTTTTTTTAATAATGGAAGGACTGAAAAGGACTTGATAAGGGTCGGCAAGTTCAACGAAAATGTGCCTTCGCTCCAACCATTGCTGCAATTGAAAGCCCGTCCATCCTTGTTTCCGTACGATTATCTTTAATGGATCGATTCCTTCTATTATTGTTATTCCTTCTTGTTCTACAAAAAAGTCTACGATTTTCTTGCGTTCCTTCATTGTAGCTGCAACATCCGTTACAGTAAAAGTAGCTAAATAAGAACGTGCGATGTCTAATGAAGCCATAATGGGATAGGATGGACTACTTGACTGCAAAGCATCTAAATAAAACTCGATACGGTTCAAAGGTAATGATGAATGATTCACATGTAAATAAGAACCCATTGTCATTGCAGGCAACATCTTATGGGCAGATTGTACAACGATATCGGCATTCATTCTTAAGCTGGATTGAGGAAAAGGATGTCCAATTGTCAAATGTGGTCCATGGGCCTCATCCACGAGAACGATGATATGATTACGATGAGCGAATTGAATCAGTTCTTTTAAATCGTAGGTTTCACCATAATAGGTGGGGTATGTAAATAGACAAGCTCTCCCCCCTGGATACTTTCTTACTGCCTCTTCTAACGTATATTTTGAGACCCCTGTCGGCATATACGAAGCTTCACTTACTTCCGGTTCTAAAAAGATTGGTCGAATATTTCTTATCATTAATGCATTTAAAATAGACTTGTGACAATTGCGCTGAACATAAACAAGGTCTCCCTCTTCACATGTCGCAAAAATCATAGCCAAATTCCCAACTGTGCTTCCATTTACCAGAAAATAACTCTTTTCTGTCTTATAGTATTGGGTCAACAACGATTGAGCCTCTTTAATTGCTCCATCAGGTCCATGAAAATCATCCAATCCGTTTAACTCAGTCAAATCATAGGATAGAAACTCACTAAACTGTTCTCCATATTGTGAAGAAGCAACCTTACCACTTTTATGACCTGGTACATGAAATGAAGTTGAATTCTTTGCACGGTGCTTCTTTATCGCGTTCCATAACGGTTGTTCACTTTGTTCCATCATAATCCCTCTCCAAAAAAACTTACATTTCCTCTAATTCAATGGGAAATCTTTTATCCTTTCATTTTAACAAAAAAGAGAATGCAATACTCTTGATTCCCATCATCTCTTTCTCGATGGATTGAACCAATAAAAAAAGCAAAGCGCAAGTTCAGCTGCGACAAAATGAAAGGTGGAAGCGACGCGTTCTGAGCCCTGTGAAAAATCCGAACGGCTAGGTGAGCGTTTTGATCACCGTCAGCCGTGCGGTCAGGTGCCGGGCTGGTGCCAGGCACCAATCTATGGAAGAGATCCTCACGAGGAGTCTAAAGACGGTGTCTGCGGAACGCGTCTGGATGGAACGGAAATCTATCGCTTATACGCATATTGACGTTCCAAGAGAACTTTTTCCGAGGAGACTCGGCAGTTCATCCGCGAAAGAGAGTTAGTTTGCTGAATGGAGAAAAATCAATATCATCATTTTATAAAGCCTAATAAAAAAAAGAACTGACCGTCTCTTTCTGGTCAGCGCTTAGCTAGTCGTTTTTTTCTTCGTTAACTCTCTTAATTGCTCCACATAAAACTGATAGTTCGGATCATCTGTCTCTGCTTCAACGATATTCAGCTCGCACTCTCTACAAATGAATGATGCTAATAAATGAATACCTTCATTCTTCTCACTATGACAAACAATACACATCTCAAGACACGGAACGATTTTTGCAATTCCCATATTGTTCACCTCCATGTAATCTATTATGTCCCCAATCTCCTACACTTATACAAAACAAATCATTTAAATTTATAAGGAAAAACAAACTCATTCTACGTCAATTTAAACTTACAGCCATCCTAACTCTGTTATTATATGTTTCAATTAACTTGCTCTTGTATGTACTAAAAAAAGACCATCCCTTATAATCATCTCAAGCTACCTTTAGTTCTTACTATTAATGAAACAGGCGCGCAAAAATGAATTTGTATGGGGGTAAACCTGCCTTTTTCTTATAACCATTAAATGAAGTTCCTCTTATCTGATTTTTAATCTCTACACTATTTTATAACAAAATGGCTAAAGATAAAAAAATCTCTGTTGTGTTTTATTAAAACAGATCGATAATACCATTATCAAATAAAACATCACCATGAGTTCATTTTTTTCATTATGTAACTTGTACTCATCATAGATTTTATATTTAGTAGTAATTAAAATAAAAGTTTCTTTCCCACAGAAATCACTCAAAGAGAATGCGAACTCCTCGATAAAGACTGTCGACCTTCCTGAAAATCCAAATCCATTTTGAAAAATATCATTTAGTTATCTGCTTACGTTTAAAGCTTATCAAGAAAAATGCAATGCGTCACTTCATTTGCGACAAGCATTTGGCACTTGGCGACTAGATTCAAATATCTAAATGTAAAAACTTTCTCGATCCATCATTATTTATGGCACCCGGTTGAAACGCGTGCTGGGGTCTTCTGCTGAGGGTCTGGCCCCTAACTATGTGATCGCAAACCAATTTCGGCAGGAAATAAAAGATTTTGATAAAAATGAGGAATTTTAACGATTTTGATAGGGATTATGAGGATTTTGATACAAGAAAGTGATTTTTCATCACGTTTAAGGCTTCGCGATATGGGTTCAGGCTCACCAAGGGTATCTTTTTCGCAAGTAGAAGGAAGATATGAGCGACTTCAGTGGTTTTTATGAGCCACTTTCATGAATATATGAGCGACTTTATTGATTTTATGAGCGACTTTCAAAATATATGAGCATTTCCCCATTAAGCCCACACTTCTGTCTAGCTGAAGGACCAAATCCTATTCTCGATCCATCGTTATTCACGGTACCCGGTTGAAAAAGCGTGCTGAAAAATATATTTTCACACTTATGTCGGAGTCTTGTACTGGGGGTCTTGTGCTGGGGGTCTGACCCCTACCAATTTGACCACGAACCAATTTCGGCAGGAAATAAAAGATTTTGATAAAAAGGAGGAATTTTAACGATTTTGATAGGGGTTACGAGGATTTTGATACAAGAAAGTGATTTTTCATCACGTTTAAGGCTTGCGATATGGGTTCAGGCTCGATATAGGGTATCTTTTTCGCAAGTAGAAGGAATATATGAGCGACTTCGGGGTTTTTATGAGCCACTTTCACGGATATATGAGCGACAATGGTGGTTTTATGAGCGACTTTCAAAATATATGAGCATTTCCCCATTAAGCCCACACTTCTCTCTAGCTGAAGGACCAAATCCTATTCTCGATCCATCGTTATTCACGCACCCGGTTGAAAACGCGTGATGAAAAATATAACGTATTTCACTCATTATTAAACATAAAAAAAAGACATGCATCTGCATGTCTTCCGATTGCCTGGCAACGTTCTACTCTCACAAGGGGAGACCCCTCACTACCATCGACGCTGAAGAGCTTAACTGCCGTGTTCGAGATGGGAACGGGTGTGACCTCTTCGCCAATGCCACCAGACAACTAAGGAACGGTTGTTCCTTCAAAACTGGATAAAGCAGGCTGATATCAGACACGGCCAAAGTATGCCGTTTGTTTCATCATGGTTAAGTCCTCGATCGATTAGTATTCGTCAGCTCCATGTGTCGCCACACTTCCACCTCGAACCTATCTACCTGATCATCTTTCAGGGATCTTACTCACTTAAAGTGATGGGAAATCTCATCTTGAGGGGGGCTTCATGCTTAGATGCTTTCAGCACTTATCCCTTCCGCACATAGCTACCCAGCGATGCTCTTGGCAGAACAACTGGTACACCAGCGGTGCGTCCATCCCGGTCCTCTCGTACTAAGGACAGCTCCTCTCAAATTTCCAACGCCCACGACGGATAGGGACCGAACTGTCTCACGACGTTCTGAACCCAGCTCGCGTACCGCTTTAATGGGCGAACAGCCCAACCCTTGGGACCGACTACAGCCCCAGGATGCGATGAGCCGACATCGAGGTGCCAAACCTCCCCGTCGATGTGGACTCTTGGGGGAGATAAGCCTGTTATCCCCGGGGTAGCTTTTATCCGTTGAGCGATGGCCCTTCCATGCGGAACCACCGGATCACTAAGCCCGACTTTCGTCCCTGCTCGACTTGTAGGTCTCGCAGTCAAGCTCCCTTGTGCCTTTACACTCTACGAATGATTTCCAACCATTCTGAGGGAACCTTTGGGCGCCTCCGTTACTCTTTAGGAGGCGACCGCCCCAGTCAAACTGCCTGCCTGACACTGTCTCCCATCCCGATCAGGGATGTGGGTTAGAAGTTCAACACAGCCAGGGTAGTATCCCACCAACGCCTCCACCGAAGCTAGCGCTCCGGTTTCAAAGGCTCCTACCTATCCTGTACAAGCTGTGCCAAAATTCAATATCAGGCTGCAGTAAAGCTCCACGGGGTCTTTCCGTCCTGTCGCGGGTAACCTGCATCTTCACAGGTACTATAATTTCACCGAGTCTCTCGTTGAGACAGTGCCCAGATCGTTACGCCTTTCGTGCGGGTCGGAACTTACCCGACAAGGAATTTCGCTACCTTAGGACCGTTATAGTTACGGCCGCCGTTTACTGGGGCTTCGGTTCGCACCTTCGCTTGCGCTAAGCACTCCCCTTAACCTTCCAGCACCGGGCAGGCGTCAGCCCCTATACTTCGCCTTGCGGCTTTGCAGAGACCTGTGTTTTTGCTAAACAGTCGCCTGGGCCTATTCACTGCGGCTCTCTCGGGCTTTCACCCTACCAGAGCACCCCTTCTCCCGAAGTTACGGGGTCATTTTGCCGAGTTCCTTAACGAGAGTTCGCTCGCTCACCTTAGAATTCTCTTCTCGCCTACCTGTGTCGGTTTGCGGTACGGGCACCGTTCATCTCGCTAGAGGCTTTTCTTGGCAGTGTGGAATCAGAAACTTCGGTACTAAATTTCCCTCGTCATCACAGCTTCGCGTAGTGTAGATGGGATTTGCCTCATCTACCGCCATTCTGCTTAAACGCACATATCCAGCCGTGCGCTTCCTTATCCTCCTGCGTCCCCCCATTGCTCAAATGATGAAGTGGTGGTACAGGAATATCAACCTGTTGTCCATCGCCTACGCCTTTCGGCCTCAGCTTAGGTCCCGACTAACCCTGGGCGGACGAGCCTTCCCCAGGAAACCTTAGGCATTCGGTGGAAGGGATTCTCACCCTTCTTTCGCTACTCATACCGGCATTCTCACTTCTAAGCGCTCCACCAGTCCTTCCGGTCTGACTTCACAGCACTTAGAACGCTCTCCTACCACTGACACCCTAAGGTGTCAATCCACAGCTTCGGTGTTACGTTTAGC
>CAVSKA010000019.1:140000-160000 GCA_963728315.1 uncultured Caryophanales bacterium
ATTCGTTTTTCACCAAGTTCCTCTTGAGCCTCAGCCATTTTCTTTTGCATTTTCTGCATTTGTTTCATCATGTTTTGCATATTTCCCATACCACCGCGCATGTGTGTTACCTCCTATTATTGTTTTAGTCTTTAATTTCTAATAATTCAATTCCTACCAATTTCTTAGCCTCTGCAATGAGTGGGTCTTCTTCAACATCTTCAGGTTGAGGACTGTCTGAATCCGAATCTTGATGATTCTTAAGAAAATCCTCTCGTATACCGTTCCATTGCTCATCTGGAACACCAACAAGTTCATAACTAGAGTCTGTTAGTTCTTTCAAAAACCCTTCAATTGCTTCGAGGAACTTTGGATTATTCATTGCCATTTGGCAATGAATTTCATATTTGAATTTTAACACAAAAGCAGTAGAAGATGCCGCTACAGGTTCTGCATCATTTAAGAGCGCTGCTTGAGAACGCATTTGTCTCTGATTCAACATTTCGAGCATGTCGCCCCAACGGCTTTTTATCGTGTTTAAATCTTGGCGTGTCGCTTCTCCTAGTACAGTATGAATTTTACCAACAGGAGCCTTGAATCCTTTACTTGAAGAACGAGCAACCGTTTTCTTTGGTTTCCCGCCTTCCTCCGAAGCATCAATACTTCTAGTTGGATTGGCTTTTAAGTCAGCGACTTTTTTCTCCAATTCAGCAATCCTTGTTAAAAGAGGAGCTAGATCAGCAGAAGTTTCAGATGAAGCATTTCCTTCTGTATGACATAGCTTTACCACGGAAACTTCTAAAAAGATTTGAGCATGATTCGAATACTTCATATCTTGTTGAGCCTTATTTAAAATTTCAATATAGTGATAAAGCTGATCAGTCAAGATCGATTCGGAAAGACTTTTAAAAGCTTCATCTAATAGAACACGCTCCATGGATTCTTCTAATTCAGGGGCTGTTTGATATAAAAGCATATCTCTAAAATAAAGAATGAGATCTTCAGCTAATCGAGTAGGATCTTTCCCGAGCATAATCATCTCGTTTAATGCTTCTATAGCTTTTGAGACATCTTTTTGCCAAATTGATTGGGCTAATAGATGGAGATATGTTTGTGAAACGGAACCCGTAACCGTTAAGGCATCTTCATCGGTCACAACATCCTGGCTAAAAGATATGGCTTGATCGAGTAGGCTTAGCGCGTCACGCATTCCCCCTTCAGCCGCTCTAGAAATAATATGTAGAGCTTTCTCTTCATATTTAACTTCTGATTCATCCGCTATATGCTTCATTCTTCCCACGATATCTCGTGGAGTGATTCGTTTGAAATCAAAGCGCTGACATCTTGAAACAATGGTTAACGGAATTTTATGTGGTTCAGTCGTCGCTAATATGAATATAACGTGCTTAGGGGGTTCCTCTAATGTTTTTAATAAAGCGTTAAAGGCTCCAATAGAAAGCATATGCACTTCATCGATGATATAAACCTTATATGCCACTACATTCGGTGCATATTTAACTTTATCACGAATATCACGAATTTCTTCTACTCCATTGTTCGAAGCTGCATCAATTTCGATGACATCAGGAATGGATCCATCGGTAATCCCTAGACAGGATGAACATTCATTACATGGCTCAGATGTAGGTGATTGTTCACAGTTAACTGCTTTCGCAAGTATTTTGGCAGCGCTCGTTTTTCCCGTTCCACGTGGTCCAGAGAATAAATAGGCATGGGAGATCTTTTGTTGCAGGAGGGCGTTTTGCAAAGTCTTTGTCACATGCTGTTGTCCGACGACGTCGAGAAATTGCTGGGGGCGCCAAACCCGATATAACGCTTGATAGCTCATGCCTTCTCCTCCTTTTGGATCCTCTTTATTTTTTAAATTTTATGATTATATACGAAAACTTCTTAATATCTTTTTATAAGATACGTGCTGAGCACTAGTTCAACTGCTATCGAACTGGATGCTTGAAGGCTAAATCCAGAAAATGAGTGAAATCGGCTACTTTATCCTTTAAACGCAGGACACACTCTTCTATTATAACGCAAATAAAATGGTTAAGTAAAAGAGTATTCGACAACCTAAAATCATTCTCTTTGGACCGCGTACGTTAAAATCGCTAAAAACAATATTCAAGACTTATTTTCCATTTATAGTATGAAAAAACCCATCCAAAATTCGGATGGGTATCACTTATAAATTAAACTGCCGTGCACCTTTCATCGACTGACCATCACAAGCGTTACTTAAGCAGTTAGCTCGGTTCAGGCGATCCTGCGGCACATGAAAATGACCACTTAATGCTGCTTCCTTCCGGACCTGACATGGTTCGTGGGTTTCCATTGCGCAGGACCCAAACGTCAACACTACTTACTTAAGGCAAGACCTTACAATAAATCAGCCTCAGAAAGGAATTCAACCTCGCTAGAGCGGATTGCGAGTACAGGGCACCGCTACCTCCCCGTCTAGCACGGCAAAGTTGCTACCAATAGTAGACGTCAATGATGACGTAAATATCAGTATACTAGGATAATCTTGAAAATGCAACGATTATTCCAATCCATCTGGATCAATTTCTTCCATCTTTTTTCTCATCTTTAACTGCTTCTTTTCTTGTCTCAGTTTTCGAAAGAATGAACTTAATGTTTCGCCACAAATATTTCCTAATATTCCTGGCACCACTTCACACTGGTGGTTAAATCGTTCATCATCAAGTAAGTTCATCAACGTTCCAGCACAGCCTGCTTTTTGATCTGGAGCCCCATATACCACTCGTTCAATTCTCGATAACAAGATAGCGCCACTGCACATCGGACAAGGCTCAAGGGTTACAAATATTTCCGCTCTCTCTAACCGCCAAGATCCCACTTTTCCACATGCCTCTTGGATAGCTAGAATTTCTGCATGTGTGATGGCGTTTTGAGTGGTTTCACGACGATTAAACCCTCTTCCCACAATCTGGTCATCTAAAACCACTACCGCTCCTATTGGGACTTCTTGGATCGCTTCTGCTTTTGCCGCTTCTATTAGGGCTTCTTTCATATAGTATTCATCACGGCTATTCACATTGACACGCTCCAATCATTACTCTTTTATCTTTTTTTCATTTTATCCATTAAGGCTTGCTAGCGATCTTGATTCGTAAAAACCAATAAGGTTATTATAGCTCCTCTTTCTAAAAGAACAATCTAAGATTCATCTTTCACATAAGACGAAGGATCTTTACATACAATTTTATAAGAATAGGCTCATAAGGAGGAAATCATGTGCAAATTCACGTCGTGCAACGGGGAGATACGATTCAAACGATCGCTTCTTTATACCGTATTTCTGAAGAAAAAATTATTGAAGCAAACCAACTTCCTAATCCAAATCAACTTGTAATCGGTCAAGCGCTTGTCATTCCTATTACCGGAAGTTTCTATACAGTTAAGCCGCGAGATAGTCTTTGGTCGATCGCCAACCAGTTTCAAATATCTGTAGAAGAGCTGGCAAAAATAAATGGCATCACCGTTTCACAACCACTAATGATTGGGGCAAAATTGTATATTCCTCCAGTAAAAAAAGAAAAAAAAGAAGTCAATGGATATGTCGAACCACCAGGAAAATCCGTGCCAGCTTACTTAGAAACACGAACACGTGAAGCCGCTCCTTACTTAACATATCTTGCCCCATTTAGTTATCACGTAAATAGAGATGGGACCCTCACTCCGCCACCACTCGGAAAAATTCTTGAAATTGCAGCTGCTAATAACGTCAACCCAATGATGGTTGTGACGAACCAAGAAGAAGGTGCATTTAGCGAAAAACTTGGACAATTAATCTTAAATGACTCTTCTGTTCAAACCAAAATGTTAAATGAAGTTGTAAAGATTGCAAAAGAAAAAGGATTCACGTGCATTAATTTCGACTTCGAGTATTTGCGACCAGTTGATCGAGAACCCTATAATCGATTTTTGAGAAAAGCAAAAACAATTGTCAAAAAAGAAGGCTGGTTACTCTCCACTGCTTTAGCTCCAAAAACCGCTCGTTCACAAAAAGGACAATGGTACGAAGCACACGACTATAAAGCGCAGGGAGCGATTGTAGATTTCGTGATAATCATGACCTACGAATGGGGTTACTCTGGAGGACCGGCAATGGCTGTATCCCCTATCGGCCCTGTAAAAGAGGTACTTGACTACGCTATATCCGAGATGCCTTCTACGAAGATCCTGATGGGGCAAAACTTATACGGTTACGATTGGACACTTCCATATATTCAAGGCACGAGCTTCGCAAAAGCCATCAGTCCCCAAGAAGCAATCCAAATCGCCGCAAAAAACGGCGTGGCTATTCTATACGATGAGAAAGCACAGGCTCCACATTTCCAATACGTAGACACCCAGGGAAATAAACATGAGGTTTGGTTTGAAGATGCAAGATCCATTCAAGCAAAATTTAATGTAATCAAACAAAAAAATCTACGCGGGATCAGTTATTGGAAATTAGGTCTCCCCTTCCCTCAAAATTGGCTCTTGCTTTCCGACAATTTTCAAATTGTAAAAAAAGAATGAGGATGATCAAAAGAGACACTTGACCCCAGTGTCTCTTTTATTTTGTAAAAAGGGCAAAAGCATGAAAGACTAAAGCTACTTGGAAAGCTCTCTCTTATTTCCCTTTCAATCTTATTCATTTTCCTATCCCGCACACGTTTGCGTTATGATACAATAACATTTGCCGCATGAAGACAAATACAGACAATTTTTTACTTTTTTCTTCATGTTATGAATGCAATAGGAGGAGGACAATGAATGGTTAACGTACCTTTCATTACGGTAGAAGGCCCCATCGGTGTAGGAAAAACCTCCCTCGCAAAAGCCATCTCCGATCATTTTCAGTTTCACTTATTGAAAGAAATCGTAGCAGAAAATCCATTTCTGGGGAAATTTTATGACAATATCGAAGAGTGGAGCTTCCAAACGGAGATGTTTTTTCTCTGTAATCGATATAAGCAGCTAGAGGATATTCAAAATGAGTTTATTCTGCAAAAAAGACCGGTTGTTGCAGATTATCATATATTTAAGAATATTATTTTTTCAAAAAGAACGCTTGTCCAAAATCAATATGAGAAATATGTTCAAATCTACGATATTTTAACCCGTGATATGCCCAGACCTAATGTTGTTATCTATCTTCATGCTAGCTTAGAAACACTGCTTAAGAGAATTGAGCTTCGTGGCCGTGAATTCGAGAGCAAAATTAGCCCCCAATATTTACAGACACTTTGCTCAGATTATGAGCGGTTTATGAAGGATTTTGAGGTTCGATATCCAGATGTACCTGTTCTTCATTTCAACGGAGACGAAATGGACTTCGTGAATCGAAGCACAGATTTAGATCAAATTATTCAACAACTTGAAAATACCCTTTACAAAGGAGCATCTAGCAATGAACCTACGAAGTAAGTACAACATTCCGAATCACGCCGTCATCACAATAGCGGGTACAGTTGGAGTTGGTAAATCTACTATGACTAACGCTCTAGCAAATGCATTAAACTTTCGTACCTCCTTTGAAAAGGTCGATACAAATCCATACTTGGACAAGTTTTACGAAGACTTCAAAAAATGGAGCTTCCATCTTCAAGTTTATTTCTTGGCTGAACGATTTAAAGAGCAAAAGAGAATGTTTGAATATGGTGGAGGATTTATTCAAGATCGATCGATTTATGAGGATACAGGAATCTTTGCCCGCATGCATTTCGAAAAAGAAACGATGTCTGCGATTGATTATGAAACGTATACAAGTCTTTTCGATGCAATGGTGATGACACCTTACTTCCCTCACCCTGATCTTCTTATCTATTTAGAAGGACCGCTAGATGACATCCTTGGGCGAATCCAAGACCGAGGCCGTCCGATGGAACAACAAACACCGATCACTTATTGGGAAGAAATGCACGGCCGTTACGAAAACTGGATTGATTCCTTTAATGCTTGTCCGGTTCTTCGTCTCAACATCAATGATTACGATATCGTGAAGAACGAAGGAGCCATTGAACTAATCGTTGAACGAATCGGCCACTTCTTAAAACAAACGCAAATGCTTAAAAAATAAATAAGTCAATCAAGCGTAAGCTCCCGCTGTTCGGGTGTTTACGCTTCTTTTATAAAATGAATTTGTTAAATGATCCTGTAGATTTTTCTACATTCAGCAAAACAACTCGCTTTCCGCGGACGAACGGTCGAGCCTCCTCGCGAATACCACAAGGGTACTGAAAAAGTCCATTGCCTATAAAATATGAAAAGTATCAATCCTAAACCTGCAATCATTGTCGTGCAATGATTATTTCATTCAGTCAATTGAAAACACAAAAAAACTCATTACATTAAATGTAATGAGTTTTATTTATCTCCAATATTTATGCGCTATTATTGGTGTATAAAATGGAGGAGGAAGAGGGATTCGAACCCCCGCGCGGTGTTACCCGCCTGTCGGTTTTCAAGACCGATCCCTTCAGCCAAACTTGGGTATTCCTCCGTATCGACAAGAAATATCATATCATGTAATAAAAATCACGTCAATAGTTTTTCTTTAAAAAAATAAAAAGAAAAAAGAGCTCGGCGCTATTCCAAGCTCTTCTTCCTTACAAGGGTGATTTCGCATAGATTAGATTGTTATTAATGGACTTCATGTCCTATTTATAGCCGAGTTGTTATTTACATCACTTTATACTGAGCTAAAATATCTTACATTTGTCTACGCAATCCGAGCAGTTTTAGCGAAATGACAAACAGCAACAAGGTTTATGCAAAAAGTCTTTTTGAATGAATGCTTTAGTTCTTAAGGGCAATGACTTCTCTTCCACCCATATACGGACGTAATACTTCAGGAATAACGACGGTTCCATCTTCTTGTTGATAATTTTCAAGAATGGCCGCTACTGTACGTCCGATTGCTAATCCAGATCCATTTAATGTATGAACATGCTCCGGTTTAGCATTTGGCTCACGACGGAATCGAATGCTTGCACGACGAGCTTGGAATGCTTCGAAATTACTACAAGAAGAAATTTCACGATAAGTACCGTAGCTTGGAATCCAAACTTCTAAATCGTATTTCTTCGCAGCAGTGAATCCTAGATCTGCACTACACATGCTCATCACACGATATGGCAGTCCAAGGAGCTGTAACACTTTTTCTGCATGTCCCGTTAGCTTTTCTAATTCTGCATAAGAATCCTCTGGTTTAACAAAACGAACAAGCTCTACTTTATTAAACTGATGCTGGCGAATGAGACCACGCGTATCTCTTCCTGCAGATCCCGCTTCAGAACGGAAACAAGCACTAAAGGCTGCATATGCGATCGGTAATTCTTCCCCTTTTAAAATCTCATCGCGATGATAGTTGGTTACAGGGACTTCAGCTGTTGGTACAAGAAAGTAATCTTCTTTTTCTATTAAGAAAGCATCCTCTTCGAATTTAGGCAGCTGACCTGTTCCAGTCATACTCGTACGGTTCACCATATAAGGAGGAAGCATTTCAGTGTAACCGTGCTCTTCATCATGAAGGTCTAACATAAAGTTGAATAACGCCCTTTCTAAACGCGCACCTAAGCCTTTATAAAACACGAAACGACTTCCAGTGACTTTCCCTGCGCGTTCAAAATCAAGCATTTCAAGTTTTTCCGCTACTTCCCAATGTGGTTTCGCATCGAAATCGAAATTTGGAGCCTCTCCCCACTTACGAATTTCAACGTTATCATCTTCAGTTGCTCCGATCGGAACACTTTCATGAGGAATGTTCGGAATAGACATCATGATCGTTTCTAATTCTTCTTCAACCTCTCTTAGCTCATCATCAAACGTTTTAATTTGTTCACCCACTTCTTGCATTTCAGCAATCAGTGCATCTGCATCTTGTTTTTCTCGTTTTAACTGAGCGATTTTTTGAGAAACTTCATTACGCTTACTTTTTAATTGTTCTGTTTCCAATAAAAGTGCTCGACGACGTTTATCAAGATCACCGAATTTTTCAAAGTCCGTTAAATCTTCCCCACGATGCTGTAGACGCGCTTTTACCTCTTCAAAATTATTTCTCAACATTTTCATATCCAACATAGTCAATATCCTCCTTTTTCATAGAAAACAAAAAACTCCCGTCCCTTTGTGTAAAGGGACGAGAGTTAACCCGCGTTGCCACCCTAATTGAAAGCTAAATAGCTTTCCTCTTAGTCCATTAACGACCATGATTGGCCGGAAATGCTCTCCCTCTAATAGTAGAGTTCAACATTTCTCTCGAGGATGGATTCACTCATTTCTTTTATCGGTTTGCACCAACCACCGACTCTCTAGAAAAAGAAAACATAGCTACTATTTCCTCTCAACGATTTAATCTATTTGATTTATTCATTAATGTACTACAATGATTCCCAGCTTGCAACTTTCTTTTTAGAAAAAGCTGCCCGTTCTTAAGATTGTTTCATTTCCATTGTTTCTTTCACCATATCTACAAAATATCCCGTCAAACGAGCGTCCTCTGTTAACTCAGGGTGAAAAGAACAACCAAGAAATTGTCCGTCACGTGCAACAACTATACGATCTTGATACTTGCATAAAACTTGAACATCACTACCGACATCGACAATGTGTGGAGCTCTGATAAACACCGCAGGGAAATCTTCAGCTACTCCTTCAATCGAAAGATTCGCTTCAAAACTATCCTTTTGGCGTCCGAAAGAATTACGTTCTACTTTCACATCCATAACGCCAATATGTGCATCATCGTATCCAACGATATCCGACGCCAACAAAATTAAGCCGGCACATGTACCGAACATCGGCTTTCCACTTTTCGCAAATGTACGAAGCGGCTCTAAAAAGTCATAACGATCAATCAACCTTCTCATAGTGGTACTTTCTCCACCAGGAAGAATAAGTCCATCCACTTCTTCTAGTTGACTTGCTTTCTTAATGACAACTGCTTCTGACTGACTTGCTTCAAGAGCTCGTATATGTTCAATAACTGCTCCTTGAAGACCAAGCACCCCAATTTTCACCATGATGAATAACTCTCCTTCTTACCAGCCACGATCCTGCATACGTTGTCCAGGAGCTAATGATGAAATGTCAATCCCTTTCATTGGCGTACCTAACCCTTTAGACAACTCTGCAATAAGAGCATAGTCTTGGTAATGTGTTGTTGCTTCTACAATTGATTTTGCAAATTTCTCAGGTGTCTCTGATTTAAATACCCCAGATCCAACGAAAACGCCGTCAGCACCTAATTGCATCATCAAAGCAGCATCTGCAGGGGTTGCAACACCACCGGCAGCAAAGTTAACTACTGGTAATTTGCCAAGTTTTTTGATTTCAAGTAGAATTTCAAACGGAGCGCCTAGTAACTTCGCTTCAGTCATCAACTCGTCTTCATTCATTGCCACAACGCGACGAACTTGAGCATTTACTTTGCGAATGTGACGAACTGCTTCAACGATGTTTCCTGTACCTGGCTCACCCTTTGTACGAAGCATAGATGCTCCTTCACCGATACGACGGGCTGCTTCTCCAAGGTCACGACATCCGCATACAAATGGTACAGTGTAATCAGATTTCATCAAATGATACTCTTCATCTGCTGGAGTTAAAACTTCACTTTCATCAATGTAGTCTACGCCCATTGATTCAAGTAATCTTGCTTCTACAATATGACCAATTCTTGCTTTTGCCATAACTGGAATTGAAACAGCATTCATTACTTCTTCTACAATTCGTGGGTCAGCCATTCTGGCAACTCCACCTGCTGCACGAATATCAGAAGGAACTCGTTCAAGAGCCATGACAGCTACTGCACCTGATGCCTCCGCAATTTTTGCTTGTTCAGCATTGACAACGTCCATAATGACGCCACCTTTTTGCATTTCTGCCATTCCACGTTTTACTCGATCAGTACCAGTATTCACTCTTGTTGTCCCCTTTCTATTTTCAACCCATTATATAGGAAGTTGTTTCCAGTTTTAATTTCTAGCTTAAACTAAAAATCGCATGATCGCACTTTCACCATGAGTATTCGTTTAGTACAGAATCAGCCATTCCTGCGAGGTAAAAGAACATTCATTCAGTTGTTCTACCTTAGATCTAGCTTAATGCTTTCTTTCCTAATAAACAATAAAATACACCTCCTGTCAAGACAAAGAGGTGTATTTCTATAGAGGTTAGAACCAGCCTTTTACAGTAGAAGAGACACTATCCCATAGTCCAGAGAAGAAACCTCCGATACTACGCATTGATAAAACAAACCAATTCGCTTTTTCTACATTATCGGTCGCAACCATATTCACACTTGCAGTATTTTTGTTTTTATTCAAAAATCCATAATCGTCTTTTCCTTTATAGGTCGTCGTTAAAGTACCGATTTTTTCTCCCTTTTTAATAGGAGCCATTAATTTACCATCATCATTTAACTTCTTTTTATCCACTACAAAAGATGGACCATATTGATCTTTTTCTCCATTCTTAACGACCATTTCAAGTGGCTCATTGGATTGAATTCCAACGCTTTTTTCTTTCCCTTTTGCAACTGGAAGGGATTTTTTCCCTTTCACTGCATAATTAGAAGGGTAAAGCTCTTCCATTTGAAAATTATTAAATCCATAATCAAGCATTTTTCTTGTTTCTTCAAAGCGTGCTTTATATCCACCTGCTCCTTTTGAATCGGTAGCGTCCATTACTACCGAGATAAAACGCATATCTCCACGTTTTGCAGTTGATGTAAAACAGTAACCCGCGAAATCGGTCGTACCTGTTTTCAACCCATCTACTCCTTCATAACCGTAGACAAGTGAAGGTAACATCCAATTCCAATTATCCATTTTAATTTCATCTTCCGTACCTTCACGGAATTTCTTTTTAGCGATTTTTGAGGTTTTCAACATTTCTGGAAAGTCTTTAATTAAACGGGAAGCTAATTTGGCCGTTGCTCTAGGCGACATCATATTTTCATCTTTTGGACCTGATGATTTAGGATACATTCCAAATAGATCGGCATTATTTAATCCCGTTGAATTTACAAACTTATAGTTTTCTAAACCCAGTTCTTCAGCTTTACTATTCATCATTTTAACGAAATTTTCTTCTGAACCAGCTATGGTTTCAGCGATTGCAATCGTTGCACCGTTTGCTGAATAAATAGCCATGGCTTGGTAAAGTTCACGCAGCGAATATTTTCCGTCACGTCTTAAAGGGACGTTTGATAATGCTCTTTGTTGAGATATTTTATAGACATATTCATCAACGGAAAATTTTTGATCCCAATCCACTTTTCCTTTTTTAATGGAGTCTAATAATATGTACTCTGTCATCATCTTCGTCATACTTGCGACACCAAGCATTTTATCGACATTTTTCCCATAAAGAATTTTTCCTGTGTCTGCTTCTACTAGTATTGCACCTTTTGCATAAACATTTAAATCATCAGCAGCTTGAGCTGTTTTGGGACTTTGTAGTACACCCATTGCCATTAAAAAGACCATAAAGCAGGCAACAACTCGTTGAATCCATTTCTTTTTCACTTATATGCCCTCCAACTTCTTTATATACACTTTTGTTAGTTTATCATACTTCTATAACGTTTAGTAGACAGAGGAAAGAACTAGAAAAAGTGACATTTTTGTTACGTATCGGGCCTTTTATCCCCTTATGTCATTTATGGATAAATGTAACAGTCATAAAATAAGATGAGGCTGAGACAGAACCAAAATGCCAAAGTTTAATGTCGAATCCTTTTTTATCTGAGTCCGTTTCATCAATTACAATCCTCAAACTTAAAGGCGAACCTTTTAGTTGAATATTACGTAATCATTCGATTTTCGTTTTCACCAGACGCTTTCCGAAGACTCACGTCGAACTATTCCCCAGGAGTTGCCGTCTTACACTTCAATCGAAATCAATGTTTGGTTCCATCGAAAAAAAGATCATTTATCACACTCATTCAACGAAGAAAACAATAAAGTGAAAAACTCCGAACGAGTATGAAATTCCACTTAGAATTTCGTACTCGTTCGGAGTTATCTTTACCTAAAATACTTTTGTCCCAGCCTCGTCTAAATTGAATTATGATCGAGAATAGTTTGGTGCCTCTTTTGTAATTTGAATATCATGAGGATGACTCTCTTGAAGTCCTGCCCCTGTCATTCGAATAAACTTGGAATTTTCTCTTAATTCTTGTAAATTCTTTGTTCCACAATACCCCATACCAGAACGAATACCACCTACTAATTGATATAACGTATCTGCTAATGGACCTTTATAAGGTAATCTACCTTCGATGCCTTCTGGTACAAGTTTCTTGGCATCTTCTTGGAAATAACGATCCTTAGATCCCTTTTCCATCGCCCCCATTGAGCCCATTCCACGGTAGACTTTGAATCTACGACCCTGGAAAATTTCTGTTTCCCCTGGACTTTCACTCGTACCCGCTAACAAGCTTCCAAGCATAACGGCATGTCCGCCTGAAGCTAAAGCTTTCACAATGTCGCCTGAGAACTTTATACCACCATCGGCAATAATTGATTTCCCATGCTTTCTAGCTTCCGTTGCGCAGTCATAGACAGCTGTGATTTGAGGAACACCCACACCTGCAACAACCCGAGTGGTACAAATTGATCCTGGCCCAATTCCGACTTTAACAACATCCACTCCAGCCTCATACAGTTCTCTTGTCGCATCAGCCGTAGCAACATTTCCAGCGATAATATTCAACTCAGGATATAAGCGTCTAATTTCCTTAACTGTTTCAATCACACCTTGAGAATGACCATGAGCCGTATCGACTACTATCGCATCGACTCCGGATTTCACAAGTCTTTCAACCCTCTTCAACCCATCTTTTGTTACGCCTACAGCGGCGCCAACTAACAATCGCCCTTGACGATCTTTAGCAGAATTGGGGAATTCGATTACTTTTTCAATGTCCTTTATTGTAATTAGTCCTTTAAGAACACCATTATGATCAACAAGTGGGAGCTTTTCAATTTTATACTTTTGAAGGATACTTTCTGCTTCAGCGAGAGTTGTACCTACTGCAGCAGTGACTAGGTTTTCCTTTGTCATAACGTTATAGATGGAAGTGGAGTAGTCCTGGATAAATCGAAGGTCACGATTGGTAAGAATGCCAACCAATTTGCGCTCTTCTTCATTGTTTACAATTGGAACACCTGAAATTCGATACTTGGACATCAAGTGTTCAGCATCAAATACTTGATGGTCTGGCGTTAAGAAAAAGGGATTTGTTATCACACCACTCTCAGAACGTTTCACCTTGTCCACTTGCTCTGCTTGCTGCTCAATACTCATATTCTTATGAATAATCCCTAGACCACCTTGTCTAGCCATTGCAATCGCCATTTCCGCCTGAGTGACCGTGTCCATACCTGCACTAATAATCGGCAAGTTCAATTTCAATGTATCCGTTAAAGAAACTTGAAGATCAACATCCTTTGGTAACACATCCGATTTTGCTGGAACTAGTAACACATCATCAAATGTTAAGCCTTCTTTTTCAAATTTACTTTCCCACATGTTTATTCCCTCCTGCTCCAAAAATATTATTAGTAGGTTATCAATTGGACATACTACTGTCAAGGAAAAGGAAAGATGTTTTATTATTCTAATAATAGGCGGTCGTCTCTATGTATACTTTTCTTCAACCGAATGAAACTTTACTCCATTTTCAAAACGTTGAATACTCACGCTTTTATCTTGAAAAAAGATACCAAAAAAAACAACTTGAAAATGCCACACAAAAAGCATATTCAAATACGGAACCGTTCCTTGCCTACCTGCAATATGGACACCGCTGCTTGAAAGAAGCTCAACTTATTTCCGCTCAGTTACAGCCAATCCTTCTTTTTTATGGACTCACATCCTTTATTAAAGCCTGTTTACTAACAGTAGACCCGAATTATCCAAGTACTACTTCCGTTCTTGCGCATGGTCTATCAGCCAGAAAGAGAAAAAAGAAAGCATATATTTTTTTTGAAGATGAAGTGAAAATACAAAAAGACGGGCTCTTTACTTATTTTTTACATACATTGTTTCACGTGAAACAATCCTACGGAGACAAATGGACAATGAAAGATCTTTTTTCTTCTGTTCCTGAATTAGTAGAAACAAATTCATTTTATAAACTTTCAGTGCCTTATCTGTTAATTCAAGAACTACATTCTAAACGCTATCAATTTCCAGAACAAATATTGGATCGATACCATATGACAGATAGCTATTTTAAAACATATAGTCAAAGTCTCTGTTCATTCTCTTTGAATTGGGTACAACAAGATAACCTTATCTTCCAACTAAATGATTCCGAATCACTATTTGCTCACTCACCATTTCGTTATCACACGATAAACAACAAATGGTACTTTCCTTCAAAGAGAAATCCATTTACAAATATTCCTGAGCTAGCGATTCACTATGCACTCCTATACAATCTGAGCATGGTAGCTCGTTATGATATTGAGTGGTGGAATGATTTATTTCTATATCGAACAACAAAAGACTTTGTCTTCATTAATCGTTTCCTTCAAATAGCCTTTAAAAAAATCCCTTTTTTAATCACTTCTTATTTACTTGAAGAAAAATTCTCCTCAAGTTAATTTGGATGCCACTAAAAAAGTATACTTCGTTTACCAAATCAACCCTATCCCGATTGATCGGGAGAGGGTTGATTTTCTATTTGAATGGCTCTTTTTAAACGATGTTTTAGATTTTTGTTACAGGCGGACGATTTTCGTGGGAGTCGACCCATTTCTCTACAATCACTATTAAATTAAAAAATGAACTGATATTTAGTTCATAGCTTTTGCAAAAATATAGTACTTAATTTAGTTGGTGTCTAGGAACATTCAAAATACGATATGTCTTTTATATTTGGCTATGTTAGCGGATGTTGTTGATAGGTAGCAAAAACTATACTCTCACTAGTGGAATAACGAGCAAGTCGAGACCCCACAGTGTGGTTTTTTTCACGAGCAGGCTCGACCGTTCATCCGCGGAAAGCGAGTTATTTTACTGAATGTAGAAAAATCAACATGATCATTTAACAAAGCCTTATATTTTGTAGGATAAGGCATCAGAAGAACTAATCATCCATTCAACTTCTTCAAGGATATTCTTTAAGAAGTGAGCTTATTCAATTGATGGTTTGAATTTCAAGGATATGAACGACTGTAGAAGTCATGCTTACAAAATATCATTATAAAACGGTAGCAATAAACAGTAAGTAAAAAAATAGCCTTGGATATGCAAATCCAAGGCGTCACAGCTATATTCACAATAATATTTAAACGAAAGATAACTTTAATGATGGAATCAAAGGATAGATATTAAGTGAAATTTCTTCTCTTTAAATTGGAAACACTTAGGACTCTCGTAATCCTAGGTTTTTCAGGGTCTCGTCAATTTGAAGGGATTCTTTTTTCTTGTTTTTGATTATAATCAGAAACAAGGTTAAGAAGTGAGTTCACTGAGTTCAACAACTCACTAACGTCGATTTGTTTAGAGTCTGTTGTTTCTCTAAGCAACGCTTCTGGTATACATGATGCTTTATTTTGTAAAAGAAGACCTTTTTCCGTCAAACTTACGTTCACTCTTCTTTCATCTTTTTGATCCCGTGTACGTACCACGATTCCATTCATTTCCATTCTCTTCAACATTGGAGTCAACGTACCGGAGTCGAGGAACAATAAGTGTCCAAGTTCTTTTACAGATAGCTCTTTATGTTCCCATAAAGCTAGTAAAGTAATGTATTGAGGATAAGTAACATCAAGCTCTTCAAGTAATGGACGGTATAACTTTGTCATTTCTCTAGATGCCGCATATATAGCAAAACATAGTTGCTGATCAAGTTTTAATGAATCATTCTTCATGCTTTCTCCGTAAGTAACGTCAAAATATTTCCATCCATTTTCGAAGGGGCAGTTTGAGGAGCAAAGCGTTTCACAACAGTCCCATTGCGATCTACTAAGAATTTTGTAAAGTTCCATTTTATTTCTTCATTTAGCAAGCCCTTTTTTTCAGAAGTAATATATTGAAATAATGGATCTGCTTGGTCTCCTTTGACATCAATCTTTGCAAACATCGGGAAAGTAACACCATAATTCAATTGGCAAAATTCCATTATCTCCTCTTGATTTTCAAACTCTTGATTAGCAAACTGATCACAAGGGAATCCGAGAATTGTAAACCCTTGATCTTTATATTTTGAATATAAGGACTGCAATTCCTCAAATTGTGGAGTAAATCCACATTTTGAAGCTGTATTTACGATCAAAAAAACTTTACCTTTATACTCCTCTAGAGATTGCATTTCTCCATTAGGTTTTTTCACTGTGAAATTATAGATATTTGTCAATATTATCACTCCTTCATTTTTTCAATCATCATTTATTTTACTATTTTACTATTATCTTTTTTATAGTTACAAAGATACCATCCTTATATATTTTTATCAATTAAATTGCACACAATCTTTTTAATAAAATTAGGAAACGCACCTATCGTCTTCTTGGTTTGATCAAGATAAACCAAGAATCGATTTCTTTTTTATGAAACCATTATTCTTTCGAAGTGAATAATTATTTGAATATGCAATTATAGACCAATCAATTTGTATTTTGCAAAAGTGAATAAAATATCACTGCATTTCTATGTATTTGTTATTTTGCTTTACACACGATTCATTACAACAGGAGTACTTTTAGCTAGTAGCTAGATTAATCAGCTCCATATCATACTTCTTCTCCTCAGAATTGGAATATTCTTAGCTTACTTTAACTTGTATCAATGTTAAAGGATTCATAATATTATACTTACCTTTATTGAAAATACTTAGACCTTCATTTATGGTTTTATGAGCGACATTCAGAATATATGAGCATTTCCCCATTAAACGTACACTTCTGTCTAGATGAAGGAGGACAAATAATCCTATTCTCGATCTCGATCCATCGCTATTTACGGCGCCCGGTTGAAACGCGTGATGGGGGTCTTGTAGCACGGTTCTTGTAGCGGGGTCTGACCCTTGCCTATTTGACCATAACCACTTTCCCAATTTCGCCAGGAAATAAAAGATTTTGATAAAAAGGAGGAATTTTAACGATTTTGATGGGGTTTACGAGGATTTTGATACAAGAAAGCGATTTTTCATCACGTTTAAGGCTTCGGTATAGGGTTTCAAACGCGGTATGGGTGTCCTTTTCGCAAGTAGAAGGAATATATGAGCGACTATGGGGTTTTTATGAGCCACTTTCACGGATATATGAGCGACAATGGTGGTTTTATGAGCGACATTCAAAATATATGAGCATTTTCCCATTAAGCGCCACACTTCTGTCTCACTGAAGGACCAAATTTTCATTCTCGTTCAAGGCTTCGTTATAGGTTCACCCACCCGGTATGAATATCCTTTTCGCAAGTAGATGAAAAATATGAGCGACTATGGGATTTTTATGAGCCATTTTCACGGATATATGGGGGTCTTCGATAGTTTTATGAGCGACATTCAAAATATATGAGCATTTCCCATTAAACGCACACTTCTGTCTCGCTGAAGGACCAAATCCTATTCTCGATCCATCGTTATTACGGACCCGGTTGAAACGAGCGATGAAAAACGTATTTTCACCATTATTAAACAAAAAAAAGACATGCATCTGCATGTCTTCCGATTGCCTGGCAACGTTCTACTCTCACAAGGGGAGACCCCTCACTACCATCGACGCTGAAGAGCTTAACTGCCGTGTTCGAGATGGGAACGGGTGTGACCTCTTCGCCAATGCCACCAGACAACTAAGGAACGGTTGTTCCTTCAAAACTGGATAAAGCAGGCTGATATCAGACACGGCCAAAGTATGCCGTTTGTTTCATCATGGTTAAGTCCTCGATCGATTAGTATTCGTCAGCTCCATGTGTCGCCACACTTCCACCTCGAACCTATCTACCTGATCATCTTTCAGGGATCTTACTCACTTAAAGTGATGGGAAATCTCATCTTGAGGGGGGCTTCATGCTTAGATGCTTTCAGCACTTATCCCTTCCGCACATAGCTACCCAGCGATGCTCTTGGCAGAACAACTGGTACACCAGCGGTGCGTCCATCCCGGTCCTCTCGTACTAAGGACAGCTCCTCTCAAATTTCCAACGCCCACGACGGATAGGGACCGAACTGTCTCACGACGTTCTGAACCCAGCTCGCGTACCGCTTTAATGGGCGAACAGCCCAACCCTTGGGACCGACTACAGCCCCAGGATGCGATGAGCCGACATCGAGGTGCCAAACCTCCCCGTCGATGTGGACTCTTGGGGGAGATAAGCCTGTTATCCCCGGGGTAGCTTTTATCCGTTGAGCGATGGCCCTTCCATGCGGAACCACCGGATCACTAAGCCCGACTTTCGTCCCTGCTCGACTTGTAGGTCTCGCAGTCAAGCTCCCTTGTGCCTTTACACTCTACGAATGATTTCCAACCATTCTGAGGGAACCTTTGGGCGCCTCCGTTACTCTTTAGGAGGCGACCGCCCCAGTCAAACTGCCTGCCTGACACTGTCTCCCATCCCGATCAGGGATGTGGGTTAGAAGTTCAACACAGCCAGGGTAGTATCCCACCAACGCCTCCACCGAAGCTAGCGCTCCGGTTTCAAAGGCTCCTACCTATCCTGTACAAGCTGTGCCAAAATTCAATATCAGGCTGCAGTAAAGCTCCACGGGGTCTTTCCGTCCTGTCGCGGGTAACCTGCATCTTCACAGGTACTATAATTTCACCGAGTCTCTCGTTGAGACAGTGCCCAGATCGTTACGCCTTTCGTGCGGGTCGGAACTTACCCGACAAGGAATTTCGCTACCTTAGGACCGTTATAGTTACGGCCGCCGTTTACTGGGGCTTCGGTTCGCACCTTCGCTTGCGCTAAGCACTCCCCTTAACCTTCCAGCACCGGGCAGGCGTCAGCCCCTATACTTCGCCTTGCGGCTTTGCAGAGACCTGTGTTTTTGCTAAACAGTCGCCTGGGCCTATTCACTGCGGCTCTCTCGGGCTTGCACCCTACCAGAGCACCCCTTCTCCCGAAGTTACGGGGTCATTTTGCCGAGTTCCTTAACGAGAGTTCGCTCGCTCACCTTAGAATTCTCTTCTCGCCTACCTGTGTCGGTTTGCGGTACGGGCACCGTTCATCTCGCTAGAGGCTTTTCTTGGCAGTGTGGAATCAGAAACTTCGGTACTAAATTTCCCTCGTCATCACAGCTTCGCGTAGTGTAGATGGGATTTGCCTCATCTACCGCCATTCTGCTTAAACGCACATATCCAGCCGTGCGCTTCCTTATCCTCCTGCGTCCCCCCATTGCTCAAATGATGAAGTGGTGGTACAGGAATATCAACCTGTTGTCCATCGCCTACGCCTTTCGGCCTCAGCTTAGGTCCCGACTAACCCTGGGCGGACGAGCCTTCCCCAGGAAACCTTAGGCATTCGGTGGAAGGGATTCTCACCCTTCTTTCGCTACTCATACCGGCATTCTCACTTCTAAGCGCTCCACCAGTCCTTCCGGTCTGACTTCACAGCACTTAGAACGCTCTCCTACCACTGACACCCTAAGGTGTCAATCCACAGCTTCGGTGTTACGTTTAGCCCCGGTACATTTTCGGCGCAGAGTCACTCGACCAGTGAGCTATTACGCACTCTTTAAATGGTGGCTGCTTCTGAGCCAACATCCTGGTTGTCTAAGCAACTCCACATCCTTTTCCACTTAACGTAAACTTGGGGACCTTAGCTGGTGGTCTGGGCTGTTTCCCTTTTGACCACGGATCTTATCACTCGTAGTCTGACTCCCAAAGATAAGTCTTCGGCATTCGGAGTTTGTCTGAATTCGGTAACCCGATGAGGGCCCCTAGTCCAAACAGTGCTCTACCTCCGAGACTCTTCCTTTGAGGCTAGCCCTAAAGCTATTTCGGAGAGAACCAGCTATCTCCAGGTTCGATTGGAATTTC
>CAVSKA010000019.1:162500-243288 GCA_963728315.1 uncultured Caryophanales bacterium
TCCGCCGCTAACATTGAGAGAAGCAAGCTTCTCTCAATGTTCGCTCGACTTGCATGTATTAGGCACGCCGCCAGCGTTCGTCCTGAGCCAGGATCAAACTCTCCGAAAAGATTTTGATATAGCTCTTAAAGTTTATTACTTAAAACTTGATTAACGTTGACGTATTGCTTTGTTCAGTTTTCAAGGTTCAATCTGCTTCGCCGTCTCTCAACAGCAACTTTATTAGTTTACCATCTTCTAAAAGTAATGTCAATCACTTTTTTAAAATAGTTTTTCGCGTCTGCTTGTTTGTTTCATTT
Source organism: uncultured Caryophanales bacterium (assembly GCA_963728315.1). Lineage (GTDB taxonomy): Bacteria > Bacillota > Bacilli > Bacillales > CAVSKA01 > CAVSKA01. The sequence continues at coordinate 162,800 of CAVSKA010000019.1, forward strand.
GCTCAGCAGCGACATCTATTAATATACCAACTAGCACTAAATAAGTCAAGCACTAATTGGTATCTTAGAATAATTTTATAAAAATCATGTATTCTTACTCTATTAACGCCATTTAGAGCGCTTAATTGCACGATTTCATTACTAATACATTTAATAGAAGGACATTCAATTATGCGTTTCTTCTATAAAGAGTGATCTTTCTTTTACAAGATCAATTAATTTACCCGTATTCGTTATCTTCACTAATGGTCTCATTGGTTGGTCATGTTTTGTAAACATGACTTCCCCTTCAGTACCGTCAGACAGTCTCACTTTTGTTCCAATTGAGAGATTTCCGATAATTGATTGAAGTGCTTCTACTACAACATGGTTGAATTTGCCGAAACCTTCGTAGCGAATCCACTCTAAAGAATTAAAGGGTGGTACTGACTTTTTATAAACATGTTCAACCGTAAGTGCATGATAAACATCAGCCACTGCGATGATTTGGCTAAGAATATGAATTCTTTCCCTCTTTTCGCCTACTGGATAGCCACTTCCATCCAAACGTTCATGGTGTTGAAATATGGCTAGTTTTGCTTCCGGTTTTAAAAGCGACAAATCTTTGATCATTTTATAACTGTTTGTAGCGTGCTGTTTTATTTCTTTAAATTCTATTTCGTTTAGAGGTCCTATTTTTTTTATAATATTTTGATCGATTTTCGCCATACCTGCGTCAGCAAGTAAGCCTGCGAATGCAGCTTGCATTCTAAATGCGTTATCTTCACCTAGTTTTTTTGCTATTCCATAGCTTAATAACGAAACACTGACCATATGATGGTAGACATACTCTTCTTTTTTACTATATTTGTGTAAATTTTTTAAATGAGCCGGATTTTCATCCATGTATTGAATGAGAGGTAGAATGATTCCTCTAAGCTTGGCGATATCAACTTGAAAGCCCGCCTCCCACTTCTTAAATTCTTTTTTGCTTTCATCAACTGCTTTAGTGTAAAGATCGTTAAACTGACTTTTTACAAAAGCAGGACGTATCGGTTGTGTTTCCTTACTGTTTTGATTTGAGTGATCTTTGGACTCGGTTTCCTTATCATCAATCATCCCATTGGAAATTTCTATTTCTTTAATCAAAAAATCACTTAAGACTTCTATATGTTCTCTCGTTAATTTAGTATTTTTAGGCATAATAGGGGCAGCGGTTAGACCCATGACATCTTTTAGAAGAATGTCCCCATCCTGTATTTCATCAATTCTCACCTTCATGCACAACTTCCCCCTAGGTTAAACATATGGCATGCTTTTCTTTATTTTAGCAAAAAAAATAAGCCAGTGGATTAAACCACCAACTTATTTTTGATTATTCGTTCGATTCGTCTTTTTCTTCATGTTCAGCAGAATCCGAATTAACACTATCGTTATCGTTCTCATCGATAGGATTTCCATCTTCATCTTCATCATCAATAACTAAATTCTCTTCTCTTTCGACTTTTGCTACAGTTGCAACGGCACCATCTTCATTTAAACGAATTAATTTGACACCTTGTGTGTTGCGTCCAGTTCGAGAAATACTATCGACATTAATTCGAATCAAGACGCCACCAACCGTAATCAACATTAAATCTTCGTCTCCTGTTACGGCTTTTACAGAAACAAGTGGCCCATTTTTCTCCGTGACATTACACGTAATTAACCCTTTACCACCGCGTGATTGCAGACGATAATCCTCTGCCGGTGTGCGTTTTCCATAACCATTCTTTGTAACCACGAGTACTTCTTGATCTGCTTCAAGGATTTCCATTCCAACTACTTCATCTTCTTCACGAAGGCGAATTCCTCGAACCCCGGCTGCTGTTCTACTCATAGATCGAACTTCTGTTTCGTCGAATTGAATGAGCATACCTTCCTTTGTACCGATAATAATGTTTTTGTGTCCATCCGTTAAGCGAACAGACATTAACTCATCATCTTCCCTAATAGAAATCGCAATAAGTCCATTCGTTCTTATTTTAGCAAAATCGCTTAAAGCCGTACGTTTAGACACACCTTGTCGAGTGGTGAAGAAAAGGAATTCATCTTCTTTAAATTCTTTGACTCGGATCATTGTATTAACTTCTTCATCTTTGTCAATTCCTAACAAATTAATGATTGGAAGTCCTTTTGCTGTACGACTATACTCTGGAATTTCATATCCTTTTGCACGGTATACTTTTCCTTTATTCGTAAAGAATAAGATTGTGTCATGAGTCGATGTCGTCATGAGATGTTCTACAAAATCATCTTCATTTGTGCCCATTCCTTGAATACCGCGACCACCTCTACGCTGGCTTTTATACATTGAAACAGGAACACGTTTAATGTAACCATTGTGAGTAAGAGTAAGAACAATATTTTCTTGGGGAATCAGATCTTCATCTTCTAACATTTCGAATCCACCAGAAATAATTTCTGTTCTTCTTTTATCATTAAAACGGTCTTTGATCTCGCTTAGTTCCTCACGAATGATCTCCAACACTTTTTCTTCATCTGCTAAGACCATTTTCAATTCAGAAATTAGCGCAACAAGACCTTGGTACTCTCCTTCGATCTTTTCACGTTCAAGACCAGTCAGACGTTGCAAACGCATATCAAGAATCGCTTGAGCTTGTTTTTCACTCAGTGAGAACTGCTCCATTAAGCCTGTTCTTGCAATCTCAGTTGTTTGAGATCCGCGAAGAAGTTTAATAATTTCATCAATGTGGTCTAAGGCAATTCGTAAACCTTCGAGAATGTGAGCACGTGCCTCCGCCTTACGTAATTCGTAAGCTGTTCTTCGGCGAATAACAACTTTTTGATGCTCCAGATAATGATAAAGGCACTCTTTAAGGTTTAGAACTTTTGGTTGCCCATCTACTAACGCAAGCATATTCATCCCAAAACTAGTTTGAAGAGCAGTTTGTTTATATAAATTATTTAGAATGACATTGGCATTGGCGTCACGTCTTACTTCGATGACGATACGCATTCCCTTACGATCTGATTCATCGCGCAAATCAGTGATACCATCAATTTTTTTATCTCTCACAAGTTCAGCAATTCGTTCAATTAATCTTGCCTTGTTCACTTGATACGGAATTTCATGAACAAGAATCGTTTCTCTTCCATTGGCTTTTACTTCTATATCCGCTTTCGCTCTCATAACGACTGAGCCACGACCTGTTTCATAGGCACGACGAATTCCACTTCGACCAAGAATCAGCCCAGCTGTTGGGAAATCAGGACCTTGAACATGTTCCATTAACTCAGGAATCGTAATTTCCGGGTTATGGCTCAATGCTAAAATCCCATCAATTACTTCTCCTAATTGGTGTGGAGGAATATTTGTTGCCATACCAACCGCGATTCCTGATGAACCGTTAACAAGTAAGTTAGGAAAACGAGCAGGCATTACAGCAGGTTCTCTTTCAGAACCATCATAGTTATCTTTAAAGTCAATTGTGTCTTTATTAAGATCACGTACAATTTCCATTGAAATTTTAGACATTCTAGATTCTGTGTAACGCATGGCTGCAGCTGCATCACCATCAATTGAACCAAAGTTTCCGTGGCCATCCACTAACATATAACGATAGCTAAAGTCTTGTGCCATACGGACCATTGTATCGTATACAGAAGCATCACCATGTGGATGGTACTTCCCAAGGACTTCCCCCACAATACGTGCCGATTTCTTATAAGCCTTATCTGACGTCATTCCTAAGTCATTCATCGCATATAGAATTCGACGATGCACGGGTTTCAATCCATCACGTACATCAGGTAAAGCACGTTGTACGATAACACTCATCGCATAATCCAAGAAAGATGATCTCATTTCATGGCTAATATTTATTTCCTTCACTCTAGAACCCGGCATTTCTGACATGTTAAGAAAAAACCTCCTTTTCCTTATCGGTTATTAATAAACAGTTGGATATGTACCAATGGCGGATAAGATCTATTTACGTAAAATACAGGATAGAATCGTCTACCCTGTTTTTTTCTATAAACGAACATCTATGAAGTGGAACTAGATCATATGATAATTAAGCGACCATTTTCTCAGAAAAATTCTGATTGATGTTTATCTTTACCTACTTGATCTTCTCTTTATTTTAAGGCTTTGTTAAATGATCATGTTGATTTTTCTACATTCAGCAAAACAACTCGCTTTCCGCGGACGAACGGTCGAGCCTTCTCGTGAAAAATCACACTGTGTGGTCTCGACTCGCTCGTTATTCCACTAGTGAGAGATTTTGCTTCCTATCAACAACATCCGCTAACATAGCCTATTTTAAACGTCTAGGTTTTTCACGTATTGAGCATTTTCTTCAATGAAATTACGACGTGGTTCAACGTTGTCTCCCATTAAAATTTCAAATGTTTCATCCGCTTCAATTGCATCTTCAAGGCTTACTTGAAGCAAAGTACGCATTTCGGGATCCATGGTTGTTTCCCAAAGTTGCTCTGGATTCATCTCTCCAAGACCTTTATATCGTTGAAGACCTGGTTTCGGTTGAGTTGGTAATTGGGCAAGAATTTCTTCAAGTTGGCGATCGTTATAAGCATACTCGATTTTTTTCCCTTGAGTGACTTTATACAAAGGCGGTTGGGCAATGTATACGTATCCGGCTTCAATAATTGGTCTCATATAACGGAAAAAGAAAGTGAGTAGCAGCGTACGAATATGTGCTCCATCGACATCGGCATCTGTCATAATGACTAATTTGTGATAACGAGCCTTTGAAATATCAAATTCTTCTCCAATCCCAGTACCTAGCGCCGTGATAATAGCACGAATCTCGTTATTCGATAAAATTTTATCTAAACGAGCTTTTTCTACATTTATTATTTTTCCACGAAGCGGAAGAATGGCTTGGAAATGACGATCTCTTCCTTGCTTAGCCGAACCACCAGCGGAATCTCCTTCAACTACATAAATTTCGCTTATTTTTGGATCTCTTGAAGAGCAATCAGCTAATTTACCAGGAAGACTCGAAATTTCTAGAGCACTCTTACGTCGAGTTAACTCCCGCGCTTTTTTAGCCGCTAATCGAGCTCTAGCTGCCATCATTCCTTTTTCAACAACTTTACGTGCAGTAGAAGGATTTTCTAGTAAAAACTTTTGGAAATATTCATCAAAAATACTATCTGTTATCGTTCTCGCTTCTGAATTCCCAAGCTTTGTTTTTGTTTGTCCTTCAAACTGAGGATCAGGATGTTTTATCGATACGATAGCCGTGATTCCTTCACGAACATCTTCACCCGATAGGTTCGTGTCATTGTCTTTAATTATTCCGTATTTCTTCGCATAATTGTTGATTACTCTTGTTAAAGCGGTTTTAAATCCTGATTCATGCGTACCACCTTCATACGTATGAATGTTATTAGCAAATGAAAATAAATTTGTCGCAAATCCATCGTTGTATTGAAGGGCTACTTCGACGGTAATTCCATCTTTTTCACCTTCAATAAAAATCGGTTCTTCATGTACAACTTCTTTTGAACGGTTTAAATGTTCAACGTAAGATTTAATACCGCCTTCATAGTGGTATTCTACTTTCTTATCTTCGACTCGTTTATCTTCTAACGTAATCTTGATATTACGATTTAAAAAAGCAAGTTCGCGTGTACGTGTTGCTAAAATTTCAAATTCAAATTCTTGAGTTTCAGAGAATATCTCCCGATCCGGTAAGAAATGAGTGATTGTTCCTGTATCTCCAGATTCGACTTCTCCAATTACTTCAAGGTCGGCTACTGGTACGCCCTTTTCGTATTTTTGATAGTGAACTTTACCATCTCTATGGACGAACACTTCAAGAAACGATGATAAGGCATTTACAACAGAAGCACCTACACCATGTAGACCTCCTGAGACTTTATAACCGCCGCCTCCAAATTTACCTCCCGCATGAAGTACGGTCATAATAACTTCAACTGCTGGTCTACCCATTTTTTCATGAATTCCAACTGGAATGCCTCGACCGTTGTCTTTCACGGTAATACTATTGTCTTTTTCAATAATGATGTCAATTTGATCGCAAAATCCAGCTAATGCTTCATCAATACTATTATCTACGATTTCCCATACTAAATGATGAAGACCTCTGGAGCTTGTTGTACCAATATACATACCCGGTCGCTTTCGAACCGCTTCTAGTCCTTCAAGTACTTGAATCTGACTCTCATCATAAGACTCACCTTGCACATTTTCATGTTCTAAAGCCATATTCATCCACCTACGCTTTCTTCTATGTGCTTCACACTTAACCCAATTTTATCTCAATGCCTTCTTGAATATTTATATTAAACGTCTTTAAATGAATGGGCCTTTGATCGTTTAGTTAAAGTGGCGGATGATAAAGGAGATAAATAAATCTCTTCGGTTGTCATCACAATTGATTTAAAGTTTCCCTTGGCGACATCCATGACAGTAGCTTTTCTTAGACGTAATATTTTTTGAATGTCCTCTGTAGATTCAACCGATTTTTTATCTAATATTGCAATAACATCGTGACTTCGCACCATTACGTCTTCACCTACATGAATGTACAAGTTCATACCTCATTTCACTTTATGCATGGTTCCATCTTTTACAAGAAAAGTGGCTGCCTCTTTAAGCGTTTGATGATCAATGCCTTCTACACTTGTTGTTGTAACAAATGTTTGGACTTTACCTTGAATCGTATTTAATAAATGCGATTGGCGATAGTCATCTAATTCTGATAAAACATCGTCTAGAAGTAAAATAGGGTACTCATTAATTTCTGAATGAATAAGCTCAATCTCTGCTAATTTAAGAGACAGAGCAGTTGTTCGTTGCTGGCCTTGAGATCCAAAAGTCTGAACATCACGATCATTAACATAGAAAGCAAGCTCATCTCTTTGGGGGCCAATGAGAGTAACACCTCGATCAATTTCACGATCATGTACTTTCATAAATTTATCCTGAAATGTTTCTTCCATTTTCGACCAATTATAAGATTCTGATACATCTAGGGAAGGCTTATACTCAATTCGAAGTATTTCAAGGTTTCTCGAAATACCACTATGAATTGGTTTTGCCCAATCTTCTAATTTCCGAACAAACTCAAATCGCTTCATGACAATTTTTATCGCCACTTGAATAAATTGATCCGTTAATACTTCTAACATCGTTTGATCGGTTTGTTTCCGAGTTTGCAGTTGCTTTAAGTAATGGTTTCTTTGCTGTAAAATTTTTTGAAATTGGCTAATATCATGAAGATAGACAGGCGAAACCTGTCCTATTTCCATATCTATAAATCGTCGCCTTACTTGTGGGCTCCCTTTTACAAGATGGAGATCTTCAGGTGCGAACATGACTACGTTCATGTTACCAACATACTGACTTAGCTTTCTTTGTTCAATATGGTTGAATTTCGCTTTTTTTCCTTTTTTTGAAATAACAAGTTCCATGGGAATTGATCCATGATGTTTTTGAATCCTTCCCTTTATTTTAGCATACTCAGCTTCCCAACGGATTAAATCTTTATCGTTGGAAGTGCGATGAGATTTAGCCATAGCTAAAACAAAAATAGATTCCATTACATTTGTTTTTCCTTGAGCATTCTCTCCAAGGATGACGTTCACTTTATTTTCAAATTCCGCTGTAAGCGATTCGTAATTTCGATAATGAGTCAACTCTAATTGCTCAATATGCATATGGGTTACATCCTTTTTGCGATTGATCCGGCTTTAAATAGTTGTAAGATTTCGATTTGCACCGAAAGGCTATAATTGCTTCACACCAAAAAGACCAATATCAGGAATATTCACATGGTCCCCATCTTTCAACTTCCGTCCTCTTCTTTGCTCCGGCTCATCATTGACAAATACCACATATTCACTTAAAAACCATTTTGCCATCCCGCCACTTTGAATAATTTCTGCGAGTTTTAAAAACTGACCAAGCGTAATGTGTTCCCTGTCGATTAGAATATCTGTTTTCATCTTCTGCCTTCACTACTTTCCGGTTTATTCTCTTACTATATTTTACTAAAGTTATGCCAAAAGCGCAAAGCACCCGTTCAAATAAGATGATCGTGTCTTTCTTTAATCACCAAAGGCTCGTCATTACTTTTCTTTAGAAGGATGCATCTTGAGGATGGATTTACAAAAATGGAGGTGAAAAAAGTTTTTACAATAAGGCTATGTTAAATGATTATGTTGGTTTTTAGATTCAGCAAAACAACTCGCTTTCCACAGACGAACTGGAGTATCCTCGTGAAAAACTACAAGGCCGCTGAAGATGTTGCATTTTCTTAAATTCATATCTTTTTTTAAGATTTTTTTATCCTTTTTCTTTTCATCATGTGAGTATTCGCTTGAGATTGACCGCAAACATCGCTGTGGCACCAAAACCACACTGCGTGGTCTCGACTCGCTCATTTTTGCTTCCTAGCAACATCAACCACTAACAGAGGAAAATAAAAAAAGTTTTGCAGAGGAATACTCCACAAAACTTAACTTTTTTTAGTATGTGCGTACAGGCAAAATCAGTTGAAGAATAGAATCATCTTGAACAGGTCTAATCACAAAGGGTCTCATTGCCCCTGTGAAATGAATATCAATTTCTGTTCCTTCAATGGCTTTAAGCGCATCCATCATATATTTTGCACTAAATGAAATTTTTAATTCTTCCCCCTTAATCGATTCACCTTGAATTTCTTCAACAACTTTTCCGATTTCAGGAGAATGTGAAGAAATTTCGACTATAGCGTCATTAAGCGTCGATAGTTTCACGACATTATTTCTTCCTTCACGGGCTAGCAAAGAAGCTCGATCAATCGATCTCAAGAAATCTTTCGTATCTAGTATAAGTTCTGTTTTACTTTCATTTGGAATAAGACGACTTGTATCAGGATAATTTCCTTCTAATAGACGAGAGAAGAATAGTAAGTGTTTCGCTTTAAACAATACTTGGTTATCTGTAATAACAATCTCTACTGGGTCTGTCGTATCATCAAGTATCTTTGTTAATTCTCCTAGACTTTTACCTGGAATAACTACGTTATATCCTTCACCGTGCTCACCTTCAAGTGCAGCTTTTCTTAATGCAAGTCTATGACTATCTGTAGCAATACAGGTCAATTCTCCTGTTTCCACTCTCCAGTTTACACCTGTCAAGATTGGTCGTGTTTCTGAGGTGGACACTGCAAAGCCTGTTTGACGAATAATTGTTTTTAACAGATCTGTAGGGATTTTAAAGACATGCTCCTCTTGAATTTGAGGAAGATGTGGATACTCTTCAGAATCGAGTCCATTTAAATTAAACTCTGCTTTCCCTGAGCGAATGACCGTTTGAAATCCTTGGACTACTTCAAATTCAACCGTATCTTTTGGTAATTTACGTACGATTTCACTTAAAAATTTAGCTTGTAAAACCACTCCACCAGTTTGGTGAATTTCAACGATTTCGTTTCCTTCTTCTTCTTTTGGAATAAAAGATTCAATGGATATATCAGAATCACTTCCTGTTAAAGTAACTCCTTCTTCTGTTGCGATCATTTTTATCCCTGTCAAAATTGGAATGGTTGTTCTAGATGTTACAGCTTTCATGACGTCTTGCACACTTTGCACGAGACGATCTCGTTGAATGGTAAATCTCATTCTAGTTCCTCCTTTAGCTAACTGTAAAATATATATAATTATTATTTAAAAATATAGTAGTAATAGTAATAGGGGCTGTGATTATGTGGATAACCACTTTAACCATCATTACAGCAAGTTATCCACCTGTGGATATAATGTGTATGAATGCGTATCGCTTATGCACAGTTTTCCACAAGTGATTTAAGCAAAAAAAATAGATTAGTGCTTTAGAAGTTCTTGAAATTCTTTAAGTTGTCGTTGGAATTGAACATCACTTTGGATAAGATTAGAAATTTTTTCATGGGCATGAATAACAGTCGTATGATCTCTGCCTCCAAATTCTTCTCCAATTTTAGGAAGAGAAAAGTCGGTAAGCTCTCTTGATAAGTACATCGCGATTTGGCGTGGAAAAGCGACTGATTTAGTTCGTTTCTTTGCTTTGAAGTCTTCTAATCTGACATTATAGTGTTCACCAATCATGCGCTGAATATCTAATATCGTAATCATTTTCGGTTTTGAGCTTGGAATAATATCTTTTAAAGCTTCTGCTGCAAGATCGGCATTAATATCCTTATTAATTAACGAAGAATAAGCGACAACACGTATTAAAGCCCCTTCGAGCTCTCGAATATTCGAATCTATTTGATTCGCAATATAAAGCATAACTTCGTTCGGGATATCGAGACCTTCCGCCTTTGCTTTTTTTCTCAAAATCGCAATTCGCGTTTCTAAATCTGGCGGTGTGATATCTGTAATAAGTCCCCATTCAAAACGTGAGCGAAGACGGTCTTCTAATGTCGGAATCTCTTTAGGTGGTCGATCACTAGAGATGACAATTTGCTTACTTTCTTCGTGAAGTGTGTTAAATGTATGGAAAAATTCTTCTTGTGTTTGTTCTTTTCCCGCTAAGAATTGAATATCATCTATCAACAGAACGTCTACACTACGGTACTTGTTTCTAAAATCGCCGGTTTTATTATCGCGTATAGAATTGATAAATTCATTGGTGAACTTTTCAGAAGACAAATAAACAACCTTTGCGGACGGGTTGTGTTCAACTACATAATGACCGATTGCATGCATTAAATGCGTTTTACCAAGTCCAACGCCCCCGTAAATAAAAAGTGGATTATAGGCTTTAGCTGGTGCTTCAGCAACTGCTAAAGAAGCAGCGTGTGCAAAACGATTTCCAGATCCGATAACGAACGTGTCAAACGTATATTTTGGATTTAACATACTTTGCTTTGCTTCGTGTGAGTCTTCTGTTCGAGCCCTTTTTTTAGGAAGCATAGGAATATCAAATTCTTCTTGCTCCTGGTTTGAAGGGATAATGAATCGAACATCTAATTCTTCTCCAGTAATATCTAATAAAACACCTGAAATGAGCTGGGAGTATCGACCTTCAAGCCAATCTCTAGCAAACTCATTAGGAGCGGTAACAATCAGTGTATCGCCTTGTAAAACATGGGCTTTTGTGGATTTTAACCACGTATCGAAGCTCGGCTTACTGATTTTTTTTTCGATATTGGAGAGAGTCTGATTCCATAAATCTGCAATATGTTCCAACAGATGTCCTCCTTCCTTGATTTGTACAACGTTTGTATAGTCTAAAAAAGTGTGAAAAACAGGTAAGTTATGAATATGCAACTCTATGCATGTGGATAGAGTATATATAGGAAGAAAAAAAGTTTTCGACAGAATTCACTGGTTGTGGACAACTTTCTACAGAGTACGTGGAAAAGCTATCCACATCTTATCCACACTTTGTGGATAAGTAAAAAGGTCTGCGGAGTTATGAAGAGTGAAAACAAATACATCATATCAGATAATATTAGACGTTGCAACGTCAATTCGACCTTATCCACAGAGAAAAATACATGTGGAAAACACTTTTCCACAGGCTCTTATTGTGTGTAGAAGGTGTCAACAAAGGCTGTGAATAAAAAAAACTTGTCGGAAATTATCCACAATCGTCATGAATTGAAAAAAATGTACAAGCTTCTCTGCTTTTGTTAGGAGGAAAAAAACGATACATGGATCCGATCGTATTATTAAATGTTGATGCCAAGGAAATACTGCTTTTGCAAATCGTATTTACCATTTGTGATCGATTCGGTAAAAAGATCAAGTGAGGACAATTTTATAAAAAAAGGCTTTGTTAAATGATCATGTTGATTTTTCAACATTCAGCAAAACAACTCGCTTTCCGCGGACGAACGGTCAAGCCTCCTTGTGAAAAACCACGAGGCCACTGAAAAAGTCCTCTTGGAACATCAATGTGAGTAAAGGGCCATGGATTTCCGTTCCAGGCAGACGCTTTCCGCGGGCACGGCTTTAATTTACTCCGACAAACAGGAAGTTTTAGCGTAGTCGTTGCAACAGGAAGTTGCGTTCTTAGACGGTGATCCTTTGGTTTCCCCAGGCCCCAGAACTCGTCACTATCACATTTCGTTGTTTAATGTGGTTGGAAAGGCCTCCTCGCAAGTGCACAAGTGCTACGAGTAAGTAACTGTCGCTTTGCGTTTTTCTTAAAATATGAATCGGCTATTGACATTTTTCATTAAAGGTCTTTATAATAGTAAAGACTGTCTGTGACTATTTAAATTACTTACCTCAGGGAGGTGTCATTATATGAAAAGAACTTATCAACCAAACAAACGTAAAAGAAGTAAAGTACATGGTTTCCGTAAGCGTATGAGTAGCAAAAACGGCCGTAGGGTATTGGCTGCTCGTCGTCTAAAAGGAAGAAAAGTATTATCTGCGTAGGCCACTGACTTGTCTCAGTGGTCTTTTTTCACAAATGAGTGAAAAAAGCAAGACGATCATTGCAGGTGGTATGATATGAGAAAAAATCAACGTGTTAAAAAGAACGAAGAATTTCAGCAAGTTTTTAAGCATGGACAATCATTTGCTAATCGACAATTTGTCATCTACGTTTTATCACGTAAAGACGGAGATCTATTTCGTATCGGGTTGTCTATTAGCAAGAAAATAGGCAATGCAGTCGTACGAAATCAGATTAAACGTTATGTCAGACAAAGCTTCTTTGAAATGAAGGACCAAATTCACGATGGGAATGAATATGTCATTGTTGCTAGAAAGCCAGCAGCCGACATGGATTTTTTTGAAGTGAAAAAGAGCCTGACTCACGTCTTAAAACGAGCAAAAGTATTAAAAAGATTACCATTAAAATCGCCTTCTGCCGATTGAAGGGTTCCGAGTGAACACTCCGTTGAGCTGGGGCGATTTTTTTATCTATTTAGTTAAAATGTTTAAAGTGCGAGGAGCAGCCTTTATTTAACAGCAATAAAGGTATCAGTAAAAAATCGCTTTCTCGTTTTTATATATAAAAGAAGAGCGGGAGGAATAAAAGGGTGAAGCGTAGAATAATAACGATAGCACTTTTGGTAGGAGTAATGGCTGTTTTATCTGGTTGTGGTCAAATGACAGAACCGATTACTGTAGACAGCGATGGATTCTGGAATCAATATGTCGTCTATCCACTATCTCTGTTCATTATTAAGGTTGCAGATCTATTTGGTGGAAGCTTCGGGATCTCCATTATCATAGTCACGATTTTAATTCGTCTTATCTTACTACCACTGATGATCAAACAAACAAAAAGTTCAAAGAGTATGCAAGCGTTGCAACCTGAAATGGCAAAACTAAAAGAAAAATACAGTTCTAAAGATCCTGAAACGCAAAAGAAGTTTCAAACAGAAACAATGGCTTTGTATCAAAAAAATGGTGTAAATCCTGTTGCGGGATGTTTACCACTATTAATTCAAATGCCAATTCTGATTGGATTTTATCACGCAATTAGCCGTACACAAGCAATTTCAGCGGATAGCTTCTTATGGTTCGAATTAGGTTCTAAAGATCCACTTTTTCTGTTGCCGATCATTGCTGCACTCACAACATTTGTTCAACAGAAAATTATGATGGCAGACACAAGTGGACAAAATCCACAAATGAAAATGATGTTATACATTATGCCAGTTATGATTTTCGTCTTTGCACTCAAATTGCCAGCCGCCCTACCTTTATATTGGATAGTGGGGAACATCTTTATGATTGTTCAAACGATCATGATCAAAGGGCCGGATATAAAAAAAGAATCAAGCGATAAAAAACCTCAATTAAAAAAATCATAATGATATGAACGAATAGGGGGGAGATGAATGGTGAGAGAAGTTACTGTCACTGGTCAAAATGTTGAAGAAGCGGTTCAATCTGCATTAGCTAAGTTAGAAGTTTCCGAAGAACGTGTGGATGTAGTAATTGTAGAAAATGGAAAAAAAGGATTGTTTGGCCTTTTTGGCGCTCGTCCAGCTGTTGTTAAAGTAACAGTGAAGCGAGATCCCGTCGAAGAATCGAAGAGATTTTTAGAAGATGTCAGTCAAAAAATGGGCGTTAAAGCTTTAGTTGAAGTAAAGCAAGACGGAAAACATGTCGAATTCAAGTTATCCGGAGAAAAAATTGCCTTATTGATTGGAAAAAGAGGACAAACGCTAAATGCGCTGCAATATTTAACTCAACTATTTATTAATCGAGATTCTGATCAATTTTGGACCGTAATCGTTGACGCAGAAGAGTATCGTTTGCGTCGTAAACAAACTTTAGAACATTTGGCCAAGCGTTTGGCAGATAAATCTGTTGCTATTCGCAAGAAAGTAGCTCTTGAGCCGATGCCTTCATTTGAAAGGAAAATTCTCCATTCGATTTTAACAAAAGATCACCGGATAAATTCTCATTCAGAAGGTAAAGACCCTCATCGCCATATTGTAATTGAACCGAAATAAACGAAAAACCTTGCCATTTGTGGCAAGGTTTTTTTTCATGAGGTTAGAAAGTGCAAATTTTTTCATCGATTTATTTGGATCGAGTCTCCAAGCGCCGGTAGCCTCCGCACGCAGAATGTGCGTGGCGGAGCCATTGCAACAGGACGTTGCGTAGTTAGATTGGGATCCTTTGGTTTTCACAGGACCCATAACGTGTCGCTTTCACCTTTCATGATGTCTAGTTCCAGCTCCTTGAGACCATGTGATAAAATCTGCCCGACTGACGGTGATCAAAAAGCGCTCACCTTGTCGTTCGGATTTTTCACTGGTCTCAGGACGCGTCGCTTCCACATTTCATTCGATAAATCATTATCTGGTCAGACTTTATTGTTATTCACATGTGGATAAGATAAAATGATAAAAGGTATGCAAAAGAAATTGTGGATAACTTTCAACAAGAATGTCAACTCTCTTTTGTCAAAGAACGGACTGTGATATTCTAATCTATTAGGGATGAATATTCTTAATATCAATTGAAACCTATTTATTCTTCATTTTATGCTAGAAATGAGGGCATAAGGTAATGGCTTTAAATAGAAAACATATAGAGTAAAAGAAAAATGAGGAAGAAGAGAGGTGAAGGAAATGGAATTCGATACGATAGCAGCTATATCGACTCCGATGGGTGAAGGGGCCATTGCGATCGTTCGTTTAAGTGGAGATGATGCGATTAAGATTGCAGCTCGAATTTTTGACGCTCCAGGTCAAAAAGACTTGAATAAAGTAGAATCGCACACCATTCATTATGGTCATCTACAAGAACCTTCTACAGGAGAACACGTTGAAGAAGTGATGATGACGGTCATGCGAGGTCCAAAGACTTTTACACGAGAAGATGTAGTTGAAATTAACTGCCATGGGGGAATTGTATCCGTTAATCGGGTGCTACAGCTTGCATTAAAAAATGGAGCTCGCCTCGCCGAGCCTGGTGAGTTTACCAAAAGAGCTTTTTTAAATGGACGAATTGATCTTTCTCAAGCTGAAGCGGTAATGGATTTAATTAGAGCGAAAACCGACCGGGCGATGAATGTTGCACTTGGACAAATGGAAGGTCGATTATCACGATTAATTAAAACACTCCGACAAGAAATTCTTGAAATGCTAGCGCATGTTGAAGTGAATATCGATTATCCTGAGTACGATGATGTAGAGGAAATGACGCATCGAATGCTATTAGACAAATCGACGCACGTTCAAAATGAACTAGACAAGATTTTAAAGACTTCTGAGCAAGGAAAAATTCTCCGAGAAGGACTTTCAACCGTGATCATTGGACGTCCAAATGTAGGGAAATCTTCTTTGTTAAATAGTTTAGTGCATGAAAATAAAGCAATCGTAACAGATGTGCCGGGAACGACTAGAGATGTTATTGAAGAATACGTTAATGTTCGTGGAGTCCCGCTTCGCTTAGTTGACACAGCAGGAATTCGCGAAACAGAAGATATTGTCGAACGCATTGGTGTTGAACGATCCAGACAAGTTTTAAAGAGTGCGGATCTTATCTTACTTGTTCTTAATTATTCAGATGAATTTTCACATGAGGATGAACAATTATTTGAAGCTGTAAAAGGCATGGATGTTATTGTGATCGTAAACAAGACAGACTTATCGGAACGAATTGATATGACACGCGTGAGGGAATTGTCTCAAAATCACAATCTCGTTACGACCTCTTTATTACAAGAAGAAGGCATTGATGCATTAGAAGAAGCGATCTCCTCCTTATTCTTTGATGGGTCATTAGAGTCAGGAGATTTAACATATGTTTCGAATAGTCGCCATATCGCTTTATTACATCAAGCAAATGGGACGATTACAGAAGCCATTCAAGGAATTGAAATGGGCACTCCAATCGACATTGTTCAAATTGATATGACGAGAACATGGGAAATACTCGGTGAAGTCATTGGAGAAAGTGTACATGAGAGCTTGATCGATCAACTCTTCTCTCAATTCTGCCTAGGGAAATAGAAGAGTGGAAGCGACTTGCCCTGAGTCCTGTGAAAAATCCGAACGGAAAGGTGAGGGCTTTTTGATCACCGTCAGTCGGGCAGATTTTATCACATGGACTCAAGGAGCTGGAACTAGACAAGAAGAAAAGTGGAAGCGACGTGCTCTGAGTCCTGTGAAAAATCCGAACGGCAAGGTGAGCGCTTTTTGATCACCGACAGTCGAGGCAGATTTTATCACATGGACTCAAGGAGCTGGAACGAGACCAAACAAAAATCGGAAATCGGAAATCGCTCATTTCAAAGTGATATCATTCTATTTCATCTAGACACAGGCTTATTATTGAAACCTCAATAATAACCGTTTCAATCAATCTAAATAGTGATTTTAAACCGATAATTTTATAATAAATAATACGAACAAGGAGGCACTCTACTATTATGCAATATGATGCAGGACAATATGATGTTATCGTCATTGGAGCAGGTCATGCAGGGGTCGAAGCAGGTTTAGCTTCAGCAAGAATCGGAGCTAAAACGCTAATGATCACAATCAATTTAGACATGGTTGCATTTATGCCATGTAATCCATCCGTTGGTGGACCTGCAAAAGGAATCGTTGTACGAGAAATTGACGCTTTAGGTGGAGAAATGGGACGTAATATTGATAAAACCCATATCCAAATGAGAATGTTGAATACAGGAAAAGGTCCAGCTGTGAGAGCGTTAAGAGCACAAGCTGATAAGTTCGATTATCAACATCAAATGAAAAAAACACTCGAAAACCAACCGAATCTTACACTAATTCAAGGAATGGTTGAAAAGTTAATAATAGAAGATGAAGAATGTAGAGGCGTTATTACTCAAACAGGAGCGGTTTATAAAGCGAAAACTGTCGTTATCACGACTGGGACATTTCTTCGTGGAGAGATCATTCTTGGAGATTTGAAATACTCCAGTGGTCCGAATAATCAACAACCATCCATTCATCTTTCAGAGCATTTAGAAGAGCTTGGTTTTGACTTGGTGCGCTTTAAAACGGGAACTCCCCCTCGCGTTAATAGTTCTTCAATTGATTACAGTAAGACAGAAATTCAACCAGGAGACGAAGTTCCAAGAGCATTTAGTTTTGAAACGACAAAATTTATTACAGATCAACTTCCATGTTGGCTTACCTATACAAATGGAGAGACGCACCAAATTATTGATGATAATCTTCATCGATCACCGATGTATTCTGGCATGATTAAAGGGACAGGACCACGTTATTGCCCATCGATTGAAGATAAAGTAGTACGCTTCAATGATAAACCGCGTCATCAAATCTTTTTAGAGCCAGAAGGAAGAAATACACAAGAGGTATATGTTCAAGGGCTATCAACTAGTTTGCCTGAGGATGTCCAACAACGTATTCTTTCTACCATACCTGGTCTAGAAAATGTTCAAATGATGAGAGCGGGATATGCAATAGAGTATGACGCAATCGTTCCTACTCAACTATGGCCTACACTTGAAACAAAAAAAATTAAAAATTTGTATACAGCTGGTCAAATTAATGGAACATCAGGCTACGAAGAAGCGGCAGGTCAAGGACTCATGGCTGGAATTAATGCTGCTCAGCGTTCTCTTGATCGAGAAGAAGTGATCTTAGCACGTTCAGACGCTTACATTGGTGTACTTATTGATGATTTAGTAACAAAAGGGACAAGCGAGCCGTATCGATTATTAACTTCTCGAGCTGAATATCGTTTACTATTACGCCATGATAACGCTGATCTACGTCTAACTGAAATTGGGTACCAATTAGGAATGATATCTGAACAAAGATATAGCGGGTTTGTAGATAAAAAGAATGCGATTGAAAACGAAATTAAACGACTTCGCTCGTGGATGGTGAAACCCACTGATGAAGTACAAAGTATCATTCGAGAAATGGGTGGAAGCGAGCTTAAAGATGGTATTCGTGCGGCAGATCTACTGCGAAGACCTGAAGTGACGTATAATCATATTAAACAAATGGATAGCATGGATCGAAACTTGTCATCAGATATTGAGGAACAAGTTGAAATTCAAATTAAGTACGAAGGCTATATTGAAAAATCTATGCAACAAGTCGATAAAATGAAAAAAATGGAAAACAAAAGAATTCCAGAGTATATTGATTACAGCAAGATTAGCGGAATTGCAACAGAAGCACGTCAAAAGTTAATGGATGTACGTCCACTCTCGATTGCACAAGCGTCACGTATTTCAGGTGTAAATCCAGCTGATATTTCGATCTTACTTGTTTATATTGAGCAAGGGAAAATTGCCCGAGTATCGGGAGAATAAAGGAATAATCATTCCGAGAAAAGGAAGTTGAATAAATGAATTCCGAATTATTTAAGCAAATGCTTGAGGAGAAAGGAATCACTTTATCTTCAACGCAAATGGAGCAATTTAATCGATACTTTGAATTACTGGTTGAATGGAATGAAAAAATGAATCTTACCGCCATCACTGAACGTGATGAGGTGTATCTAAAACATTTTTATGATTCGATTTCTGCTTCTTTTTACGTCGATTTTACAAAAGAATTAAAGATTTGCGATGTAGGTGCGGGAGCAGGTTTTCCAAGTATTCCATTGAAAATTGTCTTTCCCCATTTAACTGTAACAATTGTTGATTCTTTAAATAAACGGATTACTTTTTTAGAGGAACTTCAGAAAGAATTAAAGCTTGAAGGTGTGAGATTTTGTCATGATCGGGCAGAAACATTTGCCCAATTACCAGAGCATCGCGAAAGGTACGACCTTGTGACTGCGCGTGCAGTTGCTCGCATGTCGGTGCTGAGTGAGTTATGTATGCCTCTTGTTAAAGTAGGCGGGCAATTTGTTGCAATGAAAGCAGCCTCTGCTGGAGAAGAGCTAGAGATTGCAAAAAAAGCCATTCACACCTTAGGTGGAAAAATGGAAAAGATTTATTCCTTTCAATTACCCATTGAAGAGAGTGATCGCAACGTCATCATGATTAACAAAACCAAACCGACACCTAAGAAATATCCACGTAAACCAGGTACACCGAACAAAATTCCACTTGAATAGAAAGATTATCCTAAACCTATTCGTTGGAATGTGTTAAAATCGGCAAGTGTAGAGCAGTTGATAGAAAAGCTGCGATGAACTTATTACAGGGTACTTTCTTAAAGGTGGTGTAGGACATGATGCATCCTTTCTCTCGTTTTTTTAGTTTGCGTGATAAGGAAGAACAGGAAGTTGAAGCAGAAACAGAAACAGTGATTGAACGTGATGAAATTATGAATATCCCAATCACTCAGATCGTTCCAAACCGCTTTCAACCAAGAACGATATTTGATGATAACAAGATTGAAGAATTATCAAGAACCATTCATACTCATGGCATTATTCAGCCTATCGTTATCCGTGAATATAAAGAGGATCAATTTGAAATAATTGCGGGTGAGAGAAGATGGAGAGCCGTTCAAAAACTGGGTTGGGATACAGTTCCTGCCATCATTAAGAATATGAGCGATAAAGAAACTGCTTCCGTTGCTTTGATCGAAAATTTGCAGCGAGAAGAATTATCTCCGATTGAAGAGGCTCTTGCCTACTCAAAGTTATTAAAACTACATGATTTAACACAAGAAGCACTTGCGCAGCGACTAGGAAAAGGACAATCTACTGTTGCGAATAAACTACGATTATTAAAGCTTCCTCAAAACGTTCAAGAAGCTGTTATGAATAAAAAGATTTCAGAACGTCATGCAAGAGCACTTATTCCTTTAAAAGACAATGAAAAAATTGATATTCTACTAGAAGAAATCATCGAGCGAAATTTAAATGTCAAACAAACTGAAGAACGCGTTGTAAAACTTCTTGAGAAAAAAGGGGAAAAACCAAAATCTCGTCGCCGTGCTGTTAGTAAAGATGTCAGAATCGCTGTGAATACGATTAGACAGTCTTTAACGATGGTTTCAGATAGTGGGATTAAACTAGATTCACAGGAAGAAGAGTTTGAGGACTTTTATCAAATAACGGTAAGAATACCAAAAAAGAAATAAGATAAATGAAGCGAGAAACTTTTGAAGTTTCTCGCTTTTTTAGGCACCGAAAAAAGGGATCATTCTAGTTATTTAGGCAAACTGAACGTGTTTTTTCCTTTTTTTAAAAAGGCTCTTTTCGTAAACGTTGTTACGCTTTGTGCTTTCGCAAAAATCAGCTCGCTTTCCCGTGCCCGTCGAACGCGTCTGCCTTGAACGGAAATCAACGGCGTATATGCGCATTGATGTTCAATAGAACTTTTTCAATCACTTCTAGGTGTCGGCTGCTCCGTTTTTCCACAGTAGTCTTCAGTGATTTAAGATGAACAAGCTACTGTAAAAAGAAAAGGAAATCCTTTTAGGAAAAGCAGTAATCTATGTGAAAATACCCTTTTAAAATAAATAATTGGTAAAATTCTTACTTTTTTTAAATAGAATGAGAATCATCTATCAAACTTTGATAAAATAGAGCTATCAGTGTCGAAAATTTATAGTGGAAGGCTAAAGGCAGGTGATAACATTGGGCAGAGTCATAACGATTGCCAATCAAAAAGGTGGGGTCGGCAAAACGACTACCTCGGTTAATTTGGGGGCTTGTTTAGCCTTTTTAGGAAAGAAAGTACTTCTTGTGGATATCGATCCACAAGGTAACGGAACAAGTGGAGTAGGTATTGAAAAAGGCGATGTAGAGCAGTGTATTTATGATATTTTAGTTGATGATGCCGATGTTAGAGAAACGATTAAGTCTACTAAAGTAGAAAATTTAGATGCGATCCCAGCAACTATATCACTTGCGGGAGCAGAGATCGAATTAGTTCCTACAATTTCAAGAGAACTGCGTTTGAAGAGAGCTCTTGAAGGAGTGAAAAAAGACTACGATTTTATCATTATAGATTGTCCGCCATCCCTAGGACTACTTACCATAAATGCTCTTACAGCATCGGATGCTGTCATCATTCCGGTACAATGCGAATATTACGCACTTGAAGGACTGAGTCAGCTTCTAAATACGGTACGTCTCGTTCAAAAACATCTTAATCATGAACTGATGATCGATGGAGTTCTATTAACCATGTTAGACGCTCGAACGAATTTAGGCATTCAAGTCATTGAAGAGGTTAAAAAATATTTTCAAGATAAAGTGTACAAAACCATTATTCCAAGAAATGTACGATTAAGTGAAGCCCCAAGTCATGGAGAACCCATTATCATTTATGATCCAAAATCAAGAGGTGCAGAAGTATATCTAGATTTTGCAAAGGAAGTGATCAAAAATGGCTAAAGGTCAAAATAAGGGTCTAGGAAAAGGTATTAATGCTTTGTTTACAAGTATGGAAGTGAACAAAGAGGAATCGGTTCAAGAAATCAACTTAAAAGAAATACGTCCAAACCCTTATCAGCCACGCAAGGTCTTCCATCCAGATGCAATTAACGAACTAAAGGAATCAATTATCCAACATGGTATTTTGCAACCAATTATTGTTCGATCAAGTATTAAAGGATACGAAATTGTGGTTGGTGAAAGACGGTACCGTGCCAGTAAGGAAGCGGGACTTGATAAAATACCAGCTGTCGTACGCGAGTTAACGGATACCCAAATGATGGAGCTTGCATTATTAGAAAACTTGCAGCGGGAAGATCTTTCAACCATTGAAGAAGCGAAGGCTTATGAACTTCTACTAGGAAAGTTAAAGGTGACACAAGAAGAGTTAGCCAAACGTTTAGGGAAAAGCAGACCTCACATTTCTAATCATATCCGGTTATTGACACTTCCAGCACAAATTCAGCAATGGATGATGGACAATAAGTTAACAATGGGACATGGCAGAGCTCTACTTGGACTTAAAAAGAAATCAGAAATCCTTTCTTTGGCAGAAAAAGCAGTGAAAGAGGAATGGAACGTTCGACAACTGGAGAGTGCCATTCAACAATTAAACGAAAATGTTTCACGTGGAACATCAAAGAAAAAAGAAGCGAAAGATCTCTTCGTGCAAGAACAAGAAACATTGCTTCGTGAAAGATTTGGAACCACCGTTTCAATTAAAAAATCAAAGAAAAAAGGGAAGATCGAGATTGCTTTTTTTTCTGAAGAAGACTTAACTAGAATTCTCGATTTATTAGATACTTCGATTTCGTAATGACAAACTATTGAAGAAGATCCTTACCTACCAATGTGGAGGGTGAGGATCTTCTTTGTTCAAAGAAATAACGGATGAATTTATTACGCGGTATTCTGCTTTTTGTCTCGAAATGGCTCACTGCATGACGTAACTTATTTGAAAGGATGCTTGACGCCTTTCATCATGAATCAATATCACAAAGAAATTAGATAAAAAGGAGTGACATCATGGTTTTACTCGGAGCCATTGTAAATGGAGTATGTATTGTAGGTGGAACATTAATTGGAAGACTCCTTCATCGTATCCCTGAAAGCATGAAAGTGACGGTTATGCATGCAATCGGATTAGTCGTCATGGTTCTTGGTCTTCAAATGGGTTTAAAAAGCAATCAGTTCCTTATCGTGATTCTTAGCTTAGTATTTGGAGCAGTGATAGGAGAATGGATCGATTTACACAAGAAGCTGAACACACTGGGCAAATGGCTTGAAAAAAAGATGGGCTCAAAACAGAAAACGAGCATTTCTCAAGGGTTTGTGACAGCGACACTTATCTTTGTGATCGGGGCAATGAGTATCATAGGAGCGTTAGACAGCGGGATAAGAGGAGATCATCAAGTGCTATTCACTAAAGCAGTGATTGATGGCTTCACATCCCTCATTTTATCCACAACTTTAGGGATTGGCGTTCTATTTTCTGCCATCCCCGTTATGATCTATGAAGGTGTAATTGCTCTTTTTGCAACTCAAATAGATCGCCTGATTCCGGAAGCATTAATGAATTCATTTATTGTAGAAATGACCTCAGTAGGAGGCATTATGATTTTTGCTATTGGACTGGGCTTAACAAATATTATGCAAATTCGAGTAGCCAACCTGCTTCCAGGTATTGGGGTCGTAGCCCTTTTAGTCACCATTCAATATTATGTTCCTTTTCTTCAATAAATAAAGGCTAGGTTAGCGGATATTGTTGATAGGAAACACAAACAATGAGACTCGTGCGGAAAAACGAGCGAGTCGAGACCCCCGCAGAGAAAGGATCACAGTCTAAGAGCGCAACATCCTGTTGAAACGACTGCTCTAAAACTTCCTGTTTGTCGGAGTAGATTGAAGCCGTTCCCGCGGAAAGCGAGTTGTTTTGCTGAATGTTGAAAAATCAACATGATCATCTAACAAAGCCAAAAAAAAGAAACGAAAAAGCTTTTCTTTTGCTTCTTCGTTTCTTTTTTTTATGGCAATTGAGTATAATTAAAAAATGTAACGTGCGTTTGTTTTTGTGTGCGCGAGAAGTAGCTCGCTTTCTCGATACTGTCGGCCATGATTTTTGCCATATGAAAGACAAGATTGAGACGAGTATTTTGCAAAACAAATACTTCCATAAAACCACTTAAGTTTACGATACCTGTCATATGAATGTTACCAACTTCAGGTAATGATTTGTGAACGCCTGCTCCAGGACGCACTGGACCATCAGCGAGTTGGATCGTTCCTACACTTTTCATTCTTCCTAGACAGGCATCAATACCAATAATAAATGGATTTTCATATTCACTTTCAATCGTTTTTAACGTTTCTTCTAAGTTAAGAGCATGAACGGGTTTATCTAAATTTCCATAAATATGGTAGGGGAGTCTTCTTTTTTCTTGTAAAAATGTTCCGACTAATGGTCCTAATGAATCTCCAGTTGATCGATCGGTACCAATGCAGACGATCACTACAGGGCGTTGATCAGAAGGCAACATCGATCCTAATTGTAAGGAGAGTTCACGTGACGCCATTTCCGTATCGTAAGAGATCTTATAAGGTTCATTAGAAGAGTTCAAAATGTTTTTACCAGTCGTCATTGTGTTCCACTCCTTTTAATGTAATAACAGTATACGGAAATGTTGGTTAATCTATACATAAAGCCAAAAGTGTTTTCTTCTGTTCTTTAACCGGGAATATTGGTAAACTAAAAAGGCTCTATAAGCAACAGAAGGAGTGCAAATATTACCATGAAATTTTATGAACAACTGGTAGATAGACTATTAAATGAAGGATTGTGGATCTCAATTGGTCTAACAGGATTGAAAATTATAGCAATCATGTTAGTGACTGGAATTCTCATACGAGTTGGAAAAAGTACCATTCGAAATGTGTTCAAAATGAGGGCAAAAGCACCTCTCCGTTTTACTGAGAGAAGAGAATCAACTTTATTGAAGTTACTTGAAAACGTATTGACATACATCTTGTATTTTATTGCGATTATGACGGTTCTATCTACACTCTCAATTGATGTAAAAGGATTAATCGCAGGGGCTGGAATTGTAGGACTAGCGGTTGGTTTTGGCGCTCAAAATTTAGTGAAAGATATTATTACTGGATTTTTCATTATTTTTGAAGACCAGTTCTCTGTAGGCGATTATGTTCGAATCGGTGGATTCGAGGGAACGGTTGATGAAATTGGATTACGAACGACTAAAATTCAAAGTTTTACAGGGGAAATGCATATCTTTCCTAATGGAAACATTAATGAAGTCACCAATTTTTCTCTTCATAACAGTGTGGCTGTTATCGATGTTGGAGTTGCATATGAAGAAAATATTTCACATGTAGAGGAAGTCATTCAAGAGCTATTAACAGATCTTCCAAATCGATATGAAGATTTAGTAGCACCCCCTGAATTATTAGGTGTTCAAAACCTCGCTGCCTCCGATGTAGTGCTTAGGATCATTGCAGAAACAATTCCGATGCGACACTGGTATATTGCGAGGGTGATTCGAAAAGAAGTAAAGCAATGTCTAGATGATAACGGAATCGAAATTCCTTTCCCACGAATGGTCATGTACTCTAGAGAGAGTGAAGAAAATCCCAAAGGCCATAAGCAACTAAAGCAAGACTTATAAGGAGGATTCTCTGCACAATGGAAGAGAAAATATTCGGTCTAAATGACGTTGTTGAGATGAAGAAAGCCCATCCGTGTGGGACAAATCGTTGGAAAATTATCCGTATGGGCATGGACATTCGAATTAAGTGTGAAGGATGTCAACATAGCGTCATGATTCCTCGGAAAGAATTTTCAAAGAAAGTGAAAAAAATCTTAGTGAAGCATGAAGAATAATCTTCGTGCTTTTGTTCTTTTTAAAGAACGTTCTTTTTATTAGTATACAACCAAAATTATATTTTGAATAGTTTAAAAATTAGAAAAAAACATTCTTTTTTTTCGATTTTTATTGTTGCAAAAAACCTACAGAAAATGGGGTTACGAGAATAGGAGTGAGGATTCCATTGGAAAATATACAGTATTCCTCTTGTCCATTAAATTGCTGGGATAGTTGTGGTTTTAAAGTTTCCATTGAAAATGGTGTTGTTTCAAAAGTGGATGGAGATGATACACATCCCATTACAAAAGGAAAAATATGTGGTAGAGGTAGAATGCTGAAAGACCGCACGAATTCATCTGAACGCCTTCTCTATCCAATGAAAAAAATAAACGGTCAATTTGAACGTATTTCCTGGGAACAAGCCTTGGCAGAGATAGCTGATAAGCTAAGGAATACTAAGAAAAAATATGGTTCTCAAGCAGTGCTACACAGCCATGATTATGCTAATAATGGCTTGTTGAAAAACATCGATAAACGGTTCTTCAACTGCTATGGAGGTGTAACAGAGCTTTATGGT
Source organism: uncultured Caryophanales bacterium (assembly GCA_963728315.1). Classification (GTDB taxonomy): domain Bacteria; phylum Bacillota; class Bacilli; order Bacillales; family CAVSKA01; genus CAVSKA01. Next base: position 189,029 of record CAVSKA010000019.1, read on the forward strand.
AGTTTGTGCTGGGGAGCCGGTATAGAAGCCCAAAAGTGGGATTTTGGTGATTCTTATAGCCACGCTCCGGAAGATATTAAAAATAGTAAAAGTATCGTTGTTTGGGGTCGAAATGTTCAACGGACAAATATGCACTTATTTGCTGAACTTCAATCAGCTAAAAAAGAAGGAAAAACCATTTTTGTTATAGATCCAATCGGAAACGCTACTTCGAAAATTGCGACTAATTTTATTACAGTTAAGCCTGGAATGGATGCATTTTTGGCAGCCGGTATTTTAAAGGAATTACTTCGCTTGGAATTAGTAGATAAATTCTTTATCAAGAACTATTCTGTCGGGTTTGATGACCTTCTCGAACTTGTTCACCAAGTTTCATTAAAAGAACTTTCAATAAAATCAGAAGTGGAAATCGCTTCAATGACACAACTTGCCCAATTGTATGCAGACGGTCCTGTATCGACATTTATCGGTTTGGGGATGCAACGCTATCAAAATGGAGGAAATACGATTCGCTTCATTGATGCATTAATCGCTGCAAGTGGAAATGTGGGAGTTGCAGGCGGCGGAGCTAATTACGGGAATCTTCAAGTTGGTCAAAGCTTTGATACGAACAATTTGGCTCTTCCGGAAAGAAAAAGCGGATCGAGAGCATTTTCCATCATGAAACAAGCAGAAATGACTTTAGCGGCTAGTGAACCTCCGATCAAAATGATTATGGTGACATGCGGGAATCCATTGAATCAAGTGCCAGATACAAATCAAGTAGAAAAAGCTTTTCGTTCTGTAGATACAGTTGTGGTATTTGATCAATTTATGACAGACACTGCTCAAGAAGCAGACTATGTTTTACCGGTGACAACCGTTTTTGAAGAAGAAGATCTCTACTATGCCTCGATGTATCACCACTATGTGAATTATGGAAAAAAGTTAGTCGATCCCCCTGGAGAAGCGAAGCCGGATTTGTGGATCTGGACAGAATTGGCTAATCGACTTGGTTTTGGAGAAGATTTTGACTACACAAGAGATGAATGGATGAACATGGGAATTCAAACGCTTCGATCCAAAGGAATTACTCTTGATCAAATAAAAGCAGAACGTCATGTTGAGTTGCCAGTTGTCCATGTTCCCTGGTCTGACTATCAATTTAAAACACCTAGTGGGAAATACGAATTTACTTCCTCCTTAGCTGGACAAGCAGGATTAAACGGAAAGCTCACGCTACAAGAACCAGGGGAAGTAAATCAAACTTCGAATCGAGGAAGACCGTATCCCTATACCTTGCTCACGATTCATCCTCTTCGTTCGAATCATAGCCAGCACTATCATTTATTAGGCCAAAATAAAAATGTGAAGATTGAAATATCCGCTGACATTGCTGAGCAGCTATCGATCATCGAAGGGGATATGGTTCGAGTGTGGAATGAAAGAGGAGAGATTAAAGGACAAATTTCCATCTTTAAACAAGCACATCCAAATACGATTAACATCGATGAGGGACTTTGGAAGCGTTTTGGAGGAAGTGTTAATGCATTAACTTCTAGCGAACCATCTGATAATCAAATGGGATCCTCCTTATACGATTGTGCAGTTAATATAGAAAGAATAGAGAGTATGTAAATGAGAGTTGATGAAATAGGTGTAAGGTGGATTGTATTGATCTCCTTTAGAGATACAAGAGAATGAGTCCTCTTGTATTTTCCCCCTACAATCTCTATAATTGGGAATGGTTTAATCAAGATCAGTCAGCCAATAGGCTTTTTAAAAATAGATCGAAAATAAGGAGTGACGTAAATGGCTCTTACAGCCGGAATTGTGGGCTTGCCCAACGTCGGAAAATCAACATTATTTAATGCCATCACAAAAGCGGGTGCAGAATCAGCAAACTATCCATTTTGTACAATTGATCCAAATGTAGGAATCGTAGAAGTACCAGATGTGCGATTGGACAAACTTACAGAATTAGTTCAACCTAAGAAAACAGTTCCGACCGCATTTGAATTTACGGATATCGCTGGAATCGTTAAAGGCGCAAGTAAAGGGGAGGGTCTCGGAAACAAATTCCTTTCTCATATTCGTCAAGTCGATGCAATTTGCCAAGTGGTACGTTGTTTTGCGGATGATAATATTACGCACGTGTCTGGAAAAGTAGATCCGATTGATGATATCGAAATTATCAACTTAGAATTAATTTTAGCTGACCTTGAGAGTGTAGATAAACGCTTGTTACGCGTTGGCAAAATGGCGAAACAAAAAGATAAAGATGCTGTTCAAGAACAAGAAGTATTATTGAAAATTAAAGAAGTGTTAGAACAAGAACTTCCTGCTCGTACAGTAGAATTTACAGATGATCAACAACGTATCGCAAAACAAATGCATTTATTAACAAGTAAACCGATGCTTTATGTAGCAAATGTTGGAGAAGATGAAGTAGCGGATCCAACTGATAATGAATATGTTCAAAAGGTTCGCGAATTTGCAAGCAAAGACAATGCAGAAGTAATTGTCGTGTGTGCGAAGATTGAGGAAGAAATTGCAGAGTTAGACGATGAAGAAAAGGCGATGTTCCTTCAAGAATTAGGAATTGCAGAGTCTGGTCTTGATCAACTCATTCATGCTTCTTATCATTTGCTTGGTTTAGCCACCTATTTCACTGCAGGTGTTCAAGAAGTTCGCGCGTGGACTTTCCGTCATGGCATGAAGGCTCCTCAATGTGCCGGTGTTATTCATACTGACTTCGAACGCGGATTTATTCGTGCCGAAACAGTATCTTACGACGACTTAGTTGATAACGGCTCAATGGCTGCAGCTAAAGAAGCGGGGAAAGTTCGATTAGAAGGTAAAGAATACATCGTAAAAGACGGAGACATCATTCACTTCCGCTTTAACGTATAATACGAAAAGCTGAAAACGCGAACGAAGTCTTTATGACAAGTTGGCGTTTTTTTTATTGAATAAATGGAATAGGTGATTTCCGTTGCAGGCGGACGCTTTCCGCGGGCGAGCACCGAGTCTCCTCGTCGCTTGCGCTTCCTGCGCGGTCTCGTCTGTCTCGCTTTTCCCGCAATTACCTACTAAATTTAGAATGAACTGCTATTTAGTTCCTCACTTTTACATCATTTAAAGACTCAATCTAGCTAGTATCTTCAGTGATTTAAATCAACAGTCTCTTTCTCTATATCCATTTATAATAGGGCAGTAGTGAAAGATCATCTACCTTGTTTTCAAGACGTGAGCTAATTTGAATGATTTATTCAAAAGATGTTTAAAGTTGCACTGAAACAAGCGATTATCAAAAGTATTTCCATTATTGTGGAGGGCACACATAAAAAAATCGTGATAAAATTGAAAAAAACTGTGAGTGAACAAATAGTTCTGCAAATATAAGAAACCACAGCCATATTCGCAGTAAATCTCAAGCGGATATTAATCTTAAAGAAGAAATTGAAGAAAAGAATATCAAAGGAAAAGGAGAGACTTCGTTCGATATTTAAACGAAGTCTCTCCTTTTTATTATTTTCAAAGCAACATTCGATTTCTCAATAAGCAAGAAGCATACTTAGGAAGTGACCTTTCCTTTTTAAAAGCCACACAGTATTTTGTGACAATGGTACGGGTACAGTTTCACTTTCTTACGATAATTCGTAAAACATTGTCATTGTTAAACAACTATGATATAATTTTAACTTGTGAGTAATGAAAGTAATTGCTCCTTGACCTTGTGATAGCACGAGGTCCGTATAGACCATGAGGAGGTGACAATTGATGAAAAAGTATGAAGTAATGTACATTATCCGTCCATCTGTTGATGATGAAGCTAAAAAAGCGGTAGTAGAACGCTTTGAGAACGTTTTGACTTCAAGTGGAGCGGAGATCATCGAGTCAAAAGATTGGGGTAAACGTCGTCTTGCATATGAGATCAACGATTTCCGTGATGGTTTCTACCAGATCGTGAAAATGAACTCAACTGTAGAAGCGGTTCAAGAATTTGACCGTCTTGCTAAGATTAGCGATGATATTATCCGTCATATCGTTGTACGTGATGAAGCATAATTAAACCGATTCAATATAAAAAATTTTAAGTGATGTTTCACGTGAAACATTCGCTTTTTTGCAAAGGGGATGATTCTGATGATGAACCGTGTTGTTTTAGTTGGTCGCTTAACTCGTGATCCAGAATTGAAGTACACTCCAAGTGGAGTTGCTGTAGCTACTTTTACTCTTGCTGTAAATCGTACTTTTACGAACGCACAAGGTGAACGCGAAGCCGATTTTATTAATTGCGTTGTTTGGCGCAAACCTGCTGAAAATGTAGCAAACTTCTTGAAAAAGGGAAGTCTAGCTGGGGTTGATGGACGCGTTCAAAGCCGAAGTTATGAAGGACAAGATGGCAAACGAGTATATGTTACAGAAATTGTAGCAGAAAGCGTTCAATTCTTAGAACCACGTAACTCGAATCAAGAACGAAGTGGTGGCCAAAGCGATTTCAATGGTGGAAACCAAAGAAGTCAAGGCTCTTCATACAATCAAAACCAAAATCAAAGTCAGAATCAAAATCAGCGCAATCAAAATTCGAATTATACACGTGTAGATGAAGATCCATTTGCAAATGACGGTCGTCCGATCGATATTTCAGATGATGATCTACCATTCTAACATCGATTTTTAAAAATTTATTCTGATGAATGAATGAAATAAACAATAGAAGGAGGTTGGAATTCATGGCAGGTGGACGCAGAGGTGGACGTAAGCGTAAAAAGGTGTGTTTTTTCACATCTAACGGTATTACACACATCGACTATAAAGATACAGATCTTTTGAAAAAATTCGTTTCTGAACGTGGGAAAATTCTTCCACGTCGTGTTACAGGAACAAGCGCGAAATATCAACGTAAATTGACTATCGCGATCAAACGTTCTCGTACAATGGCTTTACTTCCGTACGTAACTGGTGAATAATCACTAGTTCTAAACACCTTACTCGCTAAAACGAGTAAGGTGTTTTTTTATGAATAAGGTATGTTAGCGGAAGATGTTGAAATGAAGTATATATACTGCGAGACTTCTGCAGGGAAACGGTTTTATTTGCTGAATGTAGAAAAATCAAGATGATTATTTAACACGGCAAACAAAAAAGAAAATATGATCTTCGGATCAAGTCTTCAAAGGCGAAATGCTTGGCACATCTGAGCAAAGCTTTTCTTAGTAGTTTTAATTTTTCACTGAAGGGAATACATAAAAAGTGCGTAAATAATGAATAAAGAGTATGCTTTTATTATTATTTACAATTTATTCTATCTATATAATAAGGAGGACAATTAACATGACACGTAATTTACAATCAACTGTTAAACTACATAATGGTGTAGAAATGCCTCAATTTGGTCTAGGTGTTTTTAAAGTAGAAGATGGTTCGGAAGTAATTGATTCTGTTAAAACAGCCATTAAAAATGGGTACCGAAGCATTGATACAGCTGCTGCTTATAAGAATGAAGAAGGTGTAGGAAAAGCGATTAAAGAAGCGCTTGTTGAAAATAATTTAAAAAGAGAAGATTTATTTATTACGACAAAAGTATGGAATAGCGATCAAGGGTATGAATCTACTCTTTCTGCCTTTGAAACAAGTTTAAAAAAATTAGGATTAGACTATCTGGATTTATATTTAATCCATTGGCCTGTAGAAGGGAAATACAAAGATACTTGGCATGCGCTTGAAAAATTATACAAAGATAAAAAAGTACGTGCAATTGGTGTGAGTAACTTCCAAGTTCATCATTTGAAAGACGTGATGATTAGTGCGGAAGTCAAGCCAATGGTTAACCAAGTGGAGTATCATCCAAAACTTTCACAAGTAGAATTAAATGCCTACTGCCGTTCAGAAAGTATTCAACTGGAAGCTTGGTCACCACTTATGCAAGGAGAATTGTTAGAAGATGAAACATTGATGAATATCGCAAAAGCACATAATAAATCTGTGGCTCAAGTGATTTTGAGATGGGATATTCAAAATAATGTCGTAACCATTCCGAAATCAACAAAAGAAAAACGCATTATTGAAAATTCCAGTATTTTTGATTTTGAGTTGTCTGATGATGAAATGAAAACAATCAATGAATTAAACGAGGATCGTCGAGTAGGACCAGATCCTGATAACTTTGACTTTTAAGAGATTGTTGAATGAGTAATAATAGAAAGAAATGGATGTGCTTGTTATTTAAGCACATCCATTTCTTTTGTAAAGATAAGAAAGGATAAATTTTTTCAGCTCATTATTTACTTCTAGTTTCAAAGCGTCAACTGCTTCCGGGCACAGGATGTGATTAGTGAAGCCGCTGCAACAGGAAGTTGTGCATTTAGACGATGCTCCTTTTGTTTTCCCTTGGACTTAGAACTTAGTCGCTTTCACCTTTCATGTTGCTGTAGATGAAAGTTCGCATTGCGCTTTTCTTATGAGCAGCACCATAAATAGGGAAATTAAGTAGGTGATATAGACCTTATAGTTGATCACGTGTAGAAATATCGATACAATTTAAAGAGAAGTTTTCTTTAGGAAATGAAGGAGTGTCGTTTTGAAAAAAACTACGATGTTAACCCAAGGGGCAATGATGATTGCAATGTTTGCACTGCTCTTGCTTGTTACAGTATATCTTCCGGTGATTTGGCTTGCAGGGCTGTTGTTTCTTGCTTTTCCAATGATCTGGTTTAGTTTAAAATACCCATTGAAAAACGCTATGCTTGTTGCATTGGGGGCCATGATTATTTCAGGACTAGTAGGTACGATCACCTCTGTGCCGCTTGCCATTATTTTTTCCATTCTTGGGGTAACAATAGGTTCAACTTTAAGAATTACAAATTCAAAAACGACTACATTTTTGATTAGCTCACTCGTGATGCTTTTTATCATCATAGTCTCTTATAGTGTTAGTGTCGCTTTTTTTCACTATCATTTTATTGAAGAAGTCATTCAACAATTTCACACGTTAATGAATCAATCCATATCAACTGCAAATCAACTCCATCTACCGGTTGATCCAAAAGTAGTTGAATCAATGGAAAAAGCTACAGAACTTGCGAAAACCCTTCTTCCTACCTATTTGATTATGGTGGCGTTTCTAGGTGTATTTTTAATCATGTGGGCCAATTTAGCGCTAGCAAAAAGATTTGGAATGAAGGTGCCCTTATTTCCTCCTGTAAGGAATTGGGTCCTACCAAAGAGCTTGTTGTGGTATTATTTAATTACCTATCTTTTGGCCATTCTAGTTAAAAGTGGAGAAGAAGGCTTTTTTACGATAGCGATCTTGAATGCTCAATATCTTTTGACAATGGCTATGTTGATTCAAGGCTATATTTTTCTTGGTACGTACTTTCACTATAAAGATTGGTCAAAATCGAGAAGAATGTTCGTTATTTTCATCAGTTTTTTCCCACTGTTTATTATGATCGTTTTTTTATTAGGAATAGCTGATTTGGGATTGGATTTAAGAAAGTATTTTCAACAAAAGCCTAATGGCTGATTATAAAGTTATAGGAGCTGAATTTATGCCACCATATTCCAGTAGTAAGCGGATGCTGCGCTATCCTCTTGCTGGACTAGCGATTGCTTCGCTTGTTCTATTAGGCGTATTGATCTATTACAATTGGATTGTTGGATCGATCGGTCTAATTGTACTCGGAGGCTTATTCTATTCTATTTTTTATTGGATAAAACAATTTCGCCGAAAAATGGAACAATATATCGCATCACTTTCCTATAGGGTAAAAAAAGTAGGAGAAGAGGCATTAATGGGAATGCCAATTGGCATTATGCTCATTAATGATAAATATTATATAGAGTGGACGAACCCATTTCTCTCTTCTTTTTTCGGAGAAGATACTTTGGTTGGTCGATCTTTGTATGATGTTGCTGATGCGATTGTTCCGTTAATCAAGCAAGAAGTAGATACGGAGATCGTCTCGTTAAATGATCGGAAATTCCAGATTGTTTTAAAATTAGAAGAAAAACTTCTCTACTTTTTTGATGTAACCGATCAAAAAGAAATTGAGAAGCAGTATGAACATGAAAAAACAGCCATATCTGTTATTTTTCTAGATAATTATGATGACCTAACTCAAGCGATGGATGATCAACTTCGAAGTAGCCTGAACAGTCTTGTAACGTCTAGATTAAATAAATGGGCAATGGAATATGGCATGTACTTAAAGCGCGTTTCATCTGACCGTTTTATTGCGATTTTGAATGAAAAAATATTAAATGTCCTCGAAAAAGATCGATTTGCGATTTTAGACGAGGTAAGAGAAATCACTTCGAAGCAAAATGTTCCCTTAACGTTAAGTATGGGAATCGGTTGCGGTGTTGCTGATTTACCTGAACTAGGAGACTTAGCACAATCAAGTTTAGATTTAGCTCTTGGGCCGTGGCGGTGATCAAGTAGCCATCAAACAGCCGAATGGGAAAGTGAAATTCTATGGTGGGAAAACAAACCCAATGGAAAAAAGAACTCGAGTTCGTGCTCGGGTCATCTCTCATGCACTTAAAGAATTAATTTCGGACAGTGATAAAGTCATTGTTATGGGCCATAAACATCCAGACATGGATGCAGTGGGTGCAGCAATAGGGATTCGGAAAGTTGCGCAGTTGAATCAAAAAGAAGGTTTTATTGTTCTGAATTTCACAGAGCTCGATACAGGTGTCTTAAGGATGATTGAGGAGATGAAGGCGTTACCTGAACTTTACTCTCGTTTTATCACACCTGAAGAAGCGCTAGAAATGGCTACGGAAGATACGTTACTAGTCATTGTGGATACGAACAAACCAAGTCTTGTTATCGAAGAAAAATTACTCAAGTCTGTAGAGAAAGTCGTCGTGATTGATCATCACCGTAGAAACGAGGACTTTATTGAAAATCCTCTTCTTGTTTATATGGAGCCTTACGCTTCATCAACGGCAGAACTTGTTACAGAACTATTAGAGTACCAGCCAAAGCATGAGAAGATCCACATGCTCGAAGCGACAGCACTCCTCTCAGGAATTATTGTTGATACGAAGAGCTTTACGCTCCGCACGGGTTCTAGAACGTTCGATGCGGCTTCTTATTTAAGAGCGCTAGGCGCAGATACTGTTCTCGTCCAAAAATTCTTGAAAGAAAGTGTTCAAACTTATATACGCCGAGCACGATTAATTGAAAGTGTAGAGTTTTATCGTGACGGCATCGCCATTGCAAAAGGAAGAGAAGACGAGAATAACGATGCTGTATTAATTGCCCAGGCGGCAGATACTCTTCTGACAATGGATGGTGTAATCGCATCATTTGTTGTTTCCCGGCGATCTGATACAATGGTAGGAATTAGTGCACGCTCACTAGGAGATGTCAACGTACAAATTATTATGGAAAACCTTGAAGGTGGCGGTCATTTAAGTAACGCCGCTACCCAACTTGAGGATACCTCTATAGATGAAGTAGACGCTCGTTTAAAAAGTGTCTTAGATCAATATTTTGAAGGAGGAAACGAAGAATGAGAGTCATTTTTATGAAAGACGTTAAAGGAAAAGGCAAAAAAGGTGAAGTGAAAAATGTAGCGGACGGCTATGCACACAACTTTTTATTAAAACAAGGACTTGCAAAAGAAGCAACTTCAACGGCTATGAGCCAACTCGATGGTCAAAAGAAAAAAGAAGAAAAAGAAGCACAACAAGAATTAGAAGAAGCAAAAGCATTAAAAGAAAAACTTGAAAGCTTAACGGTTGAATTGACGTCAAAATCTGGTGAAGGCGGTAAATTGTTTGGTTCGATCACGAGTAAGCAAATTGCCTCTTCGCTTGAAAAAAATAACGGAATCAAAATTGATAAGCGTAAAATGGAACTAACCGACGCAATTCGTGCTCTTGGGCACACAAAAGTACCTGTTAAACTTCATCATGAAGTAACGGCTACATTAGATGTGCATGTAAAAGAAGAAAAATAATCTTTCTACTATTGAACGGAAAAGTGGTAAGATAATAGGTAATGAGAAATGTGATCCGGTTCAACCGATCACATTTTTTATATGGATATTACCCTATCCTCTTATATAGGAGGTTTTTATATTAAATGAGTGAAGTATTTTCAGATCGTATCCCGCCACAAAATGTCGAAGCAGAGCAAGCTGTAATTGGGGCCATTTTCCTCGAACCAGCTTCTTTAATTCTCACTTCGGAAATTCTAATTCCTGAAGATTTTTATCGTCAAGCTCATCAAAAAATATTCCAAGTCATGATTAAACTGAATGACAAAGGAAAAGCAGTCGATCTGATCACGGTGATGGAAGACTTGTCTGCTGCAAATGAATTAGAAGACGTTGGGGGAGTCTCTTATCTAAGTGAAATTGCTGCGTCTGTTCCTACGGCTGCCAACGTCGAATTCTACGCTCGTATCGTAGAGGAAAAGTCTCTGCTTAGACGTCTGATTCGAACAGCAACCAATATTGCTCAAGATGGTTATGCACGTGAGGATGAAGTCGAGGACCTGTTGAGTGAAGCAGAGAAAAGTATCATGGAAGTGGCTTCTCGTAAAAATACGGGAGCATTCCAGAATATTAAAGATGTTTTAGTACGAACCTATGACAACATTGAGCTTCTTCACAATCGTAAGGGAGACGTAACGGGAATTCCTACGGGATTTGCTGAGTTAGACCGAATGACTGCAGGTTTTCAACGAAACGATTTAATTATCGTAGGAGCTCGTCCGTCAGTTGGTAAAACTGCCTTTGCTTTAAATATTGCTCAAAACGTGGCCACGAAGACAGAGGAAAATGTCGCGATTTTTAGTCTCGAGATGGGTTCGGAACAACTTGTGATGAGGATGCTTTGTGCGGAAGGAAACATCAATGCACAGAATTTAAGAACGGGGGCATTGACCGATGAAGATTGGCGCAAGCTCACAATGGCGATGGGAAGTCTGTCGAATTCCGGGATCTACATTGATGATACGCCAGGGATTCGAATTGCGGAGATCCGTTCAAAATGCCGTCGTCTAAAGCAAGAAAACGGCTTAGGCATGATCCTGATTGACTATTTGCAGCTTATTCAAGGGAATGGAAGTTCTCGTGATAATCGTCAACAAGAAGTTTCTGAAATTTCTCGTTCATTAAAACAATTAGCGCGTGAACTACAAGTACCTGTCATTGCCCTTTCTCAGCTATCTCGTGGTGTTGAGCAGCGGCAAGATAAGCGGCCGATGATGTCTGATATCCGTGAATCTGGAAGTATTGAGCAAGATGCCGATATCGTAGCTTTCTTATACCGTGACGATTATTACGATAAAGAAAGTGAAGATAAAAATATTATAGAAATAATTATCGCCAAGCAGCGTAACGGCCCAGTCGGAACGGTACAGCTTGCATTCGTAAAAGAGTACAATAAATTCGTCAATCTAGAACGGCGTTTCGATGGTGAAGCAGGATAGAAACAAAATGAAAAGGACCTTCCCGCATACGAAATGGGAGGGTCCTTTTGATTGAGTAGAGGGGTCAGACCATAATACCTATTTTCACGAACGAATATTGATCATCATTTAAATAATGTTCGTGTTTACATTGACTTTCACTTGGGAAAACTGATAAAATGATCTTGTTTGAAATAAGGGCTAGATTACATAAGCCTGACGGAGGTGCTCAATATGTCATCCGTAGTTGTTGTGGGTACACAATGGGGAGACGAAGGAAAAGGGAAGATCACTGATTTCCTTTCTGAAAATGCAGAAGTGATCGCACGCTATCAAGGCGGAAATAATGCCGGACATACGATAGTATTCGGTGGAGTCACTTATAAGTTACATTTAATTCCATCAGGTATATTTTATAAAGACAAAATTTCCGTTATCGGAAACGGGATGGTCGTCGATCCTAAAGCACTTGTTCAAGAACTTAAATATCTACATGATCGTGATGTACAAACACATAACTTAAGAATTAGTAATCGAGCACATGTGATTCTTCCTTACCACTTAAAGCAGGATGAAGTGGAAGAAGAACGCAAAGGCGCGAACAAAATTGGAACAACGAAAAAAGGAATTGGACCAGCATACATGGATAAGGCAGCTCGTGTGGGAATCCGTATTGCCGATTTACTTGATCGTGATTCGTTTGAAGAGAAGCTTTCGCGCAATCTTGAAGAGAAAAACCGTTTATTAGAACGCATGTACGATACAGAAGGTTTTAACCTTGAAGATATTTTTGAAGAATACTATGAGTATGGTCAACAAATTAAGAAATATGTCTGTGACACTTCTGTTGTCTTAAATGATGCGCTTGATGAAGGTCGTCGTGTATTATTTGAAGGCGCTCAAGGTGTGATGCTTGATATCGATCAAGGAACGTATCCGTTCGTGACATCGTCTAATCCAGTTGCGGGTGGCGTAACGATTGGTTCAGGAGTAGGACCGACGAAGATTAACCATGTAGTAGGTGTTTCAAAAGCATATACGACACGTGTTGGTGACGGACCATTCCCGACCGAATTAGATAACGAAATCGGCCATCAAATTCGTGAAGTAGGCCGTGAATATGGAACAACCACAGGGCGAGCCCGCCGTGTTGGGTGGTTCGATAGTGTAGTGGTTCGTCATGCTCGCCGTGTAAGTGGGATTACAGACCTTTCATTGAATTCGATTGATGTTCTGACAGGGATTGAAACATTGAAGATCTGTATCGCTTACCGAATTGGTGATGATATTATAGAAGAATTCCCAGCTAATTTAAACATTCTTGCTAAATGTGAGCCTGTTTATGAAGAACTTCCCGGCTGGACTGAAGATATTACAGGTTGTCGTTCATTAAGTGAACTTCCTGAAAATGCTCGTCATTACTTAGAACGTGTTTCTCAGCTATCCGGCATTCCACTTTCCGTTTTCTCGGTTGGACCAGACCGGACACAGACAAATATCGTACAAAGTGTTTGGAGATAAGAGTGAAATGCAAAAGAGCCACCCCCTAGTGGAATTTAATCCACTGTGGGGTCTGGCTCTTTTTTTTCGCTTTTTATGTCATATTTTCCCGAAGGTCGTCATTATTTCCCGAGCAATAATCATTGACATGAAAGAAGGGAAATAGGTGAATTCAAGGCCATAACGTGATAAAGTAGAAAGGATAATGTTTTAATTGAATCGCTTTCTAATGAATTTAGATTTTCGTTTTGAGAAAAGTTGAAAATAAAGAGATTATTTTAAAAAACAAGATAGATATTTTCCGGAAAAAGGAGAACAAACAAATGGAGAAAAAAATATTAGTGGTTGATGACGAAAAACCAATTGCAGATATCCTGCAATTTAATTTAAAAAAAGAGGGCTATGACGTTTATTGTGCCTATGATGGCGATGAAGCTGTCCAAATGGCAGAAGAAATTAAACCAGACCTGATCCTTTTAGATATTATGCTTCCAGGACGAGATGGGATGGAAGTATGTCGTGAAATTCGAAAAAAATACGAAATGCCGATTATTATGCTTACGGCAAAGGATTCAGAGATTGATAAAGTGATCGGTTTAGAGCTAGGTGCGGATGATTATGTAACGAAACCTTTTAGCACAAGAGAGTTAATTGCTCGGGTAAAAGCGAACTTACGTCGTCATCAAGCAGGCGCATCTCTTCCGCTTGAAGAAGAGAGTAATGAAATCGCGGTAGGTGCATTAACGATTCATCCTGATGCATATGTCGTTTCAAAACGTGGAGATACGATTGAATTAACTCATCGTGAATTTGAATTGCTCCATTATTTAGCGAAACATATCGGACAAGTAATGACGCGAGAGCATTTACTTCAAACGGTTTGGGGATACGATTACTTTGGTGATGTGCGTACCGTTGATGTAACAGTCCGTCGGTTACGTGAGAAAATTGAAGATAATCCAAGTCATCCTTTATGGATTGTAACGAGACGTGGAGTTGGATACTACCTCCGCAACCCTGAGCAGGATTAATGTAAATGAAGAAAGTCGGTTTTTTCCGTTCGATCCATTTAAAATTCGTGTTAATCTATGTCTTGCTTATTTTATTAGCTATGCAAATTATCGGGGTTTATTTTGTACGAGAGCTTGAAAAAAATCTCGTGTCCAACTTTAAGACTTCTTTAACTCAGCGTGTAAATTTACTTGAGTACAACTTAAGAGAAGAAATGATTAAAGAACGTGACCAAAATAGCCCAACCTTAGAACAAGATGTCCGCAAAGTTTTAAATGACTTTGCGGTTTCAGATATCTCCGAAGTCCGTCTCGTCGATGATAATAGTCGAATCGTAGGTAGTTCTTCTAATCAAGGAATCGTTGGTCAAAGAACGACTAATATTATGGTGAAACGTGCATTAGTTTCAGGGACACCTGACGATAAAATTTTTATTGATAAAAAAACGGGACATAGAATATGGGTGTATACATCACCCGTCCAATCAAATAGAAAAGTAATCGGTTCTATTTATTTAGTGGCGAAAATTGAAACCGTATTTGAGCAGCTGAATGATATTAACAAAATTTTTATAACGGGTACACTTATTGCTTTAGTGATTACCGCTATTCTGGGAATTCTATTGGCACAAACGATTACAAGACCGATTGCCGATATGAGGAAGCAGGCTTTAGCAATGGGTAGAGGAAACTTCTCTCGGAAAGCAAAAGTATATGGTTATGATGAAATTGGTCAACTTACAATTACATTTAATAACTTGACGAAAAGACTCCAAGAAGCACAAGCTACAACTGAAGGTGAACGAAGAAAACTATCTTCTGTTCTTTCCTATATGACGGATGGAGTAATCGCAACCGATCGTAAAGGAAGAGTCATTTTGATTAATGATCCTGCAGCGAAACTCTTAAATGTTTCACGTGAAACGGTTCTCTCTCAATCAATCTTAACGCTCTTAAATCTCGAGGATGAGTATTCGTTTGAAGATCTTTTAAAAGAAAAAGAGTCTGTGATTTTAGATTACAGTAATTCGATGCGGGCTTATATATTAAGAGCAAATTTTTCTGTTATTCAAAAGGAAACAGGTTTTGTAAATGGACTAATTACTGTCCTTCATGATATTACAGAACAAGAGAAAATTGAGATGGAGAGACGTGAGTTTGTGGCAAATGTTTCTCATGAATTGCGAACACCATTAACGACAATGCGCAGTTATTTAGATGCGTTAGCAGAAGGTGCTTGGCAAGATGAAACCATTGCTCCTCAATTTTTATTTGTGACACAAAATGAAACGGAACGGATGATTCGACTCGTTAATGATTTGCTTCAACTTTCTAAAATGGATAGTACCGATTATCGACCGTCGAAGGATTGGGTTGATTTCCCCCGTTTCTTTGGTCATATTATTGACCGTTTTGAAATGACAAAATCACCAACAATAACATTTAAACGTGATTTCCCTGACGAAACGATTTTCGTTGAAATTGATACAGATAAATTAACTCAAGTCATTGACAATATCATCTCAAATGCCTTGAAGTATTCTCCTTCTGGCGGTCAACTATTGTTTCGAGTGAAGAGAGAAGAAGATTTTATTACGGTTAGCGTTCACGATCAAGGGATGGGAATTCCAAAAGACAACGTGGATAAAATCTTTGAACGTTTCTATCGTGTGGATAAAGCACGTGCTCGGGCAATGGGAGGAACTGGACTAGGGCTTGCTATTGCTAAAGAAATGATCACGGCACATGGTGGTGAGATTTGGGCTCGAAGTGTTGAAGGTAAAGGTACGACGATATTCTTCACACTTCCTCATGACGGAACGCAAGAGGATGAATGGCTATGAAGTATGAAAATGTAAAATCGATCACGTTGACGATTTTGGTTCTAGCTAGTGTCCTGTTAACTTGGAATGTTTGGACCTATCAACCGAAGTATGAAACGATTGATAATGGCACTTCCTATGATATTTCAATAAGTGATAAGAAAACGGCGAAAGATTTGATCAAGCCATACAAGGTTTTTTATCATGAAAAAGAAACAACGTACGGAACGATGAGTGAAGACGAAATCGATCGATTGGATAAAGAGATCGGCGGCTGGAGTGTGTTTGATCTCCGCAATATCTCTGACGGTTTATCATGGAAAGAATTTAAGGAATTAGTCCATGGTCAGAATAAAGTAGAAATTGCTTTTCCTGATGTCGTGCCTTTTGGAATCTATAAAAATTTGATTAACTTTGAAGACAAAAACATTCCAACGGCTTCTTTTAATCGAATTGTGATTGATTTAAAACCAACAGATAAAGAAACTTCCTCTGTTTATTTTGTCTCATATGATGATCGACTCGTTTATGAAAGTCATGTGAACAGCTCTGTGGTCGCAAAATTCCAAAATGATTTTGCAAAGCCAGCAAGTAACTATTCTGTGTATTTTCCTTATGAAATTTCAGGGAAAAGAGTTTTATATATGCCGAAAAATCCTTCGAAAATGGTAGGATATAAATATTTTTATAATGAAATAAACCCCGAAAAGTTTAAAAATGCGTTATTTAGTGATCCTAGCTTTGTGAAAAAAGATATCCTTTCTGATGGGGAAGAGTATACGGATGGTTCTCGTTTGATGAACGTTGACGCAAATAAAAAAATGATCACCTATGTAGATCCGGCAGAAGAAAGTGAGTCGGTAAGAGCCTCAAGTGATTTAATTAAGCAAAGTATTGAGTTCGTTAATGCTCACGGAGGATGGACTGATCATTATCGCTATTTCAATGTGACAAATGTGGATCAGCAAGTAAACTATCGTCTCTTTATGCAAGGGATTCCAGTTTTCAATGAAGATGGAACGGCTGAAATTCTTCAATATTGGGGTCAAGAGAAAATTTATCAATATATACGACCACTTATTACCCTTGATGTTCCAGTTCCTTCAGAAACAAAGGAAGTGCAATTATCTTCTGGTTATTCTGTTATTGATTATTTAACATCGAATAAGAACTTTAAACCAGAGCTCCTTGAAGATGTGATTTATGGGTATAAACTGTCTCAAGATACAGATAAATCGATCATCCTTAGTTTAGACCCTTCATGGTATTACAAGTATGGTGGCTCTTGGATTCAATTAAATTTAACGGATGGACTTGGAGGGAAAAATCGTGGATTGGAATAAAACGAAGAGTATTTTTATTATCGTCTTTCTAATCCTTAATATTTTTCTTTTAACGATGTTTGTGCAAAAACATCAGACAAGTCAGTTTGCAGAGACTTCTATTGAAGAGACTTCCATTGAAGAGAAGCTAAAGGAAGACAAAATTACCTATCCAGATATGGTGAAGGATGAAAAAAAAGAACCATATGTTAGTGCGAAAACAAAGAATTTCTCGATCGACGAGCTCGATCAATTAAAGAATCAAAAAATAAAAATTATAGACAAAACAACCGTTCAAGGGACACTTGAGAAATCAGTGGAAATTGAGGGTAAGGTAGACGCTAATCAATTAAGTGACTTTATCAAAACGAATATTTTACACGGCGATCAGTTCAAATACTGGGGTTATGATGCAAAAAAGCAAACCGCTACTTATTACCAACAGTATAAAAATAAGGTTTTCTACAACAACAAGAATGGGCAATTAACTTTGCATTTCAACGACCAAAATGAAATCATTTCTTATGAAGAAACACTGCTTGACTCGATTGATGAAATTAATGATCAAGAAACAACATTAACGGGGATGCAGGCGATTGAGACGCTTCATAATAAAGGGATGATCAAGCCAGAAAGTACGATCAAATCAGCTGAGCTAGGCTACTATACGATCGTCCAATTAACTGAATCCCAAGTACTTACGCCAACCTGGCATTTTAGCGTTGAAAATGGCAAGCTAAAGGAAGATTTATTCGTCAATGCATATGACGGACAAATCATTGAATTGGATACAGAAGATCACACAGCATTGGAGTGAGTGAGATGACTATGCGTTTTAGTGTGCTCGCTAGCGGGAGTACAGGGAATGCGCTTTATGTGGAAACAGAAGATCAAGCCTTTCTTGTAGACGCAGGATTAAGTGGGAAACAAATGACTGCTTTATTTGATAAAATTGGACGAAAAATGGATACATTGACGGGAATTCTTGTGACACATGAGCACAGTGATCATATAAAAGGGCTCGGAATTATCGCTCGGAAACATAATTTACCGATCTATGCGAATGATAACACGTGGCAAGCAATGGAGCCGCTCATTGGGAAATTATCGACTGATCAAAAATTCTCATTCCAAATGGATTCTGTCAAAACATTTGGATCATTAGACATTCAGTCATTTGGTGTTTCACACGATGCAGTAGAGCCGATGTTCTATTGTTTTCATCAAGATGGAAAGAAACTCGTATTAATTACGGATACTGGCTATGTCAGCGATCGAATGAAAGGCACCATTGCAAACGCAGATGCCTACATTTTTGAGAGTAATCATGATGTAGAAATGCTTCGAATGGGTCGCTATCCTTGGAGCATCAAACGTCGCATATTAAGTGATGTTGGTCACGTTTCAAATGAAGATGCTGCTCTTGCAATGGATGATGTCATCGGAGATCGGACAAAGCGGATTTATCTTGCGCATTTGAGTACGGATAATAATATGAAAGACTTAGCCCGGATGAGTGTCACGCAAACATTAGAGAGTAAAGGGCATGTCATCGGAGAACAATTCGAAGTCTATGATACCGATCCAAAGAACCCGACAAATTTAATAACGATATAATCATTGTTTTGAAAAGTAAGAGCCAAATGTGGTTCTTACTTTTTTTAAAAGATAAGAAAGTGAGTCCATTTCATCATTTAAATCCTCAATCTTAAATGCAAGCTTTTTATTTGAATATGTTGTAATCATTCGATTTTCGTTTTCGACGGACGCTTTCCGGGGGCTCGCGTCGAACGAACTTAAGCTAAAGCTTAAGTGGATTTCGACGTCTTCGCTATTCCCCAGGAGTCGCCGTCTTACACTCCAATCGAAATCAATGTTCGGTTCCATGGAAATGATGATTATTTATAAAATTGATTCAAGTAAAATTTTTTCACTGCTTTTTTTGATCAATCTCCAAGCGCTCAACTGCTTGGCATAGAGGCTACTGAAAAAGTCCTTTTGGAACATCCATGCGAGTATAAGCCATGGATTTCCGTTCCAGGCAGACGCGTTCCGCGGGCACGGCTTCAATCTCCTCCGACAAACAGGAAGTTTTAGCGCAGTCGTTGCAACAGGATGTTGCGCTCTTAGACTGTGATCCTTTCTCTGCGGGGCTTTCAGCTCGTGCTATTCCCGCAGGAGTCGCTGCCTTCCACTAAAATCACCTGCTAAATTTAGAATGAACAGCTATTTAGTTCCTCGTTCCTCGCTTTTCCATCATTTTAAGACTCCTTTAGTTGGTATCTTGGAAGAGTGGAATCAAGAGTCCATTTTTCGCTTATTCCATTTATGATCGAGTCGTTCTAAAAGAGCCTATACTTTGTCTTCAAGACGTGACCAAATTCGATTTATTATTCACCAGACGATTGAAATGGCTCTGGAAAGAGCACTTATCAAAAATAGATTCATTATTGTGGAGGACACATTTACAAAGTTTTATGATCAAATTGAAGGAAAGACCAAGGAAAAGGAGAGACTTCATTCGATGTTTGAACAAAACCTCTCCTTTTCTATCGTTAGTTTAATTGATTCTTATTTGAATAAAAGTAAATTCTTAAAGGCTTTTCATTGAATTTTAATCTACCCTGACTATAATATGAGAAGAATAGAAAGAATAACCAATATGTGCATACACGAAGGGATGAGATAAAATGGGGTACTACGATGAGCATCAAACTCGTTCAAATGAAACAAAAAGACGAGGTGGAAAGGCAGGGTATTTCTTTTCAAGTATAGCTGGAGCAATCATAGGGGCATTACTAGTTGCCTTCCTTCTACCACAACTAGGCTATTTAAATCATTCATCAACAGAGACGAATGGGACGTCCTTTATTCCAGAACAGGGAAATGCTAAAAACCAAACCTTATCGGTCAATGTTGATACAAGAGTAACAGAAGCCGTTCAAAAGGTAGGAGATGCAGTGGTTGGGATTTCAAACATTCAATCAGGCGATTTATTTTCTGGCCAACAAGGTCAACAAGAAGTCGGTAGCGGTTCAGGTGTTGTCTACAAAAAAGAAGGAGATAAAGCCTATATCGTAACGAATAACCATGTTATTGAAGGCTCAGAAAAATTAGAAGTAACGATGCCAGACGGTAGTAAACTTCCTGCAAAAATAAAAGGGAGCGATATTTGGACAGACTTAGCAGTTCTAGAAGTCGAGGGAGCAAGCATTAAGACAGTTGCGACATTTGGAAATTCAGATTCTCTTAAAGCTGGAGAACCTGTCATTGCAATCGGGAATCCACTAGGAAAAGAATTCTCTGGATCCGTTACACAAGGAATCGTTTCTGGTCTTCAAAGAACCATTCCAGTCGATCTTAACCAAGATGGTCAAGAAGATTGGCAGACAGAAGTTATTCAGACCGATGCAGCCATTAACCCAGGTAATAGTGGTGGGGCACTAATCAACTTAGCTGGACAAGTCATTGGTATTAATTCCATGAAAATCGCTGAACAAGCGGTTGAAGGAATCGGACTTGCTATTCCATCCAACTCAGCAAAACCTATTATTGATAGCTTAGAGAAAAATGGTACGGTGAAACGTGCAGCAATGGGTGTTACGCTTCGTAATTTAGCTGAAATCTCGGCTTATCACCAACAAGAATCATTAAACTTACCGAAAGATGTAAAAGGTGGAGTTATGATTGAGCGTGTACTTGCGAATTCACCAGCAAGCAAAGCAGGACTAAAAGAGATGGATGTTATTGTGCAGCTTGATGATGAAAAAGTAACAAACATGATTGAATTACGCAAATATCTTTACAGCAAAAAATCAATTGGCGATAACATGAAGATAAAATATTATCGCAATGGTAAAATCGAAGAAACAACAATGAAACTAACAGACGAAGCACAATTGTAGAATCTGTGGATAAATAAAAAGCGGGAAAGGAGAACGTTCCTTTCCTGCTTTTTTTGTTCGTGGTACAATGAAATGTGGATAAGTAAACGAGCGTTTAAATATTATGAAAATCAGAAAATATAGTTTAAGACAAGAAACTATTTTATAAGTAGAAAGAAGGAGAAAACATTGATCTATAGCTGTTTAGAGCATATTGATATTGCATTAGATACGATTGTAGATGAGCATGAAACCTTTCCGTCAATGAAAGAGCTTTCAAAAGACAAGCAGTTATCCACAACCTGTGAATATTGTGAGAAGCCAGCCATATATGTTGTGGGGAACGAACATTCGGATACGACATGTGGATGAAAAATGTGGATATGTGCATAACTTTTGTGGATAAGTTGTTTGTTAAGGAGTTTAGCCTGTGAATATCTCAATTATTACAGTTGGTAAATTAAAAGAGAAATATTTAAAACAAGGAATTGACGAATATGTTAAAAGACTTTCGGCTTATGCAAAACTCGAAATCATCGAAGTCCCAGACGAAAAAGCACCTGAAGTATTAAGCGAAGCCGAAATGGTGCAAGTGAAAGATAAAGAAGGAGAACGAATTCTGGCGAAGATCCATCCTGATGCACACGTCATTGCTTTGGCGATCAACGGTAAAATGCAAAGTTCTGAGCAACTCGCTGCGAACTTGGATCGCCTCGCTACTTATGGAAAAAGCAAAATTGCTTTTGTCATCGGGGGTTCGCTCGGGTTAAGTGACTCTGTATTAGACCGTTCAAACGAACAACTGTCGTTTTCCAACATGACTTTTCCACATCAATTGATGAGACTGATCTTAGTGGAGCAAGTTTATCGGGCGTTTAGGATAAATAGGGGAGAACCGTACCATAAGTGATGGTAAACAAGAAGATAGCACTAACAGTATGTATAAAAAAATTAAGGTTATTTAAAGAAGAGCTTTAAACTAATGGTTATATGCTTAAGTGCTTTTTTGAAAAAAATTTCGCAGTAAGCTAAACACCATTCTATATAAAATTGAATGGTGTTTAATCTTTATGACATTTATAAGTTAGTTAGTTGAATACTAACTCATTGTTATACTTGTTTTAAATATATATTCCCAAAACCACTTATTATTAATGGATAATGGCCGTTCATGAGTATCTTCAAAATAAGTGAAAAATTCTGGACTGCACTTTTCTTCTAGAAACCATTTTAAGTCTTCCAATGCATAAATACATTTTTTTATTTTGGGATGAGACTCGTTAGGTACGATTTCCCCATCATCATAATCAATAATTAAATAGTCCTCAGCTTCCAATTCACGAGCTCTTGCGAAATCATCTTGACTGACCCAATAGCTCATTTCTCCTGAATAATACATATTGCAATAAATTGAACTTACAATTAAGTTATCGAGAGGAGAAAGTAATTCTTTTACAGTTTCTGTTAAGTTTTCAAAAGTTTCTTTATCATTTGAACCTTTCAATAGGATTTCAGAAACTTCCTTAGGGTTTTTAGCAGACTTTAACTCTTCTATCTTTTTATTTAAATTACGAATCACTTTTTCTTGTTCTATATTATTATTTGTTATTTCATCAATCTCCTTCAAAACCTTTTGATAATCCTCTTTATCTATATGCTGATTTTCTTCAAATTTACATAATCCAGGCATATCCTGTATAAAGCTCATAGCCTTGGCGCGTAACAATCCTGTACCAATCTCCCCAATTAGCTTCATTTCTTTAAAGTCATCAGCAATGTCGAATATTGATTCTTCATCTTTTAATTTAATAAATTGAGTCACACCCTTTAATGGTGTACCATCCAAGGAGTTGTAATCCAATGGTGGGATAAGGATGGGATAAATTCTTTTACCTAACGCCCAAGCAGCACCTAGTTCACTCAAACAAAACGAGCTTTTTAAATAGTTTGGTGTTAGAAAAAATAGTACTACTTCTGTATCTTCTATATGCTCTTTAATATCAGTAATAAAATTATTGCCTGTACGTATATGTTTTGTCCCTTTCAGAGAGGTACAGTATATTTGAGTACGGTTAATATTAAAAGCAATATTGAGAAAATCAACAAATCGATCAACTAGATCTCTATCAGCTACTGCGTGGCTTAAAAAAATCGAATTTTTCATTTTTTACTTACTACTCCTTCTGTTAAGACTAAGAATATATTACCATAATGTACATTTGATTGGAGAGGAAATTGGAAAATAATAGAGTATAGAAGTTGTCTATAAAACACTTTTCAGATAGAATTTTATGTATAAGAAAAATATTACAATTAAATTAACGAGGGAAATTATGGAAAAATAAAATTCTTTTGAAATCCTTCCTAGTGATTATTCGCCTGCAAAAATAGATAATTATATTTCTGCCTTAAATCAGCCGCTAGCAAATATGCTAACTAGAATTGGATTACCAACTGAGAATGTCCTTTCGCCTATAGAAGAGAGAAGAAAGGTAATTTTTGCATTAGAAAGCACTTTAGAGATATTACCTTACGAAGAAAGGACTAAAGCATTATATTTATCTAAGTTTACCATAGCAGTGACTGTAGGATTGTTTGATGGTGCGTTAACATTTTTATGGGATGAAACAATAAAGGCTGTAAGAAATTTAGTATCTAAATTTGATCTTCAACACTTTTTTAATATTGCTGAAACTTTATCTCCACGATATAAAAATTTACATCTTGTAGAAGATTTAGAACCTATTTCTGAGCATGACTTATTAGAAATTTGTCGAAGAATCGGGTTAATAAATGATGTTAATTTTAAAAGGTTAGAACATGTCAACTATTTAAGAAACCATACTAGTTCAGCTCATCCAAATGAAAATGAGATAACAGGTATTGAAATGCTCTCTCTTTTGGAGCACTGTCTAAAACACGCAATTACTGCTGTTCCAGACCACTCAGTTATTCAAATTAAAGTCTTACTTGAAAATGTAAGGATAGGCACAATCCCTTCTGATGACTGTGAAATAATAGGACAAGATTTAGCTAAACAGCCTCAGGAAAGAATAGATGACTTTGTATTTTCTATGTTTGGATTATTTTCTGACCCAAGGTAAAAGCAAAGTGTTAAAACAAATATAGAAAATTTAGCTCCCCATGTTTGGATATCAGCTACCGAAGAAACAAAGTATTCTATAGGGGCAAAGTTTGGGGTTTATAGGAAGAACGGGGATACAGATAGGAAAGAGGCCACACAAAAGTTTTTAGAATTAGTTAATGGTCTTGCTTATAAAGATGAAGATAGTCTTTCCGCAGAGTTAATAGAAAAACTGCAAAACTTAAGGACAGTTCACTTTGAGTGGAATAATTTTTACAATGAGTCCCCTCATGAAAAATCTATAGCAGAATCCTTACCTAAGGGTAAAATACCAAACGCTGCAAGGAAATTGTTCGTTAAAGTAACTACAATTTGTTTTGCAGGTAACGGAAAAGGATATAGGGAAGGCATTGATGAAAATGCGGTCAAATATTATAAAGAGTTTATTGAATCATTTACCGTGAGAGAGGTAATAGATTTCCTTTATCTGTTTGAGGATAATGAATTTGTTTTTGATTTAGATGTCTCAAAACCCGATGTGAGAATTCGTAAGTTAACAGAGTATTTAAAGACTAAAACAACAGATGTTCACATTAACAAAGCATTAGACTTTATCATTAATTTCCCAAAAAAATCCCTTAATAAGGTTTGGAATGATTCGAGATATCAAGAAGCGTTAAAGTATAATAAGGTTTCTTAAACTGTAAAGTTTTATAAAGAGGTGAGATGAACTGGTCTCTCACCTCTTTAGTTTACAAATAATTTAACTGTCTTGTTTTATTAGGAGGAAAAATGAAGAAACTTAAAGGTAAGTCAGAAGTTAGGTATGCTCTATGGCAAGCATATAATAAGAAGTGTGTAATTTGTGGAGAACCTATAGGTTACACACAGTTACAGATAGACCATATCATTGCAGAGAGTATTGAGAAAGATCATAATGAGCTTTACAGAGTATTAAAAAAATATGATTTACATAAGGATTTTCAGTTGAATAGTTTGTACAATTTGAGACCTGCATGTGGTTATTGTAATAGAGAAAAAAGTTACTATGAAGCACCTGAAGAAATAACTGCAAAACTATTAAGAAAAGCTAAGAATAAAATAAGTGATGTAAATAGAGAAATACAAAAATACTTAGAAGAATCAAATTATGCTCTTAAAATAGAGACTATGCGGAAGGCTGTTAAATCTGGAGAACTAAAATTAGAGGAATACATAGATCAAGTTAACAATTTTGTTTCTGACTATGGTAATGAATTTGTTGAGTATGAAAATGAATTCACAAACTTTCGTTCAATAAAAAATAATTCAGTAAAGTTGGATTGCTATCTCCCAAGACTTAATGAACCTGAAGGAAGCTGCTTATTCACATTTAATAGTTTTTATATACGTGGTATGAGTATAACTTTAACGCATAATGAAATCCTTCAAACATTATTTAAGGGAACAAAAACTCCTACAGACCAATTAATGCGTCCTTACATAGTTGATAAGTTAAGTGAAGACAACTATATTATACAATTAGGAAGTAGTAGGTTCAATCTGAGTAAGGATGAAACTATGCACCTTTGTGAGGTTGTAGATAGATTTATTAGCGAGTATATAGTAGCTATAGAAAAAATTGAGAAAGTATTAACTTGCAAAAAGTTTCTTCCATTAAGTAATGATTTGACAAAGTATAAGCTTATCAAGATACATAAGAAGTTATGGGGATTAATGCTAAAGTTTGCGGATGAACATGATAATTACCATGGAAATGGTAAATGGAATATTTTTGATTCATCCGGGAGAAATATAATTAAGGTTTATAATAATGAACCAACACCACAGTATAATTCGGGTTTTCATTGTGTTATTCATAGTTTAGTAGATTCTAATGATAGTTGGGAACCTACAGAGGAAGTTTGGTTGGTTTGGTGGGACGTTGAAAAGAATAAGAATTATGGAATAAGAGATTATTGGACAGTAGAACAAACATATCATTGGTTAACTAATGAATTTATTCCCTTAGTAATGTATACATACGATTCCTCTCTTTGTAGGAATAAACTAGGGTTTAAGAAAGGCTTCTCACTTGATGAGTATAAAGAACTCAATACATTCAATAACTTATACTTTCGTAATAGTAATCGTTATATTGACATTTATAAAACTACAAGAGTTAACGAGTTAATTGAATTGGTGAACTCATTGCAGTTATACTATTCAGTAACTACAGAAACCTACCTTGAAAAGAAAGCTATTGAAAGCATTTATGATGCATTAATTTATATTCTAAGTATAAGTTCTGATACTGATTTTTATTATATTTGTTCAAAATTAAACATCAACCAGACTTCTGATATAAATGATTTAAGAACACAAGTATATTGGAAAAAGAAAAATGAAAAATATGGAAAAGTTAGTGGCGGCGTCTTAGATATGTTGCTAAGATCTATCTCTGCATCAATAGAATATTCCCAAGAAATAATCAACCCTGATGAAATTAAACTAATTACTCAATACTCGGAACCTATGATTACAGATTATAATTTGAATAAATTAGTTAGTGCGTATCTTACAAGTAAATGAATGATCTCATAAAAATTCATACTTCATGATGGTTATACCTGCATGGAGTAACATTAATACCTTAAAAGGTTTTTATAAAAATACGAATAGAATAAAGAACTCATGATGGTAGTACCGCCATGAGTTTTTTATTTGCAGTTTACTTAAAAATCCTGCAGATTTTCAAATATATTCTATATGATCAAAAGGAGGAGGAAAAAACATGAAAAATAGTATTTCAAACAGGAAACCATACTTTGATCCAGTTATTTTTGAAAAAGTTTTAGAGGATGTATATCTATCCCCAATTGCAAAGGAACTATTAAATTCGAGAAGTGAGTACAAGCAAAACTTCTTGTTTCGTAAGCGTCAAATAATGCCCACCTAGTGTTTCAGGTGGGCATTGATGTATCCTTT
The DNA here is from genome assembly GCA_963728315.1 of uncultured Caryophanales bacterium. Classification (GTDB taxonomy): domain Bacteria; phylum Bacillota; class Bacilli; order Bacillales; family CAVSKA01; genus CAVSKA01. The sequence goes on from CAVSKA010000019.1 coordinate 216,036, forward strand.
ATTTAACTTTAGCAGGAATGCGACATTCCTCTGGAATGGTCTTTGACCAGGGAAGGAACGGGTCGAGTGATTCTTGATCATCTATGAAGCAAGGGGACGGTTCTATTGCTTCTTTTTTAGTTTAGGAGGAAGCGTAAGAACCGTCCCTATGCTTCCTTGAAATACAAAAGGCTTTAAACGTAATGAAAGTAGCAGATATTGAAAAAGTGCTGGGTTTTAAAATGTTAGTAGAAATAATTGGGGAAAAAACGCTATTTGAAAAGTGCTATTATAAAGATGGGACATTTAGAAATAGAAAAGAATTAATAGATGAGTATAATAAGAACATAAATCCAAATCACAATAAGCAAAAACAGCTTTATATACCGTTGGATTAGAGTACATAAAAGAACGATTTTATAAATAATTAACATAAAAGTGGTGATACAGCCACGCAATCTCTATTAAAATATGCCACGTGTGAAACATAAGAAAACCCCCTCAAATAACATACTTTTACCGTGTGAACATTATCCTCCCAAAAAACATTCAAGGTGATTAACATTTACCAAAATATTGAAATAAAATGAATCAAACCAAAAAGTCCTCATTATAGAGGATTTTTTGGTGATTAGTAATACAGGTTTTATATAAGATAAGATAAGTTGACCCTGAATCATTTGGAGATTGGTAATCGAGAAAATAACATAATTGATTCAATGTATAATATTTAAATATTTTTGTAACGAAATTAAATTCTAGGAGTTATATAAGTGAAAGGGGTGAAAAGAGAAGATGGACTTTGAGGAAATCTATCAAGAATATTTTAAAGAAGTTTATTTGTTTATCAAATCATTAAGTCACGATGAGAGTATAGCTGAAGAAATTACGCAAGAAGCATTTTTTAAGGCGTTAAAAGCAATTGAAAAATTCGATGGTTCTAAAGATATTCGAGCGTGGCTTTTTACAATTGCAAAAAATACATATTTCTCTCACTACAAAAGAAATAAACGACAAATAGATCCAGATGTAGTAGAAGAATCAGGGTTGGGAGTGCAAATTGTAAATCATTTGATGAATGAAGAAGATGCCTTCGCAGTTCATCAATTTCTTCACTCGATGAATGATCCATATAAGGAAGTCTTTTCACTACGTACTTTTGGCGAATTACCCTTTGAGAAAATAGGGCTTCTTTTTGGAAAAAGTGCAGGATGGGCAAGGGTGACCTATTACAGAGCGAGGAAACAAATTATTGAGTATATGGAGGAGAAGAATTATGAAAGAGATTAAATGCACAATTATTCAAGATGTTTTACCTCTTTATATTGATGAGGTAGTTAGTCAAGATACAAAAGAAATGGTAGACTGGCATTTACAGCAATGTGAAAAATGCCAAAAGGAATATGAAACAATGAAACGTAAACTGTATATTCCAGCAGAAAATAAAGCCCCTATTATTAAAAAGATTAGTAAAAAATGGCGTAAGAAAAAGGTAATAATTTCATTTGCCTCCATTTTTGCTACGGCTATAATTTTATTAGGAGCGTATGTATATACTTTTTATTACGAAAGGGTTATTCCATACTCGAAAAATCTAATTAAAATTGAAATGCAAAATGATAATCAATTGGTTTCTCATTATTACGGTAAAAGTTATGCTAGTGTTAGCGAGACCCATCCTATGCCACTTGAAATTGACGGAGAGAAAAAGAATGTGAGTTTTATCTCTTATAAAGAAACATTTGCTGATTCGCCTTCAAGAAGCCTAATTAATAATGAGAAGAATCTTAATGACCAGGATTATATCTGGGAATTTTGCTGAAAGTGAAAAAATTGATGCTGTTTATTATGTAGATTATGATGAAGAAAAAGTAGCTACTGGAAAAGATTCTTGGGATTCAATTTTAAAACGTGCTGTATTAATTTGGGAAAAATAACAATTATTTCTTTATTCAGTAGGGGAAAGCTTTAATTCAAGAAAAGGACTGTCAATAGACGGTCTTTTTTATGTCTTTAAGTATTAAAATGTATAAGTTTAAAATCATAATAAATTGTAAAGGTATACCTTTAAGGATAGACAAAATAAGTTGCTTTTGTTGTCCGTAAAGCTCGTTTGAATATTTTATAAACGTTTATAAAATATTGTTTACCTTTATAAACATCGGGGTTATAATAGAATTAACAAATAACCTATAGGAACGGTGAACAATATGAGTAAAAAGACTTTTGCTTATATAAGGGTATCAAGCAAAGACCAAAATGAAGCCAGACAATTAACAGAAATCCTAGAATTAGGCATAAATGAACGTGACATATTTATTGATAAGGAAAGTGGAAAAGACTTCAATAGAAGCCAATACAAAGCGTTAAAACAGTGTTTACGTGAAGGGGATTTACTCTATATTAAATCAATTGATCGGTTCGGAAGAAACTCCAAAGAAATAAAGAAAGAATGGGAAGATATTACCCAAAACATCAAAGCAGATATAAAAGTATTGGATATGCCCTTACTAGATACAACGCAATATAAAGACCAATTGGGGTCATTTGTATCTGACCTTGTTTTACAAGTTTTAGCTTTTGTAAGTGAGCGTGAACGTGACAATATTCTTCAAAGACAAGCCGAAGGAATTGCAGTTGCAAAAGCAAAAGGAAAGCATCTAAGTAGACCACAATTAAATCTAAGCACATAAACAAGGAACAAAGACAAAAGTTAGATAGCAACTATCCTAAATGGAAAGGAAAAGAAATAACAGGTGTTGAATTTATGACCTTATTAGAACTTAAAAAGAACTCCTTTTATAAAATCATTGGGGAATACGAGAAAACATTGTAGGCACTCTATAAAGGGTGTCTTTTGCTCTTTTTAGTGGGGGCAACTATTCACCAATTACATTATTTAGTATTATGAAATGTGTAATAGCACTTCCACTCCCACAAACTGATTTAAAAATAAAAAGCCCCGCAAATAGTGGGGATAATGGCTATATTGATATATATACTTTATGTTCAAAATTAACTATGTTCTTTGGTGACATTCGCTGAACCGTATCATAAAGTAAATGAGGTTTTTTACTAAAAGTTGATGATGTTAAGAATGAGCTTTAGGTACTTACGAATAAGACTTATTTTGAAGCATCGATGACAAAAAGAATAGATCTGAGTCGCTTAAAAAGGCTTTATAGCAAATTTTTATATGGAGGGAAATCTTATGAAATTATCTTTTGTTCCTCACTAACCTTTTTTACTTCCGTTTAAGGATGGGCTACAACATGTTAGTGCATATCCAAATGCAGATTTTTTACTGAATTTTAATACGTATAAAAGGACAACTATAATCGACGAGGAATACTTATTTGAAGAAAAAGAATGTACAGTTGTTTCAGTAACGTTTATGCCTCATGAATCAATGATCAAAGATTTTGAATCAGATGAAATTCTCAAAGCCACTGTTGTGAATAGCACTCATTTTCTGAATGTGTTATTTGATGCTTTAAGAATAAATCATGGACTTAATCATATTCAGAACATTACAATTGCTGACTTGCCAATGCTTATTACAATAGATATAAATGATGAGGAACCTTTTATCTATGTTACTAAACCCCAAGATGTGTTTCTTGATCAAATAGAGCTCAGATAAAGAAGATTTAGGAAAGTTTGGCGGAATGATGCAATTGAGAGATACTCATCCGCAGATTTTTCCTTGTAGAAAAGTTTTATGCTTCGGCTAGATCCCGATTATATAAAGAGCAAATGATAGAGGCGATTATTGATCTTCAAACATCTTTTGAAATTTTTATAAGAAACACTCATCAATTACTACTTCTTAAGAAGGGGGCTACTCAAAGCGAATTAGAGAAGGCTTCATCTATTTCATTTCGAAATGTGGTGGAGGATCATATTGGAAGGGGCTTAAATGTAGACTTGAATTTTATATCTTCACCGACCCCTATTCGTGATTGGTATCAAAAGCTGTATATCTTACGAAATGAGATTGTCCATCAAGGTAGAATCGAAGTTTCAGGTGAAGAGGCTTATGAAGCTCATGATGCATATATTAATGCTAGAAACCATATTACAGATTTGCTGTTAACAGCAGGGCATCTTAACACCGGTGGAAAGGTTGATCTGAATATTTTCCCTAAAAATATTAAAGGCAATATTAATGGTGAAGAATTGCTCGAAAAGTTGAAAGAACAAGGACTAATTACAAAGGACTTGAAGAATTTTAATTCGAGTAAATAAACGTAAGTTGAATAATCATAGATAGTATAAATTGAACAGTGGGGTCTACATGAGAATCCCCTAGCTAATTCAAAAGGTACCTATCTGTCGGAATTAAATGTCGAAAATAAACAGTATATTACAAAAAAACAGTGGTATGAATTTGAACCTATAGACATGACTGAGACGGAAATTAAGCGTTCCATTGATGATACTTATAAGTACAGATCGAGATTTTTTCATGAAGGTCAGCCAACGCCTCACTTCAACCCTAATAGTGAAGAAAGATTTATTGAAACTAAAATTTATGTGAAGTCTGAAAAACCTTTGAAGTTCGAAGCAAAGGTACTAATTAAACATGATTTTCTCTCCTTTATAGCGAAAATGGCTATTCTCAATTATTTCAAACAGCATTCAATCGATGAAACAAACTAAAAAACTTGAAATTTTATTGATTTTCAGTAATTTTGTTGGATTTAAATGAAACTTATATTCAAAAGATAGGGGACTCCAAGAATATATTTGGAGCCCTCCTTTTTATTGTTTAATTATAAATTTCATTTTCAATATTTCTAGAGGCTAATCTATTACAGTCTATAAATACTTATTAAAATAAAGAATTAAAAAATTGGCGAGAGTAGATAGGAAATATAGTCTATTTGTTATGGTGAGTTAATGTATAATAGTGGAATAATTAGCAACGTCTTACGTGTGACCATCAGGAGGTATTAAATGAGCGTAAATTTACTTGTAAACCAATTATTAGCTATAGCAGATGAAGAGAAAGGTGGAGAAAATGCGTTAGAAGGCTTTGAATTCCAAGTTTCATCAGCACTATACTTAATATTTAATGAATTAAAAGAAAAAAAGGATTTCGCATTAATATACGAAAAGATTGAGGACTTCATAATAGTGAGCGAAAAAATCTACTTATATCAAGCGAAAAGCGTTAGCAATAATATTACACCGAAACTACTATATAAACCTTCTAGAGTTACAAAAAATGATAGTTCAGGTTTATCAATTATAGAAAAAATGTATTCAAATTATATTAAGGTAAAGAATGAAGTTGGGGAAAGTAAGATAGAATGTCATTTACTTGTTTGTGAAACAAACGAGTTTTCCAAAATGTTATCCACGGACTTAAAAGGTATCAAAAATTTAAAAATGATATGTTTTCAAGAATTAAGCGAGGAAGTTAAACAAGAAATAATTAGTGCAACAGTATTTGAGAACTATGAATGGGATAGAATACGTGCAGCCAGATTAATACCAAAATCAAGGCATGAAGAAGTTACTAGAATATTTATTGAAGATACTATAAAGGAAATTCTTGGAGAAAATAAAATTAATAGTAATGCGCTTTATAATGCACTGACTTATGAGGTAAGAAGAATTAGAAAAAACAAGTGTGAATTAACAAATACCTTCTTAACAGAACAGATTCATAAGTATACTAGGTTAGAAAATGACGTCAGCTTTAGTGACTGTTCACATTTATTAAACGATAAAGACAGAAGAAGTATACAAATAAGTCTCTTATTTTCTGAAATAAACAGTTTTCTACAAATTAGTAATCATCCGATTCTAAAAGACTATCAAAAAATAAGTGAATATTTTGATTTAAATAATATGGATGATTTATATGATATTTTCGATGAAATAAAAAGTAATAATCATTTTAAAGATATCTGTGTAAGACTTAATGATTACGAAATAAAAGTATTGATATTATTGTTTGTTGTAAAGGAGTTGGTTTAAGTGAATTTTTTTATTAATAAATTCTCGATTATTTCTCCAATAAATAAGGAAGCCTTCAGTCAAGAATTTACTTCTAATATTAATTTGATTGTAGGAGAAAAAGATACCGGAAAGTCTACTTTATCAAGAGCAATAATGTTTACGATGGGGTGTGATGTAAGAAGCTTTGATTTCTTAAAGAAATTCCCGGAGAATATCTACATTCTCGAATTTTCTATTAATAGTGATGATTTTCTCCTCATCCGACGAAGGCTAAAAGATGGCAAGGGTAAAAATTATTTTAAGCTAATAAAAAATAAACTTGATATAAATATTTATTACGATACAACAAGCTTTAAAGATATGTTAAATGAGATCCTCGGTATACGATTAGTTACTACTGGTAAAGAAAATGTTGAAACTAAGTTATTTCCAAATCATATTTTTCTGCCGTTTTATACAGATCAAGATTATAGTTGGCAGAGCTATTTAGCTGCCACATTTAACGGAATAAATTTTATACCAAACATCAAAAAAACCCTTCTAGAGTATTTTAGTGGAGCTAGAAGTAACGACTATTACACCCTTCAATTAGAAAAAAATAAATTGAAAGCTGATTTTCTTGAAATAGAATCTCTTGTTAGAAGTAAAGAGCTAATAATCCAAGAGAATATAAGGAATACAAAAATTATTGAAAGCATTGATGTTGAAGACTTTAAAGAAAATTATAAAATGGTCCTAAGTTTGTATAATAATATTATTGAAACTGAACATAAAATCAAAGAAGAACTTAATGAGAATATATACAGCAAAAATTCTTTATTAGAGATGCGCTCTAAACTAGATCTGTCGATAGAAACCATTATAGAGAAAGAAATAGAAAAAGAATGTCCAACATGTAATCAAAGAATTGACAATAATATGGAGCACAACTATAAACTGTTACTTACAAGGGAAAACCTTATAAATGAAAGAGAAAAGATTAAGATGCACTTAGGTAATGCGGATAAGTCTATAAATGAATCGATGGAACAAGTCAAAACATTAAAGCTTGATCAAAGTAACCTCGAAGAGAAATTAAATGCTAATACTACTGTTGTATCCTTAATAGAAAGAGCAGATAGCTATGCTCTGTCCCGTATTAACATTAAGTTAAAAGAAGAAATAAAAACATTAGTAATTGAGAAAAAAGAGAGCCAATTTAAATTGGAACAAATTGAAGAAAGACTTAAGAAACTAAACGAAAAAAATGTTTCCCAAGAATATAAGAGGTTAATGATTCAAGCATTTAATGACTTGAATATCCAGTTCTCTTTTATAAACTACTATACATCGAATTTGGAGTCAGTAGACATTGGGTTATCTGGAGCGTCAAAAGTGCAAGCATTTATAGCTCAATATTTAACTATTTACGAAATGTCACTTAAAAATAAGGGTGTTATTGACATACCAATGTTCATTGATACTTTTCTAAAAGACGACTTTAATAATGATGAAATTATGAAAACTACACAGTTTATATTTAATAAATTAGAAGATACCTTTCAATCTTTTATATTCATCTCGAATAACGAACAAACTTTAAATGTAATTAAAGATTATAAATTTAACAGAATTGATTTAACAGAATCTTATAACTTTTTTAATAGTAACTACCAGGAAACTTATGATGAGTACTTTAAAGCGCTAGAAGGGGAATAACCCCAATTTGAAAAAACCTCATTTAGATATAGTACGGAGAACCGTACCATAAGTAAATGAGGTTTTTGTAAAAAGTAACAGCACCCTCTAATTTTAATGAAGGGTGCTGATTTGTTATCTAAATGACTAGATAAACATTCGATGTATAATAGATCTTTCATAACACAAATTACAGCTCGCTTCCTCCGCTTGAACTTTTATTCGCTTCAAGATTCCCCTTTATTTACAAAAATCGCGCACCGAATGGTTCCAGCTAGTTTGGGCTTTTGTCTGGTGAACTTAAACTTTCCTTCAAACCCCTTTGGTATCTCTATTCCCTCAGAAGCTTAAAGCCAAAAGCCCTTTTCTTTCGATCGTCAACTGAATACATGAAGTTTGACCACAAGAGCATACTCAAAAAAACGCAGGCAAATTTGATCGTTTCCACTTGAAAATGCGATGTTTCTAAAGGTATGGCTGAAAGCGTCGGTCGAGAAAGGAAACTGAATGTCGTGCAAAGACTTCTTAGAAATGTTCGTATAAATGATTTGAAATAGGAATGATGAAACCGATTCATTTACTTAAATTGTCATTTTTTACTTAGCGATCATGTAGCTCTGGTACATAATGAAAAAGTGGACAGAAAATCCCTTTAAGTTATGATAGACTTGTAGAATAATTGTCGAAAAACCACATTCAACACGTGAAATACTAAAAAAATAGGTGGGATAACATGAAAAAAATAATAAGAGCAGGATTTTGTTTGGGGACCCTCCCGTTTTTATGCTTAACGGGTTGTTCGCAGGCAGACACTTCACAAAATCAGCTGCCGAAGCTTTATGAGGAGTCGAAAGTAACTTTTGATGAACCATACTACTCTATGGAAAGAGTTGCAAGTTCTCCGAGATTTGCGTCGAGTACAAATTATAGGGCGATCGAGCCTTCCGAGAAGGCACAGTTGTTAAAAACAAATTATTCAGAGGAACAGTTAACCCAAATCACAACAGGAGAGGCGCATGGAGGCAGCAGAGAGAGAAGTGTGCCGTTAGGCCAAACCCTGCTAAAGGGTGTGTCTGATGAGACAAAAGGACCGCTTTTGGACCATCGAATTGTTGCGTATTATGGAAATCCTCATTCTGTTCATATGGGAATATTGGGAGAGTACAGTCCTGAAGCGTTAATGGATAAGCTGATTGAGCGGACTCGTGATTATTCTGAACTGGATCCTAAAAGACCTGCGATTCCAGCCATTGAACTGATTTCAACTATCGCACAGCGCAATCCGGGAGATAAGGGGCTTTATGTGCATTCCACGTCAAGCGCCGATATCGAGAAGTATGCGAAGCTTGCAGAAGAGAATAACGCCCTCCTATTTTTAGACGTTCAACTGGGCCGTGACACCATTATGAATCAGGTAAAGGCTCTGGAACCATATTTAAAGAAACCCAATGTACATTTGGCGATCGATACGGAGTTTCACGTGAAACAAGGGCAGGTTCCAGGAGTGAATCTTGGTCATGTGGACGGTGAAAATGTTCAAAAAGCGATTGAATATGTTTCAAATTTTGTGGCCGAGAACGGACTTCCAGACAAAGTCGTGATTGTCCATCAATTTGCAAACAAAATCATAAGCAACAAAAGCTCGATTCATCCGACTCGAAATGTGGAAGTTGTTCTAAATAATGATGGGTTTGGAGCTCCGTCGTTAAAAACTTCAAGCTATCATTTGCTTGTGCAAAGCCAGCCTATTCAGTACGGTGGATTCAAGCTGTTTTATAAAAACGACAAACCTCTCATGACGCCGAAAGAGGTGTTGGCAATGGATCCGGCCCCCGCTTTTATTAATTATCAATAGGTCATATACATAAAGACTGGTTTACCATGTAAAAAAAAGGCTCTTTTGCAGGTTTTTCCCTCAACATCACCAATCTATCATCTCTATTTTAATTTTTCTAAAGGCCATGTTAGCGATTGTTGTTGAAAGGAAGCAAAATCTCTCACTACTGGAAAAATGATCGCATCGTGGCCCCGCAGTGCGGTTTTGAGGCCACTAAAAAAGTTCAACTTTTAAAGAAAGAAAATCGGCAAATGAAAAAGGAACACTCAAATTTGCTTCTAAGACTTGTATTTTAGAATGGACGACATTTTGTCTTCATCTTTAAAGCGAAGTTAGATCAGAAGAATCTTTTCTAACCGTTATTGAAATGAAAATCGATAGCTTGCAAGAGAAGAATGAGAGTATGGGAATAAAATCGTTCCCATACTCTTATTGATGTTTCAAGAGTACTTTTCAGTGACAATAGACCTCTCGATGAAGAGGCTTACTTACCGCAGAAACATCCGACTGGAAGCGAAATCAACAAAACGAATGTTGTATTTATATTAAAGCGAAATTAGTTCAGATCGTTTTTTTAATCCGTTACGGAAGGCAACGACTAATACTCACATTAACGTTCAAAAAGAACTTTTTCAGCGCCCTCGTGGTTTTCACGCGGAGGCTCGACTGTTCGTCCGCGGAAAGCGAGTTGTTTTGCTGAATGTAGAAAAATCAACAGGATCATTGAACAAAGCCTTTCTATAAAAGCAACATGCTAAGCAATTCCTTATTTAAAATAGACAGATAGAGTTATAATGTAGGTGGCGTATTTGCTCTAAAGGAGAAATATTAATGAAACTATTTGCACTTGATATGGATGGGACAACGTTATCTTCCAGAAATGAGATCAGTCCTGAAAATATCCAAGCGATTAAGAAAGCCCAAAGCCTCGGGCATAAGGTGATGGTGTTATCCGGCAGGGCGCCGGAATCCATTCAGGAAGTTTTAGATCGATATGACTTGATTCTACCGATTGGCGGAAGTAATGGAACGGCCGTATTTGCCGATGGGAAACAATTAGAATTAACTTCTTTGACGGACTTGCAGGATCAAGTCATTGCGCATGAAGCAGAAAAGGGAGCTGTTCCTTTTAAGATTTATACTAATAAAGGAATCTATTTTCATCGTGAGTGGCAGGACCGTTTAGAGCGCGTTCTGTCTTCAGGTGCTGTACCGGAAGAATATTATGGCGATGAAAATTTCGGGAAAATGACCAATATTCCCGATAAATCACGAACGTTTGATGACATTCAAACCCTGTTAATGGATGAGGAATTAACGATCCAAAAGTTTTTTATACTCGTATTGGATCCTGTTCAAAAGGACCGGTTGTTGACTTCGCTGAAATCCATTGATAGCGTGTATGTCACATCGTCTTCTTCTTTTAATATTGAAGTCATGAACATCAATGGGAATAAAGGGAATGGCTTAACAGTCATGGCGAAATATCTAAATATTCCTTTAGAAGATACGGTTGCTGTAGGTGATCAGTACAATGATCTTCCGATGTTCGAAGTGGCTGGATTCTCGGTTGCCATGGGGAATGCACAGGACGAAATCAAAAGAATGAGCGACTATGTCACGTTAACCAATGATGAAAATGGAGTGGCTCATGCCATAGATGTTGTTTTAAACGCACATAAAGCAACAGAAAGCTTGGTATAAGGAAAGGTGCTTCACGTCATCGTGAAGCACCTTTTTTTCGTGTGTCGGCAATACCATGCTAATTTCCGATCCTCCATTAACAGAGCTTTCAACCGTTCTATCACCTTTAGATGCCTCTTCAAACCATCAATCTGCTGCCGTGGTTTTTTGCAATCTGAGTTAGACAACGGAAAACACTTAAAGATGTAACCTAGATAAGATGAGGTACTTAACATGAATAATTCAGGTTATTTATTGAATTCTTTCTATCTATTTTAGAGAAAAGGATTGCTTAATTTACGTAGACGCATAGAATATGCTAGTTAATGATTTTTACTACGTCGAATTCAAGGTTTACCTTATCACCATCACTATCAAAAACTCCGTACGATAAGAACACATTAAAAAGCACCTTATCTTGATGTCTCTGAAACGAAACCGTTCGCTTCAGCCATCTTGATAAGGTGCTTTGCGTTATAAATCCATCATCAAATTTGTTTATTTTTATCTAAGGTCAAATCGATCTGCGTCCATCACTTTTACCCAAGCTGCGATAAAGTCACGAACAAATTTCTCTTTGTTGTCATCTTGTGCATACACTTCAACGAGTGCACGAAGAACGGAGTTTGAACCGAATGCCAGGTCAAAGCGTGATGCTGTTCGCACCACTTCACCTGTTTTGCGGTCACGGCCTTCGTATTGGTTGAAGCCAGCTGATTTCCACTCAATGCCCATGTCAAGCAAGTTCACGAAGAAGTCATTTGTCAGTGTACCAACGCGGTCCGTGAATACGCCATGTTTCGTGTTGCCATGGTTTGTTCCGAGAACACGCATACCACCGAGAAGGACGGTCATTTCAGGAGCAGTCAAGCCTAATAGCTGTGCTTTGTCGACTAGCATTTCTTCTGGACTGGTCGAATATTCTTTCTTCTGGTAGTTTCGGAATCCATCAGATACCGGCTCTAATACATCAAAGCTTTCTACATCAGTCTGCTCAGCCGTTGCATCACCACGGCCAGGAGAAAATGGAACCGTTGTCTCGAAGCCTGCATCTTTTGCGGCTTTTTCGATTGCTGCACTTCCGCCGAGTACGATTAAATCAGCAAGGCTGACTTTCTTATCAAGCTGACTTTGAATATCTTCGTAGACGCTAAGAACTTTAGCAAGCTGTTCTGGTTCGTTTGCTTCCCAGTTTTTTTGAGGAGCTAGACGGATGCGTGCACCGTTCGCACCTCCGCGCATATCTGAACCACGGTATGTGCTTGCTGAAGCCCAAGCTGTTTTGACAAGTTCGCTCACTGTTAATCCTGAGTGAAGAATTTTTTCTTTCAGGTCTGTTATTTCAGCATGTGACAGTTCATATTCAACCGCTGGAATTGGATCCTGCCAGATTAGCTCTTCTGAAGGAACCTCTGGACCTAAATATCTTACTTTAGGACCCATGTCGCGGTGAAGCAATTTAAACCATGCACGGGCAAATGCATCGGCGAACTCTTCTGGATTCTCATAGAAGCGACGAGAAATTTTTTCATAGGCTGGATCCATACGCAATGCCATATCAGCTGTTGTCATCATGGTCTTCACACGGATGGATGGATCTTCAGCGTCTGGAGCCATATGTTCTTCCGTCATATCAGCCGGTGTCCATTGGTAAGCTCCTGCAGGACTCTTCGTTAACTCCCATTCATAGCCGAATAGCAGTTCAAAGTAACCGTTATCCCATTGAGTCGGGTTCGAAGTCCAAGCACCATCGACACCGCTTGAAATCGTATCGCGTCCTTTTCCGCTTCCGTATGTGCTAAGCCAACCTAAGCCTTGTGTTTCGAGAGTAGCACCCTCAGGATCGTCGCCAACATGAGAAGGGTCGCCGGCACCGTGCGCTTTGCCAAATGTATGGCCGCCGGCTACAAGTGCAACCGTTTCTTCGTCATTCATCGCCATACGTCCAAATGTGTCGCGGATATCACGTGCACTTGCCAGTGGATCAGGCTTTCCGTTTGGACCTTCTGGGTTAACATAAATGAGCCCCATCTGTACGGCAGCCAGTGGATCTTCAAGCTCACGATCGCCGGAATACCGGTTATCCGCTAACCATTCTTTTTCAGTGCCCCAATACACGTCTTCTTCTGGATGCCAAATGTCTTCACGTCCTCCAGCAAAACCAAATGTCTTTAAACCCATGGATTGAAGTGCCACGTTGCCTGTTAACACAAGTAAGTCCGCCCAGGAAATCTTGTTTCCATACTTTTGTTTGATTGGCCATAACAAACGGCGTGCTTTATCAAGATTTACATTATCGGGCCAACTGTTCAGTGGTGCAAAACGCTGTGAACCTGATGCTCCGCCCCCACGTCCATCAGCAGTACGATATGTACCTGCTGCGTGCCATGACATACGAATGAAAAATGGACCGTAGTGACCATAGTCAGCAGGCCACCAATCTTGGCTGTCAGTCATTAACTGATGAAGGTCTTTTTTCAGCGCATCGTAATCCAACTTAGAGAATTCTTTTCGATAATCAAAATTTTCGCCCATTGGATTGGATTTTCTATCATGCTGGCGAAGAACGGCCAAATTCAACTGGTTTGGCCACCAGTCTTTATTTGTTGAACCATGAGGGGCTTTCGATGTCGTAATCGCACTCTCTTTGTGATGTGTAACTGGACATTGCCCTGCAGAAGTATGTTCTTTTTGATCTGGTTTATTGTTCATTTCCATTTGCCATTCTCCTTTCGATTCTGGAATACTCAAGTGTAGACATTATCAATTCTTGATGAGAATAAAAAGTTTGATTTTTATGATAATTCTTACTATATATTATAGTGGACAAAAAAGTTGATTAAAAGCTTGAAGCGTTTTGAATTCATTATTTTTAGTCAAACCGTGGTGCCAGTCACTCAAACATTCGTGTTTATTCTATTAAACACATTTATTTAAACATTCCTGATTAATACAATAATTGAGTTTGTTTAAGTGACAGGCACCAGAAAAGAGGCACCAAAAAAGAGTCTGTTGCCTCAAGAAGAGACAACAGACTCTAATATTTCAAGAATGAAGAAGAACACACAGACTCACTCTAACCAATCTAATCATGATCCCTTTTACTGCTTTTGCCGGAACACCTGCCACAACAGTATTTTCAGGGACATCTCTAGTCACGACTGCTCCTCCAGCAACGATAGAGTTATTTCCGATTGTCACACCGGGCAGGATGGTTGCGTTTGATCCAATCCATACATTCTCACCGATGATAACAGGAGAAGAGTATGTGGTATTTCTTGTTTCTAGAGGGAGCCCATGATTTAGTGTAGCAATCGTTACATTCATACCGATCATTGAACCATCCCCAATACTGATCCCGCCCCTGTCCTGGAATGAACACCCAGTATTAATAAAGACGTTTTGTCCGATGGTAATATTTTTACCGAAATCTGTATGAAAGGGAGGGAAGCACATGAAAGAGTCATCAACTTTTTTACCAGTTAGCTCACTGAAAATATCCACGATCTCTTCTTTTGAGTGATAGCTCGTGTTTAATTTCATTGTGATTCTTTGGGCTTGAAAGCTACACTGCACTAACAGTTCATGCAATTGTTTATCCTCTCCAGAAATCGAATGGCCATTCTTGCAAAATTCAATAAAATCGTGCATATCCATGTTCTATCACCTATTTTTATCGTTTTATATCCATTCACTTGTTTGCAATCTTTACATCGTGCTGATATCAATGACGAAGCGGTACTTGACATCTGAAGCTAATACTCGTTCATACGCTTGATCAATGTCGTCAGCTGAGATGACTTCAATTTTAGGAGCGATTTGATGTTCTGCACAGAAGTCGAGCATTTCCTGGGTTTCACGAATGCCGCCAATCATGGATCCTGCGAACGAACGGCGGTGAGGAATAAGTGAGAACACATTTATTTCCAATGGTTCTGCTGGTGCACCAACGTTTACGAGTGTCCCATTCAGAGTCAATAATGATAAGTATGCATTCATATCGATTTTGGCACTGACAGTATTAATGATCAGATCGAAGGTGCCGGCAAGATCGGTAAATGTAGTCAGGATCGCTTGTGGCATAGTAGCTGTTTGCGCCAAATTCCAGGCCATCCTCTTTTTTATTAAGCGTCTGGGAAAGAACAGTCACATCAGCACCCATGGCATGTGCAATTTTGACCGCCATATGACCAAGTCCGCCCATACCGACAACCGCCACTTTCTTACCTGGGCCAGCCTGCCAGTGGTTTAAAGGGGAATAGGTTGTGATACCAGCGCAAAGTAACGGTGCAGCCTCATCGAGCGCAATGTTATCTGGAATGCTGAGGACAAAGCCTTCCGTTACAACGATATGTGTGGAATAACCGCCCTGAGTCGGTTCACCATATTTATCTACACCAGCATAAGTTGGAACATTTCCTTTTAAACAGTATTGTTCTTCCCCTTTACGGCAATTTTCACATTCACCGCATGAATCAACCATACATCCGACGCCTACCCGGTCGCCAACTTTATATTTAGTGACGCTTTCACCTACATCTGTGACAATCCCTGCGATTTCGTGTCCAGGTACAAGTGGGTAATTGACTTCGCCCCATTCGCCATGTGCACAATGAATATCAGAATGGCAGATGCCAGCAAATTTAATCTCAATCAGTACATCATTTGAGTCCAGGTCCCGACGTATAATCTCAGTCGCATGAAAGGATTTGTTCGGACCGTCTACAGCTCTAGCTTTAGCAGTTACCATTAAAAAAACCTCCAGTTCATATTTTAAAGAGAAAAAAATTATGGCGGGATCAATCGAAAACGGACGATTGATCACTGTCTGTTTTTACGAAGCCATTTTCTCTTGCTCAACATGTTAACCCTTATAGTTAACTCTAGGTCAAGAGATAACCACTCATTTATTAAAACTACGACTCTTTCAGGATGGTTTTGACATATAAGCGCTCTCCTGATAGAATCTCTTCAATCCCTAGAGTTAACTCAAAGTCTACTTCAAAATGTAAAAGGAGATAGAATCATGAAGACTTATTCAATCAGTGAAGCGGCAAAAGAACTGAATTTAACCGCCTATACCCTACGCTACTATGATAAAGAAGGACTTATTCCATTTGTAGAACGTACAGTATCCGGCACAAGACTATTTAAAGAATCTGATCTTGATGCTTTAAAAATTATTGAATGCCTCAAATCTACTGGAATGCCAATTAAAGAAATTAAACACTTTATCGACTGGTGTTCTGAGGGGGATGCTTCCTTACAGCAAAGATATGAGATGTTCCTAGAAAGAAAAGCATGCGTTGAGGCTCAAATGGAAGAACTTAAAAAGACGATGGAAATGATTGAGCATAAATGTTTGTACTATAAAACGGCATTAGAGGCAGGAACGGAAGATATTCATAAGAATAATAGACTGGAGTTCCCACAATATTAATGAAAAACACCGAGAGGTTTCAGTTGATGAATGACAAGCGTACTACCTTTATCTAGTTGATAAGTCTGCGTCTTATACCTGTAAATTTTCTCTAGATGAAATGGTAGAGCATATTAACCAGGCGGTTATTGATTCATTGGTAGATAATTAAATTTCGTTTTAAAATTATTACATACCTCATTTAAATCTATTACGGAAAATCGTATCATAAAAGTGGTAAAGCAGTGAATAGAGGTAAGAATGGATAGGGGAATACTCAAAAAATTAAAATAAGATGGAATAGGAAAAGGTGTCCCATTTTTGGGACACCTTTTAATTTCTGGTATTCATCTCGGTTATTTTGTTTAGGGGGAATACAGAATTTAATAGAGAAGATGTACAATATGCTTCACATTGCCCTGCATTTTATTCGAAAAGGAAAGCTTTGAAAAGACATTTTATTTATGACTGAGCTTTTTCATTCGTGTCACTCCGACAAAGTAAACCACTAAGATCATGCTGAACAAAATCATCAGCCAATCAAGAGAGATCGTTTCATCAAAAGGCTCTTCGGTAGAAAAGAAAAACTTGCTCCCAGTAAAAAGAAAGATATTTATGATAAGCATGAGAGAAAGTACTGAAGAAATAATACCAACAGGTGCAGTCCATTTTATGAATGATCCTTTTATTAAGAACATAATAGCGATCAAGATAAAAGCTGCTCCCGTAAGTAATTCTCCGATTTCAATAAAATACCCTAGCATTGTGCAATGTGGGAGACATACAGATTTTAGGAATCCTGCATAAAAAGAATAGGGACCGCCATCTTTAATAGCTCCGAACATTTCATCGTGGAGACCAGAAACAAATGTACCACTCGCTATTTTAGTAATCCCTGATGCTAACCATTCATACCCAATGGCTAAAAGAAACAGCATCATCATCTTATTTGCAAATGTAGAACCTGTCTTCGTATCATTCATCTTATTCCCAATTGGAGAACCTGCCTTCATATCGTTCATTTTATACACTCCTTCTAAACGATTTTATGTTTAACGGTTCTAAGAGTTAAGTTATAAAGCTAACGCTAAAAAGTGGAAGTCGGATCACTTGAAAAATTATTATTAATGATGAGCCCATACAAAACTGCTAAGTCTCCGAGGCAGATAGAAGCACCCAGAAAATCTTATAGATCCAGTGTGCGCTTATCGATGGCCTATCCCCATAACAATGCTAAAACAATTAAAATACTGCTGTATTCCGCATAGACTCTTCCAATGTGTATGTCCTTTTTTAATTACTGTGTCTATATCAGCGGAAAAGTAACAAACCTCATCTAGATGCATCACAGAGAACCGCATCATAAGTAAATGAGGTTTTTATTCTATACAAAGAAATAAATAAGATGTATCCGAGGTCTAAAGAAACGGTGTTAGGAAATATTGTCCTTGATAAGAGCTTCACTCAAGTTAGTTTCATTGTTTTGGTCACTTGATTCTGATTTATAAAAATCTTGTTTATCCAAGAATACGGTGGCCAATGTACCCCCAACCAGACCCCAGAATGGCGCTCCGATATGAAGAACAGAGATTCCAGAGATCGTGATTATAAAGGAAAAGAGGGCCCCCGATTTGAATGGACCAGAGAAACTCATTTTCAAAGAGTCAACCAGTACACTAATCATGGCGACGCCACCTAGTAAATGAATTAATGAGGCAGGTATGACATGTGGAATTTGCGAAGCCATTGGAGAAAATAGAGCTAATAGACAGGATAATACCCCTAATACAATGGCAGCGACATACCTATGTTCATGTTTGCCTGATTCTTTATTAACAAGTAAGCCCGTCATGGGACCTGCAATACAGGCTGGGTGGCCACCAAAAAAAGCATTAATAATGGTACCGATTCCGCTCCAATTGGTCATGGCATTAATCGGTGGACGATAGCCATGGGTTTCTAACATAGCAATCCCTTGTGCATTTTGAATGGCAATAACCGTTAAGAGTAATGGAATCACAAGTTCGCCTACAACGGAAAAACTAAACGATGGGATGATAAAATGGGGAATGCCCATTGTTATATGGAGAGGCTGTGCAGAAACGTTCGGCAAAAATTTAAGACAAAGAATTGCTGCAATGACCGCCCCTAATATAGGAGGAAACTTTTTTGAAAATCGTAAGAAAAAAGAAAGAGCAAGAAAGACAAGTAACGGGATTCCGTTGAGTAAAGGATTTTTTACTACCGAGCCGATCATTTCAGTTCCGAAAGGGAGTAAAACGCCTGACACCATCCCCATCATAACCGGCATAGGCAAAACCTTCATCAATTTTGTAACAAGGCCAGATAATCCTAAAAGAAAAATAAGGATCCCGGTTATAATATAGGCACCAACCACTTGGTTAAAATAATAATGGGTTAAGCTTGAGCCGACAAGAATGGCTCCAGGTATTGAAAAGGCATAGCCTATGGGCTGCCCATAATATAAGGAGACGATGAGCGTTAGGATTCCCCCCATTCCATAAATGGCGAAAATCCATGAGCTGGTTATGCTTCCCGACAAATGACCTTTTTCAGCAGCTTGCAAAACAATTAATAATGGTCCTGCTGAACCAAAAAGCCAGGCCACAAATCCATTTGATATATTCCCAACCGATAAAAGTTTTGGAAATTGTATGATATTTTTCTTGAACAACAAAGTCACACTCCTTAAAACATATGAATTACACTACATCTTAGTGTATACTCAATTTATCAATACTTAAAATATCTGTTTTGTCTATTTACTATACCTTTTTGGTATGATGGAGGTTTCATCTTGGATATTCGACAGTTAAAATACTTTGTCACTATAGCAGAAGAAGGTAAGATCACGACCGCTGCAAAGAAATTAAATATTGCTCAACCCCCTTTGAGTAGACAACTCAAACAAATGGAAGAAGAGCTAGGCGTGGTTTTATTTGATCGAGATAACAAAAGTCTTAATTTAACCTTGGAGGGGGAAAGATTACTTCTTCGAGCAAAAGAACTTTTAAATAAACTTGATGAAACAATGGTTGAAGTTCAAGAATTGAGGAAAGGCGCCAGTGGAATTTTATCTGTTGGATCCAATCTTTATTGTGCATCTTTAATTCTTTCTAAGGTGGTAGATATTCGTGAGAAAAACCCTGGTCTTACTTTCAAAGTATGGGAAGGTGAAACGATTCATCTCATAAAAATGTTATCTAAACGCCAGATTGAGATTGCGATAACAAATAGTCCAATAACAGAAAAAAGTATCTCTCAAATGCCATTGGAAAGTGATCCATATGTGCTTGTTTTGCCTGAAAAATGGACGTGGAGTGGATCAGAACAATGCAGGTTAGAGGAAGTTATCGATTTGCCATTGATTCTTCTGCGGCCAAACTATGGTTTAGGTGCGTATGGACAAATTGTCAATGAATTTCAACGGTTAGATTTAGAGCCAAATATACTGTGCGAATGTCAGGATTTAATTATGTTACTTGGTCTCGTTTCATCGGGGTTTGGTGCAACGATCTTGCCGCTCTCGTTATTATCCCTCCATTCATTGGGAGGATTGAGAGTCATTCAGCTAAAGAATCAGACCTTAATATCTGAACCAAAAGTAATTTGGAGGAAGAATAGTTATTTATCAAAAGCAGCAAAAGAATTTTTAAAACTTTTTTGACACCAAAATTATTTACTCAATAGTAAAAGACTTCAACATTGAAAAATGCAAAATAAAATGAATCAGGTATTAGTTTTGACTGTGGTAAAGTAGATCTTTAAATGAAAAATAAAATATATTCATGGTTTTATAACCTCATCTAGATGCATCACAGAGAACCGTACCATAAGTAAATGAGGTTTTCCTATGTACAAAGCTTATTCAAGACAACAAAGTTTTGGATAGGCTTTTCTTTATAAGAATGTTTTGTTTAAACTTTAATGAAAACATATTTGTGGAATAGTATCTACAGCACAACAATTATCAAGAGAATAAAATAGGTGTCATCTATAATTTTATTCAGGAGTGAGGCAAATGAATCAATATATACAGCTAATGATTGATTGGATTGAGGAAAATATAAAAGATGAATTTTCGCTAGAGAATTTAGCTAGTTATATGGGGTACTCCCCCTATTATTGTTCTTTTAAATTCCATCAGGTAACAGGTATTAGCATTAGACGCTATATTCTTCTAAGAAGACTATATTTATCTACGGAAGAATTAGCAAATCACCGAAAGATAATTGATATTGCCTTTGATTATCATTATTCATCCCAAGAAGCCTATAGCAGGGCTTTTAAAACAGTTTTTGGTGTTAGTCCAAAAGTATTCCAACTCAATCAAATGCCTGTTCAATCATTTGCTTATCTCACTATTAATCAGGGTGAGGATGGTTGTAGAATGAATATGTCTAGAGAAACTGAGGTTGATCAATTAAAAAATAAGATGAGTAAATTATTTGACCAAAATGTACTGAACATATTAAACGGTCAAGTAATGTATGAGGAATTTAAAAATAAAAGTCTTATGGGAGAGTCTGATTATGCACCCTTTAATGAAGCAATGTGTGTAAATGCGACGACCAGATCAATATTCGATGATGGTTTTATTCAAACAAGAGCAGCAGGACATGGTGAGTCTGAGGAAAATTACAGAAACAAGGTAGTAAAACCTTTGAAAAATATGTTCGAGAAAAAATATGATTACATTGTTTTGTGGTTTGGGGAAGATATGTTTTGCCAGATGAATCTTCTAACGAACCTTGCCTATCTTGAACAGTCACAGTATCAAGGTAAAGTCTTTTTTAATAGTTTTAGAGAAGATGAATTTAAAGTAAGCCAAACGGAGCTTACTTTAGGTGACTATTATTCCGTCTATGAGGAAGTATTAGTCAATCATATGAAACCATCAAATGAAGTTCCTCCTGTGATGTATCAGGCGATAAATTTATTTTTAGAAATGCAGACAGAAAATAATAGGGTTATAAATTACATTATAAAAAATAAAAATTTACCCACATCCGAATTGCTTAAACGATTATTCGAGGTTTTCCCAACAATAGGCTATGGGGATACACAATATATGAAGTTGATTAATCAAATAAAGTGAATGAAAAATTTAAAAGTACCATTAAATAATGGAATAATTAATGTAAGTAGTTTAAGATAAAAGCCTCATTTAGATACATTACGGTGAACCGTATCATAAATAAACGAGGTTTTTTAATAATCCTATACTGTCTATTAGACCAACAGAATACAAGGGAAAAAGGTCGTAACATTAGCTTTTTTAGTGATGAGATTATAGTGAAAATAACTTTGGAAGTGGAGCACAATATTGGCTTCACTTTTTTTGTTGACTTATAGACAGACCATAAGAGCAAGAATGAGGACGAAATGGAGGTCGATTACTTGATAAAATGGATTCAATAACAATTAGGAGGAAATAGAATGAACAAAATGCAGAAAATCAATGAGATGCATTCTTCAACGAATCTATGATTTCTAGGAAACGCCTGGGATTTACTTTCCGTCTTAACGCTTGAAAAAGTAGGATTCAAAGCAATTGGTACGACCAGTTAGGGAATGGCTAACTCACTAGGATTTGTAGATGGAGAATTGTATTATCTTTCCCAGGACGAACAAATTGTAATAAGCTTAAAGAATTAGGAGTGAAACGTTTTGTTTTGGAAATGCCCTATCTCATAAAATGATTGCTTTTTTAGAAATGAATGCAAGCAGATGAGTAGAGCTTAAGGATACTGCCCATTTATATGAGAATTAGAACGAATGCTGAAAGGATAGTGGGGTTACATGGGGACTATTATTAATCTTTCATTTGATGAGATGTGGGAGAAAATCATCGCTTGTGATCGTAAATATGATGGCCTATTTTATACGGCAGTAAAAACAACAAAAATATACTGCCGTCCTTCCTGCAGATCAAGGAAACCGAAAAAAATAAATGTAGAATTTTACAATGATATTAATGAAGTTGAAAAAGCTGGTTTTCGTGCTTGCAAAAGATGCCAGCCAGAAGTTGAGCATTCCCCACATAGTGGGCTTGTCAGAAATATCATTACTTTCCTAGTCAATCATTATAAACAAAACTTGGTATTAAAAGATATAGCAGATCAAGTCGGTGTAAGCCCCTATTATCTGGAACGCTTATTTAAACAAGAAACCTCTGAGACTCCGCGTACTTATTTAGAAAAAATACGCATCGATAAAGCAGCCCATCTTCTTACTTGCACAGCCCTGACGAACCTAGAGATTTGCTATGAAGTGGGATTCCAAAGTCCTTCCAATTTTTATAAAGTGTTTCGAAACTTAAAAAACTGTTCACCTAGTGAATATCGAAAACTTGATAGGTAAGGAGCTCCCAAAATGAATTGGATTGATCACGAATCCTATATTGAGATTTATCCTCCTAAGGAATTTAATTTTGAAGAGTGTGTCATTTTTTTAGGAAGGTCCAACCAGGAAGTACTTCATCAAATTAAAGCGGGATCTGTATATAAACTAGTAAAAGAGCAGGAATCATTGATTTTATGTAAAATTGGATCCATCAATGATTCCATAAAAGTTGAATTCCCAATAAGCACCCCATCGATTCACTCTCGCCAAAAAGTGGCAGAGTATATTTGGGAATGGTTTGATTTGGATCAGGATTTAGGGAAGTTTTATCAAGTGGCTAGTCAAGATCAGGTTTTAAAGAAAATTGCTCTTAAATATTATGGCTTACGGATTATGTGTATTCCAGATTTATTTGAAGCGCTAGTATGGGCGATTATCGGACAGCAAATCAATTTAACATTTGCTTACACATTAAAGAAACGACTGGTTGAACAATTTGGCGAATCTCTAACTTTCGGAGGGGACACATTTTGGTTATTCCCCTCATTTGAAAAAATTGCATCAATGAATGTGGAGGATCTAAGGAAACTTCAAATAACCGTTAGAAAAGCTGAATATATCATTAGCATCGCTAAAGCCATGACAAATGGCGAATTAACAAAAGAATTATTACTTCAGAAACAAGATTATCAGCAAGTCCATAAATCATTAATGTCGATAAGAGGTATCGGACCATGGACAGCAGATTATGTGATGATGAAATGCTTACACTATACCGCTTCCTTTCCAATTGCGGATGTCGGCCTTCATCATGCATTAAAGAATCTTTTAGGTCTTGAGCGTAAACCGACTATAGAAGAAATCGAAGAATTAGCATCAGATTGGGAAGGTTGGCAGGCGTATGCCACCTTTTATCTTTGGAGGTCTTTATATGACTAAAACACATAAATTAGATTATGAATCGCCTATTGGAGTGATAGAAATAATCGGTACCGAGGAAGCGGTCCGTTCTATTCTGTTCATTGAAGAGAATAGAACGACAAATTTTTTGCACCCTGAAACTCCTCCAGTTTTAGCAGAATGCTATAACCAACTTGATGAATACTTTAAAGGCGATCGCCAGGAATTTACCTTTCCATATCAGTTCGAAGGGACAGACTTTCAAAAAACAGTATGGAACGATTTAATAAAAATAGCCTACGCCAAAACGGAATCCTATAAGGATATAGCCGTTTCCATCGGGAATGAAAAAGCTATTAGAGCAGTAGGGAGTGCAAATGGAAAAAATAAGTTAAGCATTGTCATTCCTTGTCACAGAGTAATTGGTTCAAACGGGAAATTAACCGGTTATGCAGGAGGTCTGTGGAGAAAGGAATGGCTGCTTCAACATGAGAGATCTAAAATCTAGGGTGCCTGTCACTTAAACAAACACAATGATTGTCTTAATCATGATTGTTTAAATAAACGTGTTTAATAGAAAAAACACGAATGTTTGAGTGACAGGCACCCTAAATACCCTAAATACTATTCTTCTTTATAAAAGCGCTCTCCGGTTTCGGGATTGAAATAAACGACTGATTTTTTATTTGAGGTTGGATCGATTGATACCTCATTTGTTCGTACAAAGCCTTTAGGCACTTGTTGCCCTTGCTTTGCTTTAAAGCGGCGATCCCAAATGAACCAAGATCCGAGAATTAAAATAAGCAGAATGATGAGTTGGATACCGTAAAATCCTAAAATCCATTTCATTGGTTATTCTTTTTCCACAATAACTGCTGTGCCATAAGCGACAATTTCACTCATACTCTGGCCGATTTCACCAGAATCGAAGCGCATCATAACAATAGCGTTTGCCCCCATGGCCGTTGCGTTTTTCACCATGCGATCGATGGCTTGTTTTCTTGCATCTTCAAGCATTTCTGTGTACTGGTTGATTTCTCCGCCTATCAGCCCTTTAAAAGAAGCAACGATGTCTTTCCCAATTCCTCTTGCCCTTACAGTTAACCCGAATACTGGACCTAACACTTCTGTAATTTTATGATTCGCAATATTTTCGGTTGTTACAATAATCAAATGGATCAGCTCCTTAATAAAATAATTTCCATGCGTTTATGTTACTTTGATTTCGCGACAAATACTATTAATTTTTATCTCTATTTGAGGTGTTCGCTCAGACTAAAAACAAACAACGGTTTTAGAAGGATCATCGTAACGAACAAATGATGATCAATGAAGCAGAATCATTCTTTTTATCAAGACTTTGTTAAATGATCATGTTGATTTTTCTGCATTCAGCAAAACAACTCTCTTTTCGGGGACGAACGGTCGAGTCTCATCGGAAAAAGTTCTCTTGGAACATCAATGCGCGTACAGGCTGTGATTTCCGTTCCAGGCAGACGCGTTCCGCGGGCACGGCTTCAATCTCCTCCGACAAACAGGAAGTTTTAGCGCAGTCGTTGCAACAGGATGTTGCGCTCTTAGACTGTGATCCTTTCACTGCGGGGCTTTCAGCTCGTGCTGTTCCCGCAGGAGTCGCTGCCTTCCACTTCAATTCAATAACGGTTAAAAAGAACGATCAAATCCAACTTCGGTTTAAAGATGACGATAAAAATCATTTTGCTGATTTCGGTTCAAGGTGGTCGCTTTCTGTGGGTATTCCGTGAGCTTTCTCGTCGCAAGCTTCTACGGAGTCTCGACTCGCTCATTTTTCCACTAGTGAGAGTTTTTGCTTCCTTTCAACACCATCCGCTAACATAGCCTTTATTAACAAAGGAATGATTGTACTAAATTGTTCCTATAAGTCATCGACTAACGGTCCGACACCTCCGGAATAATAGTTACACCAAAGTCAGCTCCTTCCAGGTTTGAACTGTTTTTTCTCGAGTTTTTAAAACACACCATTCGGCTTAAATTCGACTTAAACAGAGGGATGATCAATGGCTTATCTTACGACTATTTCTTGCTTTAACAGGAGAACAGCTCTTCCAATCCTTCACTTAAAACGATTTCTGTCGCGCTTTCATATTCATATAGTAGGAAATTAGAAAGCTATGAGTCTTCGGCAGTCGATGCTTTTTAAAAATTTGACAACAAAAATAGAGACAGATGGATCAGATACCTTCTAGAATCTAAGTACATTCCCATCACAAGTGCATAGGATAATTTCATAACCTGTGAAGGGATTGAAAAAAAATGTACGATGATTCTTATATGTATTCAAATCCTTATGATAATAATGCCCTGATGTATAACTATGGAAGACAGTTTGATTACTCTCCTTATCCTAATGGGATCGAGCATGCGAATTATATTGGTTCGTTCGACTCTCCTCCCTACGGTGATCGAAAGCTTTATTTAACAGATTATGGACCAAAACCATTTGTCATTAATATCAATGAAGCGGCAAAGCAAAACAAGACGTATCGTACTGCTTTATGGACAGGGAAACATTTGCAGGTCACTTTGATGAGCATCAATGTTGGAGATAATATAGGTTTGGAAATCCATCCGAATGTTGATCAATTCCTACGGATTGAACAAGGCCAGGGGGTCGTTCAAATGGGCAGGAGTAAAGGTCATTTAAACTTTCAACAAAATGTATATGATGACTCTGCAATAATGATACCAGCTGGAATGTGGCATAATGTCACGAATACAGGAAATATTCCTCTTAAACTTTACTCGATATATGCTCCTCCTAATCATCCATTTGGTACAGTTCATAGAACAAAAGCAGAGGCGATGGCTGCAGAAAGAGGCTTTGATCAAGTCAATGGACAACAGATGTTTATGGATGAAAACCAGATGAATGGGTATCATACACAGAATTTTTGGTAGATAAAGGAAGAGTGTGCTAATTTATATTAGAAATTGGAATCTGTACATTAAAACCGAAATTCTTCAGAAAAGCGAGACGGAAGAGACCCTTGCATGCGCTTACGAGGGCACTGAAAAAGTTCTATTGGAACGTCAACGCGAGTATGGGAACGATTTCGTTCCCATACTCGCATTTTTCTCTTATAAGCCGTGGTTTTCCGTTCCAGGCAGACGCTTTCCGCGGGCACGGCTTCAATCTCCTCCGACAAACAGGAAGTTTTAGCGCAGTCGTTGCAACAGGATGTTGCGCTCTTAGACTGTGATCCTTTCTCTGCGGGGCTTTCAGCTCGTGCTTTTCCCGCAGGAGTCGCTGCCTTTCACTTCCATTCAGTAACGGTGTAAAAAGAACGGTCTTATCCAATTTCACTTTAAAGATGAAGACAAAAATGTCGCCCAGTCTAAAATTCGTGGCTTAGAAGCGAATCTGAGGGCTCGTTTTTCATTTG
>CAVSKA010000020.1:2500-172079 GCA_963728315.1 uncultured Caryophanales bacterium
ATCCTCTCCCCATTCTTAATAAATCTATCTCTTAGTATTCCTTCCATTTGAAATCCGCATTTTTCTAAAACCCTTCTTGAAGCAATGTTTCTCATATCAAATAGCGCTTCAATTCGATTCCATGATTTTTTGGAAAATCCGTATTGCAAGATAGCATTTAGAGCTTCTGACATCAATCCTCTTCCCCAATAGCTTGGATTTAATTCATATCCCGTTTCTGCTTTTAAGTGTTCCTCTTCTATTTCATGAAATCCACACGTACCTATTAAAGATCCGTTTTCCTTTAGCGTAATCGCCCATCTTAGTTGGCTCCCTATAAAATGTCTTTCTTGAAGTCGGCCAATTAGAAAATCCACTTCTTCTAAGCTTGTATAGGTATCTAAATCATAATAGATCGTTACCTGTTCATTTGAAAGAATTGAAAAAAGAGATTCACGATCTTCTATTCTTAATTGTCTTAAAATGAGCCTTTCCGTTTCAATCATCGGAAAGTGTTCGATCTAAATTCACCATTCCTTCACTCCTCTTATTTTTTACATTTCGCTAGAATGTTGTTTAATAGTAAGTTTTCTAATTCGTCTTTCACCCGCTAAGAAAAATGAAACTCCGAGTATTACAACGATTCCTCCTGTAACTTGAGTCCAAACTAATTTTTCACCTAGAAAGAAGAATGCTAGAATGGATGCGCCAACCGGCTCAAATAAAATACCCATGGAAATCGTAGAAGTGCTGATCCATTTTATGACCCAATTAAAGATCGTGTGCCCTAATAAATTCGGAACTAACGCTAATAAAAGAAAATAAATCCAGTTATCAGCTGAGAATCCAGCCATTGCTTCACCTTTAATGAATACATATAGAAGTAACGTGATTGAACTAATCGAATAAACCAAAAAAGTATAGGTCATTAATGAGACTCTCTTTCTTACATCTTGACCAAAAAGTAAGTATCCTGTTACAAGTGCACATGCCATTAGCGCTAATACGTCTCCAAACAGAGCTGTACCGCTTAAATG
Source organism: uncultured Caryophanales bacterium (assembly GCA_963728315.1). Classification (GTDB taxonomy): domain Bacteria; phylum Bacillota; class Bacilli; order Bacillales; family CAVSKA01; genus CAVSKA01. The sequence continues at coordinate 3,517 of CAVSKA010000020.1, forward strand.
AAAGTCTCCCCAACTGATTAGAAAGCTACCTGCTATTGCAATTAATCCCGATACGATCGCTTTTAATCGAAAGGTCTCTTTAAAAAACAAAAAAGTGCCTAAAAATGCAAAAAGAGGTTGTAAGGTTACAAGCACCGTAGAGCTCGCTACAGAAGTATATTGAAGCGACTCAAACCAAAGAATAAAATGGAAAGCCAAAAATACTCCTGCGACAATGGTGGAAAGCCAATCTTTCTTAGTAATGTGTTTTAATTCATGTGTATATTTTGCTAAAAAAAACGGTAGCATTAGTAAAACAGAAAAAAACAATCGATAAAATGCAATCACTCCTGGATCTGCAGATGAAAATTTAACGAATATGGCAGAAGTAGACACTGATAATACACCGATCACAAGTGCTAAGTAAGGATTCAAGGTTGGTTCATTCATTCTACGTAATCTCCTTCGAACGTAAACACGTTCATCATTTATTTCTATCTTTCTTACTTTTTATTTTTCTAAAAGATATCGAGAATTAGCATTTACGTACTAGGAATCAATGATAGAATATAAGCACTATTTTATCTTTATTAAAAGGCTTTTACTAGCCATTATTGTGCGTTTTATAAGAGGAGTGTGAAAAATGATGATGGGAGATGGCACAGAAATCTTTTTAAAAATTGGGTTATCCGCTTTTTTAGGCTTAATGATCGGGCTTGAGAGAGAATTGAAAAGAAAACCAGTTGGATTAAAGACCAGTCTTATCATCGCAATGATAAGCTGTTTGTTAACGATTGTAAGTATCGATTCCGCTTATACATTTCCTGCACGAAACCATTTAAATATCACGATGGATCCCCTTCGTTTAGCCGCTCAGATTATTTCAGGTATTGGTTTTTTAGGAGCAGGTGTTATTCTTAGAAGAGATAACGATAGCATTTCAGGTTTAACAACTGCTGCTATGATATGGGGAGCTGCTGGAATAGGAGTCGCTGTCGGCGCAGGATTTTATCTCGAGTCCATTACAGGCGTTGCAGTATTAATTGCAAGTGTAGAACTCATTCCTCCCTTTATAAAATTCGTTGGACCAAAAAGACTTAGACAACGCGAGCTTTTTGTAAAAGTGTTTATTTTAGACAAACGACAAATGAATGAAGTAATGATTAAAATTCAAGAAGAAAAAATCTTTATTGAAAATATTTGTATTAAAGATATGGAAGAATCGCTTCATTTACTAGAATTAAAAATTAGTGTTGATCAACATAGGAAGATTACAGAAATTTATTTATATATATCAACGATTAATGGCGTCCACCATGTGGAAGTGGAGAGTTTATAAAAAGATGCCAAGAGGGTGGGAATCGATGTCGAATATTAGAGATTTTAATCAAAAACAAATGGAGCACGACTACGACTTATTTCGAAAATCGTTTCTTAATCATACCTTTCATTATGATACGATTCACGAAATGCTTGAAGAACTTAAACTTGCTCGTGATTATTTTCATTTGTGGAACCGTTTCGGAGAAGTCTTCTTTGATCTTTTAGGCGATGGATCGGCAAATTTTTTATACAACGTTTTAAACGGTAATATTTTTCACTTTGATACTCATTTTATTCGAAAAGAAGATTTTCAAGAAATGGAAGTTCTTTACCAAGAATACGGCCCGATCGTGAATGCAGCTGAACTGTATTTTCAAAACCCTAAGGCTATGACAGAATTTCAACTGTCTAGCTATCCATCATCTGAGCGCTCTATTTTATCTTTTTTTAATGCATCAAAAGAAGGGTTTGATTTGAGTTTGGATCATGAGGACCTCTTAATGGTTTCAGAAGGAATGCTCGATACCCTTCTTTATCAGTTAGAACGAAGGAAAGAATTTGTTCCTGCCTACCGTAAAGATGTCGTAGTAAAAATCTTAGAAATTACAAAACAACTAGAAAATTTAATCGAAAACGAATAAGAATAAAAGCGGAACGAACATTCTCGCTCCGCTTTTATTCATGTTGATGAAGGCATTTGAAGGTAAAGTCTCATAGATAGAATGTGCTAGTGAAGGGCTCGAGGGGGAATTGTGAAAATACCTTTGAGAGTAAGTTGTCCCTGTTAATGCAATAGATAGAAGTACACGGAAATAACGAATGTGCAAATCAGGTGTCCACTCTCTAATGTATAGCAAGTGCGGAGAGTTCTGTTGTCACTGTTTCGCAACGGCCCGTGCGCGGAAAGAGTTTGAGCTTGAAGATCAAAAAAACTCAAAAAAAACAGAAGGAGCGCATCTTAAAGTGTGCTCACTTCTGTTTTTTTATTGTTCGGCTTTGTTAAATGATCATGTTGATTTTTTAATATTCAGCAAAACAACTCGCTTTCAGCGTACGAACGGTCGAGTCTCCTTTTGAAAAATCACACTGCGGGGTCTCGACTCGCTCGTTTTTCCGCAGGAGTCTCATTGTTTTTGCTTCCTATCAACAACATCCGCTAACATAGCCTATTGTTTAAATAATTGATTCCATTCTCTTGCTTGAGCAATTGCTTTAGAATCTCTTTGTATGTCTCTAGGCGCATTCGCTTCTCCAATGATAGAACCCGAATAAGTTCCTTTTACAAAATCAATAATGTACTGGAACTGTTGAATAAGCGGCATTGCCTTCGTATGAGGATCATCTCCACCTACGACAACGACATAAAATTTGATCTTTTGGATTTTTTCTTTGAAATCCAGTTCTTGGTCTCTCATGCTTTCAGACCATCGATCGACGAAATTCTTCATTCGTCCACTCATTCCATACCAGTAAACTGGGGTTACAAAAAGGACAGTATCATGAGATAGCATATTTTCAATGATTTCATAATAATCGTCGTTCATATGACTAAATCCTTCTTCATCATGTCGTTTGTCATCAATCGGTCGTATGTTTTTTTCTCTCAAATATACTCGATCCGCTGGAACCATGTCTAAGATCATTTCAGCTAACTCTTCAGAATTCCCATCGTTTCTTGAACTACCATAAATCGCGAACATTGTAGAACTCCTTTCGAAAATGAATACCGTTTCTATTATTTTATTCAGAGTAACGATCTCCAACTACTCTCTGTTTTATAAAATAGTATAAGCATTCTATTCCTAGAAAGGTCAAGAATTTCTGTAAAAATAAATACACACTTGTATCGACAACAGAATAATTATTTGGTCAAAAAACCAATAAAAAATACAAAAGCGAGTAAAACCACTGTTACAACAATAAATCCAATAATAAATGAACCAAGTGAATGGAATAGAAATCCAACCATCTTCGTTAACTGGTTCTGCTCTAGCTGCTGCATACGTTCGTTCAATTTATTAACTTCTTGATTTATTTTTTTTAACTCATCTAGTATTTCTTCTTCATTTTGCAATTTTATCCTCCTGTACAAGATTCATCCATTATGGCTTCATTTTAAAATCATTTACAGAAGAAATGATTTCCTCTGTATCAATGAATTTCATTTCTACGGTCTTTCCTTTTTCCAGGAAAATGGAATAAGGAAAATCAATGGATGAAACGACAAAGATTTTTTCAGAGCCTGTGATCATAAATTTCGTTGATGTACCATGATCGGTCTCTGATTTATAAACGTCTGTTACTTTCCCACTAATCGATTTCATATCTGCAATGTTTGTTGGCACTGCCCCATCGTTGCCAATCTTCGTACTAATTGCATATTTATAGTTATCAAATAGTGTCCTCTTTGCTGTATCTGCGCTGTAAACTTTTTCATCCCTCGCATTGATTAACATTAGTTCTCGAATCACATGATTTGAATCAAGTAATGGAACGACCCAAGTAAATTGATTGTAAATCATATATAAATTTGGTGTTGCAGCAACATATTTATTGGCTCTAAACGTTTTTTCTGCTACATTCATTGCTGATTTACCGTTTAAAAGCCCATTTGCTTCTCTATAATAAGTAATTTTACCCGTTCTCCCATTCATCATCGTATAACCAACCATTGAGCCGCTACCTGACTTAGGACGAGTAAAATCAGTAAACCAATTTAATTCAAGCTTATTATTAAATACACCATTTACTTCATCAATACCTTCCCAATCTGTTGGAACTTTAATATCTTCTTGTGAAAAATGAGCATTCCAAAAGCCATGGACATATTTCCCGTACCATTCGTTCCAATCTTCAGCGACTTCTGTCGGAATGACATGATCGATAAACTTAGGAATCTGATTCATTCCATATTCTTTCACTTTGCCTGATTTTGAATCAACTAAATAAATGCCCTTAATATCTACTACATGTCTAAATTTATTATAATATCCATAAGGAATAACATAGAAAGGCTGATCTTGATCATCTGGCTCGAAACTAGGAGATAATAAAATAGCGCCTTTATGAATGGAACGAACGTGACGGTTGAGGTCTTCACTAAAGAAGGCAGATGGTACATAATTCATCTCTTTATTTACTAGCTCAGCATCCGCATTTTCGTCCTCAGCATTCATTTTAATAAAACCAGGTGCAGCATCTGCTTTTCTCCATTTAAAAAAACCTGTGTACTCGATCGGTGTAACCCAATACAAATTCCCTTTTATTTTTTGAATCGTTGAATCTCCAAGGTCGTAATAGGAAGAGTGCTTCAACTCCCCAAGCAACTTCTCACTACGATAACGAGCATAGCTTTCTGGAACGACCGGAATATGTTTTTCATCCATTGAGATCTTGTCTTTTGCAACCGTCGTGACCTTCTTTTTTACGAACTCGTACTGATCATCGACGATTGTGAGTGGATAGATAAACGCCATATAGATGCTTGCTAGAAGCAAGAAGCATCCACCTAAAATAGTAATCAACGATCTATTGGTTTTTAAATAAACGAAATCCCCTAATAAAAAAATACCTATTAGAAACATCCCATAACTAATAAATGCTGTAAAACTGTGGTCGACAAGACCTATATATGAAACAACAAAGATCACTAGGAAACCTAAAGCCAGTCTAACCACTTGTGTAACTAGAAAAGATCGTTTCTTTTTATTTTCCTTCCATATATACGGATTCAAAGTTAATGCTAAAAAAGCAAATAAGTAAATCATTTTTTTCCCCCTTTTTAAAAAGTGTTTGATCATTGAAGAGACTCGACTGATGCGAGATTCCAAAGAAAAAAGCTTGTGTCACTGCGACCATATGAAATGTGAAACGAGACGATACTTTCAGCATGCGTCATCTTTTCACCTTCTAACTATGCAGTTTCCTTTTGCAACGCCCAGGCTACAAATACCTGTAAAAGGCTCCGCAAAGTGTGATCGCCATCAACTCGTACCTGAAAGCTACATTCAGGAAACAAAGCTAAATCATAGATAGACTTTTTCTATACAAAAAATTCCACTACCTACCTTACCGCATTAAGTCAAAAAAAGTTTCTTTTTTTTTAAAAAAAAATTTAATTTGTACAATTTAGATGATCCTTTTTTTATCCTTCTCGATTCATTGTTGATAATATTCCTTATTTGATAGGCTTTCACAACTAAATAGAATAAATTCTACTCGCCAGTTATCATACAATTACGAGTTGATCATTAACTAAATTAAACGGTGTTCTAAAAAAAATGATGAAATCTATTTGCCAAAACAAAAAATCCATGATACTATAAAGAAGAATTATTTTTGTTCGGGTTATATAAGAATAATTGGCACCAACTTTTATACTTAAATGATATGTCTAGCAAAAATAGTAATACACATGTGGATCATATCCACAACAGGAGGAAACAATTATGATGCAAGGTACAGTAAAATGGTTTAACGCAGAAAAAGGTTTTGGTTTTATCGAAGTTGAAGGCGGAGAAGACGTATTCGTACATTTCTCAGCTATCCAATCTGAAGGTTACAAATCTTTAGACGAAGGTCAAGCAGTAACATTTGACACAGAGCAAGGCCAACGCGGTCTTCAAGCTGTTAACGTAAACAAAGCTTAATTGTCTTTGGAAACCATCCTCTACTTGTAGAGGATGGTTTTTTCGTATAATTTCCTACTATCTTAAAGAACCGAATGCTTCATTTTGAAGCATTCGGTTCTTTATTTTACACATTATTCCATTCTTCTTCTCTAGTCCTTCATTTTCCTTCTATAACTCCTGATTATTCTTAAAATAAATATTCCTTTTTTTCTAAATTAAGGTAAAATTAAGTTCAGGAGGGGATTTTTTGGATAAATTATTTATTTTTTTCATTCAATTTTTTTGGATTGGTCTAGGTTTGTTTTTAATGAGTGGAATCAGTTCGCTCTTAACCTATGATCATGAGCTCGTTATAAACCTTGCGAACTACATACAAACGCTAACAACCATTTCACACGAAATTTTTCATCCAAGCTCTATTTTTATTCAATGGGGTGGCCCTCAACGTTCTTCTTCGATTATAACGGTGTTTCAAGAAACGTATCCTTATTCCATGATTGTTTTGTTTAGTTCGTTCATTGTGGCAATGGTATTCTCAGTATTAATAAGTTTCGTACTCATGTTACTGCCTACTAAATTTTATCGTTTCTTTTACAATGGATTAAACATCATCGATTCTTTTCCAGATATTTTTATGGCTGTCTTGTTTCAATTGTTTATCATTTGGTTGTTTATGAAAACGAATATTTTAGCATTCAATATTTATGCCTTAGGCGAAGAGCGGATCTATTTCCTCCCTATTCTGTGTTTATCGATCTTGCCAATCACTTTTCTAACAAAACATTTTTTGTATCAATTGAAAGAAGAAGCTTCAAAACCGTATGTTGAATTTTCATTTTCTAAAGGATTTCGACCTTCATACACGATTTGGGTTCACTTATTTCGTAATGTGTGGGTTCATTTTTATTTTCATTTAAAGTCGATTTTTTTACTCATGCTTTCAAATTTACTTATCATTGAAATTTTATTTAATATGAATGGGTTTATGAAAGTTTTATTGTTCACATCAAGTGCCTCACCAACCTCCTTTCTACTTGGGATGTTGTTGATTTATATACCATTTTTTATTCTCTTTAGCTGTGGTTCCTTTTTCTTAAGTCGATGGTTGAAAGTTGGGTATTCATTATGAGGAAATGGTTGTTTATTCGATTATCCATTCCCATTCTCTTCATTGTGTTGATCTTAGCAGCGAGCTTTTTGCTCCCTACTCTTTATCCCGAATTCAATACGAAAACGCTCGATTATTTAAAGGATAGCAGTGGAAAAATCATTGCAGCTGCTCCTTACATCCTTCAGAAATGCCTCCTTTTGGTAGCGATACTCTTGGACGAAATTTAACCTTATTGCTTATAGCTGGGGCGAAATATACCATTCTTTCTGCTTTTGTCATCGCTTTTCTTCGAATGATTTTCGGATTTGGTTTCGCCGTCGTGATCACCTTTATACCACAGCTTTAATCAAGGGAATGAAAGGATTATTAGAAACCTTTCAGTTTATTCCACTCGTCATCATTCTCTATGCCTTACTTTTCCCGATTGAAGGCGCTTTTCAAACTGGAACTTTGCCTTCTTTCCACTATTTATCGATTCAAGTTTTCGTGATCGCACTCGTTCTGACTCCTTCATTGGGAATTTATTTAGGAGAAGAAATGAAGCAATTTATGCGAAACGAATTTATTGAATCGTCACGTATCCTTGGTGGTAGAACCTTTCACTTGATCAAAAAACACCTTTGGCCCCAATTCAGTCGATATTCTATTGTGCTCTTTTCGGAACAACTCGCCCAGACACTTTCACTGTTGATTCAGCTTGGATTATTAAACATATGTTTGGGTGGATTAAAAGTAGCTCAATTCGGCATTATGGAAAGTATTCCGGTCTACTTTTCTTATACAAATGAGTGGGCAGCGATGATCAGCATGAACATCCAACAAGTGTTTAATCGTTCTTGGCTGGTCTTATCCCCTCTCGCTTTTTTTGCCTTGACCATTTATTGTGTCAATGATATTAGTTCAATCCTCAGACGAATTTATATCGAAGGAGAAGTATTTTTTAGAGTAAAAAAGAGCATAAAATCTAGCGAGCACAGGGTGATTCAGGATCGCTCTGCGGACCCATTTGCTTTCATTCAGGATAGAGAAAAACCGAAAAAGAAAAGGGTATTATGAAGAAAAAAACGGATAGAGACGGTAATTTGTCTTTATTCATACATAGAGATGAGGGCTTAAAAAGAAACATTGGCAAAATCGCCGGGGAAAAAAACTTTACAGAGGATCATCCACCAAAAAACAATGATTGTTGTCCACATCAATTTATACAATTGATGAAGGAGCTATAAGTAATTTTGAACAATTTCTTACGACATACGGAAAAAGTGCTTTATCGTATTAATTATTAAGAAGAATGATAATTCCTTGAATAAAAAGACTGTTTTCGAATATAGTCTAGTTCTTTATAAAGGAACTTCACTTCTAATTTACAGCAGTTTACTCACCTAAAATCACTTGATCATGAACGAATATCTGAGAGACTCCTGGGAATAACGGATCAACCAAGACTCAAAGTGAGACACGATCGAGTAGACTCGGTGGTTGGTCCTTGGAAAGCGAATGAATTTTTGCAAAATGACATCTAGATACAAAATTTACGAAAAAAAATAAAATAGAGGTGATTATTATGAAGCAAAGAATTCTATTCTCTATTCTCCACACTGTCACTTGTATAGTTCTTCTCTCTCTTTTAAGTGGGTGCCGAGTCATTTTACATGAACAGAATCTCAAAACAAAAATGATAACTGGAAATCAACACATAACTTTAGCATCAAAAGCTATTGTCAATAAAACGAACATCATTATCAGAGGACAATCTAACTTACCTAAAGGTGCTATTTTACAAGTAGAACTTAAACCTTATGACAATCGAGCAAACCAATCTAAAGTAGTGAACAATCAGGTTGAACCTGAAACGATCCCTGTCGAGACTGGGCAAGTAAAAACAAATAAAAAAGGGGAATTCTTATTAGTCATTCCTAGAGGAGATGGTACTCGAAGACATCGCTTAGAACTCACCTTTAAACCCAATCGTCAATCTAAAAAAACACAATCGATCTATGGATCATTAGGAGAAAACATTGGAAAAAGCACAGGACTAAAAACTTTTACAAATGACAGTAAATCCATGAAAGGTTTATTCTTGTCTACTCATATTCTTAAAATTGATGAAGGTGCTGCTTATGGTGATACACGCAATCTAAATGCATCAGGCAAATTCACAGCAGATTACATTGTTCATTAATGAAATAGACTCTGCTTTACTTCATCATTTCTCCTAAGCTCTAGATATTTTATTCTTTACTCAAGCAATCTATTATTCTATCTCTAGATTGGCAATATACTAAACAACATCTTCTCTTTCTGAAACTATATTAATTTCATAAACACCTTTCGTTTTCCTGTTAGGTAGCGTGATCATTCCATCATCATATGAAATGAACTCTTGATTTTTTTCCTGCAAAAAATATTGTACTTACTTCTTTTTCAGCTACACTACTATCATTGTTTTCAAAACTAAATTGAACCTTTTTTCTCGTTGATCCTTATAACACTTTTTGTTTGTGTGCAAAACCCTCTATATTGAGCAACTTTCTTTTTCACGTATTTGTTTTCTTTCACTTCCCAATTAATATTTGCTGGACTTCATTCGACTGTTTCACCATTAATTTCTAATTTTCCTTTTGGTGGATCCGAATAGATGTCTTCACCGATAAAATTGTAATACCCAAAATCCCTGCTGTAAAAAGAAGAAGAAGGATTATCGCCGCAGCCAATGGGATTGCATACAAAATCCGTAGGGTAATTTTCATTATCTTCTCCTTTTTTTCAGGCTATGTTAGCGGATGTTGTTGATAGGAAGCAAAAACAACGAGACTCCTGCGGGAAAACGAGTGAGTCGTGACCCCGCAGTGTGGCCACTGGAAAACTTCCGTAAAAATTCTCACGTGATTCTGATTAAAACTAGACTGAATGAAAAGTGGAAGCGACGTGTTCTGAGACCAGTTAAAACCCGCGGAAAGCGAGTTGTTTTGCTGAATGATGAAAAATCAACAGGATCATTTAACAAAGCCTTTTCTAAAAAAGTTAAAGGGTCTGCATAGATGCAAACCCTTATATTTTTCTTATTCTTTTGTTTCCATTCCAAATGGATTTCCACTAATATTCTTTCTCATTTCATCCGTCAGGACAAATGGCTCATCCAAATTCGAGTTACTTGTTGAAATAGCATCCGACAGTGCACTTCCATCATAATGAAGTGGTTTATCATTCATAAGCATATTCACCTCCATCACCTTTCTATCTAGTATATTCAATCCTTCATACATTAATCATTACTGATACTTTCGACACAGGTGTAAAGCATCCCTTTTTTTACAAAAATAAACAAGCAATCAAAAATTTCCTCTGATTACTTGTTTTTCATCCATTTATCGCACACCGACCATGTTTCGAGATTTATGAGCATTTTACTCCTAAAAGAATGGTTAGTTTAGTATGTATTTTACGAGGTAATATTTTGTAATCGCTAAATATTCTCTGATATAAGATTTAGGAACGGTGATTAATGGGGTTTTTGCAGGTAATCCATGAACTTGTAAGCCTTGATCGCGTGCATTCATAATCGATCGGTAGAGGTGAAAATCATTCGTGACAATGACCCCTATTTTCGCTTGTATAGGAATCAGCTTCTTAGAGAATTCAATGTTTTCATGTGTATCCGTCGATTGATCTTCTAAAAGTATGCGAGACTTATCTATTCCGCGTTTGATCAATCCTTTTTGCATGGCCAAAGCTTCTGAAATATCTTCTCCAGGACCCTGACCACCTGACGCTATCACAATCGTCTTTTTGTTTTTCTTTAAATAGGTGGCAGCTGCCTCGATCCGGCATTTAAGAGATAAAGATGGTGACTGTCCCTTTTACTCTTGCCCCTAAAACAATTAAATAATCTGCGCTTTTTGGCGTTTCTTTATGGTTATAGAGCCAAATTTTATATTGTAAAATGCTAATATAGATTAAGCCGATGACAATTAATAAACAGATCAACGTGAGCGTTCTTTTGATTTTCATTTTTTTCATTCCATTTCTGTTTTCATTCGAAATCTCGCATGATCAAAATATTATTGTATTAGTAGATCTATTCCTTATTCTTCTATGATATTCCTCTTTTATGACACTATTTAAAAAAGCAAATGACCTCGATATCGAAATGTGGCCATTTGCTTTTTTTGTTATTGAGAGATCAGTTTGCTCATTTTCTGATTTCGTTCTTCCTGTTTTTCTACAGAAGATAGGTCATATTTTTTTAATAAGTGAAACAGTTCATTTAAGGTCTCTTGATTCTGTTTTTCTGTTAAAAATCTTCTTAATTCCTCATATAAAGAAGGTCCAAGAAATTCCTTCTGGCTTTCGAGTTTTTGAACGACACTCTCTACTGTGTGATCAAGATCGCATGTACTCATCCATTCACCCCATTTTAATTAAGTAAGTATTTTATAACTGTTTCAATTTTTCATTAAGTAGATAAAATGTTTTTTCCACTTTTTCTTTTGGTATTTTAGAATATTGATCGCCAAGACTTACTTCAAAAGTACAAGTTTTCTCACTTGTTTCATTTACATAACCTGTTAGACCAATCTTCGTTTCTTCATATAGAGATGCTAGAATTGGTTCAAGCTTCTCTTTTGGTAAATCAATATGAACATGGAACATATTTGAAACAGGTTCGATCGGCAAAGTCGAAATTGTATGGCATCGATTATAATGCCCAGCAAGTTCTTTTGCTTCTTCATAATACTGTTCCATTTTAGATACCCTCTGATCAAAATAATAATCAGAACTAATGATATATGGATATAAACTAATGAGATCTCCGCCATGTCGTCTTTTCCAAACTTTTGATTCTTCTGTAAATGCCTTATCTCCTGCCAGTATTGCTCCTGCAATTCCACCAATTCCTTTGTAAAAAGATACATAAACACTATCAAAAAGGCTACAGATTTCTGCAGCAGTTTTTTGATAATAAGGAACAATTTCGAACAATCTAGCACCATCTAAATGGAGTTTGATCCCTTTATCTCGACAAAAGTTAGAGATCGATTCAAGCGTTTCATATTCTGGCAATTGACCACCGATTTCTCGTTGCGGCAATTCAAGTAATAAACAAGAAATCTCTTCTTTCATATTTACTACATCTTCTAATTCAATAAGTCTATTTTTATCTGCAAGTAAGATCGGTTCGAGATGATGTAATTCCTTTAACCCATCTTTTTCATGAATTTCTAAGTGACACAATGGATGATAGGCCACTTTTTTATTTCCTTTATGATCACTCCAAATCCTTAATGCGATTTGCTGAGCCATCGTTCCACTTGGAAAAAATACGGCTGTTTCCTTGCCTAAATATTTTGCCATTTTCTCTTGGAAGTCTTCTATAATCTTTCCATTCCCATAAATATCACTCTCTTGTTGCCCGTCCCTATCATTCAATGACTCTTTCAGTATTTGAATCTCTCTTTTCCCATTTCCAGCTAATTGATTAGTTCGTTTGTTTAAATGCTTCTAATAAAAGATTCTTTTCACTCATTTTTAAGGACCTCCTTTTTCTCTTTATTAAGTGCTTACTATTCAGTATTTCATTAAGTTGAATTGACTTATAGTCAAATTTCCCTTTCATTAAGCATCCGTTTTAATAAGGGAGCTGTATATGTATCAAATCGAGCATCGATCATCAATCGGTACCCAATCAACATCAATAATATCTTGGTTATCTTCATTTTTCAAATCAAGAAATCGTTCTCCACCAATAACTTTAGCAATGAAAGTAAACTTTTCAGAACGATTAAAAAGCAAACTCATGATCTCTACATTATATCCTGTTTCTTCTTTTACTTCTCTTATACAAGCTTCTTCGGGGGTTTCGTTTTCTTCGATTCCTCCACCGGGATAATTCCAAACAATATCCCCTCTTTGGACATATTGTTTCACCATCAATATATTGCCGTTTTGCAAAATAATAGCTTGAGCAATCATCTCCTTGATCTCCCTCCCCATTGATATTATCAACATACAAGTTAATGATCGGAATGATCTTCTCTCAAAATTTTTCTGATAGGCTATTTATAGAAACGTCTAACTCAATCTATTTATGCATCATGGTAATGATCTAATTGCGTAATAAAACGAGAGTGAACAAAGCTTGTTGGCACTGTTCACTCCTTTTCTACCTTACCATTAGTGCATTTAGATTGCCGGTTTTTTCGAAAACTGACTATCATAAAGTTCGGCATAAAAGCCTTTTGCTTCTAACAGTTCATGATGTGTTCCTTGTTCGATGACTTTTCCTTGATCCATGACTAGGATCAAATCGGCATCCCTAATTGTAGATAGTCGATGAGCAATGACAAAACTAGTTCTTCCTACCATTAAGTGGTTCATCGCATGTTGGATAAGCAATTCTGTTCGTGTATCTACACTTGAAGTCGCTTCATCTAAAATCATGATAGGAGGATCCGCTAAAAGAGCCCGAGCAATGGTTAGTAGTTGTTTTTGTCCTTGAGAGATATTAGATGCCTCTTCATTTAGGACTGTGTCATACCCCTCTGGAAGTGTACGAATAAAATGGTCCGCTCTGGCGATTTTAGCAGCCGAATAAATCTCTTCTTCCGTTGCTCCATTTTTCCCATATGCCAAGTTTTCTTTAATCGTTCCATTAAAAAGCCATGTGTCTTGGAGAACCATTCCAAAAGTAGTCCGCAAATCTTCTCGTGACATATCTCGAGTGTCAAGTCCATCAATAGTGATTTTGCCATCGTTTAATTCATAAAACCTCATTAATAGATTGATCAAAGTTGTCTTTCCAGCTCCCGTAGGACCAACAATGGCAACCGTTTGGCCAGGGAGAACATGAATGTTCATGTCCTCTATTAACAAATCTTCCTCATAGCCAAAATCAACATGTTCAAAAGCAACTGCTCCGTTTGCACGTGTTAGGATTGAACTCGTTACTTCTTTCATTTCTTCTTCCTCATCAAGCAGTTCAAATACGCGCTCTGCGGCAGCGACAGTAGACTGTATGATGTTCGCAATATTTGCGGTTTGCGCGATCGGCTGTGTTAACTGACGTGTATAGGTAATAAATGCTTGAATGTCACCAATTGAAATCGCACGTTGTGTGACTAAAATCCCACCAACCACACTGATTAAGACATAGCTTAAATTTCCAATAAAAAGCATCATCGGCATGATGATTCCTGAGATAAATTGAGCTTTCCGTCCCGCTTGATACAATTCTTCATTTACTTCATCAAATTGAGCGACGGCCTTTTTCTCATGTCCAAAAGCTTTTACGACTTGGTGGCCGGTATACATTTCTTCAATATGTCCATTCAATTGACCTAGCGTTCGCTGTTGATCAGCAAAATGTTTTTGAGACCTTTTTAAAATTGGCTTAATTACAAATATCGAAAGAGGTAAACTAACAATCGAAATCAGCATCAGGATTGGACTGATCGTCAGCATCATAATGATAATTCCGATGATCGTAACGAGTGATGTGATAAACTGTGTAACACTTTGTTGAAGCGTACTTCCGATCAAATCAACATCATTTGTCACCCGGCTAAGTGTTTCACCATTCGGACGACCATCATAGTATTTGAGTGGCAGCTTCTCTAGCTTGTTGTTCACTTCTTCCCGTAAACTATAAACCATATTTTGTGCAACGATCGACATGATATATTGTTGCACGTAGCTAAACAAACTACTTATGATATATAGACCTGCTAATAGGAGTAGAAGTCTTTTAATCGCATCAAAATCAATTGCAGCTCCCGGTACCCCTTTAAACTTTCCATAAGCTCCTTCAAATAATTCTGTAATGGCATTCCCCATTATTTTAGGTCCAGCAATCATAAAAACCGTACTCAAAATCGCTGCCATGAAGACAATCATTAATTGGTTTCGATATGGTTTTAAAAAGCCGAGAAGTCTTCGAAATGTTCCTTTGAAATTCTTCGCCTTCTGTCCAGCCATCATCATGTTTCCACCGCCAGGTCCCATCGGTCCTCTTCCGCCTTGAGGTTGCGGTCTTCTTTGCTCACTCATGCGATTTCCTCCTCTGAGAACTGTGATTCAACAATTTCTTGATAAACCTCATTCGTTTTAAGCAACTCTTGATGAGTACCGATTCCAGCAACTTCTCCTTTATCCAATACGATAATTCGATCAGCGTCCACAACGGAACTCACTCGCTGTGCAACAAGTAACACAGTAGCATTTATTGTTTCATTAGCCAGTGCTTTTCGAAGATTCGCATCCGTTTTGTAATCGAGCGCTGAAAAACTATCATCAAAAATATAAATATCGGGTTTTCTAATAAGAGCTCTCGCAATGGATAACCGTTGTTTTTGCCCACCCGATAAATTCGATCCACCTTGAGTGATAACTGAAGCATAACCTTTCTCCATTTTGTTGATAAAATCATCTGCTTGTGCGATTCGAGCAGCATGTTCGATCTCATTCTGAGATGCATCTTGTTTCCCGAATCGAATATTCTCCGCAATTGTTCCGGAAAAAAGAAGTGACTTTTGTGGTACAAAGCCAATTTTCGAACGAATTTCATCTTGTGAAGATTCACGAATGTCTACACCATTCACTCGAATTGTTCCCGATGTCACATCATAAAAACGTGGAATCAAGTTTACGAGGGTTGATTTCCCTGATCCAGTACCTCCGATAATGGCCGTCATTTCTCCTGAACGAGCACGGAAACTAATGCCCGATAATGCAGGTTCTTCTGCTCCTGGATAGCTAAACGTGACTTGATCAAATTCCAGTGTTCCTTGTTCTTGATTGGCATCTTTTGTTCCTTCTTCAAGAAATGTCGGTTCCATATCGAGTACCTCATTAATCCGTTTTGCTGATACCGCAGCTCGAGGCACCATCACAAACATCATGGAAGCCATAACGAGTGCGAACATAATTTGCATCACATATTGGATAAATGCCATCAAGTCACCAATCTGCATTCCACCATGATCGATTCTGATTCCACCAAACCAAATTACACTAACAACCGTAAGATTCATGACGAGCATCATGACTGGCATTAAAAACGCCATGATTTTGTTCACTTTAATAGACACATCCGTTAAATCTCGATTGGCTTTTTGAAGACGAACTTTTTCTTCTTTTTCTCGATTAAAAGCTCGTACGACACGAATTCCAGTTAAGTTTTCACGCAACACCAGATTTAAACGATCTAACCTTTTTTGAACGGTTTGGAAGAGTGGGATTCCTTTATACATGATGATCAGGATTGATCCAATCAAAACAGGGATCGTAGCAACAATGACAAGGGATAATTTTGCATCCTTTGACAACGCCATAATTAAACCGCCGACAAACATAATCGGTGCACTTACTACCATTCGAAGAAGCATGATCACAACTTGTTGCACTTGGGTAATATCATTAGTCGTTCTAGTAATTAATGATGCTGTGCCAATATGATCAAAATCTTGAAGGGAAAAATTTTCAACGTGATTAAAAATTTTCCGACGAATATCTCGTCCAAATCCCATGGCGGCTTTTGAAGAAAAATAGCTGGCAGTGACAGAAGCAGAAGCTCCAAATGCAGCAAATAAAAGCATGAACCCGCCAATTTTCCAAATATAAGGGGTGTTGCCTACCACTACACCTTTATCAATAATATCTGACATAAGAGTAGGTAAGAAAAGATCTGACATCGATTGAACAAAAACAAGTCCGATAACGGCTAAAACGAACCATTTATAAACGAATAGATTTTTTAATAATTTAGCCATTGTGACCCTCTCCTTGTACGTTTACTTCATTATCTAAAGCCATGACGATTTGTTGTTGTGTAGAAAGCAGTCCGTTATATTGTTCTTCAGTCAGTGTTTGGATGGCTAATTCGAGAGCTTGGTGAATACTCCCTTTCTGACGACTCATTGTTTCATATAACTTTTTACCTTTTTCGCTAAGTATTAAATTCATTTCTCGTCGATTGTCCTTTACAGGATGTCGATAAATTAGTTCCGCTTGAACAAGTCCATCAACCGCTTGGCTTAACGTACTTTTAGGAAAAAGTGTATGATTGCCTAGTTTTTTTTGTGTCATTTCTTCATAGGGGGCAATGGTCATAAGCAGAGCATATTGAGGGATCGACAAATCATTCGCTGTGGCGGTCTTATGGATAATTTGCCTCATGCTATGATTCACAAGCCAAAAGGAACGAAAAAGTTCTGATGACCGTTCAATCGAATTTTTTTCTATATTCATGTTCGTTCAACTCCATTCATTTACGGATTGTTCCATTACGAACAATTAAGTTTAATTTACATCGATTCATTCATTAGGTCAAGCTATTATCCATTTTAGTAGAAAATGAACGTCGACTGCGAGTTACACGCCAAAAAATACAGTTAAACCAAATAAAAAAAAGCCCTTACTAGGCTGTGAACCATTCAATCCTATTTAGATTTTCTAATCCTCTCATACAAATGAAGTCATGAGCATAAATGAGTTTTTGCGATTTAATTACTTGATTTTTTTTCTGCTTCTTTTAGTTTCTTTTCCGCTTCTTTCAGTTCTTTCTCCGCTTCTTGAACATCCCTTTTTTCCTTAATGTTTTGTTTTTCCTTTTCTAATTTTTCTATTTTTAGTTCAGCTTCTTTTTTTATACTTTCTTGCTGTGCTTCAATCTTCTTCTCTTCTTCCGTTTGACAAGCAGATAACAAAAGAATGCTTGATAATCCTAATATCGTTAGTGCATTCCCGATCCTCACGTTATCCCTCCTCTTTCCTTGAAAATCATAAAGATACTACAATATCGTTTGTTATGATTTATGAATGAATTTAGATAAATGATTTCGTTTTAATGGATGGGCTGAATTTTCCTTCATCATGTTTCTATTTGTATGCACTTTATTTCATTACAATTCATATTAATCACTTCATACATGATGGTGACTCCAGAATTCTTTCATTGTTAAGTTTCAAAGATCATTCTATTGTCCGTTCTATATACGAATAGGTTTGTCTATGAGTGCGTTTTAAGTTTTATATTCTTCATTTTAAATGAGAACCTTTCATATGAATCTTATTTATTCATTCGATTTTTCGTTTTCGACGGACGCTTTCCGGGGGGCCGTGTCAAACGAACATAAGCTAAACCTTAAGTGGATTTCGACGTCTTCTTTTTTCCCTTGGAGTCGCCATCTTACACTCCAATCGAAATCAATATTCGGTTCCATTGAAAGGATGATCATTTATGAGATTGATTCTTTGTGTAGGATGTCAAATAGATTACGGGAACAATCTGTTGAATCGACTTACATATGCCATCTATTACTCCTGTGTCACAAAGAAACCTCAGTCACAAAATATGACTGAGGTTTCTTTGTAGAAGCGATGGTCATTATCTATTTTAATGATTGATACAAATTTGAGGCTGATCACTTTTGCATTTATCTACAATCATATAACCAACTATATGAAATCCTTTAGCTCTTAAAAAGCGTATTCCGATATTTTTCTCTAGCTTACTTGATGCAACGATATATACATTATTTTTAGGAATCTCATTATAATAACGTTTCAAATAAGCGATCGGAATATTAGATGATTGATTAAACGAATGAATGGAAGAAGCATTATAATCCCTTAAATCAAGAACATTAATCGTTTCCATTTCTAAATGTCCTATATCGATACTTGGAGTATCATGGACAGGGAAATATCTCTTATATACAATATGAAAGGCAATCACACCGCCCAATATTACTAAAAAAAGACCGATCACTACTACCTCCTAATAGATTGATTTAATTTCAACAACCACTACTTTATACCCTGTTGGGTATAAAGTCAATCCTGAACGATTAAGGGCAATCGGTCCCGTTCAGCAAATTTCTACCGGGATGCTTTGATAAGGTTTGCACGGAATTTGGGATTGAGGCATCCTCCTGTTGCTGTCGAGGAAAATAAGCCTCCCAAAAAAATTCGATTATGGTCATTGAGATCCTATAAAAATATTTCTATCGTTCTTGAACTTGACTGGAAGGTTTTCGGTCAGTCCTCCGATTTTTTATTAACAATTTAATCGGTGAATAGCTGATGAAACTCAAAATTCATTTTCATGAAAAATCCGCTGCACATATTCCGTAGAATGAGGCAAAATATGAACAAAAATCCCCTCTACTTGACCATCTATTATCGATCATTCTAATGAAATTATGGTTTACAATGGATTTTTTTCTTTTCCTTTAATTTTAATGGTAACGAAGTATGCAATGAAAATAACGAGAATCAACCCAAGACTGATAAAAACGCCCATCCTCTGTGTCGGATGAAGTAATCCACCTGATACCGCAGTCAAAATAAAAATAATTCCTAAAAAAGGAGTAATCGGATACCCTGCCATCTTAAAGGTGGAGATAGTGCCTTCATATTTCTTCCGTAATTTTATTTGTGACGAGAGAATGATGACCCAATTTAATATGAGCATTACTCCCGCTGACGTCGTGATATATTCGTATATTTTACCGGGAAGGAAGAACGAAATCGACAGGGATATGGCAACCGCTATTCCAGTCAATAGTAAAGATCTTATAGCAATACCTCGGCTATTTTTTTTCGCGAATGATACTGGAGCAGCGCTATCCTGAGCTAATGAAATCAATATGTTCGTGACAGAAAAGAGTGCACCAACCATTGTTGAAAAAGCAGCAGAGATAATGATTAGGTTGAAAATGGAATCAATGTAAGGAATATTAAATATGGTCAAAGCAGTTACGAACGGACTTTCTGACTCATCGATCTTAGTCCAAGACACGATGTAGAGAACGAAGAAAAGGGAAAGAATATAAACGGAAACTAAGGCAATTAGCATTCCAATTCCTGCTTTTGGAACGTCTTTTTTGTATCTTAATTCAGAAGCTGCAATTCCCATAATTCCAATACCACCAAATGAGAAGAAAACAAAGATTAACGCTGACCATATCCCTTTTATTCCCGTTTGGAAAAAATGATTGAAGACATGATTTCCACTGAATGAATCAACATGAGGTGAAAGAATATGTGTGAGTAACAACAAACCAAATAGAATAAAAATAATCAAAGTAGACAATTTAATGATTCCAAACATCGATTCAATTTTGCCGAAGTTTTTCACACCCAAAAGATTAATTCCGAATGCTAATGCGACATAAGAAAGCGTAAAAATCCATAACGGGATGTGTGGAAACCAAAATTTCGTAAATGTTCCTAATGCGACAGACTCACTTGAAATAATTAAAACGCCTGATAGCCAATACATCCATCCTGATACAAATCCGACTGAATTTCCATACGCCTTTTTCGCATATGTACTAAAAGAACCTGGCTGTGGATCCATGGTCGTCATTTCAGCAAGCGCACTAAATACAAAAAAGGCTGTAATGCCAGCGAATAAATAATCAATTAATATAGCTGGTCCTGCTGTTTTAATAGATAAACTTGTCCCCAGAAAAAAACCTGCTCCAATCACTGATCCAATCCCAATCAGAGATAACTGCCACCAGTTTAATCCGTGAGGTTTACTCTTCTTTTCATTCTGTGCCTTTTTATGGCTAATGGTTTGCTTTACAACGTGGTCCTTGTGCATCAGAATTCTCTCCTTGTCAAAAAACATTTGGGATAGTTTGTCCCTTAAAGTGTGAACTTATGATTTCATACTTAACCATTCCCCTGAATTCAACATACAAACACCAGGATTTTTTTCTGTACAGCATAAACAAAACGACGCCGATCATCCTCATGACGCGCCGTCGTTTTTTGTTCTAAATCATTGAGTGAATCTCTAAGATTATTTTTTCCATCTAAAATTTAGAATCGAACACAAGTGGAAATCATTAATAAGACGCTCTCTTTTCCCTCTTCAACTTTCCTGTACCGGCAAGAAAAATCGCGCTTTTTTCTTTTTTGAATAATGAGCAACGGGTTCATCCTTTTGAAAATCCTTCTTTAAAAAAGGTGCCATTGAATTTTCTATAATTGTACAGCTAACTTCCTGCAAGATCCAAGGAGAATGACTATTATCTACACGAATGATGTGATCATTTGTTTTCGACCATAAATGATAGCGTTCAGTAAGCCACCGTTCGAATGATTGGCTTTTTATTGGTCCTGAAATCGCTCCAAAAGTAGCGACAAGTTTTTCAGGAAATGGTTGTCTTTTATTAAATCTAGTCTGAATGGTGACTGTCTTCTTGTGACGTTTCAAACTCATATTAGCATAGCGGTATGGCAATAGATTCCCAGCCGATGCTATGCTTACAATCCATTTATTATTGGCGTCTAAACTAAAGAAATGAACGCCTGCCCTCCCTTTATATTTTACATAGGTTCGGACATTTAGCTCTAAATAGGAGCGTAAACCTGGTAAAGGGGGAATAAACCTTAGACGATTTCCTTTTACTCTAAAAAAAACCAAACCAATCCAAGCCATATTGTTATAGAGATCAAGTTCTAGTTCTGAGGGAACATATTTACGCACTTCATCCGGAGAAACAGAATAATGAAGAAAGATGACATCGTGCCATTCTTGTATCATCAGCCATGGTCTTTTAAACATAAATTCATTCCTTTCAGAAGCGTATTCATGCTTATTGTTTCCAATGGCAGATACTCTAAACCAGTAGACCTTAAATCTAATGATATCCTATTCTTTTTTGATTGTGGCTATATTATGTTTCATGACTTTCTATCTTTACGTATTCCTCTAAGGCCACTTCAAGGCTACTCTTTATGACGAATTATTTCTTCTACTTTCTTCGCGAAATCAGGTTGTAGTCAAATCTTGGCCAAAAATAGATACACTTTGTCTATTTGGAATAAATTCATGCCCGTTCCATTTCAACACATTTTCCATATTACCTAATCCATCCGCATGATATCGACCCGCAATTTGTTGAAATGCTGTAAGTTCATAAGTTCCATCTCTGGCAAAATCAATTGGATAAAGGCCGCCTAGTGGATCCACCCAACCTTGAATCGGACCTTTTAGTGATCCATCCTGGTTATAAATCTCAGATAAATATTCTTTTCCTTTATACTTTAAGTCCAATCTATACTTCTTCTTTGGAGTCAAACTGATCACATTTACTTGATATTGATCCTGATAATTGACCTCATATTTGTATCGATCGTTAAATGCATCTGCATCAAATACTTGCTTCATTTTCCCATTAATAAACGAAAATACATACGCGTAAATCGTTCCGCCGCTTCCGCCTGTATCGATCACAATCAGGATGTCATCTACATGATTTCCAGTAAAATCTCCAAGAAATAAAGTCGGGTGATAACCTTCATTTTCATTCAAATGGAACTTTTCATACAAATTAGTTCTTTCATTTAGAATAACAAGTGTGATATTTTTCCAGAAAGGACTTCCCTCCGTCTTTTCCGCAGTAAGGTAGACAGTTTCAATATAACCATTCCCCTTCACATCACCACGTTTACTGTCTACGATAACTGGTGTATTCAGCCTTTTTTTTCCTAGGTGATCTACGATTTGATTTCTTTTTTCAAGGATCTTTTTTTTGAAGGGATAAGATGGAGGAATGATGAGAGATTGATCAATTGAAACGAGTGCCTGATCGAACATGTCTGCTTTTTCCTGTGCGTCGGCTAAATAGAACCAATATATTGGTAACTCATTCGTTCGCAGTAATTCTTGGTAGTAAGCCCCAACTTTTTTAAAATAATAAGGATAGACATCTTTTGCCCGAATAGGTCTATCTCCACCAAAACGATAGATGGACACTTTATAAGCCTCATCCGTATCATGTTTCCAAAAGGCGATTTCAGCAATTCCATCCTCACCATGTGAACTTGGCATGTCTTCCACTTCCAATTTACTATAAACGATGTTATTTGTAGGTAAACGGACGAGTTCACTCTTCTTCCATTCCAATAGGTCTAATTTCGACCAAACGCTACCGATTTGCCAGCCCACAATCAAGGTATTTGTTCTGTTATTTGTGATTGGTGCAACCAAAAAATCCGAAATACCATATCCGCTCCCTTTTATGTGAGTAAATGATTGCCACTGTTGGTTCCTCTTTTTTAAAATTAGAATGTAATTCTCTTCTTGAATTTTATAGGCTCCAATTAACTCTTCAACTTGATCGCCATCGATATCTGCCAGTAAGATCGCAGCCTGTCTTTTGGGTTGTTGTAATTCCAGAATCGTTGCCGTTGGCGGTAAAAATTGCTTAAGTATATTCTCATAATCTTGCACCCTATCACCATCACCTTCCCACAAAAATCTCTTCCTAAAGTATCTTATGCCGACAAATTTATCGTTTGAGCATGTTTTGTAACTTTAATCATACCGACACGTTTTCCCATACGTTTTATGGCAAACAAAAAAGCAATTCCATCGGATTCATCACCTCTGTGGAATTGCTTTCTGTACTTAGTTTCTGGTGCTCCGACTAATAAAAGTGGAACGCGTCCGTCGAGAACAGAAATCGAATGTCATGCAAATAATTTTTAGGAAAGTTCGTATAAATGATCTGAAATAGAAATAATGAAATTGATTCATGTATATCAGTAATATTTAGAATTATTTTTATTTATTTTATCCTTTAAATCACAAGATAAAATGTCAAATATTGATATTTTTTTGAAACTAAAAAAGTATTATCATCAAAAAACAAGTGTCTGAATAAGTCCCTAAAATAAAACAGGTGGAGAAAAATGAGTCATTTTACTCCACCTGTTTTTATTTATTTACTTATTTTCCTCAACACTAGCTGACGGATGCCTACTACTATTAGCAAGTTGTGGCCGAACGCCTATATCCCAAATGATGTGCAGATCTTATCAAATTTCCCCAATAAAAATCTGCAGAACGATCGATTGCCCTTGATGGAACCATTAACACTCTCTACGTTTATTTTCCGTTGTCCCTAGATGCGTAATTTCCGTTACAATTCAATAGTTGCTGTGGCCTTTACTTACATTTTTTCAAACTGGGGATCGCGGAAACAATGGATAAACCGTTTTAAGGGTGTGGCTACAAAGTATCTGGATAATTACCTTGCTTGGCTTTTATTTGTCGATAGTCGTTGTAACGAAAGCACTAAACAGCATATAAAAGAATTTCTATTAACATCTTTTGTATTTGAAATGACGGAAACATATGATAGTTTAAGATTGTCAAAATTTAATGTATCGTCTATTCAACTAATGGAACTAGTTTGTTCAAGGAGAAAGAGGGATAATTTTGTTAAAAATTCTGCGTTATATTTTATCAATAGCAACAATCTTATTGGCTACTTATGGGCTAATCACGAAAAATTTTGAGTTTAGTCATATTATGATATTACTCCTAGGGCTAACAATGTTGATTATGGGATTAGAAGAATTCCATAAAGAACGAAAAGCGAACGGTTGGCTGTTTATTCTTGTATTTTTATCCTCATTTTTTGTATCAATCGAAGGATTTTTATTAAATTAAAGAGTACATGGGCTTTAGTAAGTATTGAGGAAATCTTAAAAAGGGTTTCCTCATATTTTAGTGCAATTATCAACATTAAGGTTTGAGCCTATTTATAATGCGACGTTACCTATGAATGTTTATTTATAAGCCATTGAATGGTAGTGAAAGGCAGCGACTCCTGCGGGAATAGCACGAGCTGAAAGCCCCACAGGAACGCAGTGACGAGGAGATTGAAGCCGTGCCCGCGGAAAGCGTCTGCCTGGAACGAAAATCCATAGCTTTTAAGAAAAATACAAATATTGATCCTCCAAAAGGAATTTTTTTCAGTGCCCTCAACAAAGTGACATGGAGCCTGAAGCCAAGTCCCACGGGAAGCGGCTTGGAACGGAAATCAACACAGCCTTTTTTATCGTTTTCATTAAAAAGAAAGAATCATGCTTAGCATCTTATTATAACTTTTCGATCATCGATTCATGATGATTTGCTGAGTTTAAATCATCGATTTCATTCATTACTTTTTGGAAAGCATCTTCAACATCCACCGCATTGATTGTAATCTTAGATTGATCTAGATATGTCATGCTTGTATGATCATACTTTGGATCATAGTAATATTCGAGTAACAGCTTTACCGCAGAAGCAAAATGGCTACCCTGCAAATCGTCCTCGATTTGTTTCGCAACTGGAGTATGAATACGCTTTTTAATCAGTTGGAATGCTTCCTTAAAGCGCTCAGGAAATTCCCAAGGCTGATAATCTTCTAAAATATTTTGGACTCTCACTTCGATCGGAAGGTTGATGACAATCTGAATGCCATTTTCCTTTTTTTTATTTAAAAATTGTGGCAGAGTAACTTTCCCGATTCGTTTGCTTTCTCCTTCTATAAAAACAAAACTTTCGTCTTGATAACGGAGGATGTCATTCAACAGAAGAGAATCGAATTTTTTTTGATTGCTTGGCTCAAGGCCAATTTGACCAAAGATCGATCCTCTATGGCCAGCCATCTCTTCCAAATCAATGACAGGATAGCCATTTCCAGATAATTTCTTTAAAATGGCCGTTTTACCAGTACCCGTATACCCATTTAATACAAGAAGTTTCGGAAAGAAATGCTTGAGATTCTAACTCACGAGTGACCCATTGACGATAGGAACGGATACCTCCCGTCAGTCTATTGACTGGGATGCCCATTAAATCCAACACGGTGGCTGCCGTTTTGCTACGCATGCCTCCTCGCCAACAAAACACAGTAACGGGACCTTCCATTTGTTTAAATGCAGCAATAAAGGAGGGAAGCTTTTGAGAAAAAATCGAGAGCCCTCGTTCTTTAGCTTCTTCGGCACCGACTTGTTTATAGATCGTTCCGATAATCGCGCGTTCTTCATCATTAAAAACAGGAATATTCCTGCTTCCAGGAATGGAAGCTTCATTAAATTCCATCGGGGAGCGAACATCAATTAATGTATGTGCACCTTTTTTTTGAGAAGTTAATAATTCAGATAATGTGATCTCATGAAACAATGGTTTCACCCTCTATCTTCCTATTCATTAAGCTGTTTCACATTGATACGTCCTGCATTTTCTTCCGTTACTTCACCGATGATTCTTCCATCAACACCGCTTGCTTGAAGTTCTTTAACGAATAAGTCTGCTTGATCGCCTGCAACTGAAATTAATAATCCTCCAGAAGTAACCGCATCACATAAAATCCACTGATCGATTTGATCAAGTGATTCAGGATATGTAACAACATCTGCTAAATGTAAATGATTGTTTTTCGTTCCACCAGGTACTGATCCCGCTTCAGCAAGTTCTTTAACACGTGGTAAAGTTGGAACTTGATCATAGTAGATGCTTAGACCTACGCCACTCCCTTTCGCCATTTCAGAAGCATGTCCTAGTAATCCAAAACCGGTTACATCGGTGGCAGCATGAACATCATAACTAGACATGACCTCAGCAGCTGTCTTATTGAGCGTAGTCATTACTTTTGTTACATTTATAATTTCTTCTTCAGATAACAAATTATTTTTAAGCGAAGTAGTACATATACCAACACCAATTGGTTTGGTTAAAATCAATTGATCTCCAGGTTTTGCTCCTGCATTCGTCCGGATTTTATCTGGATGAACAATCCCCGTTACTGCAAGACCAAATTTCGGTTCCTTATCATCAATGGAATGACCACCAACAAGAGTGACACCCGCTTCTTTTAATTTATCTCCAGCACCTCTTAATATTTCAGCCAGAATCCCTTTATCTAATGTCGCGATTGGAAATGCGACAATGTTTAGTGCAGTTATCGGCGTTCCCCCCATAGCATATACATCGCTAATCGCATTTGTTGCGGCAATTTGTCCAAAATCATACGGGTCGTCCACAATCGGAGTGAAAAAATCGACTGTTTGAACGATTGCTGTCGTCTCATTAATCCGATACACACCCGCATCATCGCTCGTATTAATCCCTACCAATAAGTTCGGATCAGAAACACTCGGCGGTAATGATCGCAAAACTTCCTGTAAATCCGCCGGTCCGATTTTGCAACCGCATCCGCCTTTTGATGAGAGCGAAGTTAGTTTTATTGAATCAAATTTATTCATCTCCATGTCACCCTTTCATTTTTCAATCTCTATCTATTATTTTAACACAGACCCCTTTTAACATTATCAATGGAAACCGCATCAAAACTTGAAGATTTAAACGAATATCTAACCCATACATATTTTTTTCTTAGATCGTGCATCCTACAAAAAAATGGTTTTTAGAATAGGTGGTTAACGATGAAGACGAATGCACTATCTGCTCAAATATTAAAAACGTATGAAGATCATTATCGTGAGACAGGAAACAAGGTAATACGCGATGCCATTATGTCGAATGGAATTAACGGATCAACTGTGAATAACAATGCCGTTGTAGCCATGCAATCTGTCTTTTCTGAAGAAATTGATACCGGGAAGGTTGCTAATCAGAAAGCTAGTGGGAGGTGTTGGATATTCGCAGCACTTAATACCTTTCGTCATAAGATAGGTGCTCATTTAAATATTAAAGACTTTGAGTTGTCCGAAAATTATATGATGTTTTGGGATAAACTTGAGAAATCGAACTATTTTTTAGAAAGTATTCTCCATACATTAGATGAACCATTAGATGGAAGGCTCCTTTCCTGGCTTTTAACCCATCCACAACAAGATGGCGGGCAGTGGGATATGTTAGTTTCACTTGTTGAAAAATATGGAGTTATGCCAAAACAAGCTATGCCGGAAACGTTTCAAAGCAGCAATACAAAAGTATTAAATTCCGTTCTGGACGCTAAATTACGGATATGTTCACTCGAGTTACGACGTTTGCATGGAGATGGGAAATCGGACAAAGATTTAGGACAAGCCAAAATAGAAATGATCGGTGACATTTATAATATATTAGTGACATCCTTGGGAGAACCTCCAAAAACATTTGACTTTGAATACAGAGATGAGAAAGGAACGTTCCATAGGGAGAAAAATTTAACTCCTCAAACGTTTTTCGATAAATTTTCTGGAGTAAATTTAGATGATTATATTAGTGTCATTAATGCTCCTACAAAAAACAAGCCCTTTAATCAAACATATACCGTACAATTCTTAGGAAATGTTGTTAATGGGAAACCCATTAAATATCTGAACGTTGAAATGAATATCCTTAAAGATCTTGCGATTAAACAGTTAAAAGATGGTGAAACTGTATGGTTCGGTTCAGATGTTACAAGATATTCTGATAATAAGGTTGGGATATTAGATACAGATCTATACACTTACGAGTCAGCATTTGGAACCCATTTCAACTTCACTAAAGCTGAACGATTGGATTGTAAAGAAAGCAGTTTGACACATGCAATGGTTCTTACTGGAGTAAACCTTGTAAATGATCAACCTAACCGTTGGAAAGTTGAAAACAGTTGGGGAGAAGACGTAGGAAATAAAGGGTATTTTGTCATGAGTGATAAATGGATGGATGAATATACTTATCAAGTCGTTGTGAATAAAAAATACCTTTCTAAAGATTTACTAAAGGCATTGACACAGGAACCGATTCAACTTGAACCTTGGGATCCGATGGGCTCACTTGCCTTGGTTAAATAATTAGCTACCAAGAGGATCCAAATAAGGCTTACAGTTCGACTGATTTGGAGATGATTGTTGTTGAGCTTTTGTAATTCTTGTTCATATAAATTAAAAGCTATGTTAAAGCTTATTGTTGATATTTGAGCTAAAAAGGGTAACCCCGTCAGAATGGGGTTACCTACGTTATTACATAATCGCTCTCTTTAGTTGAACACTTGATACCAAGATATATTATTAGGAATCAATAAAAATGTCGATAATCTTATCGCAAATTTCATGATGCATAGTCCCGTCAAAATTCAATAACACAGCCACCCCTAAGTTAAGCTCAGGTACCATTGTCATTAAAGACCTTACCGCTAATTGACCACCTCCATGTTCGACTATCCTCAATCCTCGATATGTATCAGTGAACCACGCGAGACCATAACTTCTTACATCACTATGGAATTGCCAATCCTCACTGACAAGGTGAACGGGTTTCTGCATTTCTTCAATGAAGTCTGAACGTAAGAGATTTGAATCCTTATTCAAATGGAAGGTTAAGTATTTCCCAAGATCATTTGCCGTGGAATATAAATAGCCGATTGGAGCAGAAATAGGGTTTATTGGAAAAGGAGTTTCTATTCTATCCTTACCTAAATAATACCTGGCGCTATTCTTATCATCTTGCACTGTAATAGAATCACTATTTGTTCGATTCATATTCAATGGAGTAAGGATCTCTTCTTGAAGATACAAATCCCAACTTTCACCTGTCACTTTTTCAATCAAATCAGCTAGAATGACATAGGAATCTGTACAATAATCCCAACCATTTCCTACAGGATATTCCAACTCTACTTTTCTAAACCACTTCGTTACATCCTCTCTGGTTTCCACCGTATTAATTTCTTCTTCTGTAAGGTTATATTCGTTTAGTGCTTCTTGAAACTCTGCAGCTGTATCTGAAAATATTTCTCTAATATTTGGCGCGATCATATTGGCAATTCCTAAATCCGAAGGAAATCCTGCCGTATGTGATAACACATGCCTTATTTTAATCGTATCACTCTGTTGTTTATCCTTTGTTTTAAAGTATGGCAAATGTCTCACAACTGGATCATCTAAGGAAATTAAGCCTTTCTCAACAAGCTGCATGAGAGACAGGGCTACAAAATTCTTAGAAATACTCTGAATACTCATCCTTGTATTGCCATCCATCGCCCGGTTCACCGGTTGAATCTGGGAGTACCCAAAACCTTTGGAATAAATAATATCTGTGTTTTTAACAATTGCAACACTCAAACCCACACCTTGTTGTTCATCCATCATTTTATTTATATATTCTGTTACTTGATTGAGTTTTTCGGTAAATTGCGCCATGCGAACCTCCATTATCCTTGTACTTAAACTTAAACTTCATCTATCTAATAAACTACTTCGATAATTGCCAAAGCTCTTGGTTATACGAATACCATTCTTATATCTCCTTTGCAAAAATATGTAAGTTACCCCTTATCCTATCATAATTTTCTGATATAAATATTGTTAACTTGTCTACTATATTAAAGAAAAAAGAAGATTAATCTGCTTCGCCAAAACTAAACCTTCTATATTTATGCTCGATACTACAGCAAAAATAGAGGCGATTATTCTAAAGGAATTAGCTCTTAAAAAGCTCAGAGTCTAATGCTCTGGGCTTATTTTTTTTCAAGCTTTACTAACTAATGACCACGTGAATGGATAAAAATATTCATGACAACATTTCCCCAATACAAAAAACTCATTGTGAAAAAAACAAAGGAAAAAGTAGTCAAAGCTTTTGGCAATCTGCTGGAAACGGAGATTATTGCTATTCCAATTAGTATGTGAATGAAAGCGAAAAGAAGCATACTCACACCACCTCTTACTTTATTATTCATTTATTCAATAGAATCAATTTCATCATTCCTATTTCAGATAATTTCACGACGTTTTCAAGGAATTTTCGCATGACATTCGCATTACGTTCCAACGAAGACTTTCCGCGAGCTTGGTCACTTTGTTCTTGCAGGGTCTTCTGCTCAAGTTCATCCTGCAGGAGTCCCGTCTCCCACTTCAACCGAATAAAATGTTCTTCTTTTGAGAGCTGATTTCTAATGATGAAATGGATTCAATTATTAGATGTTAATTAATTCCATTTACCCGCTTAATAATTGAACAATGATTCTTTTTCAATTTTTTATTTATTTTAACATAAATTACCTATTAATTTCGTTTTGATTCGAACATTCTAATGATCATCTAAAAATATCTATGAAATAATTGAATGACAATTGTCAATGTCATTCAAGTAATCCCTACGCTACTTCATTATCATAAATAAAATAGGACTTTGTAGACTAACAAAAAAATCGAGTATAAAACCTCTGCGGTTTCATACTCGATTTACTATGTGAATTTTATTGTTTCTACACCTTATCTGAACGAATGAATGATCGGACTAGGTACTTTCAATTCACTCTTTTATTAATTAATCACTTATTTGTACGAATAACTCTTTAATGGATGGAGCCAAGGGGGCTCGAACCCCTGACCTCTACGCTGCCAGCGTAGCGCTCTCCCAGCTGAGCTATGGCCCCTTGATCGATATTTTTCATAAAAATTCGACTATTTGCCGACATGATTTATTTTATCTCTTCTCGTCCCTATTCGTCAATCACTAATTTTTGAATTTACTTTTGATTTTTTCCCTTGATTTCTTTCCAATAGCACCCTCTACAAGTCATCTTCCCTTCCAATTCTAAATAAGCTTTAATTTCAGTCATACCTTTTCTTTTCGGATAGATCATTTCTATATGAACCTTTTCTCCCCCTTCAATCTCTTTTCCACATTCGATGCATATGGGTTTATCCCCGAACATATTTGGGTCCTCCTTCATTTAGACGTTAAATGAAATACGGACTAGAATCTCCAAAGTTTCACTTTAAAAAAGACTTTTTCTGGATACACTAGTGGGAAAAGGGGGGAAACAGCTTGGTAACATGGATCAGGATGTTTTTTAGATGGGCATTGTGGATCAGAATGTTAATAACTGTCTTGTTCATCTTGTACTTTTTCGGAGCGCTCATCCATTGGATTGAAGGGGAAACATTTCCAACCATTTTTGATGGGGTGTATTGGGCTGTCATCACTGCGTCGACTGTTGGCTATGGTGATCTGTTCCCACATACGATCGCTGGAAAATGGGTTGGGATTCTTCTAATTATCATCGGTGCTGGATTTATCACGACTTACTTTGCCTATATTTCTAAAACCGCAATTTCTTATCAGGAGTCTTTTCAAAATGGAGACCAAACATTCAAAGGTCAAGATCATCTCTTGATTTTTGGATGGAACGAACGTAGTAGAATTGTAATTGATTCATTACTTTTGCAAAAGCCGCCAGTTTCGATTGTATTGATTGATGAAACTCTCACAAAAAATCCTTATGTAAATGGATCAGCTACTTTTATTAGAGGATGTGGAGCGTGTGACGATCCACTTATTCGAGCAAATGTGTGTAAAGCCAGGAAAGCGATTATTACTGCTGATCCAAATTATCCTGAAAGAGAAGCGGATATGCGTAGTATTCTTACACTCCTAGCTTTAAAAGGGTTGAACTCAGAACTAATGTGCACAATTGAAATTCTAACTAGTGAGCAGCGGAATAATGCGATGAGAGCTGGGGCCGATCATATTATTTCTTCAAATGATAATACGGGTCAACAGATGCTTGAAAAATGGGAATAGAGCCCTTGAATACAGGGCCCTATCCAATCAATTCCTCTACTCTCCGCAAGACTACTTCCGCTTTTCCTACAATCCCATCTGAAATGTCCGCGTCATACTCTTCTGGCTCAGAAAACTGGTTAAATGATCCTGAAATGGATCCAGTAGAAGCATAATCATCTACTCCGTCTTGATAACGGTGAGCAAGGACAAATGGTTTTCCTAACTCAACAACTGTTCCTGCTGTATCCAATTCCCCTGCTGTTGCTTCAAACGGAATTCTTAAATATTCATATTTTTCCTCTCCTTTTATTTTATAATCAAAAAAACCACTATGATATTCCCAGTTTCCACCAATTGAAAATCCAATTGGCTTAAGTACTTGTTCAAATTTATATAAGGAATCAACTTTCCCTTCAATCGATGACTCTAACTGTTTCATGTCGTTTCCTCCAGTCTATTTCTTTTATTTTTTCACGAGATCCTATTTTTATCCTCTGGAATGAAAGAAAAGTGGAAGTCGCGCGAACAGGATCGGCGTCATGAATAGTGAAAATTGCCCGTTTTGGTCCGAAAATAAGCTGAAAAATTTAGGAACACGTCTCAAAATAGATATCTCTTGCCACATCCACTGAAAAATGAGTGATTTCAACACCTTCATTCATGATTTTCTAAGTTTATGAGCGACTTTCTGACTTTTATGAGCGACTTTCCGATTTTTATGAGCGACTTTCTGACTTTTATGAGCGACTTTCCGACTTTTATGAGCAACTTTTCGAATCTGACTTGATATGACCTTGAGTAATAAGCAGAATTTAACCGAATAGGCACAAACCCCTTCGTGAGCACAAAAAAACCAGCTCCCTATTTCAAGGAAACTGGTTCATCAAGTTTACTTATTTCAATCGTTTTTCTAGTTCCGCTTTTTTCTCTTCAAATCCTGGTTTTCCAAGAAGAGCAAACATGTTTACTTTGTATGCTTCAACACCTGGTTGGTCAAATGGATTGACTCCAAGTAAGTATCCGCTCATCGCGCACGCTTTTTCGAAGAAGTAAGCAAGGTAACCAAATGTGTATGCGTCCATTGCTGGAATTTCGACGATCAAGTTCGGTACGCCGCCGTCTGTATGTGCAAGAAGTGTTCCTTCGAAAGCTTTGTCATTTACGAAGTCGACTGTTTTCCCACTCAAATAGTTCAGCCCGTCCAAGTCATTTTGCTCTTCCTCAATCGTAAGTTCATGGCGAGGATGATCGACTTTGATAACCGTTTCGAATAAATCACGTCGACCTTCTTGAACGTATTGTCCCATGGAGTGGAGATCAGTTGAGAAGTTTGCCGAAGCTGGGAAAATTCCTTTTTGGTCTTTTCCTTCACTTTCGCCGAACAATTGCTTCCACCATTCCGAGAAGTACTGAAGGCCAGGCTCATAGTTGATCAGCATTTCAATTGTTTTTCCTTTGTTATATAGAACATTACGAACCGCGGCATATTGGTAAGCCAAGTTATTGTCTAGTTCTGATGAACTGAAGTCTTCGCGTGCTTTTGCAGCACCACTCATCATGTCAGTGATTTCGACTCCACTCACGGCAATCGGTAATAATCCTACCGCTGTTAGAACTGAGTAGCGGCCACCGATATCATCTGCAATGACAAACGATTCGTAACCTTCTTCATCAGCAAGCGTTTTAAGTGCGCCTTTTTCTTTATCTGTCGTTGCAAAAATACGTGTTTTTGCTTCTTCTACACCATATTTTTCTTCTAAAATCTTACGGAAAATACGGAAAGCAAGAGCAGGTTCAGTTGTAGTCCCTGATTTTGAGATCACGTTAATCGAGAAATCACGACCTTCAATCACGTCCATCAAGTCTTTCATGTAAGTGGAACTAATATTATTGCCAACGAAAATAATTTGAGGTGTTTTTCTTTGTTCCTTTGTTAAAGCATTATAAAAGCTGTGATTTAACATTTCGATTGCAGCGCGTGCTCCTAGATAAGAACCACCAATTCCAATTACGAGCAATACTTCAGAATCATTTTTGATCTTGTCTGAAGCTTTTACGATGCGCTCGAATTCAGCTTTGTCGTAATCGACGGGAAGGTCCATCCACCCTAAAAATTCGTTTCCGGCTCCAGTTTGTTCATGAAGCGAGTGGTGTGCTACTTTTACGGCGTCTTGTAAATAAGTAATTTCATGTTCTTTAAAAAAGGTAAGTGCGTTTGAGTAATCAAAACGTACATGTGTCATGTAAGTTCCTCCAATAGTTTTCAT
Organism: uncultured Caryophanales bacterium; assembly: GCA_963728315.1. Taxonomy (GTDB): domain Bacteria; phylum Bacillota; class Bacilli; order Bacillales; family CAVSKA01; genus CAVSKA01. The sequence goes on from CAVSKA010000020.1 coordinate 38,125, forward strand.
TCTGTTTCTACTTTATCGAATTGAAATCAGTTGTGCAAGGAAAGCACTATTTGTAAGCGAATTCATTTAAAAAATATAAATAAACAACTTAAAACCCCCTTATTAAACAAAGGTTTAATAAGGGGGTCTACTTAGCTTATAAAGAAGCTCTTAGTATGGATAATACATCTTCACGCTTTAATGATGTGAAGTTACCAAATTCTCCGTTAGACATTGCTTTGTCAGCCATGATCTCAACTTGACTTTCGTCAATATCGTAATCAGCTAAGCGTTCTGGTGCACCAATGCTGCTCCAGAATTCACGAAGTTTCGCAATTCCTTCAAGACCAGCTTCTTTGTCTGTTTTCCCTGCTGCATCTACATCAAAGACACGAACAGCCATTTGTTTGAAACGAGCTGGGTCTACATCAATATTGTGTTTCATCCAGTTAGGGAACAAGATCGCCAATCCACCTGCATGTGGGATGTCATGAACAGCTGAGACAGCATGCTCGATGTTATGAGAAGCCCAATCTCCGCGGTAACCCATTTGAAGCATACCGTTTAACGCGATCGTACCTGAATACAAGATCGTTTCACGTAGCTCATAGTTCTCAAGATCCTCGATTAATTTAGGTGCTGTTTCAATAACCGTTCTTAAAACTCCTTCGACCATGCGATCTTGTGTAGGAGAGTGTTTAGCATCATGGAAATACTGCTCAAACAAATGACTCATCATATCTACCATTCCATAAACTGTATGATTTAACGGAACCGTAAATGTATTTGTTGGATCTAGGATCGAAAATTTAGGGAAAACTAACGGACTTCCCCAACCATATTTCTCATTTGTTTCCCAGTTTGTAATAACAGATCCAGCGTTCATTTCTGAACCCGTAGCTGCTAATGTTAAGACAGTCCCGAATGGAAGTGCTGCTTCTGGGAATGCTTTTTTCGTTACAAGATCCCATGCATCTCCATCGTATTTTGCTCCTGCAGCGATTAATTTCGTTGCATCGATAACACTACCACCACCGACAGCTAAAATCACATCGACGTTCTCTTTTTTCGCCAGTTCTATCCCTTTACGAACAGTCGCAATACGCGGATTTGGTTCAACACCTGCCACTTCAAAAACTTCTGCATCCATATTTTTCAGTTCAGTTATGACTTTATCGTATAAGCCATTTTTTTTAATACTTCCGCCACCATATACAAGCAATACTTTTTTGCCGTATTGAGGAAGTTCTTCTTTGAGTTGCTCTAATTGGTCTTTCCCGAATATTAATTTTGTTGGATTGTAAAAGCTAAATGAATTCAATTGAATGTAGCCTCCTTTAATTTCTATCAGTTCTAATTATTGATCATTAAACTGTTGATTGCAAAATAAATGCTTACTCAGCACTCTAAATGGATTCCCTTATTTCTCCTCGATTGTCTAAACTTTTTTCGGATAAGGTGATGGAATTTGTACAATCTAATGATGAAAGCTGAAAGGAGGTTATCTTATGAGTGGAGTTCAAAGAGCAGCTCTTGTTTTGACCATTATTGGGGCATTAAACTGGTTACTGATTGGTTTCTTCCAGTTTGACCTCGTGGCCGCAATATTTGGCGGTCAAGATTCCGCTTTCTCCCGCATTATTTATGGATTGGTTGGCATTGCCGGATTAATCAATATTGCTCTTTTATTTAAACCGAGTGAAGAGATTATGCGTACTGAACCAAAACCAATTCACTAAATAGAAAGAGCCGTTGTGAAAACGTCCTTTATTCAAAAAGTTGCTCAACAAAAAACCTCGGAAGCGAATTCGATTCGCTTCCGAGGTTTTATCTGTTAACTAAGCGTTTTGCCCTTTATAGGCAGTCGAGTCTGTTCTTGCGTTTTGCGCTTTTCTTTACGAAAGGACTTTTGTTATCCGTTCAATAGCCCAATCTAATTCTTCTTTTGAAATAATTAATGGTGGAGCAAAACGAATCACCGTATCGTGTGTCTCTTTGCAGAGCAAGCCTTCTTCTTTTAGCGCTTCACAATATGGTCTTGCTGGACCTGTTAATTCGACTCCAATGAATAATCCTTTACCACGAACTTCTTTAATTGCTGGATTGTCAATCTCTTTCAATTTGTTCATGAAGTATTGACCTAATTCTAATGAACGGCCCGCGAGGTCTTCGTCAATTAAAACATCCAATGAAGCGATCGAAACGGCACAAGCCATTGGATTCCCACCAAACGTAGATCCGTGAGAACCTGGATTAAATACGCTTAGAATATCATTATTAGCTACTACACAAGAAATTGGGAACACTCCGCCTCCAAGTGCTTTACCTAATATATACATATCAGGTGTAACGCCTTCCCAATCAGAAGCAAACATTTTCCCAGAGCGTCCAAGTCCTGCTTGAATTTCATCTGCAATAAACAAGACATTCTCCTCATTACATAGGTCATATGCAGCTTTTAAGAAGCCTTCTTCGGGGATGATGATTCCAGCTTCTCCTTGAATTGGTTCAATCAAGAAAGCAGCAGTATTTGGTGTAATTGCCTTTTTTAATGCTTCTAAATCGCCATATGGGATCAATTTAATGCCTGGAAGCATAGGGCCAAATCCGCGTTTATATTCTTCATCAGAAGAAAGAGAAACGGCTGTCATTGTTCTCCCATGAAAGTTTCCAAGACAAGCGATAATTTCAGCTTGATTTTCTTCAACGCCTTTCACATCATAAGACCATCTTCTTGCTGCTTTAATAGCCGTTTCAACAGCTTCTGCACCGGTGTTCATAGGAAGAGCCATTTCTTTATTCGTAATCGAGCAAATTTTTTCGTACCAAGGTCCTAACTGGTCATTATGAAAAGCACGAGAAGTTAATGTCACTCGATCAGCTTGATCTTTTAATGCTTGAATGATTTTTGGATGACGGTGACCTTGGTTTACGGCAGAATATGCACTAAGCATATCCATAAAACGGTTCCCTTCAGGGTCTTTTACCCATACTCCTTCTGCTTCAGATACAACAATTGGTAGTGGATGATAGTTTGGAGCACCGTATTTTTCAGTTTGCTTAATAATCGTCTGTGATGTAGTCATGTATACATTCCTCCAAATAATTCGTTTTGTAAAGAGGGGGGCTGAGCCTCCCAATAAAATAGAACATTGAATAATGATTCGATTTTTCTTACCAAGAAAATTGACAGCACATGCAATTTTCTATATTTATAGCGTTTCTGACGTTGTTTTTGCTTGTAAGTGAAGCGTTAAATAATCAGGTCCGCCTGCTTTTGAGTCCGTTCCTGACATGTTAAATCCACCAAATGGTTGGTAGCCAACGATCGCTCCCGTACAACCACGGTTAAAGTACAAGTTCCCCGCATGGAAGTCTTCGCGTGCCTGCTCGATGTGTGCACGATTGTTCGTGATCACCGCACCTGTCAAACCATAATCCGTGTCATTCGCCATGTCGATCGCTTCGTCGAATGACGTCGCTTTCGCAATGGCGACAACTGGTCCGAAGATTTCTTCTCTCATCACACGTGCATCTGGCGTTACATCGACAATCACCGTTGGTTGAACAAAGTAGCCAACCGAATCATCGCTTTCTCCTCCAGCTACTAGACGACCTTCTTCTTTCCCAATTTCAATGTAGCTTGTGATTTTATCAAAGGCTGCTTGATCGATCACAGGTCCCATGAAATGAGAACGGTCAAATGGGTTCCCTACTGTTAATTCTTGTGTTAATTCTGTCACACGTTCAACCACTTGATCGTACACATCTTCTAAGACGATGGCACGTGAACAAGCTGAACACTTTTGACCGGAGAAACCAAACGCTGATTTCACAATTGATTGAGCGGCAAGTTCGAGATCAGACTCACTGTCGACAACAATTGTATCTTTTCCGCCCATTTCAGCGATCACACGTTTCAACCAAATTTGGCCTTCGTTTACTTTTGACGCACGTTCGTAAATACGCACACCTACATCACGTGATCCCGTGAACGAAACGAAACGGGTTTTCGGGTGATCCACTAAGTAATCCCCAATTTCAGATCCACTGCCTGGTACGAAGTTCAACACGCCTTTTGGCAAGCCGGCTTCTTCCATGACTTCCACAAATTTCGCCGCAACAACGGGTGTTGTCGAAGCTGGTTTTAAGAGAACCGTGTTTCCTGTTACGATCGCGGCAACTGTCGTACCCGCCATAATCGCAAGAGGGAAATTCCAAGGAGAAATCACGATGCCCACACCAAGTGGAATGTAGCTATAGCGGTTATATTCGCCTGGACGACTTTCAACCGGTTGACCGTCTTTTAATTTCAACATTTGACGTGCATAAAACTCCAAGAAATCAATCGCTTCTGCGGTATCTGCATCTGCTTCATTCCAAGGTTTACCCGCTTCTTTCACAAGCAATGCAGAGAATTCATGCTTACGGCGACGAATAATCGCAGCGGCACGGAAGAGAATATCGGCACGCATTTCCGGCTTCGCTTTACGCCATGTTTGGAACGTTTCATACGCGATGTTCATCGCTTGTTCCGCATGTTCACGCGTCGCTTTTGAAACCGATCCGATGACTTCTTCTTTATTTGCAGGGTTATAAGAGACGATTTTGTCTTCCGTCGTCACCTTTTCTCCCCCAATGGTTAGAGGATAATCTTGCCCCAAGTAGCCGTCGACAATCGCAACGCCTTCTTGAAAAGCTTTTTGGTTTTCTTCATTTGTGAAATCTGTAAATGGTTCGTGTTTATACGGAATCATATGTAGTACCTCCTCTAAAGTTTAATATCATCTTTCTTTTAAAAATGGCTAAATGATACTAAAAAGAAAACCCTTACACTTCCTATAATGAAGAAGATGAAGAGGAATTTCAACAAGAATACATTAAAAAAAACCGAAACTCAAAAGTGAGCTCGGCTTTTCATCCTTTATCTAAAAAGGTAAAAATTATTTTTTGATTAGATCTTGGTTGTTTGATTTTTCAATCCACTCTTCTAATTTGTCTTTAAGTGTGTTAAAACCAGCAGTTTGGTTTTCAACCTCTTTAAGAGCTGGAGATGGACGACGTGTTTTCTTTTGTGGAGCAGAAGTTGTTGCTGCAGCTGGTGCTTCTTCAGTTGCACGGATTGAAAGGCTGATTTTTCCACCTTTTTGGTCAACTGTCAAAACTTTAACATTTACTTCTTGGCCCACTTTTAAGTGATCGTTAATATCTTTAACATAACCGTGAGTAATTTCTGAAATATGCACAAGACCTTGTGTTTCGTCATTCAAAGCAACGAATGCTCCGTATGGTTGAATACCTGTTACTTTACCTGTTAATACTGATCCTACTTCAAAATTTGTAGTCATATAAACACTCCTAAATATAATTTATGTCGATTTTTTTATGAACATTTTCACACAATATAATATTATAGCATGCTTTAGCGAAAAAAGCAAAAAAGATCAAGTAATTAAAGCCTTGCTTGAATCAATTACTCTAATTTGATAGAAAGCAGGCATTTCTATTGGTGTAGTTTGTTTGTTTGAACAAATGGTTTACCTGTTGAATAGGGCATCTTTATTCTTTTCAATATATGGTGCAAATTTTTTGAATGTTTCAGATCGATTTCTCTTCAGCACTTAAAGATTCATATGCTTGAATAAACCGAGATCTTGTTATCAATTTCTCGATAGATAATTGGCTCATTAACTTAAAATGATTTACATAATAATAAAATAGCATCGCGTAATCGAAGAAAAAAGTTGATTTCCGAATTTCATTACCTCCATTTATTTTCTTAAGAATATTTTCTCCAGTTTAAGTAATTCTAACAATGCCAGCTTTATCTGTTATCGTTAATTATTGCTCTGCTGTTTTAAAATTCCACTTCCATCAGGTTGATGATGATTTTCTTGAAATAATTAATTGACTTCTTGCGGTATTTTTTCTACAATTTCAGAGTCAATTGAAAAAATTTAGGGACTAAAAATAATTCATCTTCATTTTTGTCATAGTTAATCAATAAGCCATTATTTGAAATTGATTTAATTAATATTTTCATCCTTTTTGGAATGCTCACGATTGTTTTGCAACCCAAATTGATCAAGTTGTTCCGTCATGTAAAAATCGGTCTCCACTTATCATTCGTAAGAGTTCTAAACCCGCCAGATAGGCAGGCATAACATCGTCTGTTGCTGAAGCCAATAATTTCAGGCAAGTCCTGAATCATCTATTCCTGCTGTAAGAGTAGACCTTTTTCATATATTGGATTGATTAGAATTGATTACATTTAAATATTCCTTCGGTTGTACCAATAATTGATCGATCAAGTTTTATTGTTTGCACCTGCATTTAAATGATCAGTTTGTTGCTGTAATTTCTTCATTTATTAGCTGAATTCTGTTCCAATCTGTAGATTTGATCTCACATAATTCCGCAATAGAGGTCTGCTTCGAATTGCTCTTTCGTTACACCCATTGATTGAATGAGTTTTGAAGATTTAGTGTTATAGTATTTTCTCAGCTTTTTGATTTGGTTTTTATAGTCTTGCTCTTCTTTTGACGTGCTGGACGCTGCTTCGACTTGTTCTGCAGGTTGCGTTTGGCTATTATCCATCTTAAGTGAAACGAGCAGCACGACTGAAATAAACACCAGAATGGGACCGCCAAGGTAAAGCCATTTAGGTATCTTAAAAGCGGACTTAGGTTGAACCTGTTTTTCTGAGTCTTCCTCTTTTTGAACAGTGCTGGTGATGATCGATCCGAAATCTGGTAAACGATTATAAGCTTTTCCAAGTAATTTTAATCTTAACGAGAGATGCGCTGCGTTAATTGTTTTCTCTGGTTCCATCCTTTGTAACGTTGTAAGGAGGATCTTGCTAACAATTTCCTCTTCATAAGATAATTGTAATTGATTCATTTCTTGTAAATTCACATCGAAAAAAGTATGTAAAATAAATGCGATTCTTTGCTCAAATGGAATCATCTGGATCGATTCGTGCATCGTCCGGTCTTCCTCTTCATCGAAAATCGATTCAGTAAGTTGGTTGGAAAACATTTCTTCTTGTCGAATGGCCATAGAAACGAGCAATTGATCGATCTCAAACGATGTAGGATCTTCTAAATCATCCTGTTCATGAGAGACCGTTTCTCTGATGAGGATTGGAACTTGTTGTGAGGGAACACCCATTCCAAAATAAAATTTTTCCATTCGAGGAATGAAACTCGCTAGCCATTTCTGTCTATCTTCTGTCATAAGCGTACTCCTCTCTCCTTTTCATCTGTTTAACGACTTTATTTTTTAAAAAAGGACAAATAATGTATACACAATTCCTTTCAAACATAGTAAGATTGTAAAAATCAACTTAGCTTTATAAAGGAGAGATCAAATGGAAAAGCAGGATCAGTGGACTTCGAGACTTGGTTTTATCTTAGCAACAGCTGGCTCTGCTATCGGACTTGGAGCCATTTGGAAATTCCCTTATATGACAGGTACGAATGGAGGAAGTGTATTTTTTCTTCTATTTATCGTATTCACTCTTTTAATTGGATTACCGATCTTACTGGCAGAATTCATTATTGGCCGAAAAGCCCAAGCAGATGCCGTTACGGCTTATCGTAAACTCGCACCGAAAACGCCATGGATTGCTATCGGTTACATTGGAACAATCGTGAGTTTTATCCTTCTTTCCTTCTATAGTGTAGTAGGTGGATGGATTTTGTCTTATCTGTGGAGAGGTTTTGCCGGAATGCTTTCTGGGAAAACCGAAGCACAATATGGGAACCTGTTTGATACGATCATCTCCAATTCAACCGAAGTAATCGTTGCTCAACTTATTTTTATGATAATGACCATCGTGGTCGTGCAGGGCGGTATTTCAAAAGGAATCGAACGCGCAAGCCGGTATATGATGCCCGCCTTATTTATTATGTTCCTCGTTTTGGTCGTTCGTTCTCTTACGCTAGATGGGGCAATGGAAGGTGTTCGTTTCTTATTGAAGCCCGATTGGAGTTATTTAACCCCTAAAACGGCTCTACTTGCATTGGGACAAGCATTCTTCGCATTGAGCGTAGGTGTCTCAGTTATGGTTACTTATGCTTCTTATTTATCTAAAAGAGATGACATGGCAAAATCTGCACTTTCTGTCTCTGCATTGAATATTGTCATTTCCCTGTTAGCAGGACTGGTCATATTCCCAGCCGTGTTTGCACTTGGATTCAAGCCAGATGCTGGCCCGGGATTGATTTTCATCGTCCTTCCTGCAGTCTTTAACCAGATTACATTTGGTGGACTTTTCTTAGTGATTTTCTTGATTTTGCTCCTCTTCGCTACTCTGACAAGTGCTTTTTCGATCTTAGAAATTTTAGTTTCTGTTTTAACAAAAGAAAGAGTTGAAAAGAGAAAAACATATTCTTGGATTGCTGGATTGCTTGTCTTTGCAGCTGGCATTCCAAGCGCTTTATCATTCGGTGTACTTTCTGATGTGAAAATTATGGGGAAAAGCTTCTTTGATTTTGCGGACTTTTTAACCAGTACGATTGGACTTCCACTTGGTGCCCTTCTTATTGCGCTCTTTGTTTCTTTTAAAATGAACAAATCTGACGTGCATTCAGAGCTTGTAAAAGGATCAACATTGAAATATTCAACATTTCAAATCTTCTATTTTTGTTTAAAAATACTCGTTCCCATCGCCATTATTCTTGTATTTTTAAGCACGCTCAACCTTTTATAAAACGAGTAAAGCTCCTTGATTCATTCAAGGGGCTTTTCTTTTGTCTATAAAACATCGTTCTGAAAAAACATTTATTGCAATCATGATTAACTCTCTCATTATAATTGACAAAATATTCAAATACAATAAGAAACAAAAAAGGTACACTAGTTAAGCCAGTGTACCTTTACATCTTATGAGCAAGAAGACATCCATTTTTCTTGTAGAAGTTTTTTTGCCATATCCTCGCAGTTATCCATCGCGATTCTTTCTTCAAATGAAAATTCAAACACATCTTGAATGGAGCGAGCAAGATCGTTTATATCGTCTTTTTCGTGAACGAGTTGAATGACATCCGCAATTTCGGGAGCATATTCTCCTTCTCCCATTAAAAATGGATCCCATTTTTCTAAGATTTCTGCTAAAGCGATATTTAACAACGTTGTTTCCATTCATAATCACCTATCTATTTCACATTTTTGTCTATTTATTTTATCATAGGACTATAGTAAATATAAAGAATGGATGGTGATCGTACGATACATTTCGACGAATCTGTAAATCGAATCGGAACAAACTCAGTCAAATGGGATATGTCTGAAAAAATGTTTGGAGTGACGGATGTTCTCCCAATGTGGGTGGCAGACATGGACTTTACTCCCCCAGACACTGTGATCGAAGCAATCAAATCCCGTCTTGAACATGGAATTTTCGGATATTCCTTTCCAAATGATTCTCTCTTTGAATCCATTCAAAACTGGTTGCTGAAGAGGCATAATTGGTCGATCCGTAAAGATTCCATACTATTTAGTCCAGGAGTTGTGCCCGCACTTGGAATGGCGATCCAAGCCTACACAAACGTTGGAGACAAAGTCTTAATCCAAACTCCTGTTTATACACCTTTTTTTGACATGGTTACTTCATTAGATCGGAAACTTGTATGTGCAGAACTAATGAATCACCAAGGGAGATATGAAATCGATTTCTCAGACTTTGAAGAAAAGTTAAAAGAAGGCGTTTCCTTATTTTTATTATGTAGTCCCCATAATCCTGGTGGACGAGTCTGGACAAAAGATGAATTAGCAAAAATCGTAGAGCTTTGTGAACGCTATGACGTACCGATTGCTTCCGATGAAATACATTCTGACCTAATAATCGGAAATATCCCACATACTCCAACAGTAAAAATGTCCAGAAAAGAGGATCCAAAAATCATCACTTGTCTTGCTCCCAGTAAAACCTTTAACATAGCAGGGATTCAATCTTCAGCAATGATTATCCCTAACGAAGAAATGAGAGATAGAATGGCAGTCATTCAAAAGAGAATGGGATTCTTTGCATTAAATCTTTTTGGAATGGTGGGGATGGAAGCTGCTTATAATGGTGGTGAGGAATGGTTAGATGAATTACTGATCTACTTAAAAGGGAACATTGAGCTCACCGAGAATTTCATAAAAAAAGAACTTCCTGACCTTGGAGTCATGAAACCAGACGGTGGCTATTTACTGTGGATTGATTACTCCCGAACAGGTTATACAGAAGAACAAGCCGTTGAACGCTTACTCCATAAAGGTAGGCTTGCTTTAGAACCTGGAAGCAAATACGGCGAATCTGGAAGAGGATTTCTTCGCATGAATATTGCCAGTCCTCGACCGATGGTCCTTGAAGGTCTTCAACGATTAAAAAACGCTTTTACTGATCCTGATTGGAAAAAAGAAAATTAAAATAAGGACTCTCCTATAGGAGAGTTTTTTCGTTCGTTGAGAAATGGGACTAAAAAAGACGATTTTAGGTGATGCGGCCAAAAAAGGCACTCGTTTTTTAGAAGGATGGCCATTATATACTATCTTTCCAAACTTGCATGACAAAAAAATGGTCAAAAAAAAGCGGATACTAAGATCCACTCGTAAAAATCCACAGGATTTAATGTTTTCCTTCAATTTCTTTTGCAACCCGCTCTTCAAATTCTTTCGTTTTTTGTTCTTGCTTTTTAGAAACACGAATGATGAATTTAAAAGTAAGAATTGTTAAGACGAAGAAGATCGCCATCGTAATCGCAGCAGGAATATATTCTCGTTTGTCTTCTGGGAAATAGAGAAATAAGTTCAATACCATTGCTTGGAACAAACGAAGGCCTCCTTTCAGCCATTCAATATCCTAATTATAGCAATAAAGGGGCCGTTAACGATACCCATTCCTTGACAACTTTTTGACAATAAGAAAAGTCGAAACGAACTGGACAGAACCTTGTAAAATTCTAATTAACGACTACAGTCTAAATAGGCAATAGCCAGTTACAATGACAGCATAAAGCAAATCGCGTAGCTTGAACTAGGCAATATGAATACCCAAAATACTAGAAAGACATCCACTGAATGAAAAGAAGATTTGTGACCATTCCGGACAGATCCTCAATTGTGCAGAGCTATTTTTTATTGTTTTTCGCGCTAATTTACTTTGAATGTAATTTTTTCCACCAAAAAGTAAGTAAATTTGAAATAATGCACGATTGAATGGCTTAATTCTTATTGAGATTTTGCAAATTGGCCTCATTTACTGTGTTTACTCGCGTTACAGGTTGGTTTACTCGCCTTACAGACTACATTACGATCCTACAGCACTTAAGCAAATCACCATCTTTTGTTCATAAGAAAATCCCAATGCGCCCGTTCAGCTGCGACAAATTGAACAGTGAAAGGCGAGGGTTACTTTCCAGAGGCATTTGCCCACTTACGAGGAGGGCGCTTCCCACCCACCACAGCAAGAGGAAAATGATCATGGAAAGTGGAGCCTGTAACTAGACAAACATTTGGCACTTGAAGACTAGATCCAAATAACTCGGTGAAAAAATTTATATTTTCTTATCTTTTTATAAAAGACCATGTTGATTTTTCTACATTCAGCAAAAAAACAGTCGCTAACATAGCCTTATAAAAAAAAGCTCGATCATCAATATTTTAATGATCAAACTTTCTTTGAATGCTCTTCTTATTTCACTACGACTACTTTTTCAATGATGACATCTTCAACAGGCTTATCATTTTTATCTACTTTTGAATTAGCAATTGCGTCAACAACGTCCATTCCTTCAATAACTTGCCCAAATACAGTATGACGGCCATCTAACCATGGTGTTCCGCCTTTCGCATATGCGTCCACTACTTCTTTCGCATATCCTGCTTGGCTTAATTGTGTTTTCATTGAGTCATCTAATGAGTTGCTTTGTACAATAAAGAATTGACTACCGTTTGTGTTAGGACCTGCGTTTGCCATAGAAAGCGCACCACGAAGGTTAAATAATTGTTTAGAGAATTCATCTCCGAATGTTTCTCCATAAATGGATTCTCCACCCATACCGGTACCAGTTGGGTCTCCACCTTGAATCATAAAATCTTTAATAACACGGTGAAAAATCAATCCATTGTAATATCCTTTTTCACTGTGAGTAATAAAGTTTTCAACCGTTTTAGGTGCTTGCTCAGGGAATAATTTTATTTTGATAATCCCTTTGTTCGTGTGCATTTCAACGAGTCTTTCGTTTTCTGCTACTTCAGTTGATAATTGTGGATAAGTCATGTTCGTCTCTCCTTTAGTGGTTGCTGGTTTCGTTTCTTCTTTATCTTTTGCTACAACTTTTTCTTGGTTAGTAGAGTTTGCCTCTTTCTTTTCTTTGCTGGAGGTTCCGCATGCTGAAAGGCCAGAAAAAGTTAGCAAAATTAAAATAAGATAGGTGCTTAATCGCTTCATTTGTTTATCCCCCCAACAAATACTTTACAGGAAGCTTTTAAAAAAATCATCTTTTGTTTTTTCTAGAAACTTCCTTCATAATAACAGAAGAATAAATGCGCTTCTAAAAAGGAGAATCCGATATGACAAATGAGCTGAAAGTCGGCGATACAGTAACGACTTTTTATAAAACAGGAAAATACACTGGCATAATTTCAGATGAAAAACCAACTCATTATGTAGTTCAAATATTGACGGTCGAGCGACATCCTAAACAAGGTGACCTTCACCATCCTAACGAAATTGACGTACCTTTCTTTCATGAAAGAAAAGCGCTAGCATGGCGAGAGCGGGCAAATATCCCCAAAAATATGGTGAAACCGGTTCAAGACGATTCCTCTGACAAAGAATATAATGACTCATTAATACAGGCTTTTCTAAAGTTAAAGTCTGAATTATCAACAGAACAAACGCCTTTCGCAAAAAAATGCTTGGATGCTCTTAAAGAAGTACAAAAAGAATATGAGCTAATGTACAACCTTTCATTACCACCATTTTGATCATGCAACAAGTATAAAAAACGATCCTCTTTGGGATCGTTTTTTATTTAATGAAGACATCACTCTTTCGTTCAAGACCATTTCCTTGAAAAAACGCGATATGTTTTATATGATAAATAATTAGTAAGGCGAAATATTATTATTATGTTGTATTTTTTCAATCTTTTAAGAAGGTGTTTTTATATGTCCATTCAACGTAGAAATTTCACAATCATGTGGGGCGTCAATTTTCTAGTGGCAGCTAGTACAACGATGATCATGCCCTTTTTATCTTTATATATTAGTTCTCTAGGTCATTTTAGTGAGGCGTATGTTCAAAGATGGTCAGGTCTCGTATTCGGTGTGACTTTTTTGACAGCTTTTTTAATTGCTCCTGTTTGGGGTAGATTTGGAGATCGATTTGGATACAAACCGATCCTTTTAATTACAGGTTATGGGATTGCTCTTTCAATTCTATTAATGGGTTTTATGCATTCTGTATTAGGGTTATTTTTCTTGCGTTTTTTTATGGGAATTGTTACGGGTTTTATACCTACCTCACTTGCCCTGATCTCTTCTCAAACACCAAAAAAAGAGGCGGGAAAAGTTCTTGGAACATTACAAACTGGGAGCGTAACTGGAACTTTGTTCGGTCCGCTGATCGGTGGTATGATGGCAGATGCATTTGGCTTCTCATATACCTTTATTATTACTTCAACCATTATTGGGATTGCTGCTACGGTTGTCTGGATTGGAATAAAAGAAGTTCCTCTCGAGAAAAAAACAGACAACACTGCTACTTTTACACGAAAACAAGTTATCTCAACATTGCTTCATGATCGTCTCCTCTTAACGGTTCTTTTCTTATCTTTTCTCATTCAAGTAGCTAATTTTAGCATTCAGCCTTTGCTCGCATTGTATGTGAATGAATTAAGTCATACTTCAAGTATTGCTTTTTTTGCAGGTCTTGCTTTTTCAGCAACTGGATTCGGAAATTTGCTCGCAACTCGGCAATGGGGGAAACTGGGGGACAAAGTGGGCTATGAAAAAGTATTATCGATTCTACTCGTTTTAGCTGCTGTTTTTATCGTTCCTCAAGCACTTGCACAACAAGTATGGCAACTCATTCTATTCCGTTTCTTATTTGGAATTGCCATTGGAGGAATGTTTCCTGCTATTACAGCCTTTATTCGAAGCGAGGCACCTTTAGGGATGCAAGGAGAAGTAATGGGCTATAATATTAGCTTTCGTTTCCTCGGTAATATGATTGGTCCATTAGTTGGGGGCGTAATTTCGGCATTTGCGGGAATCTCTTCCGTTTTTTATGTTACTGGTGCTTTATTCTTGGCTGCTTTTGGCTTATTATGGTGGAGTAGAAGTCACAATTCTCACTCTGTGGCTCATTAAGGAAGAAAAGCGATTAACATGATTAGATCTTTGGGAATGAATCGGATCATCATCATTATTTTTTCTTTTCAATCACCATTTATCTAGATTTTGATTGTTTTTTTCTTGGCTCTTAGCATACTTACTAACATCAAAGGATGGGCTCCCCCCTATGCGGTCTTTTTTAGGCTACTTTACAATTCTATTTTTACTTCCTGTTTTAGTATTATTAGCGTTTTTTTTGAACAAAGAATTTTTGAACATGAACGAAGTGAACGCAGCTTTTCATGATAAATACAATGTTGACGACATTCCGATTCAGGGATTGAGCTCTTTCATTGATCAAAATGGGCATACTTTTTCTGAGGTAAATCGTCCATTTCATATTGAAGCGAATCCTAAATCCATTCCTCCATTCGTGAAGGACATCCTCGTACAGTCGGAAGATCAACATTATTACGATCACATCGGTTTTGACATGATGGCCATTTCAAGAGCTTTGTATATTAACTTGAAGAAGGATGAGATAAAGCAGGGTGGAAGTACAATCACCATGCAGCTTGCTCGCAATCTCTTTTTAAATCATGATCGTAGCTATAACCGTAAGCTGACAGAAGTGATGTATGCTTATCGATTGGAACAAAAATATTCCAAAGATGAACTATTAAATATGTATTTAAACACGATTTATTTTCATAATGGCGTCTATGGCATAGAAAGCGCTTCTCAATATTATTTTCAAAAAAGCGTCAGTCAACTCACACAAGGTGAGTTATCTTTACTGGCTTCTATCCCTAATAATCCAACGAAATATGATCCTATTAACCATTTATCTGATACGAAAGCGCGTCAAGAACGACTCATTGATCAACTCGTTACCGCTAACAAACTATCATTAGCAGAAGGTCAATCGATTAAAAAGCAGCCGATTAAGCTTAATATTCGTCCACAAATTGATCAATACCCTGCTTATGCCATGTATGTCGAAGAAGAATTAAGACAATTAGTTTCTTATAAAGAGGGATATCACCAAAGATTACTCACAACGACATCAGATAAAGAGCGAAGTGTCATTGAAACAGAATTAAATGACCGGACAAAAGAATTACTTCGTTCAGGAATTAACGTCTACACAGCTCTTAATCCTTCTTTGCAACAACGTGCAACCACTTCGCTAAATCGAGAGCTTGGTCCAACCCCGGTTGAGGGAGCATCTGTTGTGATTTCAAATGATACAAGAGAAATCGTCGCATTGACGGGGGGAAAAACTATAAAAAGTATGAATTTAATCGATCTTACCAGGCATTTAGGCAGCCAGGTTCGACGATTAAACCTTTACTGGTCTATGCCCCTTATATTGAAAAATTCAAAGCATCATTAGATGAAAAAGTTAGTGCAAATCAATATTGTGTTGGCACCTACTGTCCAGAAAATTACGGTAACATAGAACACGGGATTGTCACACTTCGAGAAGCATTTATTCAGTCTTATAATACACCCGCTACGAGATTTTTCATGAAAACGGGAATCGAAAATTCTTTCCATTATTTAGAACCTTTTGCTTTCACCAATCTCCGAAAGAGGGATCATGTTCCGGCAGCAGCCATCGGAGGCTTTACGTACGGAATGACTCCCCTTCAATTAACGGATGCTTTCACTTCTTTTGTCGATGGCACTTATCAGCAAACACATGCCATTCGAAAAGTGGTTGATCGTAATGGAAAATTACTATTTAAATGGGATACGCCTAGCAAAAGAGTGTGGTCCCCTTCTACTTCACACAAAATGAAACAATTGCTATCGTCAGCGATCCATTCGGGAACGGCTCGGTACGCCTCTTTCCCAACTAATCAATACATCGGTGCCAAAACGGGTACAACTAATAACTATCAAGACTATTGGATTGTCGGTATGACTGAAAGCTACACAGCTGGTGTCTGGATGGGTTACGATCTGCCTAAAAGTATGGAGACGCTTGAACAAGCACGCCATGTCCATCATATTTGGAGAGATACTTTACAATAAGAAAAGTTTCCTTTTAGCAATCTCCACTATATGAAATGAGCTGTCTTAACGCCAATAACTATGAAAAGAAGCTGGGAAAGAATTAAAATACCCGATTTTAAAAGGGAACATTTCATTTGACTTTTATTTAATGATTCGATTTTCGTTTTCGACGGACGCTTTCCGGGGGCTTGCGTCGAACTAACTTAAGCAAGCTTAAGTGGATTTCGACGTCTTCGCTATTCCCCAGGAGTCGCCGTCTTACACTCCAATTCAATATTCCCTTTCATTGAAAAGATCATCATTTTGAAATTGATTCAACGATGAAAACAATAAAGTGAAAAAAACCGAATGATTTAGCGAAATTCCACTTAGAATTTTGCTAAATCATTCGGTTTTTTCTTTCCCTAAAATACTTTTGTCCAATTCTCTTTTTTTCTTCAATAAGATTGTTTGTTTTTTGAAGTACAGAATATCAGTCCATTTTCACTAACTATCAGAACAGCTTTTCTTATTCTTCTATGGAAGACTACTTAGTAAACTATTGTATAACTTGAGCATGACAAAACACATGCTTAAAATCATGACAGACCATATCACTACTTCAAAAAAAATGACCCCTATTAATCCTTGAGTAGATAAAGACGGACTAATTTTATAAACAAAGTAAATAAAATAGACGATGGTTGTCAGGAAAAAAATCACTCCCAAACCTAATAAAAACTCAAGGCTAATAATCGAAAGACCGCTACCAATAAAATAGACAATTGAACCTGAACGGAGATCTTTTAAAATATTCCCTTCTGCATCTTTTGAAAAGAACAGAAGCGCTAGCTCATTTATTGTTTCTGCTATTAATTTTAAAGCAGCAAACAGCATGAAAAAGATAACAAACAAGACAATCAAGATTGCTAACTTCATTTCTACTTCGGTAATAAACTCCAGCATTCCATCGTATAACTTTATTCTTTTTAATCCTTTAACAACTAATCCTTCTGAATAAACCGAAAAAGACAGGCTGAATAGAATAATGGAAAGAAGAGGTAGGTATCCTGTTAAATATGTATTTTTCATTTTTTTCTCTCCAAACGATCGTCTTTGCTCTAATGGTCTCTTTAGCTTATGAAACCTTTCTCATTTCAATTTTACTCCAAAATTTCGACATTTTCCATTCTTCCTCTTTAATTAATCAAGTCATTTCACATTTGATGCGTACTTATCAAATGCATCGACAGTTTATTTACGTTATAATTCTTTTAACGCTATAAGCGAATTTTAATCGTCATAATGATTCATAATGAAATACAGATTCACTTGTCGTAATCTCCCGTTTGAAGAGAATATCAATCAATAATGGGAAGGTGAAAATCGACAGACAGTAGGTTCAACATATACATATAAAAACAATTGTTAATTGGAGGGATTTATTTGTCATTGCTTCACCTTGCCATTTTAGCGCCTTTTTTCATGGCTCTTTTAGTCCCTTTTTTGTTTAAAGGATTAAAAAACATGCACACTGGATGGTTTGTCTTATTCCTTCCTATTGTGCTCTTCATTTATTTCTTAACTTATTTACCGCTTACACGGAATCACATCGCTGTCCAAAAAACATTGGAGTGGATTCCTTCTCTTGGGATTAACTTTACAGCTTATTTAGATGGCCTCGGCTTAATGTTTGCTTTGTTAATCACAGGGATTGGTGCGTTGGTTATCCTGTACTCCATTTATTATTTAGACAAGAAAAAAGAGCAGCTTCACAATTTTTATGTCTATTTACTTCTATTTATGGGTGGAATGCTCGGAATTGTGTTATCGGACAACATGATCGTCCTCTATACGTTTTGGGAAGTCACTTCGTTTTCATCTTTCCTCTTGATTGGTTATTGGTATTTTAAACAGGCGTCAAGGGAAGGTGCTCAAAAGTCTTTGTTGATTACCGTTCTCGGTGGTTTAGCCATGCTTGGTTCATTTATTCTCCTGTATATCATGACTGGGACCTTTAGTATAAGAGAAACCATTTCAGTATCTGACAAACTAATCGAAAATCCGCTTTTCTTTTCTGCCATGATTTTGATTTTAATTGGTGCTTTTACAAAGTCTGCACAATTCCCTTTTTACATTTGGCTACCTGATGCAATGGAAGCTCCTACTCCGGTAAGTGCTTATTTACATTCAGCAACAATGGTTAAAGCGGGTATTTATCTTATTGCACGATTCACTCCCATTTTTTCTGACTCAGCATCGTGGGTATGGATCATTGGATTAATTGGGCTAATTACAATGTGTTGGGCCTCTTTCAATGCTTTAAAACAAAATGATTTGAAAGGGATTTTAGCCTATTCTACCGTCAGTCAGCTCGGCCTTATTATTTCACTTTTGGGTGTTGGCGCTGCATCTATTCATTATGAAGGGGTTAGAGATGATTTATATCCTGTTGCTATTTTTGCAGCACTCTTTCATCTATTGAATCATGCAACCTTTAAAGGCAGTTTATTTATGGTTGCAGGCATCATTGACCATGAAACAGGGACAAGAGATATACGAAAACTTGGCGGTCTGATGAGCCTTATGCCAGTTACTTTTACTGTAGCCTTATTTGGAACATTTTCGATGGCTGGAATTCCTCCATTTAATGGTTTCCTAAGTAAGGAAATGTTCTTTAGTGGCATGGTAAGTGTATTAGATTTCGACTTTTTCAGTTTCGGAACTTGGGGTATCCTCTTCCCTATCCTTGCTTGGTTAGGCAGTATCTTTACATTTATCTATAGTATTTTGTTATTCTTTAAAACGTTTACTGGAAAGCTTCAGATCGAAAAATTGGATCGAAAACCTCATGAAGCACCAATCGGGATGCTGATTTCTCCAGTTATTCTTGGTCTATTAGTTGTCGTATTCGGGTTCTTTCCAAACATTCTTTCTTACAGCATTATTGAACCTGCTGCTTACTCCATTCTTCCCTCCCTGCTTCAACAGGGAGAGAAATTTGAGCTTCATATCGAGTTATGGCATGGATTGAATATCGAGGTTTGGATGACAGTCGGTGTAATCGTATTAGGCATTGTCCTTTATAAACTTTTTCCAAAATGGAATTGGGTCTATTCTAAATTTCCAAAACGATTAACATTGAATTACTTTTTTAATTCTCTCTTATCTTATGGAGAAAAAGGGGCAAACTTTACAAACAAATGGTACATGACTGGTTTTATTCGTTCATACCTCGTCTATATCTTTGTTTTCTTTGTGGTCATCGTTGGTGCTACTCTATGGATTAAAGATGCTTTCAAAATGGATACAAGTAACTTAGCTCCTATCGGTGTATACGAAGTGGTACTTGCTTCGGTCATTTTGTTAGCGGGCTGTATGGTGCTCTTTGCAAAATCACGACTGACTTCGATTATTTCTTTGGGAGCCGTTGGTTACACCGTTTCTTTATTCTTTGTTTTATTTCGAGCACCCGATCTTGCCTTGACTCAGCTTGTCATTGAAACGATTTCTGTTGCATTATTTTTATTGTGTTTCTATCACTTGCCTCCTTTAAATAAGCACGAATCTCGCATTCGTTTCCGTTTAAACAATGCAGTCATCGCAATCAGTGTAGGTATGATCATCACACTCGTTTCCATTGCTTCTCATAGCACCAAATTGTTCAATTCTATTTCTTCTTATTATGTGAAAAATGTTTACAAAGAAGCGGGTGGAGAGAATATGGTCAACGTTATTCTAGTTGATTTCCGTGGATTTGATACATTGTTTGAAATTTGTGTACTAGCCATCGCGGCACTTGGGATATACGGGTTGATCAAATTAAGATTAACAAGGGGTGGTATCGATGAAAACGAATGATGTCATCTTACAAACAACAACGAATATTGTCTCTTTCATCATCATTTTGTTTTCCATTCATATTTTCTTTTCAGGTCATTATCATCCTGGTGGAGGATTTATCGGTGGTTTGCTCACGTCAGGTGCACTCGTCCTTTTACTGCTGGCTTACGACATTAAAACAGTCGCAACCATCTTACCAATCGATTACAAAATCTTAATAGGCATCGGTCTATTGTTCGCTGTAGGAACCTCTGCTGGATCCCTATTTTTCAATGTTCCCTTTTTAACACATGCATACAGTTATTTTGATTTGCCTTTACTTGGACACACTTCGTTACACACGGCTGTCCTCTTTGATACTGGAGTGTATCTTGTTGTCGTTGGTGTCACGATGACCATTATTCAAATGATTGGAGTGAGCGAATAGTGGAGATTTTAATGTCAATTATCATTGGATTTTTATTTACAGTAGCCGTCTATCTTATGCTTTCAAAAAGTTTATTACGGATCATTATCGGAACTGGACTGCTGAGTCATGGTGTTAATTTGCTTGTTATTACGATGGGTGGATTAAAAAGAGGAGCTCCTCCTCTTTTAGGTGAACATGCCAAAAACTATGTGGATCCCTTACCTCAAGCGTTAATCTTAACGGCTATCGTCATTAGTTTCGGTGTGACTTCTTTATTTTTAGTTATGGCCTATCGTTCTTATCAAGAACTTGGCACTGATAATATGGATAGATTGAGAGGCAAAGAAGCCAATGATTAATTTGCCTATTCTTCCCATTCTTATCCCACTAGCAAGTGCTGTTATCATGATCATTGCTGGCAAATGGATTCGATTCCATCGTTGGTTTTCATTCCTATCTGGACTCGGAACGATTGTATCTTCCTTAATTCTCATTCAAAAGGTACATTTGCATGGAATTCAAACAATCGAACTTGGCGGGTGGAAAGCCCCTTTTGGGATTGTACTCGTTTCGGACATGTTTTCTGCTCTACTAGTCACGACTTCATCCATCATTTTGTTTTGCATCGTTATCTACTCTTATAAAACAATTGGTCATGAAAGAGAAAAATATTATTACTATCCTTTTCTCCAATTCCTACTCGTTGGAGTAAACGGAGCATTTACAACAGGAGATATATTCAACTTATTTGTCTTTTTTGAAGTTATGCTCATGTCTTCTTATGTATTAATGGTATTGGGTGGTACTAAGATTCAGCTACGTGAATCAATAAAGTACATCTTAGTGAATGTGATTTCATCTGGTCTATTTGTCGTCACCGTTGCTTTTTTATATTCAGTTGTCGGAACCCTTAATATGGCTGATATCTCTCGTAAGATTACCTTAGTAAACCAACCCGGTATATTAACGGTCATTGCTGTCCTATTTTTGATCGTATTTGGACTAAAGGCCGCTTTATTCCCACTATTTATATGGATGCCTGGCTCATACTATTCCACGCCAACTCCAGTATTAGCGCTTTTTGGTGCATTACTTACAAAGGTAGGTATTTATGCGATTACTCGAACATATACGTTATTTTTCTATCACGATCAAGCTTATACACACGAACTTTTAGGTTTTTTAGCGCTATTATCAATCGTTGCAGGGATGATTGGCGCAATTGCCTATCAAGATATGAAAAAAATTGTTATTTACAATATCATCATCGCTGTCGGTATCATTTTATTTGGTGTCTCTACAATGACAGCCGACTCATTGAGTGGTTCAATCTTTTATCTCATTCACGACATGCTCATTAAAGCGAGTTTGTTCTTGCTCGTTGGCATTATTATTCAGATCACTGGATCGAGCAAGCTGTCGAATGTTCAAGGATTAATTAAAGAGTATCCCTTACTAGCATGGATCTTCTTTATTGGTGCCCTATCACTAGCAGGGGTCCCTCCTTTCAGTGGATTTGTAGGGAAACTGCTAATCGTGCGGAGTGGATTCGAGAACGGACAATATATTGGTGGAGGGATCGTCCTCTTTTCAAGTCTTGTTGTTTTGTATTCGATCATGAAAATTTTCATCAAAGGTTTTTGGGGTGAACCAAAGTCATACACGAATGTAGATAAAGCCTCTGTTAACAAAATGCTCATTCCAGCAGGCATACTTATTGTGTTCAGTATTTTTTATGGCGTAGGCTCTGAAACAATTTATCCTTATATTCATCAAGCCTCTGACGTGTTAATAAATCCAGATCTATATATTAAAGCAGTCTTAAAGGAGCAGTGAGAAAATGGCATTTCAAATACTACTGAATTTCTTTCTAGCCTTCCTATGGATGCTCATGCAAGTCTCATTCACTACTCCTACATTTGTCATTGGATATTTGTTAGGCATGTTCATCATCCTCTCTATGAGGCGCTTTTTCAAAACACGTTTTTATATGCATAGAGTATGGGCAGTCATCAAATTATTCTTTCTATTTATGAAAGAGTTAATCATGGCAAACTATGAAGTAGTGAAAGTAGTCATTAAACCAAAATTAAATATTGAGCCTGGCATTTTTGCCTTGCCCATTGAATTAACAAGTAACTGGGAGATCACATTGCTTTCTAATTTAATTACGTTAACACCTGGAACATTCGTCATCGATGTTTCTGATGATAATAAAATTCTATATGTTCATGCAATGGATGTTCCTGATGCAAAAGAGGCCATTGATGCAATAAAAAACTCATTTGAGAAAGCGATTATGGAGGTGAGCAGATAATGCTAGAACTAGTATTAAGGATCTCATTGCTCCTCGTTTCTTTTTCGATGCTCGGTTTTATTTATAGAGTGATTAAAGGTCCAAGCATTCCTGACCGTATCATTGCTTTAGATGCAATTGGAATCAACTTAGTCGCGATTGTTGCAATCGTATCAATCTTATTAAAAACGAGCGCTTTCCTTGAAGTCATCCTGCTGTTAGGTATCCTTGCTTTTATTGGTACCGTTGCTTTCTCTAAATTTTTAGAGAAAGGAGAGATTATTGAACATGATCGAAATCGCTAAATTTTTCATTGGATTTTTCATTTTTTTCGGTGCACTTTTAACCGTAGTTGCTGCTATTGGTGTAATACGTCTCCCTGATGTCTATACGCGGAATCATGCCGCTTCAAAGTCATCAACTCTTGCTATTATGAGCATTCTTCTAGGAGCTTTCCTGTATTTTTACTTTATTGGAGGGCACATTAATTCCAGATTGCTTCTAGGAATCGCCTTTATCTTCATGACTGGTCCAGTCTCTGGTCACTTGATCAGTCGAGCAGCTTATAATACAGGAGTGAAAATGTGGGAAAAGAGTGGACGTGACGATTTAAATGGACGAGGCAGTCATAAACGTAATGAACATAAATAAGGAAGTAAGAATTCCTGAGTTTATAGGTGCCTACTGAAAAAGTATACTTCGTTTACCAAAGGCACCCTCTCTCGATTAATCGAGAGAGGGTGCCTTTTTTAAATGGATTTGTTCAAATCTATTAGTCGATTTCCCTAACAGGTTAGCTTAGGAGATTGAAGCGGGCGGAACGCGTGTGAAAGAAAAATGGAAAAAAAAATTGAAGCCGTGCCCGCGGAACGCGTCTGCCTGAAACGAAAATCCATGGGTGTTACGCGCATTGATGATCCAACAGAACATTTTCAGTGTCTTCTCTACAACCGAATTTTTTGGTTTCACAAACGACTGGTTGGTTCTTCGCGATAGTAAACGATTTAAATTTCAACTCGTTAAGAGGACTAAATAGAAGTGGTTAAACAATAAAGAATGGAACTTCAGTATAGGAATTTTTATTAATTTGATAAAATTTTAAAATAGGCTCCTTATTTTTATAAGATAAGATCGCCATGAGAAGCTTCTTGTCCGGATGATGATAAATATCTAGTGTTGAAGGAATGGGGTTTGTAGTTGGATGGGTATGAAAAATGGCTATTACTTCACTATCTCTTTTGGCTACTTCTGCTAAAGCACAGTCTACTGCTTCTTGTTTCACATGAAATGTATACGGTTTAGCAGAAATGTTTTCTAATTCTATCCAATCTTTTATAAAAAATCCAGTCCCTATTAAAAAACCACATACTTCTGATGGGAACTTTTGCCGACCAATGTCTACCATTTCTTTAAATAGTTTATGTTCAATAAAAAAACAATTAATACTCATGATCTCCCTCTGAAAAATGGAAACGTTCTCTTCTTTTTTTCATTCTCATCTAAAATAGAAGTTATACCCTCTTCTATTTGTTCCTCTACCTCAGTAGTGATATCCGTTATACTTGCTCTGTCTAATAATTCTTTTTGTAAAATTCGATCTTCTTCTGGATGTTTCTCTTTTACCGCATTTTCTACAAAAAAGTTGCTATTTCCAATAATGTTAGCAGTTGGAGTTGAAAGGTAATGAGGTTCATACGTATTTTTTTGAGAAATAAAAGAACTATGATTCATATTTTTTGATATACTGACTTCTTTCTGAATAATCGCCTCAGCTTGCTGTAAAGAACGAAAAGTGAGGTCACGTTTTTCTGAACCCTCACCTTGATTGGACTCTACCAATGGATTAGATCGAAAGGGTTGATTTGATTTATTTCTTGGCTTAGGTATAAATGGTGATTTTTCTTCTGCTCTTGCCTCTTCTAATAATTGCGATTGAGGACGTGTTTTTATTTCGTTTATTTCTTGTGATTTCGGTTTTTTCATTTGTTTTGGTGAAAAAGGAGAGTTACGTTGAGGTGTGGAAAGATTATCATCAATCGGTTTTTTTTCTATTTGTTGAGTCATTTGTACATCTTCTTCTTTGATTGATTCTTTATTAGATTTTTGTTCGTACTCTAAGCTATTTGATGAAACATCTGTTTGTTCAAATTCGTGTTGTACTTCTGATCTATATTGTGTGTTCATTTCTCGTTCTAAGTTTTGAGTATTATTTGGTAACGGTTCGTCTTTTGATTTTTTTTTAAGTATTGGCTGCTGATTCTCCCTTTCTTCTAAATAAGTTGTATTTTCTATCACGTTAGACTGGATCATAGTAGGTTGTTGTAACTCTTTTAAAATTTTTTCTATATCAGTGAGTTTTCCTTCCCAAATATCTTTCATGTATTCTGTTTCTAATCGCTGGGATTCGATTGATGATATAATATTTTCTTCCCTCATTTTACTTTTCAGTAATTCTTCATTCTGTTTCATGATTTCATTCAGTTGTTCATCTTTTAATTCAAGCATTTTTTCTACTCTTTGATCCTTTTCTTTCAGTTGTTCTTCTTTTGATTCAAGCAGTTTCTCTAGCTTTTGTATGATTTCATTTAGTTTTTTGGTTTCATTTAACTGTTCTTCTTTAAATATAAACATTTTTTCAAGCCTTTGATCCTTTTCTTCCAGGTGTTCTTCTTTTAATTCAAGCATTTTTTCTAGCTTTTGTATGATTTCATTTTGTTTCTTGATTTCATTCAATTGTTTATCTTTTAACTCAAGCATTTTTTACGACCTTCATTTGTTCTTCTTTTGATTCAAGCATTTTTTCTAGCTTTTGTAGATTTCATTCATGTTAAAATATAAGAATCTTTGATTTCATTCAATTGTTCATCTTTAAATATAAGCATTTTTTCTAGCTTTTGTATGGTTTCATTCTGTTTCTTGATTTCATTCAGTTGTTCTTCTTTAAGTAGGTTTGTTTTCTCCAGGCTTTCACTCATCTCTCTTTGCTTTTCATATTCAGCTTCGTAATCAGCCTCTTTTAAATTTCGTACGACCTTTTTATATTTTGACAATTCTTTTTTCAACTTTTCTAATTCATATTCTCTGTGGCTCATACTTACACCCCCTTTATCAAGTTCATTATTATTTAATTTATGTTCGTATTAAATAAAAGTGTGGATTTATCTATTTTTCAGAAACTCCACTATCGTCCCTATCAAACTTGTACAACATTACATATGTTAAGAGGGTAAGACAAAATAAAATTTGAAAGGTGAATGATCAATGGAAGCAAGTAAAATTAGTGGAGGCCAGGAATTACTTTGCGTAAATGTAAGCAAAGTATATGACTGGATCACCAATCAAGCCAACGTTAATCTAGTTGGCATTGGCTTAACTTTCCCTGTTGGTGCTACTGACCCATGTGCAGTAGGAAACACAATTACGGATGTAGTGTGTGATTTAACTGTCGTTTCTGTCAGTGAAATTGGAGCACGTGTGGAACGGATTTTTATTATTGATGGAGCAGAAGTAACACTTGAGCGCGTAACCGTCTTAAAAACATTAAGTATTACGGTCACTGTGTCTGGTTTAACTGCTGCTGGTGTTCCATTCGTTGTAACGAGTGTAGCCATCCCATCAACAATTACTGAATCCTTCTTCTTGTGTGCTCCAGAAGGTACAGAAGTTGTGGTTTCAGTATCCGACATAGAGTGCGCGGTTAGTGGCTCATGTATTGCTGGCGTATTCACAGCTGATATTTCCGCTATCCTATGCCAAAGCATTCAAGTAACTGCAGACGTAACAATTGAGCTTACTGCAGACTTCTGTCAGCCAAGAGACAACATTATCTCTTCTTGTCCTGCACCAGTTATCCCACCACAATGTCCTACTTTATTCCCTCCTATGGGAGCATAGTAAACAAGTCTATTATTCAAAAAAAAGGCTTCGAAATTCGAAGCCTTTTTTTGATGCAAAAATAACCTATGAACATGATTTACATCATTGCTCTCCATCAAGAAATAGTCTAGCTCTATGTCTTGAATGATCGACCTTCTCTACTACCATTTATTATTGGTATAATTTTTTTTCTACTTCATCATTCTCGCTGTAAATCTTTAAGATTCCTTCATGTTCATTTACATATTTTTTTGCAGATTCAAGTAGCTTTTGTTTCGTATTTTCTATTAAAATTGCCCGATCACCATTTTCTTTTAACAGTTGCCAACCTTTTTCATGTCGAATGATTTTATAGCATGGGCGGTCATCACTTTCTTTCTCATCATACATTTTTTCTGCTCGATCAGTCGCAATGGCAATTGCACGTCCTTCTTCATATCCTTCATTTAATAAAGCGTTCGCGATTTCAATCGCTTTATTTCGGGTTGCAGACGATAAATTTTTCATAGAAACAGGGTAGTTTTGTTTAGACCAAGGCATAAACAACATCCTCTCCATCAAGTATTTGCTCTTTTTTCCCGTCTTACATGACCTTAAACATCGTTTCTTTTAGGTACGATCGACACGGTACATCGAGATACACAAATTAATCTTTCTTCTTCGTCTGCGATTTTAATATCCCAAACCATTGTACTTTTCCCTCTATGTAATAAAGTCGCATTAGCAGTAACAATCCCTTCACGTTTTGCCCGAATGTGGTTCGCATTAATTTCAAGTCCAAAGCATATTTCCTTTTCTTGATCTATTTGAGCAACCGACCCCACGCTCGCAACTGTTTCAGCTAAAGCGACAGATGCGCCACCATGGAGATAACCGAATGGCTGCCTTGTATTTTCATTTACAGGCATTGTTGCAACGACTTTATCTTTTTCAATTTGAACCATCTCTATTCCTAATGCTTTAATTAAGGTATCTTTGTATTCCATTACAATCCCTCATTTCGTTATTTTTCAGAAAATTTAACTTCTTTATTATTATAAACGATTTTTATTTAGGAGGTAGTGTGTTTCATTCACTTAAACACACTGCTTATCTAACTGGGACGAACAGTTAGCACTTGTCCCGTTGCAAATATGGAGCGAAGAATGTTTCTTTATAAAAGCTGACCCAAAGGATCAGCTTTTCTTATTAATAATAAGGATAATAGGGTTGTTGATATGGATACGGATACGGATATGGATAAGCGTAAGGGTATCCACCGTAATAAGGGTATGGCCGCGGTCCTAATAAAGCCCCACCAACCAGTCCTCCAAGTAGACCTCCCACAAATGGTGCACCTATAAATGGACGACCGATACCTCCAAAGCCAAAGCCCGGTCTACCTTATACCTCCAAAGCCAAAGCCTGGTCTACCTATACCTCCAAAGCCAAAACCTGGTCTACCTATACCCCCAAAGCCGCCAATTGGTCTTCGATAATCATTCATCGTCTAGCCCCTCCTCTTTTGCTGTACATTATTTTATATGCATAGAAAGGTCGAGAAGAGTGGGCAAAGCCTAGTCATCAAACGAAAACCGTTGTTCTTTAAAAGGATCTCCATAATGATGATAGCCTCCTTTCTCCCAAAATCCCAGACGATCTTCCGCTGTAAACTCAATCCCTCTAAGCCATTTTGCACTTTTCCAAAAGTAAAGGTGGGGAATGACTGCACGTAAAGGATACCCGTGTTCCGGGCTCAGCTTTGTTCCTTCAAAAGAGTGGGCGAGAATCGTTGTTTCTTTCAAAAAATCAGTCAAAGGTAGATTGGAACTCCATCCTTCTTCGGCATGAAGAATAACGTATTGTACTTGTTCTTGGAGATGAATCTTTTTCAGTAATGCGTTCGTTTTTATTCCAGTCCATGTATTATCTAGTTTTGACCATCCAGTTACACAATGAATATCATTTTGCACATCCGCTTGATCCATTGCCATCAGCTCATCAAATGTAAAGGATTTCTCTTGTTCTACTAATCCAAAAATGCGCAAATTCCAGTTTTCTAAATTCTTATACATCGGAATATTCCCTGCATGCAATACAGGGAAAGTGGTTGTGACATTTTGATTAGGTGGAACTCTTTTATCTGAATTTTGTTTTTTTTCTTTTCCAAAATACAATCGGTTCACTCCTATTAAAGAAAGATGGAAATATCGCATAAAATCTTGATAAATAAAAAGAATCTCTTCTTTTAAAAAAATCCTTATCTAACATTTTTTTGTTAGATAAGGATTTTAAATAAAATGAATTTCCATTATTTGATTGGTTCGAATCGCTCCACTACTAGGGCGAGCGTACGAGCCATGACGCCAGTTGGCCCAGATGGACCTAAGTCATACTCTTTAGAAGTAACCGCCGTACCAGCAATGTCTAAATGAACCCAAGGTGTTCCTTCAGCAAATTCACCTACAAAAGCGCCACCCATAATCGCATGGCCTTCTCGACCTGGTGAGTTGTTTAAATCGGCTAGTTGGCTTCCTCTTACTCGCGCCTTATCTTTCTCCGTATAAGGAAGTCTCCAAATAAATTCTCCTGCCTCATAAGAAGCCTCTAAAACCTGTTCAAAAAATTCTTCATGGTTTGTTAAAGCACCCGTTTTATCCAATCCTAATGCAACGATGACACCACCTGTTAAAGTAGCAACATCAATTAAATAGTTCGCACCATGCTGTTTGGCATATGTCATTGCGTCTGCTAAAACGAGTCTTCCTTCAGCATCCGTATTGAGCACTTCTATTGTCTTTCCACTCATAGAAGTAATGACGTCATCTGGTTTGAAAGCATCCGCACTCACCATATTGTCCGTCGAAGGAATGACTGCAATGACATTTTGTTCTGGTTTTAGCTGGCCAATGATCTCCATTGCGCCTAAAACAGCAGCAGCACCACCCATATCTGTTTTCATGCCTACAATCCCATCTTTTGTTTTAAGAGAATATCCACCAGTATCAAATGTAATTCCTTTACCTACAAGACCGATTACATCTGACCAATCTTCTTTACCTTGATATTTAAGGACGATCATTTTTGGCGCTTCTGTTGAACCTTGGTTCACAGCTAAAAATGCACCCATTCCTAATTTTTCAATTTCTTCTTTATCTAAAATTTCAGATTCGAAATCGTATTTCTCAGCCAATTCAATTGCATGTTCAGCCATAGCAGTAGGCGTCAGTATATTAGCAGGCAGATGAACGAGACTTCTTGCAGAGTTTACTCCACTTCCATAAACCGTACCTACATGAACAGCTGCTTTGATTTCTTCCTCATCTCGAGATGTAAATGCAGTTACTTTTTCAATTAGATGATTCGGTTTGTTACCATCATTTTTATAATTTGTAAAGGTAAAGGATGACATTACAAATGCCTCACCAAGAGCGTGAGAAACGTCTAAACCATCGTCTTCATTTGGAATAAGAGAGTCTAATAATATTCCTACTTTTTTGTACCCTAATTCATTTACTTTCTTCGCAACTTTCCCCATTGCTTCTTTAAATTCTTCAAAATCAAACTTTTTTTCTTTTCCTAGCCCAACAAAAAGAATTCTTTTTGTTTGAAGAGTACCAAGAGTATGTATAACGGTTATTTTCTTTTTATCAGAAGAAAGATCGCCGCTTTTAATTAGTTCACTTAGATGTCCATTGAATTTTTCATTTAATCCTTGTATCGATCCACTAAATTTTTCAGGGCGATCCCAAATGCCGACAATTAAACAATCCTGTTCGCTTCTATCCCAATCCTTTTGGTCAATAATAAATTTCATTATGACACCTCCTCCTCTAATTATAACGAAATCCGAAGTAAAGATCGAATTCTATGGTAAGTCAATGTTTTAAAAAAATATACTTATTCTCATTATTCATCCCCTTAATAGAAGAGTAACTTTATGTATAGGTGGTATAATGTAAGAAATCAAGAGAACGATTTTTGCCTTCATCTTTAAAGCGAGATTGGATAAGACGTTCTTTTTAATCCGTTACTAAATGGGAGTGAAAGGCAGCGACTCCGGCGGGAACAGCTTGAACTGGAAAGCCCCGCTAAGAAAGGATCACAGTCTAAGAGCGCAACATCCTGTTGCAACAACGCTGCTAAAACTTCCTGTTTGTCGGAGGAGATTGAAGCCGTGCCCGCGGAACGCGTCTGCCTGGAACGGAAATCCGCAGCTTATACCGCATGGATGTTCCAAGAGGACTTTTTCAATGGCTCCAATAACCAAACTGCGGGATCCCAACTCGCTCGATTTTCCGCAGGAGCCATTTTACTTCCTATCAATATTACCCGATAACAAAGCCAAAATATTAAGCCAATGTATGAAAGGATGAAAATAGATAGTGGCCTTATTTCATAATTTCCCCTTATGGATTTCATTATTCGCGATTTTCTTTGCTCAGTTTGTTAAAGTTCCAATTCACCTAATTGCCTTCAGGAAAATCGATTGGGGTCTGCTTTTTTCAACTGGAGGAATGCCAAGTTCACATTCTGCTGCCGTTACATCGCTTGCGACAAGTGTTGCCATTGTAGAAGGTTTGGACTCAGTCCCTTTTGCCATCGCCACCATCTTTGCAGTAATTGTCATGTTTGATGCAACAGGTGTTAGAAGGCAAGCAGGAGAGCAAGCAGTCGTTTTGAATCGTTTAGTTCTAGATTTCCATCGATTTGTAGAAGAAGCAAAAGTGTGGCAGTCAAAGAAAGAAGACGAACGTAGAGCTGAATTGAAAGAGCTCCTAGGACACAAGCCAATCGAAGTTTTCTTTGGAGGTTTGACTGGTATATTCCTGTCTCTATTTATATATCATTTTTTCTTGCATTAGGAGGAACACGGAATGAGGATCGTTTCTTTATGTCCCAGTAACACAGAATTACTAGCTTACTTAGGTCTTATCCCTTCCTTAGTTGGGGTGGATGATTTTTCAGATTGGCCAAGCTCCATTCATGGATTACCAAGACTCGGCCCAGATCTTTCCATTCGAATGGATGACGTTGAGGCACTTAAACCAGATTTAGTTCTTGCATCACTTAGCGTACCGGGGATGGAACGTAACATTGAGGAATTAGTTAAAAGAAAGATTCCTCATCTAATATTAAACCCTCAAAGTTTTTCAGACATTGCCAGAGATTTGGAAACGGTAGCCCTTGCATGTCAAATCGAAGAGCAAGGCAAGTTGATCTCCACGCTTTTTCTTCAGCAAGTCGAAGAGCTTAAACGTCTTTCTAGAAAATCAGAAGCAGTCAATCCTCCATCTCTTTACTGGGAATGGTGGCCAAAACCGGTATTCACTCCCGGACAAATCAATTGGTTAACGGAGATGAGTCGAATCATCGGGGCCGAAAACGTCTTTTCTGATGTTGAGCTTGCTAGTGTTCAAACAGATTGGGAAGATGTAAGAAACAGAGACCCTGATTATATCTGTTTGGCATGGGTGGGCGTTCAAACTAAAAAAGTAAAACCCGAAATTCTATGGAAGCGCCCCGGGTGGCAGGATATGTCGGCATTAAAACAAAACAAAATTTTCATTTTAGAAGAAGCTCTTTATTGTCGTCCTTCACCAAGATTATTAGAAGGAGCAATTGCTTTAGGTTCTCTTTTATTTCCTCGTATTTTTGAAAATGTTCTTCTTCCTAAAGAGTTTCAAATAAAATAAAATTGGATCAGTTTTGTATCGATTTTTTTAAAAAGGCTATGTTAGCGGATGTTGTTGATAGAAAGCAAAAACAATGAGACTCCTGCGGAAAAACGACGAGTCGAGAGCCGCACGAACGCAATGACGAGGAGATTGAAGCCGTGCCCGCGGTAACATACTAACATTAGTAGCACAGACCAAGGCCATGGTTTGTGCTACATTTTTTTTGTAGAAGAGAAGGGAAGTCGAGCGGACGCTGGGATCTGAGAATCCGAATCAGGCAAACTCCAACATCAGGATAAAATCAATAAAAGAGGAGATAGGAGGCTGCGGAAGATCCTGTACTACATGGTCATGTCTATGCTCTCCTGGGGGGAAAAGACTCAAAATACGATTTTGGATAATCACGATAAATGAAAAAAGCAACCAAATGGAAAGCTCCATAAGGTTGCGGTGATTGCCTGTGTGAATAAGTTTTTGAAAGTTGCATTCATTTTATCTAACATGCCCTCCTGTACCGGTACGAATCAGGCAAAGTTTCGTGACAGGATTCCTCTAACGATCGCACACTAGTCCCTGCGAAAAAAAATAAATATTCGCCAGGTCTATTTGGCATACACCTTTTTATTTATTTAGCTGCACCTGTTGCTTGAAGTGCAGGCGCTCGACTCCTGCGGGAATAGCATGAGGCCGCTGAAAAAGTCCAAATTTTAAAGATTGAAAAGCTGCAAATGAAAAAGGAGCACTCAAAAGATACGTGTTTTTGCCTTCAATTTTAAACGACGACATTCTTGGTCATCTTTAAAATAGCATTTTCAGATCAGGATCGTTCTTTTTAAAACGTTATTCCAATGGCAGTGGAAGGCAGCGACTCCTGCGGGAATAGCGCGAGCTGAAAGCCCCGCAGGAACGCAGTGACGAGGAGATTGAAGCCGTGCCCGCGGAAAGCGTCTGCCTAGAACGAAATCCATGCCTATACTCACTTGGATGTTCCAAGAGGACTTTATCAGTGGCCTCAATAGCATGAGCCTTGAGACCCCACAGGGAGCACGCTTTTCGCGACCGAGGAGGCTCAAGTCATGCCCGCGGAAAGCGAGCGCTGAAACGAAAATCAACCGCTTCGTACACACTGAAATCACTATTTTTTTCTGAAAAATAAATGGGAAAACTCTTGACTAATGGTAAGAATGCGTCTGCCTGAAACAGAAATACATGGCTTATACTCTCATTGATGTTCCAAGAGGACTTTTCAGTGATCTCGTGGTTTTTCACGAGGAGGCTCGACCGTTCGTCCGCGGAAAGCGAGTTGTTTTGCTGAATGTTGAAAAATCAACATGATCATTTAACAAAGCCTAAAAAAAGTGAATTCCAATCGCAAATTGCATAAAAATAAGCTTCTCTCCCTAATTTGTCTAACCATTAAAAATACAAAAAAGGACTTCCGCCATTTGGAAGTCCTAGAACATTTGATATCCATTTTTACGTAACATTTTAATGGCCACACCGGCTAAAATTGCTCCAACTAATCCGCTGAGTAAAATGGATATATCTGCAACAGCTAACGATGATAATTTATCTCCAAGACTCGCAAATGATTCTTGTGTATGTCGGAAATAGTCAATAAATCGAACATCATCCACTATAAAAATAGTAACAACAGGATAAATAATAGCCATAACCCATGACATTCTTAATAACATATTTAGCAAAAAACCTATTCCAAAAAATAAAACTAAAAAAAGCAACATTGAAATAATTAATGTAGCAACATTTAAATGCATACTTGCACACCTCCACTGACACTAAAATTTAGTGTACTAAAAAAAAGATGGAGACGTCAAGATGTATCGCATTGTGACACGAAAATTACACAATTATTTGTTTATTATGAATTTTTTCCAGTTCCACCACAACGTGGGCACGTTTCAGATCCTCCAAGAATAAGTTGAAAGTATCCTTTACCTGAGCAATCCGTACATTTCGTATTTTGATTTGTTTTGATGTTCTTCATCTGTCATTCATCTCCTTAGGAAAGATAATTTCCTGATAATATAGCACGAGGAAATGGGGATGGAAACCTTCAAAAATGGTCTTAACAGATTAAGAAAGCGCATACATTCAGGTTTTTCTAACTCACACTCTCCATCCCTTAAATTTACTGAATATTAAAAAAATAATTTGTAACTTGTGTAACCAAAGATATTCCCCGGGTCTATTCCTTCATGTGCTTTTAATAATTTTTTCTGTTTTTCTTTAATTAATGATGGAATCATAATGGAAACCTCTTGATCTGATAGTAATTCTTCTTCAGTCATCCATGCTACATTGAACAATTCATCCTGTTGAATTTGAATGGGTGCTTCCGAATGAATGGGTCTTAATTGAAAAATCAGCATGTTATCACTAATTTCATTTCGTATCACACCTGTTCTTAGCCCAATTAGTCCAAGGACGTCACAAGGTATCCCTGTTTCTTCCAGCACTTCGCGAACGACACCTTGATCCGCAGTTTCATCGGCTTCAACAAATCCTGCTGGCAAAGACCATTTCCCTTTAATCCTCCGTATTTCTTCTTTACAACCAGCCATTCTCCACGTTCATTTATAACTAAACCAGCTGTAGCAAGCCATACTTTACCTCGATCTTTCAAAAGGTTCTCTCCTCTCTGTTAATAAAAATTTTCTATTCACACAAAAAAAAGAAGCAGAACAATGAAACATTCTGCCTCTTCCATGATTGTCTAGGGTTTAAAAGAACTTGAATTTACCTTTTTTAAGAACAAGACCTGCTCCGCCTACCATTAATAGAGCACGGTTATCGATCATTTTCTTCATGAATGAAGCTTTCGTTCCCATGATTTTTTTACCATAGACAACACCAATAGCATCGTCTTCTCCTAAAGAACAAACTGTTCCTTTAATATCTGGAGTGAAGGTTTTCAAATCTTCTGATCCTTTAATTAGTTTCTCCAGATTGACTGCTACAAGTTCACCTTGCTGCATGGCAATTTGAGCTGTTGGTGGATATGGACGATTAATCTCTTCGTTAATAACGAGTGAACTATCCCCAATAATGAATACATTATCATGCTCAATTGCACGAAGATCTGGTCGTACTTTCACACGTGCGCGCATGTTTTCAAATCCAGCTTTTTCGATCAAAGCACTACCACGAACTCCTGCAGCCCAAACAACCGTTCCGGCTTTAATCAGTTCAGTTTCATCTTCACCCTTAGCAACGATGATTCCTTCTGGTGTTGCTTCTTTGATTGCCGTTCCAATTTTGAATTCGATTCCTTTTTTGCCTAATTGCGCCATTGCGTAATTAACTAATTCCGGATCAAATCCAGGTAATGCGGTAGGAGCCGCTTCTACACAGATCACGCTCACTTTTTTCGGATCAATATCAAACTCTTTACATAACTCAGGAATACGATTTCCAAGTTCTCCTAAGAATTCAATCCCAGTGAATCCCGCTCCGCCTACTACGATCGTTAGAAGTTCGTCTCTTTTCACTTCTTCAGTGTTATAAAGAGCAAATTGATACTCGATATGTTCACGGATTTGACGAGCTGCGTTTACATTTGTAATGGTGAAAGCATATTCTTTCATACCCGGAATACCGAATGTCTCTGATTCTCCACCTAGAGCAAATACAAGATAATCATAGTCAACTTCTTGATCAGCCAAGATGACTTTTCTCTCAGCTGGAAGAATGTTTTCAACCGTTCCTTTAATGAACTCAACCTTGCTTTTGTTGATGACACTGCTAATATCGTATCGTACACTTTCAGGAGACTTCGTACCGGCTGATGCTTCATGTAACCAAGTTGTTTCATAATGATAGTCATTCTTATTTATTAATACAATTTCAACATCGTCAGGACCCATTTGTTTTTGAAGGCGAGTCACTGTCATTAATCCACCATAACCTGCACCTAGTACAACAATCTTTGGCTTTCTCAATTGTATCACTTCCACCTTTATCAATAGTATATTTGCGTTTTTTCAAAAACGCATGCATGAATAGCAAAATAAATTGCTATAAATATCTATTTAGAACACTTTCATGAAAATGTCATTAAATCTTAATCTTATGCTTCTCTTTCATATTATTCTTTTTATCTTCCTTTTTCAAGATAAAGTAGGGAATATGGACAACTTAAGAATATTATGAAAATAATGATAGTAAAGAAATAAGGGGAAATAATAGAGTTGAAACTTTATGGTTTTTATTGTGAGTATTCTTAAAAACAAACGAGATGACCAGTTTTAACTTACGAATTCTAAAGCTGAATACTTAATATACAATTTCAAATAATAAACTATGTACATTCTATTTCCTTTTCGAACGATTCAATGCTCTAAAAAATCAAAAAACAACTTAATCCTCTAAATTTTCATCTTAAATAGCAGATTTCATATTTTTGTTTCATTTAGTATAGAAAACCTGCTATTTATAACCCTTTTTCATCTCTGGATTTGATGAAGTAAGTATAATAAAGGAGTGTACTAACCCTATACACCACTTTACTCAACTAGTAACAATTCTTACTTTCCTTCAATTGAATCAATTTCATAAATGATCATCCTTACACTGGATCCGAACATTGATTGCGATTGGAGTGTAAAATGGCGACACCTTGAGTATATCAAAGAGGAAGAAAACGAAAATCAGATGATTAAACCATCTTAAATGAAAAGCTCTCATTTAAGATGCAGGATTTAAATAATGAAATGGACTCAATTAAAAGAAATTTTATTAATAAGTAGAGACACAACTTTTTTTCAAAAAAATCCCCTAACAAGAAACCCTTGCAAAGCAAACCTTTTCCTTTCACTACAAACCGATTTTTTAGCGTTTTAAAAATCACATCACTATTAGCAATTCTCCATTCACACATAAAGAATAATCAACTTTAAAATAGAATTATGTAACCGTCTCGGTGATATGATAAAATGATAGGATGAAATCTTGTGACGAACATACTGAAATATTCCATTTACTAAATTGAGATACGATCGATCCTTTCATTCTTAAGATAATGGAATGATGAAGACCCTTAAGTTCGTTATTTAAATAGGAGGAATTACTTTGACTTTGAAAGAAGATTTAAAAGTTTATGACATCACGATTATCGGTGGAGGACCCACTGGTATGTTTACTGCTTTTTATGGTGGGATGAGACAGGCATCTGTTAAATTAATTGAAAGCTTACCGACACTTGGTGGGCAATTAGCTACTCTTTATCCTGAAAAGTATATTTATGATATCGCCGGTTTCCCGAGAGTACTTGCTCAAGACCTTGTTTTTAATTTAAGAGAGCAAATGGAGCCATTTAATCCTACTGTTTGTTTAGAACAAGCCGTTCAAACAGTTGAAAAACTTGAAGATGGAAGTTTTAAACTCACAACCGATCGTGAAGTTCATTACACAAAAACGATTATTATTACAGCGGGTAACGGAGCATTCCAACCTCGTCGATTAGCTTTACCGAATGCTGATCAGTATGAAAATAAGAATATGCATTATTTCATTCGAGACCTTCATGCCTTTGACGGAAAAAGAGTGGCTGTACTTGGTGGTGGTGATTCTGCAGTGGATTGGGCATTAATGCTAGAGCCATTAGCAGAAAAAGTAACATTGATTCATCGCCGGGACAAATTTCGTGCTCATGAACACAGCGTAGAAAAATTGCATGCATCATCTGTTGAAATTAAAACACCTTATGCTCCTATTGAATTAATTGGAGATGAAGAAAAAATTCAACAAATAGTCTTAGAAAGTACAACAGGAGAATCGTCCGAAATGATTAATGTGGATGATGTCCTTGTCACTTACGGATTTGTATCTAGCCTTGGACCTATTAAGGATTGGGGTTTAGAAATTGTAAAAAATTCAATTGTAGTTAATTCTAGAATGGAGACTAACATCCCTGGAATCTATGCTGCTGGTGACGTTTGTACGTATGACGGAAAAGTGAAATTAATTGCAACGGGATTCGGCGAAGCGCCAACAGCAGTCAATAACGCAAAAGCCCATATGGATCCGAAAGCTCGTGTTCAACCACTTCATAGTACTTCTCTATTCGAGCAAAAATAAAGTGTAAATAAGAAAAAGCATAGTCTTCCACTGTTCAATTGCGACAAAATGAATGGTGAAAGGCGATGGTTCCTTCCAAGAGGCATTTACCTTAGTTGGGATCACAGTCTAAGTTCGCAATGTCCCGATTCAAATAATGCGGTGAAAAAATTTATACTTTATTTTCCTCTTAAAAAGGAGTTGGCGAGATTTTCTCGTCAACTCCTTTCTTTTACTTACTTTGCTCATTCAATTTTCCTAATTCTTCACCTAATAACTTCGCTAACTCTAACATTCCAAACTTTCCCTCTACTTCTTCAGCATCCGAATTATAGTTCGTGTTTGTATTCACATCATAGGTAAAAGTTTCACCGGCTGAATTTCGGATCATTTCGATTCCAGCAACTTGAATCTTGTTTTCAAAAAGGAATTGTTCATACTTTTCTATCATCTCATTCTCTGGTTTTTCAATAATCTTGAATTTTGGTCTTTCCTCTTGTTCACCGACAGGACAATACAAATCATCTATTCGACAAGCATCTGCAGGACATAATTCAAATCCTTCGGAGGTGTCTACTTCCACGGAATAGAGGTATTTCCCTCCCACAAACTCATTTCTCACAATCGTAGCGTCAGGTGATTGAATGTATTCTTGTATAAGTGTTATCCCATCAACCGACTCCTCGAAATCAGAGCTATCTAAGTACTGTTTTAAAGCTTCAATTGAATGGAACAACCGAACACCTAATCCTTTCCCAGCACGATTATGTTTAGTAATAAATGAGTCTACGTTTAACAATTCAGCCGCCTTCAGGATCTCTTCTTTGCCTACCGCTGCAATCGTTTTAGGTGTTTGAATACCAGCTGAATGAAGTGCCATATACTGATTCACTTTGCTCACTTCAAGTCGCAATGCACGACTACCATTTATCACTTTCCGGTTATGCCGCTCTAACCATGAAAGTACAGCTTCTGTTAGCTCCGGTGAATAACGGTGATCTCGTGTGTGGGAAGATGCGCTAATTCGATTGTAAAACACCCCTTCAGGAGGTTCCGATGTTAAATCAACCATTCCTTTATCTAAAAACCACTCTTCATAAGGAAGATTTAACTGATCAAGTCGTTTAGTTAAGTGTTGAGTCCAATCACTATTTTCATGAATGATATAAATTTTGAGCAATTCATATTCCTCCCATCATTTTTATTAAGAATGTTCTATTCCATATCTTTAGTATTTTTTCTCTTTAATGTATAAATGACTTGTTTTAGTAGAGTGATTTCCATAATCATGAATGGCACGAATATTTCATTAATTGACCTAAATCTTACTAAATAAGTTGGATTTAGGTCAATTAATTTGATTTGCCTTACCAGAGTGAATTTTACTCGTAAATAAACAACTTTTCGAGATAGGGTTGAAGAAATTTTATTTCGATTCTCATCCAATAAAAGACGAAGAACTTGAAATTAATGCTCCCTCAAGTTCTCAATCAAAAATATTAATTTAATCAAAAAGCAAAAATGATCATGTACTTTTGAATTTTAATAAGTAATATGTAAATTCACAAAAATTCCTAAGAAAATAAGAAGCATAAACAATGTGTACAATGTAAGATTGTATTCTTTTGATTCTTTCGTATACTTCCATTCCATGAATGCTTTAAATCCAAAAAAGACAACAAGAGACACAAATAAAATACCGTTAGAGTGATTAACGAACCAAATAACTAGGTAAAATATGATACAAATGATGATTTCAACCCATCGTTGAAACGAGTTTACATATGTATAGCTAAACCAATTCTTTTTTTTCATCCCTAATTTCTTTCTCAACCATCGCTCCGTTAAAATAATGAAGATAGCACAACCAATTATGTAAAGTATTAATTGAAGCAAAATATCTCCCCCTTATTATTCCAATTATATCCTTTATCAATTCATAAAGGAATATAAAGGAAATTTTTCCGAAGTTAGCAATGCTTGATTTAGCACATTAACTTACACCCAGATTCCTTTCAGATCGTTGATTCCTGTTTATTTTTTTATCTGAAGGGTAGAACAAAGAAGAGAAACTTTTATAAAGGAGAGGGAAAAATGAACGTATTAGTAATCGGCGCAAATGGAACTACAGGAAAAATGATTGTAGAAAATTTAACTCAAAGTAATCAGCATTTAGCTAAAGCAATGATTCGGAAAATTGAACAAGCCGAAGTGTTGGAAAAATTAGGTGCACGCCCTAT
The DNA here is from genome assembly GCA_963728315.1 of uncultured Caryophanales bacterium. Taxonomy (GTDB): domain Bacteria; phylum Bacillota; class Bacilli; order Bacillales; family CAVSKA01; genus CAVSKA01. Next base: position 78,832 of record CAVSKA010000020.1, read on the forward strand.
TATTGCTGACTTAGAACAAGATTTTGAATTTGCAGTTGAAGGGGTAAACGCGATCATTTTTGCTGCTGGTTCCGGCGGACATACAGGTCCGGACAAAACCATTTCTGTTGACCAAGAAGGCGCAATTAAAGCGATTGATTTCGCTGTCAAACAAGGGATTGAAAGATTTGTGATGTTAAGCTCAATGGGTGCTGATGATCCAAGTAAGGGTTCTGAAGAAATGAAACATTATTACTTGGCGAAACATAATGCGGATGAGCATTTGAAAGCTAGTGGTCTTAACTATACGATCGTTCGTCCAGGAGCACTAACAGATGATGAAGGTACAGGTACAATTGAAGCAAATGTGGCTCTTAACAAAAGAGGAGAAATCACTCGTGCAGATGTGGCTAAAGTATTAGTGGACTCATTGCTCGAAGAAAACACGTTCCACAAGCACTTTGAAATTCTTAATGGAAACACCCCAATCGAAGAATCATTGAAAAACGTATAAATGCAAAAAAAGAGCGAAGCAGGTTAACTCCTGCTTCGCTCTTTTTCTGTGTGATAAATAATGATTAACAATCTTCAGGCGTTCCAGCTTTAGTTGCTGTTCTAAATGAAGAGCCGCATCCGCATGAGGCAATCGCGTTCGGGTTATCGATGGTAAATCCTCCACCCATTAATGACTCTTTAAAATCAATTTTTGTTCCGTTAAGAACAAGAGAGCTCTCTTTGTCCACAATTATGGGTATTCCCTGTTGTTCGAAAGATTGATCACCTTCCTGAACTTCATGCTCAAATCCCATTCCGTAAGATAGGCCCGTACAGCCTCCACCTTTGACCGCTACTCTTAAGTATGATCCCTCTTCTTCATTTTGTTTCATCATGTCACGAATTTGAAAGGCAGCAGCTTCAGTAATATGCAAAACTTCAGTCATTAATGACACCTCCATGTAAACTTTTATTACTACTATTATAACTCTCTTCAATCAATAATCTCAAACGTATGAACTCGTTATAAAATAATCTAAAAAATTAACCCATGACTAAAGACTTAGTTTATAATGTAAGACAAGACTCAAGTTATTTCTAAATACACGAGAGCAAATGAAAAAGAGGTGGTCCATGTGCAAGAAATTACACCCTTTTACTCCAAAAAAATAAATTGCAGTGCTTGCAAACAACCATTCCATACAACCAAAATTCGTTCTCGCTTCAGCAAAGTATTACAATATGATACCGACTTTCGTCCTGTATATGAGAATTTAGAAATGAGTTCATTTTTGTATACCGTTTCAGTTTGTCCACACTGCGGTTACTCATTTTCTGATGAATTCGTCCCTTATTTCGCTCCGGGTACACTAACGCTCATTCAAGAAAAAATTACAAGTCAATGGGTTTCTCAAAACTTTGGTGAGCAGCGATCCCTTCAACAAGCTATTCAAACGCTTAAACTTTCAATCTATTGCGCTACACTAAAACGAGAAAAAAAAGTGACACTAGCTGGTCTCTTTCTAAGAACAGCCTGGCTTTATCGTTTATCCAATAACGAAGAACAAGAACAAAGATTTATGAAGTTTGCGGCGAATGCTTACATTGACTCTTACACAAATGATGATTTTTCTTCCACTCAAATGTCCCTTCACCGTATTCTCTATATGATTGCTGAACTGAAAAGACGAACTTATCAATATGACGATGCGGCTAAATTCTTTTCTAAAGTTTTAGAAAACCAAAAAACAGCAACTGAACCAAAAGTGATTGAAATGGCTCGTGATCAATGGCATGAAATGAAAGAAATATATCGTGAGTTAAAAAATACTCCTACTTAAAAAGTCACCCTATATAACTGAGGCTGGGACAAAAGAATTTTAGGGAAAGAAAAATCCGAACGATACAGCGAAATTCTAAGTGGAATTTCCGTATTCGTTCGGATTTTTTCACAGAGTTATTTGGATCTATCTCCAAGCGCCAACTACTTCTTGCAGCTAAACGGATGCTTTGCGCTTCTATTAAAACATTGGATTTTCTTCTAAATAATCATAGATATTGGTCACAAGCTCGTTTGGATTGTCGCCCATAACAACATCTCCATTTACTAGAGCGAATAAAGCAGATGAACATTTTCCACAATAACCTAGACATCCATATTCAATAATGTCTAAATTAGGATCTCGTTCTAATTGCTCTAATGCTTTTTGAGAGCCGTTTGCCAAATTGCTTACGCAAAACTCAATAATTGGCTTCACGTTTTTCACCTCGCTACAACTCAAATCCTACATTGATTCTTTATGATCGTCAATAAAAGAAACTTGTTCTTATAGCAAATCTTATAGAAGAATTCCCTCCTACGGTTGTGAAAGCATACAATTTCATTTATAATTTTTAAGGTATAAGTACATATATTCCATATAAAATTTTTTTCTGCTTAAAAAAAGATTTTCGACTATGTTTTAATGTTCTTTAATGATGTAACAAAAGGAGAATTCCCCATGAAACAATTGGTGCTTCTAGGCGGCGGATACGGCAACATGAGAGTGTTATTGCGCTTACTGCCTAACAATTTACCCGAAGATATTACCATTACAATGATTGACCGCGTACCTTATCATTGTCTAAAAACAGAGTTTTACGCTTTAGCAGCTGGGACGATTCCAGATCAACACGTACGTGTAGCCTTTCCTGAACATCCACGATTAAAGGTTGTATATGGAACGATCGAGCGAATTGATCGAGAATCGAAAATGGTTTTCTTAGACAATGATCAATCCATTCCATACGACGATTTAATCGTTGGACTTGGTTGTGAAGATAAATACCATAATGTGCCTGGTGCTGATCAGTATACGTATAGCATCCAATCGATTAGCTCTGCTCGTGAGACTTACAATACCCTTACATCCATCCCTAGTGGCTCTGTGGTTGGAATCGTTGGGGCGGGCTTGAGCGGAATTGAACTGGCAAGTGAGCTTCACGAAAGCAGATCAGACGTTCAAGTTAAACTCTACGATCGCGGATCAAGGATTTTATCTGCTTTCCCGGAACGATTAAGCAGTTATGTACACAAATGGTTTGAAGAACATGGTATAGAAGTTGTGAATCATGCAAACATTACGAAAGTTGAACCCAATATATTGTACAATCACGATGAGCCTACTCATTGTGACGTGATCGTATGGACAGCAGGTATTCAACCTAGCAAAGTGGTCAGAGAGATGAACGTTGAATCAGACAATCAAGGACGGGTAATTTTGTCTAAGTATCATAATCTGCCTCAAGATGAGCATGTATATGTTGTTGGAGATTCAGCTAGTTTACCTCATGCTCCAAGTGCCCAACTCGCAGAAGGTCAAGCAGAACAAATCGTTCAAGTCCTTCAAAAAAGATGGAAAAACGAAGAACTTCCTGATGAATTGCCGCGCATCAAACTGAAAGGTGTACTAGGATCACTAGGTAAGAAACAAGGATTTGGCTTGTTTGCTGACCGTCCAATTACCGGACGAATGGCCCGCCTATTAAAATCTGGCGTCCTTTGGATGTATAAATACCACAATGGATAAAGATTTGCAGTATTCAGATTTATTTTAAAAACTGAATCCGTTTCATTATTCCTCCGTAAGTCCTCGGCGACTTACGGTTTTTTTTATTCACTTACTTTATTTTCACGACCTGTTGTGGTGAAGAATAGAATACAGTGTTAAAAACTTTATGGGAGGTATTGCATTGCAATTTCAAAATTTCCAACCGGAAAATTTAGGTTTATTACAACCCGAGAATAACTATGTAGATCAACAATATTTAAGACCACAATATAACAATTATCCACAACAGCCATCACCTTATCATCACCCTTACAATCCACATCACCACTACGATCCGCATTATCAACACTATCATCCTCATTATCAGCATTATCAGCACTATCACCCTCATTACCAGCATTATCAGCATTATCACCCTCACTATCCTCATCATCCGGATCATGGACACACTGGATGGTATGGTGGATCACAGCACTAAAATGAACATTGTATTTACAATTAAAAACTCCGGTTATCGACGAAACGCTAATCGGAGCTTTGATTAAGCAAAACTAAATTAATATACATAAAATTATATTTATATATATTTTTTTTACTATTTGTGTTATGCTATAAGGATACATTTTTAGTGGATGTATCGAAAGTAGGTGGTTGCAGCAAATGAACAAAAGTGAAATTAAATCTATGCTAGAGAACCTAATTAACTATAAAAATTGTGAAATAACACATTCAATTAAAGATTTCGATTATTCCATTAGTCTTTCATATATCAATGAAATGAAATCATTTCAAATTAAAGATGTTAATAACGGCAAAACGAGATATTACAGTGACATCGAAACTTCTGCAATGTTTTTAACTCAATTAATCGATAAAGCAGAAACAGCATAATCGTGATTTCACTTTAAAAAATGGTTGCCATAAAAGTCTCTACAAATAAATCATGGGTGTCTAAGCTGCCCCCAGAATAAAAGAGATACAGAAAAATAAAGGCACTAAAAAACATACCTTTTTAAATTCGTATCGGTTTTTCACACAAAAACAGGTCCACTTTTTGTTCGATTTTGAACAAGAAGGGGCCTGTTTCTTAGATCTATTTTATCCATTTTTTTACATAATGTGAGTATTCACTTTCACTGCTACACCCATGTACTTAATAAATTCCGCTCCCCATTGGGTAAGTCTTTCAAGTGAATTTAGAGAAAAATTTTCTAAAACGAATTCTTTATCGATTTGCTCATTAAATTCTTTTGAAAGTTCATCACAATGCTCTATGAACGATTCTTCTAATTTAATAATCCCGTCAAACCAATTTTCCCTCTCCTCATTTCTGCATTCCAGCTACCATCTCTTAGTTAAACGACGATAAATCATTATTTCTTGAGTCAATTTCATTATTTAAATCCTCCATCTTAAATGCAAACCTTTCATTTTCGACTTCTTCGCTACCCCCTAGGAGTCGCCGTTTTACACTCAATACGAAATCAACGTTCGGTTTCATTGAAGGGATGATTATTTATGAAATTGATTTTCTTATGTAGCATATCGATTATTCTATCCGCTAAAAATTCGTATCCTTTATGATTAAAATGCAGACCGTCCGCAACAAGCATTTGCGGATAATTAGAATCTTTCATCATTTCATCGAATAAAGAGATCAAAGAAATATTAAATTCTCTAGATAACTTTTCTACTACATTCGCATATTCACGAATAACGCTATTTCTTCTCGATTCTTGCAGAGATTCCACTACTGGCGCTGGACTAATAAAAATGATTTTCTCCGAGCCAATCGTTCGAATGAAAAAACGTAAATTTTCTTCATATTCTTTAATTGAAACTAATTTATGTTTTGCTGAGTCATTTGCTCCAAAGAGGATCGTGACGAAATCAGGATTGTAAGCTAATACATCTTCCTTTAATCTTTCCTTTGCATGAACAGTCGTATTCCCAGGTATTCCTGAGTTAATAACCCTGCAATTCGGAAAAGCAGATTCAATTCTCGGTGTCAATCTCTGTGTACCGTCTTTATTCGTTGTTTTCGATGTAATGCTATCCCCGAAACAAACGATCACTTTTTTGTCTTTTTCTTTACGAAAAAAGTGTTTCCAACTGTTCCATTTATTAAACATTTGTTTCGTAACCATGCCTTTCTAACTCTGCAAAAATGACTTTCAGCTGTGGATTTCCTTCTCCCACAATTTCTCCATTTAACAATACAACTGGATAGAATAAATCTTCTTCAATTACTCGTTCTGAAAAATCTTTTTTATGACCACTTGGCGGAGAGAAAATATCTATGTATTCAATGTGAAACGGCTGATTAGGAAACTTACGTGAGATGGCTGCTTGAAGCCATTCGTATGTGTCTTTAGACGATGGTAGATTTACACAGCTTGCACAAATTTGAGTTGCCCCATAAATCTCGATTTCAACGGGTTTATTCAAAGTTCCCGCTCCTTTCATTTTCTTTCTTTCATTGTACACGAAAAATAGGATTGATCACGTTATTTTGTTTATGGCGGATTGCGATTTCAAGAATAGATTTTTTTACTCATTCTGATTATAATAGGATGTAGGGAAAGGAGTCGATAAGAATGACTGAAGAACAACAAGTTGGTCAAGTTCAAGAAGTACTAGATAAATTGCGCCCGTTTTTACTCCGTGACGGTGGTGACTGTGAGCTTGTAGATGTTGAAGATGGAATCGTTAAGCTTCGTCTTCTTGGAGCATGCGGAAGCTGCCCAAGCTCAACAATTACACTTAAAGCAGGAATTGAACGCGCTTTATTAGAAGAGGTTCCTGGAATTGTTGAAGTAGAACAAGTATTTTAATATCAAAAGCAAAAGCGACTTGTCCTGAATCCTATGAAAAATTCGAACGATGAGGTGGGCGTACTTCACTCACTGCAAGTCGTAAAGATTTTCTTAACACGGACTCAAGGAGTGGGAACACATAAAGAAAAGCGGAAAGCGTTCGTAAAGCCTCGACAATTTACACCGAGCAACTAGCGTTTGAAACTAGACATGAAAAAAGGGCTGTCTAATAAGTCCCTAAAATCAAACAGGAGGAGAAAAACGACTCGTTTTTCTCCTCCTGTTTTTATATTTTTCCTTATTTCTGTTGAAAGTAGCCGGCGAATGCCTGTTACTTTCAACAGTTTCTCATCACAAATTCTGTGAATGCCTTATTAATGCCACAGAGCAAATATCTGCGAAACGACTGATGGTATGAGTTCGATCGTTCTGCTACATTAAAAGCCGATTTAAATAGAAATCTCTATTTGGCAGACCTTAACTTCTTAGCTAAATGACAGTAACGTAAATGAGAGGAAACTCTGCGCCCGCCCACGGAAAGCGAGTTGTTTTGCTGAATGTAGAAAAATCAACAGGATCATTTCACAAAGTACCCTCTACTTCATGTCTTTAGGCGGATAACCTTAGTTAAACAGCCATTCAATATTTGGAATTTGCTCAAATTCAGCTGAAAATGCATTGGTTCCATTAAATAGAGAAAGAAATTGTTCATAATGCCTCGAACGATTCGTATAATCCAACAAATTTTCTTCAATTTGCATTTTTATATCTATACTATCCGTTTCATAATAGCGTTCAATGGATTCAAAGAAGTGAAGAGGAAAAAGCAGTCGACCGAATAATAATCGTAACGAATAGGCAGAGAGAGGATTTGCTTTATGGTAATCAAGCAGAAAACCTGATATATCTTGGGAAGATTCTACTCCTTTTTCCCAATACATCGATCGGATATACTCAGCAATGTCCCTACTACGATGATCAACAATTAAATCAAACGGATGATGGATCCAATTTTTTCTTCCCCAAGTATCAGGGCTAAATCTCTCATGACAAATCGTCCATTGGTCAAACTCCGATTTCTTTGCATCTAAATTTGTGTCGACTATATACTGAATCGCATTTTCTGCTAAACCTGAATAATAAGGAAAAGATTTAATGTACAGTTCTTCTACCCGATTATCGGGGTGTCTTTGTAAGATTTGTTCAACAGCTCGTTCATGCTCATTTAAACGTTCACTCCAAATTTCATTCCATATTCCTCCGCGAAATCGAACTTTTATATCATCCCAATTCTTTAATCCTCTTAAATGAAATCGAGCAAGCTTTTTTCCTATTTGATCCTGTTTTGATTTCTTAAACTGGCTTTGTAAAACAATATACTCTCGTTCATCATTTTTAACAGCATACGTTTGCTCCGTACTAATAACCCATACTGGCATATAAGAATCTCCTCTTTCTTTTAAGAAAGAAGAAAAAAGACGATACTCTTCTAATTCTTCATCATTTATATGGGTGACTTCTTCAATCGTATACAAATAATTTCCGTTTCGATAAAAAACGCGCAGACCATCTTGGTATGGTTCGGGTAATTCTATTAAAAATTTCTCTTTAATCCAATCATTCATCTTCTCAGCTCCTCATCTTGCTTTCCTAATAAATACGCAAAAGAAAGAGGAATCATACGTAAATGTACGATCCCTCTTTCTTTTCTCATGATAAAAAATCTTTTTTCATATTTTCCAGTCAGCCAAAGAATCAACAGAATGTGTTGGTTGAATCTGTTTTTCAGACAACTCTTCCTTTGAAGTAACTCCTGTGAACACCATTAATGTATCCATTCCAAAACGAATACCTGCTAAAATATCAGTGTCATAGTTATCACCAACCATGACAACTTCTTCTTTTCTTAAGCCCATTACTTCTAAAGCCTGCGCCATAATAATCGATTCTGGTTTTCCAATAAAAATTGGCTCTGTTTGAGTGGACACCGTTATAACAGAAGTTAATGATCCGTTTCCAGGTAGGAATCCTCTTTCCGTAGGTAAAGCAATATCACCGTTTGTGGATATAAAGGTAGCTCCGTTTCGAACGCCTAGGCAAGCGATGGTAAGTTTCTCATAATTAATGGATCGATCTAGTCCTGATACAACAAAATCCGGATTTTCTTCAACTAATTCATGCCTGCCTTCTTCTAACGCTACACGAAGTCCTTCTTCCCCAATGACATATACCTTCGCGTTTTGTTTTTGTTCCGAAATATACATGGCCGTTGCCATCGCTGTAGTAAATACTTGTTCTGAGTGAGCGGGAATATCAAATTCCAACAACTTATCTGCTACTTGGGCAGGCGTCTTGGTTGAATTATTTGTGACAAATAAATAGGGAATTTTTTTCTCTTTAAGTCTTTTGACAAAGCCGATTGCTTCTTCAATTTTTTCTGATCCTTTATACATTGTTCCATCTAAATCAATCATATACCCTTTATACATCGATAATATCTCCTTTTTAATAAATGGCTTTGTTAAATGATCATGTTGATTTTTCTACATCCAGCAAACAACTCGATTTCTGCGGATGAACGGCTCGAGTCTCCTCGTGAAAAAGCACGAGGGCAATGAAAAAGTCCATTTGAAAGCATCCATGAGAATATAAGCCATTATTTTCGTTCCAGGCAGACGCTTTCTCGCGGGCACGGCTTCAATCTCCTCCGACAAACAGGAAGTTTTAGCGCAGTCGTTGCAACAGGATGTTACGTTCTTAGACTGTAATCCTTTCTCTGCGGGGCTTTCAGCTCGTGCTGGTCCCGCAGGAGTCTCGTCGTTTTTGCTTCCTATCAACAACATCCGCTAACATAGCCTAATACATATAAAAAAACGCTTTCATTTAGAAAGCGTTATCTTTTATAGATCGTTTTTAAATGCAGATACCGGTCCTAATTCCTGTACAAGATAGTGACGAATCATATTCGGAAACTGAATAAGTATCTCTAAGTGATCTTGAAAAACTCGAAAAACTTCATCATGTTCGATATTGATATAATCTTGTACTAGCCCTTTTCTTAGTGATACAAATGCTTTAAATCCATCAGACATTTTCTCATTTAACACTTTTTCATCAATTAATATATCGATAATGTCCTCATAGCTACCTGGATCTCTCATGATAAATCCATCAATCATAGCATTACCTACATCTAAGATGGATTCAATAACGGTGTGAGCCATTCTTTCTAGTGCAAGCTGCTCAAGTCTTGATGTCCAGGCAGATTGATTCTTAAATAATTCTAACTGTTCTTCCATATATACAAGAATTTTTTCCATCCATTGACGATCAACAAAATACACAATTAGCACCCTTTCTATCCTACACTTCATCTATTTTATCACATTTTTTATTAAACAGTGTACGACTACATTTAATCAGAAAGATCTGAATACCAAGGAATTAATTACCATTCATGTATTTACCCTAATACAATCATACTAAATAAAAAATAAGGGGATGAAAATAGGATGGATACAAACAAAAAAGACAAATATGATGATTTTCCGAACGTTGAGTCGATGAGAAACGACTTAGCTCCAGAGACGCTTCCAGAGGGACCATACGGGGCCCCGCGAGGGAAAAACAAACCTGTGCAAAATAAAGAAACGCCTTGGAAAGAAGGACAAAAGTACATTAGTGCTTTTACTTATGAAAATAAAGAAATGCACGAGAATACGATGCGTTTAATGCCTGGCGCTCATCCACCAAAAGAAGACACGGATGAAGAAATAGAATAAATAGGAAAAGCAAAATAATACCTTGCTTAAAAATATTTCCCCTCAAAAAAAACAGTCAAAGCGAGAACTTTACTTTGACTGTTTTGATCAATTCATTTTTTTTAAAACAAAATAAGCACATCCAAAGTTACAGTACTCATATAAATACTCTTTTAATGTACTAATTTTCGTATCGTAAGTGGCTTTCTGATTCTGATCATCAAAAAAGCCCCGCAATCGAAGTTGACCATATCCCCAGTCTCCAACAATGTAATCATATTTAGCAAGGATTTCACTATAGCGCTCACGAAAGACTTCTTCATTAAATCCGTCGCGGAATTCTTCGTTTATTTCATAGTTTACATTTTGAATCGAAAACATATACCCTCCCGCTTTCTTGATTCTTTTATCTAAATTATACCGCAATTTGCCTTAATTACTAAGGAAAAATGTATTTTCAATGAAAAGAAATTTTTTGTATTTTAGACAATCAAAAATGAAATAAACCCAGCTCCTTTCCTAACATATTAAAAATCCTAAAGGGCATTCTATACGTAGGGGGTGTACATTATGCACAAGAAAGGCTATTTGGCTTTGTCGTTCAGTCTGTTAGTTATATCGACTGCATGTTCGAATAAAGCAGCTGAACCAAAAAGTATGTACCATGATAATGGACAGACGATAAATGTTCAAAATCGTCCAGATATGTACAATAAAGACAAAATGGGTACAAATAAGAAAAACAGCGCTGATTTCGGTTATGTTCGGCAACAAAAAAGTCCAATTATGGGTCGTACGATCTCTTTTCACGACATGTATACAATTGATCGCGAACAACTAGCAGATGCCATTAGCAAAATGGCTGTAACATTACCTGATGTTAAAGATAGCGCCGTTTTAGTAACCGATGAAGAGGTATTAATGGCTTATGAAACAGACGTAAAAACAGAAAAAGAGCGTTCCCGTGTTGCTGATCAAGTGAAAAACACCGCGATGTCATTTGTTCCTAGATGGTATCATATCTATGTAACTGATGACCCTACTTTGAGAAGAAATGTTGAAAATTTAGCCTTCATGAATTCCCGTGACAAAAATGCCAATGGATCAATCCAAGACACTGTTCAACTAATGCTCAAGAGATCACCACAAGGAACCCCTCAAATGCCTGGTGAAAATGCCAATGGCGAAATGAAAAATGAATCAATGGATGATGACACGCACCGCATTCGATTCGATCAAGAAAATAAAAAACTTGAACAAAAAGCGAAAATGGGTAGTTAATCTTTTCTCAAAACTCTTCCTACTATGCTTCGTATTTGCGAAATTTATAGGTGTGGAAGACCTTAAACAAGAAGAGGGTTCGGCGTCATATGACACCGAACCCTTTTTATTAAGCGTTTTGAGCTGCTTTTTCACCTAATTCTTGCTTGTGTTTTGCAGCTGCATTTACTTGCTCGTCTGCATGATAAGAAGAACGCGTAAGTGGACCAGCTTCACAGTGACTGAATCCTTTTGACATAGCAATTTCTTTAAGTTCAGCAAACTCATCTGGATGGTAATATTTTTGCACTTTAATGTGTTTTTTGGACGGTTGAAGATATTGACCAATCGTCATGATATCTACATTATTTGCTCTAAGATCATCCATTACTTCGATGATTTCTTCTTTTGTTTCCCCCAATCCAATCATTAAACTAGATTTAGTTGGAATTTCAGGTTGCATTTCTTTCGAGCGACGCAAGAATTCTAATGAGCGATCATACTTAGCTCTTGCACGAACTCTTGGAGTCAAACGGCGAACTGTTTCAATATTATGGTTTAAAATATCAGGTTTTGCATCCATTAAAGTTTCAAGATTTTCATAAACTCCACCCATATCTGAAGGAAGAACTTCAACAGATGTAAAAGGACTTTTTCTACGAATTGCACGAACCGTTTCAGCAAAAACAGCTGAACCGCCATCTTTCAAATCATCGCGAGCAACTGCTGTAATCACGACATGTTTTAAATCCATTAATTTCACAGAGTCCGCTACCCGTTCAGGCTCTTTTAGATCTAACTCACTTGGCAATCCTGTTTTTACTGCACAAAAACGACAAGCACGCGTACATACATCACCCAAAATCATAAACGTGGCCGTGCGTCGCTCTCCCCAACACTCATGAATATTAGGACAACGAGCTTCTTCACAAACTGTATGAAGGTTGTTTTCTCTCATCATTTTCTTCAAACCTGTGTAATTATCATTCGTATTCAACTTTATTTTTAGCCAATCCGGCTTTCGCATGTATTCTTCATTTTTACTCATCATGTCATCTCCAATTATCCTTATCCTTCCATATGAAGGGATAGATCAAGATTCATATGTAACACTTATGTCTATGTTGCCACTTTATCATACTAAAAAAAGCAAGACAACCCTTTAACACTAGGGAAAATTGAAAACCATACGAATGAGAAATATTGGAACTATAAGTTCTGAAATGTGTGAAAATTAAATAACTATTCCTATTTTAAATGTAGGAGTTGATTGCCTTGAGCGACGACGACTCCCTATATTTAGACACTAGTCTAAATGGGTGTGGTTTTCACGAGGAGACTCGACCGTTCGTCCGCGGAAAGCGAGTTGTTTTGCTAATGCGAGAAAATAAATATGATCATTTAACAAAGCCAAAAATAAAAAAGCTCCGACCGAAGTCGAAGCTTTTAATCTTTATGCTTTTTGTCTTTGTTTTGATTTGCGAACAGCATGCAAAATACTTGTTGCCATGCCTCCCCAAATAATTACAATTCCTACAATCATCATGACAACCGCACTGGCTTCCATATTAAGAAACCTCCTTATGATTCGTAATACCATGATTCTCAAGTATGTTACGGTTCCATTTTTTAATTGTCAGTAAAGATGCTAATAGCATTACTCCAAATGCTACAGTCCATCCGTATTGGAATACAAACTCTCTAGGGTAGCCCCCATATTCAGCAGTTAGGTTTTGACGAAGGTTATCAAACATCATATAACCCAACACAACAGGGGTAATGATCGATAAACAGATTTTCCACCATATACCTAACTGAATATCGGAAATCGAATCGGCATGTTTCTTCAATGGATTTAATTGCTTTGCGTACCATGAAATAAACACAACCTCGAACAATCCTGCCATGGCTACACCAAATTGGTTAACGAAATAATCGACTGTATCTAAGAAATTCAATCCGCCTTTTGTCGCAAAGACTAAGGAGAGAATCGCAGAAAGACCTCCACCGAAGATAACCGCAGTGTTACGAGATACATGAAATTTTTCCTGGATGCCTGCGATATACGTTTCAACGATTGAGATGAGAGATGACAGACCAGCTAATATGAGTGAAAAGAAGAATAAGAAGCCGAATAACTCATTGAATGCTGGAAATTGATTGATAATTTGTGGGAAAACAGCAAATGCCAAAATGACGCCGCTACTTACCACTTTATCAACTGGTACACCTTGTTGATGAGCCATGAATCCTAGTGCTGCAAAAACACCAATACCCGCTAATAATTCAAATGCTGAGTTACTAAACCCAGTAATGAAAGCATTATTGGTAATGTCGGATTTCTTTGGCAAATAACTTGAATACGTAATCATGATCGCAAATGCAATCGATAAACTAAAGAAAATTTGACCGTATGCAGCTACCCATACCTTACCATCCGCAATCTTCGACCAGTCGGGTTTAAAGAAAGCATTTAATCCATCTAGAGCTCCATCAAGCGTTACAGCCCGAACAACGATAATTAAGAATAAGACCACTAATAAAGGAATCATAATTTTGTTCGCAACTTCAATGCCTTTTTTAACTCCTGCAAATAAAACACCTAATGTAACAATCCATACAAGAACTAATGGAATAAGGACACCGGGAACAAGTCCACCAAATTCGCCTGGTTTACCCACTTTTAAATAATCCGTTAAAAGGAAGGTTTGAGGATCCGACCCCCATGATAATTTAAAAGAAAAATAAGCAAACGCCATTGCCCATGCAATAATGACAGCGTAATAAGTAGAAATGACAAACGCTATTGTAACTTGCCACCATCCGAGCCATTCACTACCTTTACTAAGGCGTGAGAAGGATAATGCTGCTGAACCACGGAACTTATGTCCGATCGTAAATTCCATGATCAAAATAGGAATTCCAGCTGTTAAAAGAGCGAATAAATAAGGTAAGAAAAATGCCCCTCCCCCATTTTCATATGCGACGTAAGGAAAACGCCATATGTTTCCTAATCCAACTGCTGATCCGATTGCGGCAAGTATAAAACCAGATCTTGACCCCCACTGAGGACGATTATCCATTGCATTTCCTCCTTTGCTTCTGTTTTTGAAAAATAAAATAATTTTATTAATCAAAATTATTTAACTAATCTGAATATAGTATATCTAGCCTATATAGCTATGTCAAAGAGATTTTTAACTTTTTATCAAATTTTTCAGATTTTTCTTTCGTTCTTTTTTTCTCATATATTTTTATACTAGAATACTTTTCCTTTTATTGACTGCTAGTGTCAATTGATGGAGGTGTGTCACTGTTTTTATTGTAAAATTGTGGTACATCCCCTTGTATGATCCCCATCGCTATCGGGATGTTTCTTTTTACAATTTGTTGTTTAGTAGCAAAGGGAACGATAATTTGAACGGTTACTTCGATTTGTAAGATAACTTCAACATAAGCGTTATTGATTCCAAATGGTTCAACCTTAGAATGGATTGTCGGACGAACTCCACCAATTGCATGAAATCTGATCGGGACTTTTGGACCTAAATTTCCTAACAATGCATTGTTTGTGGCTTGACCTAATGGAATGGAATAGATAATGCCTTTGTTATGATTCGAATTTTTTATGTCTCCTGCGATCTCATCCGGTAGATCAGAAGCATTCATTTCTCCTTTTTCGATGGCTCTTAACTGTTCTTGTATAATCGTAGTTGTATCCGTTACGATTCGGTTAATAATCTCCGTATTAAATTTTGTTGATTTCCCACTTGTATCATTCGGTTCGACTGTTAATATTTCATTAATATCTCTCACGCGAGCAATTTTTTCAGTTACTGCCCGATTAATTACGAGTGTAGATATTTTTTTCGTTTGATTTTCGGCATAGCTCATTAAAGTGGGCTTGATCCCTTCATTTACTAGCCATAGACCCAAAGCTGTTGCAAAAATAAAGACCAGCAAGGAAATCAATATGGCGTAACGAAAAGGGAGAGGACTTCGTTTACTCTTTAATTTTAATTTGTTAGCAGACAAAAAAATCCCTCCTTTCACTAGCATATGCAGAGAAAGAGGGACATAGATGTAGTTGATTATTTAATTGGACTAAGTTCTAAAAGAAACTCACACTCTTTAATCACAACATTTAAGTGATCTTTTAGATCAATTTCATAGGGGGCATTTTCTTCGCTAGACTCATCTTCAATGATTCGAATGAATGGACGATCAGCAAAGCCTTTATTTTGTTTCGAAACAATCCCTTTTCGACCGTCATTTAAGATTACTGTCATACCATTGGGATAAATGGCAACTGAGTTACGAAATGCTTCAACCACTTTTCGGTCATAGAGGGTTCCTACCCCCGCATACAAAAGCTCCAATCCTTCATGAGGCAGCATGGCATTCCGATAAACACGATTTGAAGTCACTGCATCGAATACATCGGCTACGGCAATGATTTTTGCAAAAGGATGAATCGTCTTTTCTTCAATCCCTCGAGGATAACCAGAACCATCTAAACGCTCATGATGCTGAAATGCGCAATGAGCTACAATCAAAGAAACTCCATGAAGCTGTCTTAAAATTTCGAATCCATCTTCTGTATGCTTCTTGATCGCAGTGAATTCTTCCTCAGTTAGTCGATCGGGTTTTAAGAGAATTTCTTCTGGAACCATCATCTTGCCAATATCATGGAGAATGGCTCCTAAACCTAACATATCTAAATCTTTCGGAGACATTTTCATTTCTAATCCAATGGCTAATGTGTATAGAGTTACGTTAAAAGAATGCTGAAAAATATAAGAATCGTATGTAAAAACGTCAGACAAAATGGTTAGTAAATCATTATTTCCTTTGATTTGAGAAAGAACTGTAGAAATAATGCTTTTAAAATCCTTTGTATGTTCTTCAAGAAATATTGCTTTTTTTGAAAAATCGACACTTTGTAAAGATGTAAATGTATTCTCAATTTCCTTAACAGCGGAAATTCTTACTTGGTCATCAATCTTACTTCTTGATTCTATTCCTTCTGATAAGGCATCTTGAATATATAAATATTGAATATTTAAGTCTATCAATCGTTGTATCATTCGTTTTGACAAAATGATTCCTTCAAACAACAATGCTTTTCCTGAAGGATTATATATGGTTGATGCGAGTTTCATTCCCTCATGTAATGCCTTAACCGATACTAGTCTCATTTTAGTCTCCTAAGAAAAAAATTCATATTTCGACATTATTTTCTAATAGTCTTATTATAGTTATGAATTTTTATCATTTCAAGTTTATTCCTAATCCACTAAAAAGAATCGAATATCTTTCATCCATATCCTTGGTAATAATATGATCTTTTTATCCTATATGACCGAATTCCTTCTTTAATTTCCATTCTAAAACGTCTCTTATAAATTCGGGTAAGAAATAGACCTTTTCAGGTGCGCGAACTAATTCGGGGAAAAAACGTCCAAATGTAAACATATCAATGGTAGCTAACCTATACTTCTTTTTCGAGTTTAGTGGTTGTCCATTAACCTCGATCGTTTGTGTGGATTCTTTCCATTTCACATTTTCGTGTAAATACTTACCTAATACTTTTCCTCTAAAACCCATGCCCCGTATTTGATCGTGAGCACTGTCTTGGTTAAAGGATTGCTTTAAAACTTCTTTCAGCTCGGTTCCTGAAAGTTCGACTATACACGGATTAATGGGATGAGGTAAAATTTGGTGGATGTCAAACTTCGTAACAGGACCTTTCGGAAGGGAATGCATGAGTAGGCCTGCATTAATGAGCGCACAGTCTCCTTCACACCATTCCAATATAGCCTTAGTAAGGAGTTGACCTAATTCAGATGGATAGAACCATTCAGAATCTAACGAGCGATTAAGAATGGCTACCTGCTCTCTAAGTGACTCTTTACCAAGGTGAAACCATTTTTTAATTTCGTTTTCGTCATTCTCTGATTGCACCAATTGAGCTGTTTCCTGTAAAGATGCTTTTTTTGAATGGATGTGACCCAGCGTATTATCCCATTCAACTTCTACATGTCCAATAAATTGGCCGTGTTTCCCAGCTGCTGCTAGCAACGTACAGTTGATTTCTTTTCCTTGGTGATAGGCATGGTGAGTATGCGCCCCAAATATAATATCAATCTCCGGGAATTCAAGAGCAATTTTCTCGTCTTCATACATTCCTAAGTGAGAGAGGAGTACGATAAGATCCACAGCGTTTCCTAATTCTTTAATCGATTGTTTAATAGAATCGAAGGGCGGAGTGATTTTCCAACCTAATTTTTCGTAAAAAGCGGGATATGGAGCCGTTACACCGATGACAGCTATCTTTGTACCATTGATCGTCTTATAAATACGATAAGGATCAGCCCAATATGGTCGTTTTCCGTCTTGATCATAGAGATTCCCTAAAATGACTTGGAAATCCGCAGAATCATAAAGATGGTCTAATTCTTTCTTAGGCAACGTGATTCCTTCATTATTGCCAATTGTCACCGCATTGTATTTTAATTCATTCATCATTTCGACATTAGCAAGCCCCATTGTACCTTCTGTATAAGGATGATAACGGTCTATATGATCACCAATATCAAATTTGAATACCGTTTCCTTTTCTTCTTCATGCCACTTGTTTCTTTTTTGTAAGAAAGATTTTATTCTTGGCCAATTTTCAAAATGACTATGTAAATCATTCGTATGATAAAAATGGATTTTCTCGATCATTCATTTCACTCCAGTTTGATTATGTGACTAATCCCTCATAAATCAGCTGAATCCCAATAATAAGTAACACTAAACGTAAAATCAAAACAAGGGTGTCTGATTTTAACTTTGTATTTAGAAATGCGCCTAATCGTGCGCCAAACCAAGCCCCAGGGACTAATGCCAAGACAAATAGCCAATTGACATTTCCTAATACGATATGCGTGATCGAACTAACAACAGCAGATAAAAAGATGATCATCATTGAAGTAGCAACTGCTACACGTGGAGGAAAGGCAAACATTAAGACCATCGCCGGAACCATTAAAGATCCTCCTCCAATACCAAATAAACCGCCTGCTAATCCAATAATAAATGCTACAATCGTAGCAAGCAGTGGAGGAAATTCATAATGTAATACGTCTCCATTCACATCAATAATTTCACGTTTGATCGATTTATTGCTGTTTAATTGTAAGGGTCGAAGTCGATTTCGAATCATTAATAATAAAGCTACAAATAAAATAAATATACCAAAATACAAATTAAACGAATGTAAATCTAAAAACTTATTCATCCAGGCTCCAAGTAAACTTCCTGGTCCACTACCTATAAACAATAAGAATCCTGTTCGATAATCAACTAATTTAATTTTCATATAAGAGATTGTTGAAGACAACCCTGTAAAAATCATAATAACCAATGATGTTCCCACAGCTAATTGAGGACTTATGTCTCCAAAAATACTGGTGGCATGGCTAAAATACAGTAATGCAGGAACAATAATGATTCCCCCACCTAAACCGATAAGCGATCCGAGCGTACCCGCAAATAATCCGATTGCTACTAATGCTATCCAAATCAAATTTCAACACTTCCGATCCGTTAAAATAAACCAAGTTGTTTAGGGGCTAATCCCTCATATTGAATTCCTAACATCTGAATCATCTCTTTCGCATTGTCTGCTGCATCTCCACCGGAGTTATTATTAAATAGAACATAAAGTTCTTTGGACTCTTTGGAAAGATGATAGAGAATGTTTTTCCATTCTAATAACTCATTCTCATTGTAACGGTATAAATAACGCACCTCTCTCCAGTTTCCTTGAGCCGGCTTACTCCATCCATGTACATTACGACCATGCAATCGAACAAGTGTCTTTTCCTTACTTGTGGAAACAGGAACAATAGGAACCGATCCTTTACCAGCTTGAGGTTCATCACAGACAGTATGGATCCAACCTTCTTTTTTTAAAAATTCTAGCGTCCTATCTTTCATTTCAGAAGAATACCAAGACTGATTTCTAAATTCTATAGCGACTGGTATAGATCCTAGTTTATTTTTACAAAAACGCAAGTAATCAACATTTTTTCTCTCGCACTCAAACCATGGTGGAAACTGAAGAAGAACCATAGCTAGTTTACCGCTTTGTACAAACGGTTCGATGGACTCTACAAATAACCGGAACATCGTATCTACTGACTCAAAAAGCTGTTCTCCTCTTTGATGTCCTGTCATCCCTTGATAAGCTTTGACAACAAAACGAAACATTTCCGGGGTCTCTTTCACCCACTTTTCGGCATTCCGCACTGGCTGGATCGCATAGAATGAAGCATCCACTTCAACAACTGGGAAATGTGCTCCGTATTCTTTTAATTTATCTCGAGACTGAATTCCAGAGGAATAAATCGAATCATGATCACCCCATCCAGTTACACCAATTTGAATCATCCGACTCACCTCGCTCGTACATATTTTACCACGAGATGACAATAAATGCGTACACTAGGACGACTACTCTTCCTCTCTTGCTCAATTAGGAGTGATTGTTGAAGGATCAACATGATCATTTAACAGAGCCTATCATATAAAAAAACTCGCTCAGCCAAAGGCCAAACGAGTTTTTTAACATTCAATTATCCAATAGAACCTTCCATCTCGAACTTGATTAGACGGTTCATTTCAACTGCATATTCCATCGGAAGTTCTTTCGTAAATGGTTCAATAAAGCCCATTACAATCATTTCCGTCGCTTCTTCTTGAGAAATTCCACGACTCATTAAATAGAATAACTGTTCTTCTGAAACTTTCGAAACCTTCGCTTCATGCTCCAAGTGAAACATTGTTATTCAATATTTCATTGTAAGGAATCGTATCTGAAGTTGATTTGTTATCCATAATTAATGTGTCACACTCAATGTTTGAACGAGCACCATGCGCACGACGTCCAAAGTGAACAATTCCTCGGTACGTTACTTTTCCGCCTTGTTTCGAAATGGACTTCGAAACAATGGTAGATGAAGTATTCGGTGCTAAATGAGTCATTTTTGCACCAGCATCTTGATGTTGCCCTTTACCAGCGATTGCGATCGAAAGTGTCATTCCACGAGCGCCTTCACCTTTAAGAATAACAGCTGGGTATTTCATTGTAAGTTTTGAACCGATATTCCCATCGACCCATTCCATCGTTGCATTCGCATCACATACAGCACGTTTCGTAACGAGGTTATAAACATTATTCGCCCAGTTTTGAATGGTAGTGTAACGGCAATAAGCACCTTTTTTAATAATGATTTCAACAACCGCACTATGAAGTGAGTTTGTCGTGTATACGGGAGCAGTACAACCTTCAACGTAATGAACATGAGCGTTTTCATCAACAATGATTAAAGTACGTTCGAATTGACCCATATTTTCCGAGTTAATGCGGAAGTACGCTTGAAGAGGAGTATCTACTTTAACACCCGGTGGGACATAAATGAAAGATCCACCTGACCATACAGCTGAATTCAAAGCTGCAAACTTATTATCAGTAGGAGGAATGACTTTCGCCCAGTGTTCACGGAATAAATCCTCGTGATTTTTCAAGGCCGAATCGGTATCTGTAAAAACAATACCCATTTCTTCTAAGTCTTCTTTCATGCTATGATAAACCACTTCTGACTCATACTGTGCTGAAACACCAGCAAGGTACTTTTGCTCAGCTTCAGGAATCCCTAATTTATCAAATGTTTGTTTGATTTCTTCAGGTACCTCATCCCAGCTTCTTCCTGCTCCTTCAGATGGCTTCACGTAATAAGTGATTTCATCGAAGTTTAAAGATGACATATCCCCGCCCCATTGTGGCATAGGCATGTTGTAAAAGAGTTCCAATGATTTCAAACGGAAATCAAGCATCCACTGTGGTTCTTCTTTCATATTAGAGATCTGTTCGACAATTCCACGTGTTAGACCACGTTTTGAACGGAAGACAGAAACGTCTTTATCATGAAAGCCATATTTATAATCGCCAACGTCCGGCATTTTTTTAGCCATTTTAAATTCCTCCATTCCTAAAATATCGATCCTTGCTAATCAGTAGGATTCTATTTCTCGTTCAACCCTTTTTCCATTGCTTTCCAAGCCAATGTTGCACATTTGATTCGTGCCGGGAACTTCGAAACGCCTTGAAGAGCTTCAATGTCTCCAAGATCGATATCTCCTTCGTAGTCTTCACCAAGCATCATATTTGAAAAAATATGACTAAGGTTCAGAGCGGTATCAATTTCTTTTCCTTTAACCGCTTGTGTCATCATGGAAGCAGATGCCATGGAAATCGAACAACCTTCTCCATCAAATTTCGCATTCGCTACAATTCCATCCACAACTTCTAATGTTAAATGAATTCGATCGCCACAAGTGGGATTGTTCATATCAATCGTCATACTGCCATTTTCTATCGAACCCTTGTTTCGGGGGTTTTTGTAGTGATCCATTATAACTTGACGATAAAGTGAATCTAAATTGTTAGAAGACATTGCTGAAATACTCCTTTGTTTTAACAAGTCCGGCCACCAATTTATCAATATCTTGCTCATCATTGTATAAATAGAAACTTGCTCTTGCTGTTGAAGAAACCTTTAACCATCTCATTAGTGGCTGTGCACAGTGATGACCGGCTCGGATGGCAATTCCCTCTGCATCTAGAACAGTTGCAACGTCGTGCGGATGTACATCATCTAGATTAAACGTTACAATCCCCGCACGGGCAGAAGCTTCCTGAGGACCAAAGATCGTTAAACCATCAATTTCTTTCATTTGTTCCATTGCATAAGCAGCTAAGCGATGTTCGTGTGCTTCGATTTCATCTAAGCCAATTTCAGTTAGGAAATCAATGGCAGCACCTAAACCAACTGCACCCGCAATAATGGGTGTCCCACCTTCGAATTTCCAAGGAAGTTCCTTCCATGTTGATTCGTAAAGATCTACGAAATCAATCATTTCACCGCCAAATTCAACAGGCTCCATTATTTCAAGATGCTCTTTCTTACCATAGAGAACACCAATTCCTGTTGGTCCACACATTTTGTGACCAGAGAAAGCGAAGAAATCTACGTCCAAGTCTTGAACATCGATCTTTAGATGAGGGGCACTTTGAGCACCGTCAACAACCATAACAGCTCCATTTTGATGAGCAATTTCGGTGATTTCTTTGATCGGATTCATTGTACCCATCACGTTTGATACGTGCATAATCGAAACGATTTTCGTGTTAGAAGTAATCGTAGCTTTCACATCTTCGATAGCAATCGTGCCATTGTCCTGGAGCGGAACATATTTTAATGTCGCTCCTGTTTTTTTAGCTAATTGTTGCCATGGAATCAAATTACTATGATGCTCCATATAAGAGAGGACAATTTCGTCGCCTTCTTTTACATTTGCATAACCATAACTTGAAGCGACTGTGTTAATAGCGGTCGTTGTTCCTCTAGTAAAGATCACTTCTTGAAGTGATTTTGCATGAATGAACCTGCGAACTTTCTCGCGCGCTCCTTCATAAGCTTCAGTCGCTCTTGTACCAAGGGTATGAACACCTCTATGGACATTAGAGTTATCAAAGCGATAATACTTCTCTATCGCTTCGATAACCTGCACGGGCTTCTGTGAAGTAGCCGCACTGTCAAGGTAAACAAGAGGATTCCCATTGACTTCCTGATTCAAAATCGGAAAATGTTGGCGAATCTCTTTGATATTCATTAGCGAACTTTCCTTTCGATAACCTCAGTCAACTGTTTTTTTACAGCTTCGATAGGCAGTTGGTTCACAACTGGGGCTAAGAATCCGTGAATAATTAATCGTTCCGCTTCGTGCTGATTAATTCCTCGGCTCATTAAATAATAAAGTTGAAGTGGATCAACACGACCAACGGATGCTGCATGGCCTGCTTGAACGTCGTCTTCATCAATTAATAAAATGGGATTGGCATCGCCGCGTGCTTTTTCACTCAACATTAATACACGTGATTCCTGTTGGGCATTTGACTTGCTGGCACCATGTTCGATTTTGCCAATTCCATTAAAAATGGAAGAAGCTTCTTCTTTCATGACACCATGTTTTAAAATGAATCCTTCAGTATTTTTCCCAAAGTGAGTCACTTTCGTTGTGAAGTTTTGCGTTTGCTTTCCGCTTCCTACGACAACCATTTTCATATCACCGATTGAACCGTCGCCAATTAAACGAGTTTCATTATCTGAAATCGTGTCACCACTGTTCATTAATCCTAATGCCCATTCGATTTTTGCATCGCGTCCTGCGATACCACGACGGTTTACATATGTTGTCACACCTTTAGGAAGGTTATCAACTGATCCGTATGCAATTTTTGCATTCGTGTTGGCAATGACTTCAGAAACAATATTTACGACACCATTACCAGCTTCGAGAGTAGAAATATAAGTTTCTACGAACGTTACTGAACTATGATCATCCGCAACAATTAGTACATGGTTAAACAAGGATACATCAGCATCATCGTGAACATAAATCGCTTGGATTGGTTCTTTTAACTCGACATTTTTCGGAACATATAAAAACGTTCCTCCATTAAGAAGAGCTGCATGAAGAGCAGTTAATTTATGTTCATTCGTTTTTACACCTTGAGTCATAAAGTATTGCTGAACCAAATCACTGTGATCTTTTACGGCAGTAAGGATGTCGGTAAAAATAACACCTTGCTCAAGCAATTCATTTGATAATGAAAGAAAAGCAGGTTCATTATTCACTTGAACATATAAACTTTTGTCATCTTTTTCTAAGTCAACAAGCATTTTTGCTTCCTCAGGTAAATCGATTAGATTAGCGTTACGTCCGTTTTTCACAATAAACTGAGGGAATTCAGTGAAATTCCACTTAGCAATTTTTGTTTTATCAGGCTTAGGTAGAGGAAGATCTAAAGCATTTTGAAAAGCCTCTAAACGGTTATTTAAAAACCAAGATGGTTCACCTTGTTCGTTAGAATACGAACGAATTGCATCTTGATCTACAGATAATTTCATTTCGACTGTCATGGTTATCCTCCTAACACTTACGCTTCTTGTTCAACGGTTTCGTCTTCGATACCTAGTTCTTGTTTAATCCAATCGTATCCTTCTGCTTCAAGTCTTTGAGCAAGTTCTGGACCACCAGATTTCACGATTTTCCCTTGCATCATAACATGAACAAAGTCTGGCGTAATGTAGTTTAGAAGGCGTTGATAATGAGTAATGATTAAACATCCAAAATCTTCGTTACGCATTTCATTAATTCCTTTTGAAACGACTTTCAATGCATCAATATCCAGCCCAGAGTCAATTTCATCAAGAATCGCTATTTTGGGTTGGATCATCATAAGTTGAAGAATTTCATTACGTTTCTTCTCCCCACCAGAGAACCCCTCGTTTAAATAACGTTGAGCCATATCTGGATCCATTTCCAGGAATTCCATTTGTTTGTCCATCGTACGGATAAATTTCATTAAAGAAATTTCGTCCCCTTCTTCACGACGACTATTTACTGCTGAACGCAAGAATTCAGCATTTGTTACCCCGTTAATTTCGCTTGGATATTGCATTGCTAAGAAAAGGCCAGCACGAGCACGCTCGTCAACAGCCATATCTAATACGTCTTCTCCATCTAAAGAAACGGAACCACTTGTTACTTCGTATTTGGGATGTCCCATAATAGCAGATGATAACGTAGATTTACCGGTTCCATTAGGACCCATCACTGCGTGTATTTCTCCGCCTTTAATTTCTAAGTTAATTCCTTTAAGGATTTCTTTTTCCTCAATTTGAACATGAAGATCTTTAACTGTTAATGTAGAACCTGACATGATCATACCTCCGTCTATCTCAAGAATTTAATTAGCTTATTAATAGCCATTCTCAATTTATTCTCATTCCAATCTTATAACAAAAGATACTTATTAGCAACTTTCGTAAACCCTGATAGCCCCACATAGTCTTTCCTATATTATAAGGAACCATTAACCCTCTTTCAAAAAGTGAAAAAGCGAGAATCGGGTTAGCATTACCCGTTCCTCGCTTTGTTATTATTATTATAAGTGAGAATGTACTTTACGACCTAAATCAGCCACAATTCTTCTACTCTCAATGTAATCTTGTTCTCTTTTTTCTTCTACATTCATTCGAACATTATGTTTGCGTTTGTACACTTCGTACCCAACTCCGTGAGCACCTCTCATCGCTTTTTCCATTTCTTCTGTATAAGCAATTTTTAACGCGTGGATAATGAATCCTTCCTTTCGGTGTTTGATTTCTCATTAACACAATCCTAATGATAACAAGAGAGATTGGTTCGTTCAAATCCAATCAAACAGATTCTGAAGCTCTCTCATCCGTTCTCGTTGTCGCTCCACTTCTAAGGTGAATGATTCTTATCATTTCACCCTTTCACTTCCATTTACTCTTAAATGCTGTTTCTCGAAGAAATTTTATATAAAATGGAGAGCAGGATGTGCAATGGCAACAGGGTTTAGAAAAAAAGGAGTTATCAAGAAATTCAGCGAAGACGAACGGAGTGTCATCCCTTTTACGTTGTTCATTTTTTTCTCCTATTCCGCAGGCGGCCGCAAGAGAGGCACAATGAACTCAATCGATTACGAAAAGAATTTATTTAACCTTCATGAAAAATCTACACAATAAATGGTCCTTATTATAGACGGAAAAAGAAGCTAGGATAGAACTAAAATGCCCAAGTTTAAAGTCGAATCATTTCTTAACTAGGTCCATTTCATGATTTAAATTCTCCATCTTAAATGCGAACTTTTCATTTAAATATTCTTTCTTCATTCGATTTTCGTTTTCGACGGACGCTTTCCGGGGGCTCGCGCCGAACGAACTTAAGCTAAAGCTTAAGTGGATTTCGACGTCTTCGCTATTCCCCAGGAGTCGCCGTCTTACACTCCAATCGAAATCAATATTCGATTCCATAGAAATGATGATCATTTATGAAATTGATTCAACTAAGAAAACAATAAAGTGAAAAATCCGAACGAATACAGCGAAGTTCCACTTAGAATTTCGCTGTATCGTTCGGATTATTCATTGATTAAAATACTTTTGTCCCAGCTTCTTGAGTAACAGGGACTATTCAAACAGACGATATCTTTATTTAGATACAGGTACGACTGAACCTTTCCATTTGTCTAAAATAAAGTCTTGGATTTCTTTTGAGCGAAGTACTTTAACAAGTTCTTTCACTTGTTTATTGTCTTTATCTTCTTTGCGTACAGCAATAATGTTTGCGTATGGTGAATTGTTATCTTCTATCTCAATTGAATCTTTTTGAGGATTTAAACCTGCATCTAATGCATAGTTTGCATTGATAACAACTGCGTCCCCTTCTTTATTTTCGTAAAGTTGTGGCAATAGCGCTGCTTCGTAATTCGGGTCAAATTTAATCTTTTTCGGATTATCGACAATATCTTTCACAGTTGCAGAAGTTTTATCGATTCCATCTTTTAGTTTAATTAATCCAGATTTTTCGATGATGCTTAAAATACGTCCTTGTTCTGAAACGGAGTTACTCATGATGATTGTTGCTCCTTTTGGAAGCTTATCAAGTGAGTCGTATTTTTTTGAATAAACAGCCATTGGCTCAATATGAATGGCACCAGCGTTTACTAAATCAGTGTCGTTGTCTTTATTTGATACTTTCAAGTAAGGAATGTGTTGGAAGTAGTTTGCATCTAAATCACCGCTTGCTAAATCTTTATTCGGCAAAATATAGTCTTGATACTTTTCAATTTTTAAATCAATTCCTTTTTTTGCTAGAATTGGCTTAGCCTTTTCTAGAATAACAGCATGAGGTGTATTTGAAGCACCGACAACTAGTTCTTTATCTCCGTTTTTACTGTCTTTGTTTCCGCAAGCACCTAACGCTAAAACAGCCAAAGCAGCAAATACAATCAACCAAATCTTTTTCATCTAAATCTCTCCCTATCTCTTATCTATTTTTTTAGTAGCGATATCACCAATTAATTGAATAATAAACACGATGACAAGAACGATAATCGTTGCCATCAGGGTTACATCCATTTGATTTCGCTGGAATCCATCAAGAAAGGCTAACGTCCCTAATCCTCCAGCACCAATGACTCCTGCCATAGCCGTATAACCGACTAGTGCGATTGCTGTTACCGTGATACCGGATACAAGCGCTGGCATCGCTTCCGGTAATAATACTTTAAAGATAATCGTGCTCGTTTTCGATCCCATTGCTCTGGCAGCTTCAATCACGCCTTTATCAATTTCTCGAAGCGCAATTTCAACCATCCTTGCATAAAAAGGCGCTGCACCAATGATTAAGGCTGGCATAGCGGCATTTGCTCCTCGTATCGTATCAAGAAGAAATTTTGTAAATGGAATTAACAATACGATTAAGATAATAAACGGAATGGAGCGAAAGATATTAACGACAGCAGCTGTGATCCAATGGGCTACTTTATTACTCCATAAATTTCCTTTTGATGTTAAAAAGAGGACTAATCCAAGTAATATACCTAGTATGAACGTGGCAATTACGCTTAATGCAGTCATATAAAGAGTCTCGTATGTGGCTAACCACATCGCTTCCCAATCAACATTAGGGAAAAATTGATTAAACATGTGGTAACACCTCCACGCCAACAGACTGGCCATTTAAATAATAGATCGTTTCATTGACGATCGATGGTTCTCCATCTAAATGGATGAAAAGAGTACCGTAAGAGCCGTCTTTCATTTGAGAAATTTTCCCTTGCAAGATGTTAACGCTGATTTGATAATTTCGAATTAATGTGGTAATTAGTGGTAACTCCGTTGAATCTCCAACAAATGTCAGTTTCAACACTTGACCACTTTTAATTTTTGCAAGAATATGATCAATTGTTTCTTTCGTTTCTTCTGGTTCTGTCACTTGTTGAACAAAACGTTTCGTAATTGGTTGTTGTGGACTTTTAAACACTTCCAAAACTGGTCCAACTTCAACTACCTTACCAGCATCCATAACGGCAACTTGGTGACAGATTTTTCTAATCACATGCATTTCGTGTGTAATTAGTACAATGGTTAATCCCAATCGAGCATTGATATCCACTAACAAATCTAAAATCGAATCGGTTGTTTGTGGATCTAATGCTGAAGTAGCCTCATCACACAAAAGAACCTTAGGATTATTCGCTAGCGCTCTTGCAATCCCAACGCGTTGTTTCTGCCCCCCGCTTAATTGCGCTGGATAAGAATCACCTCTTCCATCTAATCCTACTAATTCAAGTAACTCCTCTACTCTCTTCGCTCGTGTTTGCTTTGGAACTCCTGCAATTTCTAGCGGAAAAGAAATATTTTCTTTAACCGTTCTAGACCAAAGAAGATTAAAGTGTTGAAAAATCATGCCAATTTCTTGTCTCGCTTTTCGCAATGACGATCCTTTGATTTCAGAAACCCGTCTTCCTGCAACATCTATACTGCCTTCCGTAGGCAATTCTAAACCATTTAGCATCCGGATTAACGTACTCTTTCCTGCCCCGCTATAACCAATCACTCCGAATATTTCTCCTGTTTCTATCGCTAAATTCACTGAATCAACAGCTGTTACAGGACCGTTTTTCGTTGTAAATGTCTTTTTCACATTTGATATTTTAATCATTAAATTCACCCAATTCTATAAGCTTATTAAAAACAAAAATGCCTCTCTGCAAAATGAGCAGAAAGGCATGAATATACGAGGTTCCTTTCTCTCATCTATCAAAGCACTTATGCTTTGTGTGAATTGGCACCATTTCAGAATAAAATCATTCTGACGGTTGCCGGGTTTCATAGGGCACATCCCTCCACCACTCTCAATAAGAGTAAAACAAATATTAAATTTTGAAATTGATTTTTTAATGAACGATTGTCATCTTATCATAGAGAAAGAAAAAGTGTCAACCACTTAAACTATTTATTTTTCTAGAATAGGCTTGACCACACATCCAGAAAATAGATTCAAGAATTAATGCTTGTCGATAATATCCTTGAAAGTCAATTCCCCCTCTTTGAATAAGGGTCATTAAAGGAAGATGCCCCGATAGCAATTCATGAAACCGGAGTCGATCCAGACGAAGATGACTCCCTTGGTAAGAGTTATACATCGGCAGCAAGTTCGCTTCTCTTTTTGACAAATGAATAATGAATTTGTCATCTTCCATCTCCAGACCAAAGACAATTTGCTTGTTTATGAGAAGATGCTCCAACTCTTTACTCTCTTGATAAATATTTTTCCAAACCATTAATTGGTTATTCACTCGATCAAACTCCTCAAATATCATCTTACACATTAAATTCGAGGAAGAATGATGAACCTCCTGTATAAATCATTCGACTCTTTCATACTATTTCCGAGGAAATAAGGATCATTCCGACTTTAACATCGTGTTTTTTTGTTTAACTCTAGGAATATGCATTCATGTATTAATCTTCAATCTATTTTCGAGAATTACAGTACAAAAAGACTTCTACATGGGCATAGGATTAAGCCCATGTAGAAGTCTTTTTGGATTCATTGAGCTTTTCAATCACATGAATGACTGATTGAAAAGCATATAATCGATCGACTGGTTTTGCATTTTCAAAAATCATTAAACACGGAACGCTTTCAATTTTATGTTTTTCTGCCCAGTTTTTCGCGTAATTGAGATCGACTTTCATAAAAGAATAATCTTTTTCCATTTTTTCAACGACATCGACCATTTTACCCGCTACTTTACATGTTCCACACATCGGTGTATAAAAATATACGGCCGTCCGTTCGTTTTTTCGAATATGATTTGAAATCTGGTCAAACTGAATATCGGTCATTTTTTTCGATCATCCTTTTCTCCAAATATTGGCCATGAACATCGATATTTGCTCCTAACAGAATTTTAGCAAGTTGGTAGTCAGGTGTAGTGGCAACTTCACGATACATTTTATCTACATACAAATGATTGGCCTCTGGCAGTTCTCGTTTAAACTGTTTACGTAATTTTTCACCTGATTCATCAGCATCTACTAATATATAGACATCACGACACTCTAAAGATTCGATTAATTCATCCAATCGCTGGATACTGATCGTTCCATTCGTACATATAATCTCAACAGGTTCCTTAATAATTTCATTCACTTTTCTCTTATCAGATGTTCCTTCGACGATGAGTACCTTCTCTTCTGGAGCTTCCATCTGCCGCCACCTCTAGTTTCCACCGAGATTCCCATTATCGAAATAGAAATATGGGTATAGTTTTATTTTCCCTTTTTCAGCTTTAAAATGCAAAGTATATGAAAAAAAAAGGACTTTTAGCATTATATAAAAAAACAGGACACCCCGTGACGACGGGTGTCCTGCTATGTACATTAATCTTCTTTAATCATTTCATTATACTGCTCAGGTGTCATTAGTTTTTCAACTTCTGATTGGTCCGATGGCTCAATTACAACCATCCATGCTTTTTCGTATGGAGATTCATTCACAAATTCAGGGCTATCATTTAGGTCTTCATTTACTTCAACGACTTTCCCACTTAATGGAGCATACAGTTCAGAAACCGTTTTAACAGATTCAACGCTACCAAACGGCTCGTCCACTTTTATCTCTGTTCCTATTTCAGGAAGTTCAACAAAAACGATGTCACCAAGTTCTGATTGTGCGAAGTCTGTAATTCCTACGCGGAATTTCTCGCCTTCTGTTTTAACCCATTCGTGCTCTTCTGAGTAACGCAAATCTTTCGGTGTGCTCATTCGATTCCCTCCAGTTCCATTATCCTCTTAATTTTGACATACTCATTCGCTTAAAAGCAAGTAGTTATCAAATGAATTTACAACCAATTTTTC
This sequence comes from uncultured Caryophanales bacterium, assembly GCA_963728315.1. Classification (GTDB taxonomy): domain Bacteria; phylum Bacillota; class Bacilli; order Bacillales; family CAVSKA01; genus CAVSKA01. The sequence goes on from CAVSKA010000020.1 coordinate 110,049, forward strand.
TCGAAATCATCTTCTTTAAATCCAAGCGTTACTTTTTCCCCATCGGTTGTAAGTGGACGCTTAATTAACATCCCATCTGAAGCGAGCAAGTCAAGTAATTCTGATTCAGGAGCCGATTTCACTTTGTCCTTTAATCCGAGTTCCCTATACTTCATTCCGCTCGTATTAAAAAATTTCTTTAACTCAAAACCACTATTGCGATAAATGGTTTCCAACTCATCACGTGTTGGCGTGTTTTCAATCAGATGAACCTCATTGACTTCTACATTATGTTCTTCAAACCACTTCTTAGCATTTCTGCATGTTCCACACTTTGGATACCAATAAAACGTAATCGCCATTGTTCATTCAACTCCCTTTCATTCTAGATCGTTAATGATCATGCGCCTTTATTTTACTTTTTTTTAAAGAGTAAAGCCAAAAAGAAGTGCGTCCCTTAAGAAATTTGCAAAGCGATCGTCCGCTGCGACAAAATGAAAGGTGAAAGAATAAGTTGGTCATTGAAAACGAAGGAACACAGTCTAAGTACGCAATGTCCTGTTGCAACGGCTTCATCACGCACATTTTGTGTTCGGAAGCAGTTGACTCGATCCAGAAAACGGAGTAAAAAAACTTTATACTTTCTTCCTTTGTCAAAAAACCTCAGCGAATCTACTTCGCTGAGGTTACCATTCTATACTGCATGTGCGTTAAAAGTAAGATTAAAGCACATAACGCTCTGCATCGATTAGTTTCACTGATGCTTCACGTTTTGTTTGAATCACATTCATTGGTGTGTAGCGCGTGAACTTGCGTAAAGCGGATAACATCATTTTCAATGCGTCTCCGGTTTCAACTGCGATTAATGTTTCTTTCGCATCTTGTTCAATTTCGTTAAATGCTTCTTGGCAGAAAATTTGAGTATAAAGTAATTTTTGGGCAGCTTTTTCTACTCCAACTTTTTGAATCGCTTTTTCTGTACGCAGAACTACTGATTCCATTGCATATGCATTTGAAACGATGTCTGCAATGTTTACTAGCACTTCTTGTTCTGTTTCTAATTTCTTGCCATATTTTTGGGCAGCAAGTCCTGCAGCGAGCAAGCCGATTTTTTTCGCATTTTTCACAAGGTATTTTTCCTGAGCTAATGGCTCAGTACCCACTTCTTCCGGCATAAGCATCATTAATTCTTCTTGAAGTGCTTGTGCTTTTTGAAGCAATGGTAGTTCGCCTTTCATTGCTTTTCTCAAGTAAGTTCCCGGAACGATCAAACGGTTAATTTCATTTGTCCCTTCGAAAATACGATTGATACGAGAATCACGATACATTCTTTCAATCTCGTATTCTTGCATAAATCCGTATCCACCATGCAATTGAACGCCTTCGTCTACTAAATAATCGAGCATTTCTGTTGCAAAGACTTTATTTAATGAACACTCAATTGCGTACTCAGCGATGGATTCCGCTACTCCGTTCCCATCTTTCACTTCTGCATCGTCAAGTTTGCTCATGCGGTCTTCAAATAATCCAACTGTACGGTATACAGAACTTTCTGCTGCATATAGTTTAGCAGCCATCGTAGACAGCTTTTCTTTTGTTAAGTTAAAAGAAGAGATTGGTGTTTTGAATTGTTGTCTTTGGTTTGTGTATTGCACTGTGAGTTCTAGTGCACGTTTCCCAGCTCCAACAGCACCAACACCTAATTTATAACGCCCAATATTTAATATATTGAATGCTATAATGTGACCTTTTCCTGCTTGACCAAGAAGATTTTCTACTGGGATTTCTGCATCACTTAGAATCAATGTACGTGTTGATGAGCTTTTGATCCCCATTTTTTTCTCTTCAGCACCTGTTGAAACACCTGGGAAATCTCGTTCAACGATAAATGCAGAGAAATGTTCCCCATCAATTTTTGCATAAACAACGAATACATCCGCAAATGCAGAATTCGTAATCCATTGTTTTTCTCCATTAAGAATATAGTGAGTTCCTGCTGCATTTAGTTTCGCAACGGTTTTCGCACCTAGTGCATCCGACCCTGACCCTGGCTCTGTTAATGCGTAAGCGGCAATTTTTTCTCCCGTTGAAAGAAGAGGAAGGTACTTTTTCTTTTGATCATCGTTTCCAAATAATACGATTGGAAGAGAACCGATTCCTACATGAGCTCCATGAGTAATGGAGAATCCGCCTGCACGTGACATTTTTTCAGCAATTAGCGCAGAGCTGACTTTATCTAATCCAAGTCCGCCGTATTCTTCTGGAACATCTGCACCAAGTAAACCAAGTTCACCCGCTTCTTTTAATAGACGCACAGAATGTTCGAATTCATGGTTTTCTAGATTTTCAATTTTAGGTACAACCTCATTCAGTACGAAGTCTTCCGTTGTTTTAGCAATCATTTTATGTTCATCGGTGTAATCCTCAGGGGTAAAAATATGTTCTGGACCGAAATCCTCTAATAGAAAGCTACCGCCTTTAATCACATTCTCAGTATGATTCGTCATCTTTTTTCTCTCCTTATTCGATCAATTTATTTAACTTATAAAATTTCAAATACACCTGCAGCGCCCATTCCGCCGCCTATACACATAGTTACAACACCGAACTGTTGATTTCTGCGTTTCATTTCGTGAATGAGAGAAAGAGTCAACTTTGCTCCTGTACACCCTAGTGGATGACCAAGGGCAATCGCACCACCATTAACGTTTACTTTGTTTTCGTCGATACCTAGTTGACGAATGACTTGAATGGACTGAGAAGCAAATGCTTCATTCAATTCAAAAAGGTCGATATCAGAAAGTTGGAGTCCAGCTAATTTCAAGGCTTTTGGAATTGCTTCAACTGGTCCAATCCCCATGATTTCAGGTGGTACACCTGCCACAGCGAATGAATGGAATTTAGCTAACGGCTTCAATCCATTTGCTTCAGCTTTTTCCCGGTCCATTAAAAGAACAGCAGCAGCTCCATCACTTGTTTGCGACGCATTTCCAGCTGTAACTGAACCGCGCACATTAAAGACCGGTCGTAGTTTTGATAACGTTTGAATATTTGTATTCGCACGCACACCTTCGTCTTGAGAGAACAAAAAGGTCTTTTCTTTTAATTTATGATCGGCTCCTACGAATCGTTGCGTTACTTCGACTGGGACAATTTCGTCTTCGAACTTTCCGTCAGCGATTGCTTGAGCCGCTTTTTGATGACTTCGAACGGCAAATTCGTCTTGTTCTTCACGTGTAATACCGTATTTTTTGGCGACCTCTTCTGCCGTATGACCCATACCCATATAATATTCTGGTGCTGTTTCAGCCAGCTTTGCATTAGGTCTAATTGTATGGCCCATCATCGGAACCAAGCTCATTGATTCTGCTCCGCCCGCTAAGATGGTATCAGCATGACCAATCATAATTTTTTCAGCTGCATAGGCAATCGACTGTAAGCCTGATGAACAATATCGGTTAATCGTAATGGCTGGTACTGAACTTGGCAGCCCTGCAAGAGCACCAATGTTACGAGCCATGTTCAAACCTTGCTCCGCTTCCGGCATTGCACAACCCATGATTAAATCATCAATGTTTCCTTCGTAATTCCCCGCTCTTTTTAATGTTTCTCTTATCACCAATGCTCCTAAATCATCCGGTCTAACATGAGCAAGTGATCCTTTTTTTGCTCGACCTATCGGTGTTCTTGCACCGGCAACTATGACCGCTTCTCGCATGATAATCCTCCTAATCTACTCTCCCTTAATTGCGGAGTGGTTTTCCTTTTACAAGCATATGTTGCATACGTTGTTGGGATTTCCCACCAGCAACTAAGCTTAAGAATGCTTCACGTTCTAGATCAAGTAAGTATTGCTCATCTACTTCTGTGCCAAATGGAACTTTTCCACCTGCAATCACATAAGCAAGTTTTTTTGCTATATTTAAGTCATATTCAGAAATGAATCCTGATTGATGCATTGTTTGAGCTGCTAATAAAAGTGTGGCATATCCCGTTTCACCAACTACCGGTACTTTACGACGAACTGGAGGCAAATAACCTGCACGATCAAGCTCAAGTACAACTTGTTTTGCATCATAAAGCTGGTGGTCACCATTCACACTAACGGCATCTAAACGATTCAAATAAAGGTTATCTCTTGCTTCTTGACCAGAAGTAGAGACTTTAGCCATTGCAATCGATTCAAAGACTTTATTAGCCACATTTTGAAGATCAATTTCAAGTCCTTTTGGAAGACTGTTTAAATATTGAATATAAAGCTCTTTGTTTCCGCCGCCGCCAGGAATTAATCCAACTCCTACTTCGACTAATCCCATGTACGTTTCCATAGTTGCTTGAACACGAGCAGCCGGTAGACAAATTTCCGTTCCACCGCCCAGCGTCATTCCAAATGGAGCTGCAACGACTGGTTTTAAGCTATATTTTACTTTAAGCATGGCTTGTTGGAATTGACGCACGACCATGTCTAATTCAAAAATATTATCATCTTGTGCTTCCATTAAAATGAGGGCTAAATTTGCACCCACACAGAAGTTTTTCCCTTGGTTCCCAATCACAAGACCTTTGTAGTTTTTCTCTACTTCGTCTACTGCGAAATTAATCATTTGAACGATGTCTGGACCAATCGAATTGTTCGGAGAGTGGAATTCTAATAATGCTACACCATCGCCAAGGTCGATTAGGCTTGCGCCAGCGTTCTGTTTAATTACACCATGTTTCTTTTTCCATTGCTTTAGGTTGATCTTTTTAGCGTTTTCTTCAACGAGAAGATATTCTCCATTGTGATAAAAGAATGTCTCTCCATTTTCTTCTCTGTAAAATGAGTCATTGCCTTTTGCCAGCATGTCAATTACCCATTCTGGAACTTTGTGTCCTTCTTCATTTAAACGAGCCACTGATTTTTCGACGCCAATTGCATCCCACATTTCAAATGGACCCAATTCCCAACCAAATCCCCATTTCATGGCACGATCGATTGAAACGATATCGTCTGCAATCGTTCCATGCAACTCTGCTGAATACAAAAGAGTAGGAGCGGTAATATCCCAAAGTAAGCTTCCTGCAGAATCTTTCGCGTATACAAGCGCTTTCATTTTATTGCTCAAGCCTTTTTCTTGTTTACTTAATTCTACTGAAGCTGTTTTTAGTTTTTTTCTGGGACCATATTCCATTGTCGCTGGGTCCAATTCCAGAATTTCTTTCCCTTGTTTTAAAAAGAAGCCTTGACCGCTCTTACTTCCTAACCAGCCATTTTCAAGCATTTTCTCCATGAATTCCGGTCGTTCAAATACTTCTTTTTCAGATCCTTCAACTTGGTCATACACATTTTTGGCAACATGCATGAAAGTATCTAATCCTACAACATCCAATGTTCTGAACGTAGCACTTTTGGGTCTACCGATGAGTGGACCCGTAACCGAATCTACTTCCCCAATACTTAGTCCTTTTTTGAGCATTTCACGAACTGTAACGAGCAGGCCATATGTGCCAATTCGATTCGCAATAAAATTGGGAGTATCCTTTGCTAAGACGACTCCTTTACCTAACACATCTTCTCCAAAAGTCTTCATAAATGATAATACTTCTGGTGATGTTTTTTCAGTTGGAATCACTTCAAGTAATTTTAAATAACGAGGTGGATTGAAAAAATGTGTGCCTAGGAAATGTTTTTGAAAATCCTCAGACCTTCCATCTTTCATCGCTTCCACTGATATACCTGAAGTATTAGAACTTACAATACTTCCTTGTTTTCTAACTGCGTCTATTTTTGAAAAAACCTCTTGTTTCACTGCTAAATTTTCAACGACAACTTCAATAATCCAGTCACAATCAGATAGTTTGTGAAAATCGTCTTCAAAATTACCTGTTTTAATGAGCGATAAGCTTTCCTTCGATGTTAATGGTGCTGGTTTTTGTTTCGTTAATTTTTGAACGGCCACATTCGCGATGCGATCGCGAACCGCTTTGTCTTCTAATGATAAACCTTTTGTTTTTTCCTCTTCTGAAAGTTCACGAGGAACAATGTCCAACAATAAGGTTGGAATTCCGATATTTGCTAGGTGTGCTGCAATTCCTGATCCCATCACTCCTGAACCAAGTACAGCTGCTTTATGGATTTGGTAACCCAATGTCACTTCCCCCTTCAACACTTTGAATGAATACTCATTCATTTTATTCGCAAAAAAAATCGCTAAATGAGTTTTACTCCTTCAAATATAAATCAAATTCATAAAAATCGCAATATTTAAAATCAATAAATCTCTAAATTTGTGAACACATCTTCGACTCTGGGAGCCACTTTGCGACTTTGCGAGCTGCTTTTGCGACTTTGCGAGCTGCTTTTGCGACTTTGCGAGCTGCTTTTGCGACTTTGCGAGCTGCTTTTGCGACTTTGCGAGCTGCTTTCGCGACTTTATGAGCGACTTTCGCGACTTTTATGAGCAACTTTCGCGATTTTATGAGCGACTTTCACGATTTTATGAGCAACTTTCGCGATTTTATGAGCGACTTTCACGATTTTATGAGCATTTACACTTCTACGTATAGGAACCTGTTTTTCTATTCCTATCAAAAAACCTTCTACCATTTTCAATTGGTAGAAGGTTTTAGAGTATCCATTATTTTTTTAATACACCTTTTAATACAAATGCAACGTTTGCTGGACGTTCAGCAAGACGACGCATAAAGTAACCGTACCAATCTGTGCCATAAGGTACATACACACGCATTTTATAGCCTTCTTTGGCTAATTCAAGCTGTCTTTCAGGACGTATTCCATATAACATTTGGAATTCGAATTGATCCTTGGAAATATTGTTTTCTCTCACAAATTGTTTTGTATATTCAATGATCGCATCGTCATGTGTTGCAATCGCTGTGTAGTTTCCATTATATAAATGGATCGCAATTATTTTTTTGAAGTTATCATCTACATCTTTTTTGTTAGGGAAAGCCACCTCAGAAGACTCTTTATAGGCACCTTTTACTAATCGAAGATTCGGCGAATACTCGTTCAGATCAACGATATCTTGAGCGGTTCTATACAAGTAAGCTTGAATAACGGTTCCGATATTATCGTACTCCGTTTTCAATTGTTTGAAAATCTCAATTGTTTTTCCACAACGACTGTAGTCTTCCATATCAATCGTAACAAACACATTGTTTTCTTTCGCAGCATCTAAAATTCTACGCATGTTTCCTAGAACCACTTCATCTGAAATATCTAATCCCATTGAAGTCATTTTTAAAGATACCTGTGATTCCAGACCTTCTCTACCAATTGCTTCAATCGCACGAATAGAGCCATCTGCCATTTCAGCTGCTTCTTTCTCATTGTCTACAAACTCGCCTAAGTAATCGATTGTCACTAAAAGATTTTTACTATTTAATCCCTTAATAACCGCCGTAGCTAAATCAATCGTTTCTCCTGCTACAAAACGTCCCGCTCCGAAACGCAAACCGTATTGTTTGGCCAATTTAGTAAATAATTTATTTTTTGCTAAGTACAAAAAGAAGTCTCTCAATAGTTGTTCCATGCTTTTTTCCTCCTGCAACGTTTATATTCTATGAATCTGTAGAATAATAGTAGTTTTTGTCTATTATCTCTCTTTTTATTCCTCATTCATTTTATCACTACGTTTTCTATTTGAATATAAAAATAAACCGTTTTCATTATTTGGTTAAAACTTCTTAACTCAACCGAATGAAGGAGCAGTGGCTATGCGCATCGTTTGCTATTTACTCTCTCTTTAACTCAGTGAACATCCATATACTTTTTTTTATTGAATGCCTTGTTAAATGATCAAGTTTGTTTTCTACATTCAGCAAAACAACTCGATTTCCGCAGATGAACGGTTGAGCTTCCTCGAGAAAAAGCACGAGCGCACTGAAAAGGACCAACTTTTAATAATTGAAATTCTGCAAATAAGAAAGGAACACTCAGATTCGCTCCTAGACACGTATTTTTGACTTGGTGACATTTCCCCACCCCAAAAAAGAAGTTTTTTTTGCAAATCGACACGTTTTCAGTGACATCTGTAATACCCACAGGAGCTTGCGACTAGAAGGCACACGGATCACCCGATGAAAGCGTCTGCCTGGAATGGAAAATCCACGGCTAATTAGAGAAAAGTGTGAATTTAGGTTTAGGGGAAGTTTAGACTTCGTGCAATGGGGTCAGGCACCAAAATGGGCGATTTTAGGGCGAGAGTTGGCCGAGGTTGAGCTTCGGAGAGTAAATGTGCGTGTAAGGCGAGTAAGGAGAGCTGTAAGGCGGGTAAAGTCTGCTCTAAGGCGAGTAAATAGATGTGTAAGGCGAGTAACGACATCCGGAATGCTTTTTTTATCGAAAATCAAGAATGCATCTAATCGAAAAGATGGAATTTTTGGTTTTGGAATGGATTTGTTATAAAACTAATCCGTTTTTCGATAAAAATGAGGTATTTTTTTAAATACCTGTTGATTTCCGTACCAGCGCTCGCTTTCCGTGGGCATGGCTTGCGCCTCCTCGGTCACTGAAAGAGTCTGACTGGAACGGAAATCCATCGCTTATACGCTCATGGACGTATCAAAAGAACTTTTTCAGCGCCACAAAAACCACACTGTGATGTCTCGACTCGCTCGTTTTCTCTCAGGAGTCTTGTCGTTTTTGCTTCCGATCAACACCATCAGCTAATCTAGCCTATTTGAAAGAGGACAATTTTTGCATTTTTTTGCTCCTCGATCAAGTAAGTGTGACAAACAACATGTTTCTCTTTGACTTCTTTGGAAGCGTGGGAGAGCAGCAAAAGGATTTTTCAGATGATTATTTCCTAGGAATTTCATGGTTGGCTCCGTTATCCAATGATAATCTTTTTCCACGGATGTTTGAATAGAGTTATATTGAGGATCTGTCAACACGTCTAAATAAAGCCAATCTATATAGATTCGAATATTCTCCCATACCGTTTTTTTCGAAAGTCCAGTCGCAAGACAGAGACTGCACACAGCGGGGGCTATTAATTGTTGGAACCATTTTTGTACTGCTTCCTTTTTCCAAGTATCACGATCGCCTGTCATTCTCTCTATTTGCTCTTCTATTAGATAAAAATCCAGGATCCATAAGCCATTTTTTACGGTTGAAATGAGTGCCCAATCTTTCGGTTGAGAGGACAATGTCGCATTGAAAACGGTCATTGTGTAAAGATGTGCGACTGCGATAAAAGCAATTCTCTTGGATAAAAGAGAAGCCGCTACTTTAGGTAATGAAGAACCAATTTGATATTCATTTGTTTTCAAATAAGTATTTGCTCCTGCGCTATTCATCATTTGTTGCAATGATCCGTAATTTAGTGGGCGTTCTTTATGAAAATACACTCTAAATTTCTTTAGTTTTTCTTGTTCATTCAGACTGAGAGTGTCCATCATTTAAGGTTCCTTTCTTTACACTGCGTCCTTTCCCATGAGGTACACACATCGGCGTACCAAAAATTGGATCATCAATGATAAAACAATTCATATTAAAAACCGCTTTCACTAATTCTTGATTCATAATTTCTTCAGGTCGACCTTGGGAGAAAACGGTTCGATCTTTAATGGCAACTAAATGATGCGCATACCGGCAAGCGAGATTTAAGTCATGCAAAACCATAACGATTGTTCTATTTTCCTTTTCATTTAGTTCGAATAATAGATCGAGAACTTCAATTTGATGAGCCATGTCTAAGTAGGTAGTGGGTTCGTCCAATAAGAGAATGTCTGTATCCTGCGCTAATGTCATAGCGATCCAGGCTCTTTGCCTTTGTCCGCCAGATAATTCATCCACAAGGCGATCGCCCAAGTGTTCCATTTCAGTGTTCTTTAATGCTTGGTCGACTTTTGATTGATCTTCTTGTGACCATTGAGATAGCCAGTTTTGATAAGGATAACGACCTTGCTTCACTAGTTCTAGTACCGTAAGCCCTTCTGGAGAAGTAGGAGATTGGGGCAGTATCCCTAATTTCTTTGCGGTATCCTTCGTATTTAAAGAGGTTATTTTTTTTCCAGATAAGTATACCGCACCTGACTTTGGTTTTAACAATCTAGCCATAGAACGAAGTAACGTTGATTTACCGCATCCGTTTGCTCCAATAAATACCGTAATTTCACCTTTTGGAATTTGAATGTCCAAATTATCAATGATAATGGTGTCATGATAACCTAGTGTTAATGATTTGGTTTCAAGCATACTCTCCAAGAGCTTAAACCTCCTGTCAATTGAAGAATCAATTTTTTGATTTTATAAGTAAGTAGATGAAATAGGGGGCACCAATAGCAGCGGTAAAAACACCTGCAGGCACTTCAAGTGGCAAAAAAATCGTCCTTCCGATTAAATCTGCCCCCATGACTAAGATACCACCTAAAAAAGCTGCAGCTAGTAAGAGAACACCGTATGATGCTCCCACAATTCGTCTAGCCATATGAGGCGCTATTAAACCAACAAAGCTGATTCCACCAGCAAATGCTACGGCACCTCCGACTAGAAAAGTGGATAATAATAACAACCAAAATCTTTGAAGCTGTACTCTCGCCCCAACTCCTGTCGCGACTTCTTCCCCAAGTTCTTGAATATTCAAATGACGAACGGATAGAAGAGAGATGATCAAAAACAAAAGAGTCCAAGGCAATAGTATCCATACATCATCCCAGTTTGCTCCATTGACTGAACCCGTTATCCAGATGTTTGCTTGACCAGCTCGATAAATCGGACCTGTAAGCATGAGTAAGGTCGTTAATCCGTGTGTCAAAGCAGAAATGCCGATACCAATCAAAATAAGACGAAGTGGTGAAATCCCTTTTTTCCAAGAAAGATAATATACAAGTAATGCAATGACTAATGCACCAAAAAATGCGGCAATTGGCAGCCACTTAATACTAATTGTTAAAGAATTATTCTCATTACTAAACAAGCCAAGAAACATGACGACAGCAGCACTTGCCCCCCCTGTTATTCCGATCATTTCTGGAGAAGCAAGAGGATTTCGAATCATACCTTGCAAAATCCCCCCTGCTACTGCTAATGACGCTCCTGCTAATAGTGCTATGAGGATACGCGGCATTCTAAATGAGTTAACGACTAGTTGATCAAACTCTTGTCCACTACCAATCAATACCTTTGCTACTTGAAGCGGACTTAATTTTATATCACCAAGGGTTAAACTGATGAAAAATACCATGAAAGTCATAATGAATAAAAAGATATTCCTCTTTAAGGCAGACTTATTTATTAAATACGAACCAAACTTTGAGCTCTTTAAATAGATATATTTACTCATTTGTAGAGCTTCCTTTCCTTGCTAAGTAAATAAAAAATGGCGCACCAATAGCTGCAGTCATTACTCCAACCGGCACCTCTTGCGGCATGATGACATATCTCGCTGAAATATCTGCCGCCAACAACAAAATTGCCCCTAAAACCGCTGAAAAAGGTAATAACCACCGATGATCAACACCAATAAACTTCCGTGAAATATGTGGAACGACAATACCAATAAAGCCAATTGGACCAGCAACTGCAACAGATGAACCTGCTAACAAAACAACCATGATCATTCCTGCCAATTTCACTAGTCCTGTTTTTAAACCCAAACCTTTCGCAACATCTTCCCCCATTGAGATCACGTTAAGTTTTGGTGCTAGAAACATAGACCCAATCCAGCCAACGGCCATGTATGGAAGAACACTAGCCAATAAGTCCAATTTTCTGCCTTGAACAGAACCAGCTAGCCAAAAGAGAACTTGATCCAATGCTGCTTCATTTAAAACAAGGAGACCTTGTGTAAATGAAGCAAACATAGCACTAATGGCAGCGCCAGCAAGTGTCAACTTGATTGGGGACATTCCGCCTTTTCCAATCGAGCTTACTGAAAAAACACCCATCGCAGCCATTGCCGCACCTCCAAAAGCGTACCAAGCAATTACTTGAAGTCCACTTAAGTGAAATAAAACGATTGCCACCACTACAAAAAAGCTCGCACCCGAATTTATGCCAAAAATACTCGGAGATGCTAATGGATTTTTTGTTAATGTCTGCATAATCACACCAGCCATTGCCAGACAAGCTCCAACCGCAGCAGCAATGAAAGCGCGTGGTACTCTGATCGATTGAATAACGATGTGAGCAGTCGAACCATTAAAATGAGTGAAACTATCATATGCCACTTTTATCGATGTATCTGTATAACCTAAAACAATACTCATTCCGAGAAAAAGAAACAGAGTGAATAAACTAATTACTATCATAATCATTTTTTTATTAATGGAGTTATCTGTCATATATCTCTTACCTTTCTCTTTCCTCTTACTTAGTCTAAAAAAGAAATGTATATCCGTCAATGATTTTGAAAATCATTCTCAACTAGGTATTGACAAGTTATTGCAGCTTTCTTACTATAGAGAGGGAATTAAATGAAAATGATTCTCAATATCAATAGGAGGTTTTACCTTGAAAAGAACTACATTTCTATTCTCTATCTTATCCATTTGCATGATCGTCTTCCTATCAGCTTGTGGAAGTTCGTCTACAGAAGAGAAATCTTCTACTAATAAATCAAATTCATCGAAAGAAGCATACAGTGTTAAACATGCCATGGGCACAACGACCATTAAAGGAACACCTAAACGGGTTGTGATCTTAACGAATGAAGGAACTGAAAGTTTACTATCCATGGGTGTTACACCAGTAGGAGCCGTAAAATCCTGGACAGGTGATCCTTGGTATGATCACATAAAAGATAAAATGAAAGATACAAAAGTTGTCGGTACGGAGAGTCAGATTAATATAGAAGCCATTGCAAAATTAAAACCAGATTTGATTATTGGAAATAAAATGCGCCAAGAAGAGCAGTATGAAAAACTAAGTGCAATAGCACCAACTGTATTTGCAGAAACACTTCGTGGAGATTGGAAAGAAAATTTCAGTTTATATGCTGAGGCATTGAACAAAAAAGAAAAAGGCAAAGAAGTATTAAAGAATTACCATGATCGAATAAAGAGGATTAAAGGTGAATTAGGAGACAAAGTGAATCAAAAAGTCTCAATGGTCCGTTTTATGGATGGAGACGTCCGTATTTATCATAAAGATAGTTTCTCTGGTGTCATTCTAGATGAATTAGGTTTTGCTCGTCCTGAAGACCAACAGAAAAATGATTTTGCTGAGAAAAACGTCACGAAAGAAAGAATTCCTGCAATGGACGGAGACGTGCTCTTTTATTTCACTTACGACACTGGTGACGGAAAAGCAAGTTCTCTTGAAAAAGACTATATTGAAGACCCATTGTTCAAAAATTTATCTGTTTATAAAAAAGGAAATGTTCATGAAGTTAACGATACCATTTGGAACACTGCCGGTGGAGTGATTGCAGCCAATTTAATGCTTGATGATATCGAAAAATATTTCACTAATTAAATCGTTTAAAGGGCCTGACCTCGAGCGAATCATTCGCTTGGGGTCAGACCCTTTTTTGCTATCTTAATTTTCTGTTGAGAACATAAATTTCTTGTAATGAAAGCGAATCGAGAATATTAGACCCATCGCTAACATATTCCCCATTAAAGAACTTCCTCCATAGCTAATGAATGGCAGTGGAATACCTGTAATTGGGAGAACACCAATTGTCATACCGATATTTTGAAACACATGAAACGTGATCATTGAAATAACACCAGCACAAATATAAGAATAAAACTGATCTTTTGTTTCCAATGCAATTTTTGTTAAATAATACACTAATACAAAAAACAAACTGAGCACGATACTGGCACCTAGAAATCCAAACTCTTCTCCAATAACACTAAAGATAAAATCGGTATGATTTTCAGGTAAATAGATTTCTCGATTTCCAAATCCTTTACCGGTAGTCTGTCCTGAGCCGATCGCTAATAATGACCGTGTTAACTGAAAGCCGGTAGAGGACTGAAAATTATAAGGATCTAACCAGGAGTATATGCGGTCAAATTTGTATTGCTGAACGCCTAAGTAGGTTTCAAGTACTTTTGGGTACCAAATAACAAGAGAAAAAATGGCACTGGCAAAGACGCCAAATCCCCCGAATATCGGCAGTAAAAGTTTCCATGTAATGCCTGAAACGAATATCATCCCTAGTAAAATGGAGATAAATACGAGGGAAGTACCTAAATCTTGTTTGATAATGAGTGCAAGAGGAAACAAAGTCACGATACCAAGCTTTATCAACAACCAAAAATCGGAGCCGATCGTTTTCAAATGAAATTTCAAATGGTGATGATGAATAGTTTTTGCTAAACCTAAAATCAAGAATACTTTAACAAACTCAGAAGGTTGCAGCGAGCCTAATCCAGGGACGATAAACCAGTTTTTCGCTCCGTTTTTCACAGGTGCAATGGACTCCGGTGCAATAATTAGCAAAATAAGAAGGAACAAACCAAAGCCATATGCGAACCATGACAATTTTTTCAGTTGTTCAGAATCAAAGCGCAGCACAAGAGCAATAATCCCTGATCCTACTAAATACCAAATCATTTGTTTTAAAACAAAGTTTTCATCATATTGCCCTGATGATTGGGCACTGTATATTGATATACAACTAACTAAAGCCATTAACATCAGAATTAAGACTAGACCATAGTCTACTCTTGATGTGTTATCTTGAGAAGCCATATTTCCTCTCCTCTTCATCTATAGAATCATTATTTATCCCATCGTAACGGGTAGTAGTTCCAGCCTCAAGAATCGAATGGTAGTTTCATTGTCTCGTTGATTCGTTAGCAACATCTACCTCATTATACTTGAACTATTCTTTTTCTCAATAATAAAAAGGAGATTGTCATAATTTGTACTAAGACGGCCGAGAACGTATTGGGATGAACATATGAAATGTAGGTTTTAGTAGCTATTTAAGTCAATTTCATCATTCCTATGTCAGATCATTTATACGAACGTTACTCAGAAAACTTTGCATTCCATTCGGTTTCCAATTCAGGCGGACGCGTTCCGTGGGCACGGCTTCAGCCTCTTCGTCACATTGTTGCGGGAACTGAAAAAGTTCTTTTAGAACATGAATGTGAGTATATGCGATGGATTACCGTTCCAGGCAGACGCATTCCGCGGGCACGTCTTCAATCTCCTCCGACAAACAGGAAGTTTTAGCGCAGTCATTGCAACAGGATGTTGCGGTCTTAGACTGTGATCCTTTCTCTGCGGGGCTTTCAGGTCGTGCTGTTCCCGTGAGAGTCGCTGCCTTCCAATTCAAACGAATAAAAATAATTGTCTCTTAAGAGCTGAATTCTAATTGCAAAATTGATTCATTTAATAAGAATTTTCAACATCATTCAGATTTTTTTCAAAAGAATAGTCGTATTGGAGCAGTTTTCTCCCTATTTTCCCTTTTTTCCATTAAAATAAAAAAGAGAAACAATATTTTTTCCCAGAACATTGTTTTGTTTAATCGAAATAGGAGGTCTTTTACAATGAATGCAATTACGAAAGTTGAAACATTCCAAGAAATGATTTCAAAATCAGAACCTGTAGTCGTAAAATTTTATGCTGGATGGTGCCCTGACTGTCGTCGGATGGATATGTTTATCGATGACATTATTGCAGAATATAGCCAATATCAATGGTATGAAATTAATAAAGACGATTTCCCGGATTTAGCGGAGAAATATGATGTCATGGGGATTCCTAGTTTGTTGGTTTATCAAAACGGAGAAAAATTAGCTCATCTGCACAGCGCAAATGCTAAATCACCTGAAGAAGTGATTGAATTTCTTAATGGTGTAAAACTCTCTTAATCATTCGAATGTAAGCGGGGCTGTCCAGAAAGTTCATGAATACGAACTGACTGGCAGCCTTTTTGTTATTTCTTTTTTTGGCCCTTTGCACTTATCGCTTCTCGATCACCAAACGTTGCTCTCTTCAAAGAAACGCTTGTCTCACTTTGCCTCATGGTTGATGAAAATGTATACAATCGATAACGGGAGATCCTTTATTAAATTTTGTGAAAAATCCACCAAAAAAATCATCCTGATTGAAGAGAGATCACTGAAAAATGCTATTCATGATTTCTTAGCGCGCCTTTGCTCGACCTGTTTTTCAAGTACGCTCTTATTTTAGATTAATGGAAACAGGTTACTTCCGTTGCGGACGTTCCGTGAGACTCCACGTCGCAAGCGCCTGCGAGCTCTCGCTGTGGCCACTGAAAAAGTCCTCATGGAGCATCAATGCGACTATAAGCCGTTGATTTCTGTTCCAGGCAGACGCGTTCCGCGGGCACAGCTTCAATCTCCTCCGACAAACAGGAAGTTTTAGCGCAGTTGTTGCAACAGGATGTTGCGCTCTTAGACTGTGATCCTTTCTCTGCGGGGCTTTCAGCTCGCGCTATTCCCGCAGGAGTCGCTGCCTTCCACTACCATTCAGTAACGGTTTAAAAAGAACGGTCTTATCCAAATTTCACTTTAAAGATGAAGACAAAAATGTCACTCTGTCTAGAATTCATGGCTTAGAAGCGAATCTGAGGGCTCGATTTTCATTTGCAGATTTTCAACCTTAAAAAGTTGGACTTTATCAGTGGCCTCCTCTAACTTGAACAGGAGTCGATGCTTTTTTTCGGCAATCACCTACTAAAATGATGTTTCGTTCACATCTGTAAAAACGGGCATTTTTGCTCATATAAGGATGTCCACATTTGATATGATTTCTTATCACAACAAGAGATGGTTAATTTTCCAATTCGACATGGAGTCTCTACGAGCATGACTATACGGACGAATCTCTTTATAATCGAGGTTTTTTAAGATTGCTATCTTTATTCGCTTACTTCAAGTGAAATTTTTATTCCAGAAGGATCCATTGTGTAAATCTTCCCATCCTCTTCTAATAATGGAGCCTTGATTACTTTTAAACTGGAAAGAGCATGCGTTCTACTCTCTTCGTCTTTATATACAATGGAATACCAATCTATACCTATTATGTTTGGTTCAAGTGGAGCTGCAAATGCGCTATTCCAAATGTTTAAACCAATGTGGTGATGATACTTCCCAGTGGACAGAAATAAAGCCTGTTCCCCATATCTACTTACTACGTTAAATCGAAGACCATTTGAATAAAATTCCTCAGATCGTATTAATTCTGAAACCTGTAAATGAATATGACCCATCACCGTTCGTTCTGAAAGACGATCCCATGTCTCATTTGAGCCAAGCTCAATTAGTTCTTGTGCTTGCAGTGGTAATGATGCCATGTCAACTTGATCACCCTTCCAATTCCAACTCTCAGAAGAACGATCCGTATAGATCTCAATTCCGTTTCCATCTGGATCGGCTAAGTAAATCGCTTCACTTACCAGGTGGTCAGAAGCCCCTTGCAACGGATAACCCGTTTGAAGAAGATGAACCAGTGTTTTAGCTAATTCTAATCGTGTAGGTACCAATAATGCAAAATGAAACAACCCTGTTTTTGGTTGATTAACAGTTATCAAATTATCTCTTTTTTCTATAGTTACTAGTGGCTTCAATCCATCAACTGTCAGAGAAACTTTATGCTCCGTTTTACTCAATATACGGAAACCGATAATTGTTTGGTAAAACTCAGTCGATCTTTCTAAATCGGAAACTAATAAATGTATCTGACCAACAAATGTATTTGGTTTTTGATGATAATTCATGATTGAACAACTCCTAAATGAAATGTACAAGGCGATAATTATTTTCCAGAGGTATTTGTCTATTACGCGGACGGTCTTCTTCTTCCGTCTTAGTAAGTAGAAAATGACCAAGGAACTAGACAAGATTAGATATGGAAGCGATGACTTTTCATTTAACCTTTCAAATCACTTACTTTATGTAACTAACTTTATATTAATAAGTAGAATCAGTCAAGATTCTTTTATAAATTGAATCAGTTTCAAAATTAGAAATCAGCTTTTTAAAGACGAACATCATATGTGGTTAAGTAGCAGACGGCGACTCCTGTGGGATTAGCTTGAGCAGAAGACCCCGCAGAGAAAGGATCACAGTCTAAGAACGCAACATCCAGTTGCAACGACTGCGCTAAAACTTCCTGTTTGTCGGAGTAGATCGAAGCCAAGTCCGCGGAAAGCGTCCGTCGAGAACGGAAACCGAATGTCATGCAAATCATTATTAGGATTGTTCGTATAAATGATCTGAAATAGGAATGATGAAATTGATTCAATTGCTCGGTTAATAAAATGAGGCATTTTTTAAACGAATGCGGCAGGTTACATTAAGGTATAGATTGGATTTTCTTCCAAATTTCCTAACTTTGTATTTATTCAACAGGAAACCGTTCAGTTGAAGTTCATTTATTCGCACAAGCTTTAATTTTACAATATAGTAATAGTAGATATTTCAATCTATTAATAATTGTAATACACTATGATATGGTTATAAATAAGACAGAAAAGGTTTGTGACTATGTTGAGCTATGGCTTGATATGGCACTTAAGCAGGAGGACCTACATCCTTTCTGCAATTATAGGGAGAAAGGAAGGTTAAAATGAGCAATAAAGAAACCAAAACAGACGTCATCTTAATCGGTGCAGGAATCATGAGTGCGACTTTGGGAACATTCCTAAAAGAGTTAGTACCAGAATGGGAAATCAAAGTTTTTGAGAAGCTTGAAAACGCAGGAGAGGAAAGCTCAAACGAGTGGAATAATGCGGGAACGGGGCATGCAGCACTATGTGAGCTTAACTACACAACTGAAAAACCAGACGGATCTATAGATATTAGTAAAGCAATTAATATTAATGAACAGTTTCAGCTATCAACGCAGTTTTGGTCTTATCTTGTAAACAGCAACCTAATTAATAAACCACAAGACTTTATTATGCCAATCCCTCATATGAGTATGGTACAAGGTGAAAAAAATGTAGCTTTTTTAAAGAAACGTTTTGAAGCGCTTCTAGCTAATCCATTATTTAAAGGTATGGAGTTTTCTGATAATCCAGAAAAACTAATGGAATGGATTCCGCTTATCATGCAAAACCGTTCATCGAATGAACCGATTGCCGCAACAAAAATAGATTCTGGTACAGATGTTAACTTTGGTGCTTTAACACGCATGTTGTTTGATCACTTAAAGACTAAAAACGTCGATATCGAATACAACCATAGTGTTGATAATCTTAAACGAACCGAAGACGACTTATGGGAATTAAAAGTGCGTAATGGCGTTAACGGTAGCGTAGAACACCATACAGCTAAATTCGTCTTTATCGGGGGCGGCGGCGGGAGTCTTCATTTACTTCAGAAATCTGGTATCCCAGAAGGAAAACATATCGGCGGATTCCCGGTAAGCGGAATATTTATGGTATGTAATAATCCGGAAGTTTCCGCGCAGCATCACGCAAAAGTATACGGAAAAGCTAAGGTTGGAGCTCCTCCAATGTCTGTTCCACATCTTGATACAAGGTTTATCGACAATAAAAAATCGTTACTGTTTGGACCGTTTGCTGGCTTCTCCCCAAAATTCTTAAAAACGGGTTCAATGTTCGACTTGGTAACTTCTGTAAAACCTGATAACCTTTTAACGATGTTGTCAGCTGGTGCAAAAAATATGTCATTGACAAAATACCTGATCCAGCAAGTCCTGTTATCGAAAGAACAGCGCATGGAAGAGTTACGAGAGTTTATCCCGAATGCTAAGAGTGAGGATTGGGATTTAGTAGTAGCCGGCCAACGTGTACAAGTTATTAAGGACACTGTTGAAGGCGGTAAAGGAACACTACAATTTGGTACCGAAGTCATTACTGCAGCTGATGGCTCCATTGCAGCATTACTAGGTGCTTCTCCAGGTGCTTCTACAGCTGTTCACGTTATGCTTGAGGTATTTAAAAAATGTTTCCCTCAACATATGAAAGAGTGGGAACCAAAAATCAAAGAGATGATCCCTTCTTATGGGTTGTCACTTATGGAAAATCCAGAACTTCTGCAAGAAATTCATACATCCACAGCAGCGACGCTTGGGCTGAGCAATAAAGAACTAGTGAGTCATTAATTCTGTGGATTTAATAAAACCTTCATAAATAAAGTTCAAGCTACCTATTTTATTAATGAATTAGTTTTTCAAAATGTAGTAGTTGAAAAAAGAGATAAAAAATCCACTTAAAAGAATCAATTTCATTATTCCTATTTCAGATCATTAATACGAACATTACTAAGAATACTAAGAATTATTTTCAATACATTCGGTTTCTGTTCTCGACGGACGCTTTCCGCGGGCTTGGCTTCAGCCTCACTCCGACAAACAGGAAGTTTTAGCGCAGTCGTTGCAACAGGATGTTGCGCTCTTAGACTGTGATCCTTTCTCAGCGGGGTCTTCTGCTCAAGCTTATCCCGCAGAAGTCGCCGTCTGCCACTTCAACCGAATAAAATGTTCGTCTTTTAAGAGTTGGTTTCTTATTATGAAATAGATTCAAAAGAATGAAATAAAGAATGAATTTCCATTTAGGTAAGACCTGGAACCCTCGATCTCTCTCTATAGATCGAAGGTTCTTTTTTCATCCTTTCTATTTCCTATCAACATCATCTGCTAACATAGCCATTTAAAAAAACTGAGATCCGAAATGGATTCTCAGTTTAACATGATTCTAATTTGTTTCCTCGGTAGATCATTAGTCATTGTTTATTTCATCGTAAAAAGTAGCCCTCGCCCCAAAAGCCTTTTTAGATTCATACATAGCCCGATCTGCTTGAATCATCAGCTGGTCTAAACGTGAGTGAGGGACTGAATTGGAGACACCTATACTCACGGAAATATTGATCTTATACTGTTCTAATTCAAATGGTTCTCCTAATGCATAAATGATCTTATGCGTTAGACCGTGCATTTGCGAGCGTGATAAAACACCTTCAAATATGGCGACAAATTCATCCCCCGCATAACGATAAAAATGAAGTTTTTTAGTCTGAAACATTGTTAATCTATTCCCAGTTTCTTTCAAGAGTAAGTCCCCAATGTAATGACCATAATCATCATTGACCCGTTTAAAACCGTCTAAATCCATAAACAGTAAGGAGAACGAGTTTTCGTTTCTTATAAGCGTTTTTCCTTTTTTTATAAAAGAAGCGCGATTCGGAAGGTTCGTCATCGCATCATAGAATGCCAATTTTTCAACTTCTTTTTGAGCCTTTTCTCTTTGCATTTCAGCTGAAACCCATTGTCCCATTAACAAAAGCATTCCCTTATTATCAGGCGGCAGCCAGGATTTTTTAATCGGAGCTTGATTACGATTAAATAAATCAAACAAAGCAACAAGTCCGTAAACTTCTTGTTCAATTAAAATAGGAACAATGATAAAGTTTTCAATCCCCGCACGATTGAAGAAAGGATGGTCTTTCCATTTTGACTTGCTGGCATTTTGTATGATCACAATATCAGGGTTTGCTGTATAAGGGATCAAATCTTCTTTACCGATATAAAACCTTTTAGGTAATGGAGAAGTTCCATCTTTTGATACCTCGAATTCAACCTCTAACTCTTCCTCGTTAGCAATCTTTAAGAGGCAGCCGTATTCTAAATCAAATCTAGCTAAACATTCTTTCAGTTGCATTCTTAATTTCACTCGAAACGACTTTTCAATAGATAAACTAATTTCCGACATTGCTTTCATAAACTCATTGTTTTCTTTTTGTAAACGAAGTTCTTTCTCTAACTCTACTTCTGCCATGACCCAATCTGTATATTCGGTCAGGAGCGTTAATTCTTCATCAGAGAAAGATCGAGGTTTCGTATCCAAGATACACAATGACCCTATAATATTCCCTCTTTTGGTTTTCAGAGGCACTCCAACGTAAAACTTCGTATTAGATTTTTCAAATGAATGTTTTCCTTTTAATAGGGGGTGCGATTTCACATCTGTCACGATGACTGGTTGATTCGTTGCCACTACATGTTGACAAAAGGATGCAGAACGATCGATCTCACGTGAACTCCCTACTATTGGGTCCATGCCTACGCATGACTTAAACCATTGTCGATCTTCTGTGATAAATGAAATAAAGCAAATGGGTACTTTAAATGCTTGGCTTACGATACGTGTAATCCGATCATATTTTTGATCTTGAGGAGAGTCGATGATGCCCAATGAGTATAGTTCTTCCAATCTTGCAATTTCTTCTTCTAACGTAGAATATACAATCCCAGATTGTTGAAGAGCTTTTTCAATAAAGCTTCGCATAGACAGCCCTCCCACTTCGTGATCTTTTGTTGTCTTCATTCTACTCGTTAGGGATTCGTTAAAGCAATAAGAAATACTCTCTTAATCGATAAATTTCATCACTCGTTTTTGAATAAGCTTTGGAAGCCATTCCGACAATTCTCCAAAAGGAAATCCTATCTCTACGGCCTTCTGATTATCGAGAATCCATGTTTCATCAATTCCATATGGTGAATTTGCAGATTCTGATGATTCATTCGCAAAAGTCGCTTTTTTATTTGCACTCTTTTCAATCGTTCGAACCAAATCTCTCAACATTACTGTCCCATTTGTACATGCGTTGATTGGCCCGCAATATTCTTGCTCTGCAATAAATTGAAGAAATTCCCCTGCTTCTTCTTCATGAATAAAACTTATTTCAGCTTCAAGATTAGGAAAATACAGTTGCTCATCATTTAGAATTTTCTTCACATGAAAATCTAGTCGTTCAGTATAATCATTTTCGCCTAGCACAATCGGAAACCGGACAGCTACGTATGGAATGTCATTGTTTTGAGCTAAATAAGCTTCTGCTAATTGTTTCCCTTCCTGATAGTTAACTTCTTCTTTCTCTTTTATCTCTAATTTCTTTGAAAAAGGGTCAAAATCACTCTCATGTAAATGACCTTTTTCTTCATACACAGACATCGAAGAAGTAAAGATGTATTTGCCAATTTTCCCTTTAAATACTTTTAAACTTTTTTCTATATCTGATGAGGAGTAACCAATTTGATCAAATAAGACATCAAAACTTCTTCCTAAAGCTAAATTTTCCAACGATTCTTCAGAAAAACGATCGACTTTCACTCGTTCAACACGATCACCAAAGGGATCTTTCGTTTCACCTCTCGTTCCAATCGTCACATTTACTCCTTTGTTCAGCAATGCTTCTACAAGGTGGACACCAAAAAATCTTGTTCCACCTAATACTAGTGCAGTTTTCATACTCATCCTCCTAGTTTCTAAATAATAGGCTATGTTAGCGAATGACGTTGATAGGAAACAAAAACGACGATACCCCGCAGTATGATTGATAAGGGCACTGTAAAAGCCCTCTTGGAATATCCATGCGCGTATAAGCCGTTGGTTTCCGTTCCAGGCAGACGCGTTCCCCGGCCACAACTTCAATCTCCTCGTCACTGCGTTCCACTATCCTTCAGTAAGGATCTAAAAAGAACGGTCTTAGATGCAAATCTTAGTGCCCCTCTTTCAATTGCAGATTTTCGATCTTTAAAAGTTGAACTTTTTCAGTGCCCTTATGTTTTTTCACAAGGAGAATCGACCGTTCGTCCGCGGAAAGCCAGTAGTTTTGCTGAATGTAGAAAAATCAAGATGATCATTTAACAAAGCCAAATCATAAAAATACATGATCACCCTCTATTGTATGAAAATTCTCATAATATAACAAAGATCAGCCTCTTATTTTAACAAAAAATGATAGGACAATGAAATCTTCTAAGTGAATCAGTTTCATAATTAGAAATCACCTCTTAAAAGACGAACGTCCTATTTGGTTTAAGTAGCAGACGGCGACTCCTGCGGGATTAGCTTGAGCAGACCCCTCAGGAACGCAGTGACCAGGATGCTGAAGCCAATCCCACGGAAAGCGTCCGTCGAGAACAGAGACCGAATGTCATGCAAAGATTTCTTAGAAATGTTCGTAAATATTATCTGAAATAGGATTTATGAAATGAACTCAAGTATTAGCTCTTTTCATAAATCTTTCTTTTTTATAATAGCTATCCTATAATGATATAATGACAATTATGTATATGAGGTGGATTACTTGAATCAAGATTATATAAATGAATTAGAAAGTAAAATAAGGAAATATGAAGAACAGCTTGCTAAAATTGCAGCTCCTATCATTCCTTCCATTGTTCCAAATACTGTTTTAATTCCTATTACAGGAATATTAAATGAAGGTCGTTTTGAGCGAATCCGCGAAAATATCCTTCAATATTTACAGGATAGTCGTGAAGTTGACACTTCAATTATCGACTTTACAGGGATAACGACAAGCGTTAATGAGGATTTAGATTACTATAATCTTAGTCAAGAGATTAAACAATTGGCATACTCTTTAAAATTAATGGGAGTTGAAACATACTGTGTGGGGTTTGGTCCAAAACTTGCTCAAGAAATCGTCAATAATGGACTCGATATCGATATTTCTGCCCATTCTAACTTCCGAACAGCTCTGCAATTTCTTATGAAAAAGAAAGAAATAGAATTCGAAAACACAATAAAAGGAAAATAAGATATATTTTGTTCAAACGAAATCAAGATTGATTGATTTGATTGAATGCGTCATTTAGAGTGGATTTGAAAAGAACCTTGCCCTCGCATAAATGGCAAGGTTCTTATTTTGTGTTTTTTTATTTTTCTTTTCGAAAATATTGTTGATATTTGTCATTTTGATTTATCCCCTCCTTTTATTCCTAGTTGAGCCACATAGCCACCTCACCCGTGCTTTTATCCGGGGTTACGGTTGACTCATATTCACTCTTTATTCTTGCAAATTTAAGCTCATTACAGAGTAATGTTAATGAAGAAGGCTATTATCAATAAGGGGATTTTTCTTTTTACGTAAAGCAACAATTTGTGAAAAGAGCCTTTTTTTAAACGATTCATTTCATTCTTCATGAATAGGATACACTAATCTAGAAATGGCCAAATCTTTTTATTCGATTCTTTGGAAAGTATTCATTTAGTTAAATCAATTCTTTATTAAGTTTTTTATTAAAATCTTGAATCGAAGTCAACTTTGAGCAGAATAAACGTTTTTAATTTACATTCCAAAAATTTTCTTGCTGAGCATTCGTTGATCGTCGTTTATTCTAATCACTCACAAATACTCAAATCATACATCAATCAGTAGAAAGGGAGGCGATACCATTGAACGAAACACTGGTAAAACAGAGAAAAGAAGTCAATATTGAGTCCCACCTTGCAACGACAAAAGGACTTAAACGACTTCTTCCCTTTATTGGCCCTGCCTTTATCGCATCAGTTGCTTATATCGATCCAGGCAACTTCGCTACAAACATTCAAGCTGGATCGGAATACGGTTATCTGCTCTTATGGGTCATCCTTGTTTCGAATGTGATGGCCATTTTGATACAGTCCCTTTCTGCAAAATTAGGGATTGCCACCGGAAAGAATTTACCTGAAATTTCAAGAGAACATTTTTCAAGAAACACATCGATCGGATTGTGGATCCAAGGTGAGTTAATGATTATGGCAACCGACCTTGCAGAATTTATAGGTGCAGCTTTAGGTCTTCACTTAATTAGTGGGCTTGCCATCCTACCTTCTGCATTAATTACAGCTGTAGCATCCTTTCTCATATTAGAATTGCAACGGAAAGGATATCGCCCTCTAGAGGCAGTGATAGCAGGGATGGTCTTCTTGGTCGTACTAGCTTTTGGCCTTCAAGTCTTTTTTGCACAACCTGATGCTGGACCCTTAATGAGAGGTCTATTCATCCCCCACTTTCAAGGAACAAATAGCGTTTTACTAGCTGCAGGAATATTGGGAGCAACAGTGATGCCGCATGCGATTTACCTTCATTCCGCTTTAACACAAAAAAGGATTGTAGGAAAAACGGCATTGCTCAGAAAACAGATTTTCAAACTTGAATTTATTGATATCATCATTGCGATGATGATTGCAGGTGCAATAAACGGGAGTATGTTAATTGTGGCAAGTGCATTATTTCATACGAATCATTTAAAGATTGAAGACTTAGCCATTGCTCATGATCAACTAGGTCATCTTATTGGTCCATTTGCAGCAATTCTTTTTGGATCTGGGCTTTTAATAGCTGGATTATCAAGTTCATCTGTCGGAACCATGACTGGTGATGTGATTATGAGTGGCTATATTCAACGTCGGATCCCACTCTACCTTAGACGACTCATTACGATGGCACCTCCTCTAATCATTATTATTTTAGGAGTTGATCCAACAAAAGCACTTATATTAAGCCAGGTCATCTTATCCTTTGGAATCTCTTTTGCTTTAATTCCTCTCATTAAATTTACGAGCAATGCAAAAGTAATGGGGACATTAGTGAATCGAACGTGGATCACTTTCAGTGCATGGGGAATATCAGCATTAATCATTGCACTAAATTTGTTCTTGCTTTACCAAACTTTTAGATAAGATAGATGTAAAGAGCCTGGGGCAGAATTAAAATGTCCAAGTTTAAATACGAACATTTCACTTGACTTCTATTTAATCATTCAATTTTCGTTTTCATTGAAAAGATCATCATTTATGAAATGGATTCAACGAAGAAAACAATAAAGTGAAAAAAACCGAATGATTAAGCGAAATTCCACTTAGAATTTTGCTTAATCGTTCGGATTTTTCTTTCCCTAAAATACTTTTGTTCCAGCCTCTTTTGTGTTTATTTCTATATTTGCTGCTTTTTGTTCATATTCATCACTTTCTAAACTAGAAACACTGTCGTTAAGAATTCCTTCAAATGGATTTTTTCTTTCTCTTTATCGCTGGACATTATCATTATGCCATTACCTGTTATTTTAACTTTCTTATTTTAAATACTATTTTTGCAATCGTGCCATCCCATAATAAAGGGTAAGCTGAGGTTCTCCCCCATCTAATTATCTATATTACCGTCGGTTTAGAGTTCTTTTTGCATAAAAACCTGTTCAACTTTTAAGGTAAATCCTTCTTTTTCTAACAACTCTATCACTTCTTTTTGAGATCTTGGTAGATTAAACGTAGTACATGTCCCTTTATAAGAACCCGGCCAAATTTCGTTGAATGCATGCTTGAGCCATTCTTCCTGACTCAAATGGGGGTGTAAATCATCCACTTGATATAAAGCAATATTCACTGTCTCTCCCGTTTCATTCTTATTTCTCTTATAAAGACACGATCCAACTTGTTTTCCATCTAACTTAACAACGAGTAATTCTCCATCTTGTCGTAAGCTTCTCCATTGAGTTTGCCATGGAGAAAGATAAGAACGGCGTTGGATGGTTTGAGCATCTTGGGCGAGCAATTTTTCAAAGGTATACTGTGTGATTCGTTTCCTTGATAACAGACTTCGTTTTTTCGTTCTTTCCGCTCCATTATTGAAAGCACATCAACCATTTTGTACCCTTGTGACTCGTAAAGTTTGATCGCCGGATAATTATCGATCAGTGCTTCAAGTGTAGCAATGTTGGCTCCTTCTTGTTGATAGATCTCTAATGCATGGTGAATAAGCAGCTTTCCAATTCCTTTACCTCGATAAGAAGCGAACACACCCGTTCCTCCATTCCAGGCAATCATTTTTCCATCCACTTTCCGAAAACCATTCAGGACGATCCCCACTGGTTCCTTCTGATCATAGGCAATAAATGAAAGCGTTGGGGAAAGTTCTTCTGTATGAAGCCGGTAGATAAATTTTTCTACTGACATCTCTTGATTCAATGCGTATCCTTCAAAACCTTTGTTCCACGCCTCAGTCGCTTCCTCCATTGAAACTGTCTGAAGAGATTTAAAAATTAACTTCAACCGTACAACCTCCTTTCATCGATTAATAACTAATTTTATACATGGGACAAAAGATCATCATATCGTTGACGGTCAAGACGCTTAATGAGTGCTGTGATTAATTGAATGGTTTGTTCGACATCATCGTAATGCAAAATAGATGAATGGCTATGAATGTATCGAGTTGGTACAGTGATTGCGATACTTGGAACTCCATCTCCAGATACATGGGTACTACCAGCATCTGTACCACCCATTTCAATAGCGATAATCTGATGAGGAATCTTTTCTTCTTCAGCTGTTTCAACTACGAAATCGAACAAGCCTCTATGTGGAATCATTGTTACATCTTTCATAAATATGACTGGTCCTTTACCCATTTCGGATGTTCCTTTGTGACCAGGAGTATCCTCTGACTCACTCACATCTACAGCGATCATAATGTCGGGTTTAACTAAATTAGCGGTTGTTTTTGCACCTCTTAATCCAATTTCCTCTTGTACATTCCCTACGCCGTAAACAACGTTTTCATGCTGTTGATCTTTAAGACGCTTCATCACTTCAATCGCAATCGCACATCCGATTCGATTGTCCCAAGCTTTTGCTAGTAACAATTTTTGATTTTCCAACTGCGCAAACTGAGCATCTGGGACAATCATATCGCCAAGTCGAATTCCATACTCAAGTGCTTGTTCCTTACTTTCTGCACCAATATCAATATACATATCTTTAATTTCAATCATTTTTTTCATATCTGCCTGTGCAGGAATTTTATAGCCGATCACTCCTAACAGCTCTTTTTTCTTTGTAATAATACGAACTCTTTGGGTTAATAACACATGTGGCCACCAAAAACCAAGAGTCTGAAATTTAACAAATCCTTTATCAGTAATTTCTGTCACCATAAATCCGATTTCATCTAAATGACCTGCAATCATAAATTTAGGTCCATTCTCATTGCCAGATTTTTTGGCAATTAAACTTCCCAATCGATCATACGTAACTTCATCCGCATAAGGGGCAATATGTTTTTCCATTACTCTACGAACACGTGATTCATTACCCGGAACTCCGTTGGCATCAGTAAGCTCTTTCATCATTTCAATCATTTCTTTAGACATTTTTGTACTCCCTCTCATTTATCATTCATTTTCATTATCGATTGTTCCAACATTTTTTTCTTTTACCAAAATGAATATACTGATATAAGTACTCATTTATGAATAAAAAACAAACTAGTCGGTTTATTTAAATGTTAAAATTGATTATTTACTTGAAGGGATTAGACTATCTAGCCACATCTTCATCATAAATGTGAAAGTTGATTTGAATGGATACTCTTCTTTCCCTGCCATCATATGAAGAAACATTCCATCTATCATGGACCAAAATGCTTGAGCCGCTGATTTTGAATCAATACTTGACTTGAATTCCCTATTTTCCTTCCCTTCTTCAATCACGATTTGAATGAGCTTGATGAACTCATTTGAATGTTCAATGAGACTTCCCCTTAATACTTCATTTCTAGAAGCCAAGATCCAAAATTCCATATGAACTCTTTGACGACTGAACCATTCTTGATCATTTACTTTTATTTTTTCATACAAACCAATCAATTGATTTAATTTTTCCTTCGCTGATATTGGGTTAGCAAACATCGTTTGGACCCGTACCATTAATTCGTTTCTTGATTTTGCTAAAAGAGTTAAGTAGATTTCTTCCTTACTTTTAAAATAATGATATACAGAGCCTTTACTTGTCCCTGAAAGTTCAACAATGTCATCTACTGTTGTCGCATGGTAACCTTTTTTTGCAAAACATTTCATTGCAAACTCGATAATTTCAGCTCGTTTTTTTTCTTTATATTCATCAGTTACTTTAGGCATTACTCACCCTTTCCTCTCATACAGCTTTGACTTGAAATCAGTATATAATATGACAAATCCAAAGTAAACTGATTAGTCAGTTTTTTAAAAATATTTTTAAAAAGGGCCATTTAATAACTTCCAAAATAAAAACAGTTGGAGAAATTAAGTTGTTTTTCTCCAACTGTTTTTGTGTTTTTGTGTTTTTTTATTTTCAAAACGATTTTGGATAGGACTGTTCATTGTTAAACCGTTCATGGATTTTAGAGGAAGGCGGGGACGCCAGCGGGAAAAGCGCTCCAAGTGTGACCCCATAGAGACCGTAGCTAGGCCGCTGAAAAAGTCCAAATTTTAAAGATTGAAAAGCTGCAAATGAAAAAGGAGCACTCAAAAGACACGTATTTTTGTCTTCATCTTTAAACAACCATTCTTGGACATCGTTAAAATAGCATTTTCAGATAGGATCGTTCTTTTTAAAACGTTATTCCAATGGCAGTGGAAGGCAGCGACTCCTGCGGGAATAGCGCGAGCTGAAAGCCCCGCAGGAACGCAGTGACGAGGAGATTGAAGCCGTGCCCGCGGAACGCGCCTGCCTGGAACGAAAATCCACAGTTTCTAAGAGAAAAATACGAGTATTGATGTTCCAAAAGGACTTTTTCAGTGCCCTCAATAGCATGAGCCTTGAGACCCCGGAGGGAGCACGCTTTTCGCGCCAGAGGAGGCTCAAGCCATGCCCGCGGAAAGCGTCCGTCTGAAACGGAAATCAACCGAGTCATTTTTTATCTAAAAAGGGACAGCCCTTAAAAGCCCATTTCAATGACTTTTGGGGTAGCCCCTTTCATTTTTCTATTCATTTGAAGATTACTTACCTTCAGGTAACCAAATATGAGCATTCGTTTCTTGGATAGATAAGGTCTGCAGTAGTATATTTGTAAGTTTACTTGCCTGATAAGGCTTTACTAAATATTCTTGTGCCCCTAATGAGATCCCTTTGGACTTTTCGTCTAAAGCTGAAGAGATGAAAATTGGGATATCTCGATAATGTTCTTCCGCCTTCACCTTTTCAATCCACTTCCAACCATTCATACCGGAAGAATCCAACATGATATCCAAAACGATTGCTCTTGGTTTATTCACTTTTAATACGGTCCAAGCTTCTTCTCCAGTATATGAAATGATCGTTTTTATCCCATTCTCTTCAAGCTCTGTTTTCAACAATTCAGCTAGGTTTGGATCATCTTCAATGATCAATACCTCATATCGTTCTATTTTCTAACACTTTTTTATCATCGTTTATTTTTTCTTCAGCTGGACGTAGAAGGGGAAAATGGATGGTGAATGTACTTCCTTCGCCAAGCTTACTTTCAACTTTAATGTCTCCGTTATGTGCCTTCATTATTTCCTTAACAATGGACAGTCCTAAACCTGTTCCTCCAATTGTTCTTCGATCCGAATTGTCCACTCGATAGAATTTCGCAAAAAGCTTTTCAATTGAGTCCTCAGGTATTCCTAATCCTTCGTCACGAAAAGCGACTTTTAATTCAGTTTCATCCTGATACACAGATATTTTTACCATTCCGCCAGCTGGAGAGTATTTTATCGCATTATTAAGAAGATTATTGAAAACTTGTACTAACTTATCTGGATCGGATAATATCGTTGTCTTTGTTGTATTGACTACTAATTCGATCTGATGGTTCGGTGCTTGAAATGCCTGGGAATCTTTTACCGATTTCAATAAAGGAATTAAATCATATTCCATCATCTCGTACGTTTGTCTTCCAGACTCCATTTTTTGAACATCTAAAAAATCATTGATGAGTGAAGTAAGACGCTCCGCTTCTTGAAAAATGGTATTTAAATATTTTGTCTTTCTTTCAGGTTTTAGATCTTTATTCATCATAAGTTCAGTGAACCCTAAAATACTCGCTAGTGGAGTACGTAATTCGTGGCTTACTGTGCTTACAAATTCTGATTTCATTTGGTCCACTTCATGTTCCTTCGTAATATCACGGTGGACTAAAACGGTTCCTAGTTTTTCCGTACCTCGGTACAGAGCTTCAATATAAACTTGAATGACTCTTTCTTCGGGAGAACATTGGTGATAAATCATTGTAGAAGCGACATCATCATTCTCCAAGAAAATTTGCTGTAAAAAAGGTTTAATGGCTTCAGGATCGTCCACTGTACTCAAAATTTGAGATTGCCAGTCTTCAAAAGAAATGGGTAGACTCATTGCTCCTTTAAGACCTAATATTTCAATAAATTTTTCATTCATTTGTAAAATGTCACCATTTAAATGAACGAGTTGTACCCCTTCATTGATCGTATTTAAAATGTCTTTTGTTAAATTTCTTTCTTCTTTTGCTTCTTCATACATTTTAATTTTATCTAGAGAAATCGCAATTTGCTTAGAAAGTCCGTTATATTCAATCATTTCCTCTGGTGAGAAGTCGTTGCTATAGCGAGTAAAGATCATGACCGCTTCAACTTCATTTTTTGAAGAAAGAATAGGTATATATAAATCATAAGCATATAGTTGACCTTCATGATAATACATTTCAGTTTGGTAGTATTCTCTTTTGACCGAATGGGGAAGTTTCTTGAGAAGTAACCTTTTAATTTGTCCAGATTCAATATTATTCAAAAAATTTCCGACAGCTGATTGTGTCACACCAAATGAAGCATGGTGGTGGTGGTGATCCAATGTAACAATAAATCCCATATCCGCGTTCATTAATTTACTCATGGATTGCACGATACTATTTAGAATCGCGTCTTTGTCTAGCGTGTTTGCAATGCCATTGATGAGTTCATTTCTTCTTCTAGCCTGTTCTTCTCTTCCCCTCATTAAGCCTACCGATTCTTCAAGCATCTCTTGCTGTGCTTGCAATTCATCCTGTTGCGCTTGGAGTTCTTCATTTTGAGCACTTAAATCTTGTTCTTTGTCCTGAATGACTTTACGCATAATCAAAAAAGCATCCGTAAGAACACCAATTTCATCTTTTCGATTCGATTGTGAAAGAATGATATTCCTATCATCACCAGCTGAAATTTGTTCAGCTGCTGTCGTTAAATCGCCAAGTGGTTTTCCAATCTTCTTAAGCAAAAGACGAATAAAGAAAAAGAGAATGAGTAAGGATAAAACGATAAAAAAGATAAAGATGGCATCATTAGTAAATCTTTTTTCCGTTAAAACTTCGTTATTCTTTTCAAGGCTTTCACTTAAACTATTTTGATAATGATTCAAGCTATCCTGGAAAGCTCGAACTCGATCTGTATTTCCATTCGTTGAAAATTTCTTTAAAGCTTCTAAGTCTCCTTGCTCAAAACTAGCAATTAAGTTTGGATAGACGCTTACGAAATATTCATCGTAAAACACTTGACTACTCTCTAATATTGCTTTGTCTTCATCCGATATAGCCCTTAATTCAAATTTGGTAAGTAATTGCTCAATCATCTTCATTTGACTTTTCGCTCTTAGAAGGGATGATTGATTTTCTACACTTCCGTAAGCAAAGTACCCGCGTAACTCGATAATCGCATTGTTAAATGCACGATCAAGAGAACTTATTGTTTCTTCTTTTAACTCAATAGTGTGATTACTTTCTTTAACCTGCTTAGAAAGTTGATTTTGATCCAACATAAAAATAAAAATGGCCAAACAAAATACTAAACTAATCACAATAATTAACAACCCAAATTGTCTAGATAACTTTTGCTCTGTCCACTTCATCATAAGATTGGATAATCTCCTTCACTCGATCGGCAAGTTCAATTGGGCTAAATGGCTTTGCCATAAAAAAATCCGCACCCGCTTCTATAACTTTATCTTGATCCGCTTTTTGACTTTTTGCACTTAACATCATCACTGGGGTTGATTTATGAGTGTCGATCATCCTTAACCTTACAATTAATTCGATCCCACTCAAAACAGGCATCATGTAGTCTAACAAAATCAAATCATATGAATTTGTTTGTAGCATTTCAATCGCTTCTTGCCCATCGCACGCTTCATCAATTCGGTAGTCTTCATCTTCTAACGTATCAACAACTAGCATTCTTAGCACTTCTTCGTCTTCAGCAAGTAATATCCGTTTCATCTTTTCCCTCTTTTCTATTCTTGAGGTTTATCGTCTAATTTCCATTAATTCTTAAGTAAATGTTCTAATCGGGAGGCGAGATCTTGTAATTGAAAAGGCTTCGTCATATAATCATCTGCACCTAGTTGCAAGGCTTTCATAATATCCGCTTCGCTATTTCTTGAAGTGAGCATTAAAATCGAAAATTGTTTTTCATTATGATGATTTCTCAGCCTCTTTATTATTTCCAACCCATCCATATCAGGCATCATTCCATCCAAAACAAATAAGTGTGGCAATGATTTACCGAGCCATTTTTCATCTACAAATAAATGCAGACCACTATTAAATGATTGAATAGAAACATCATACATATGTGAAATGGAGCTAGATTTGATCGTATTTGTTAATAAACTACGTATAATCGGATCATCATCAACAACGGTTACCCTAAGTCTTTTTTTCTTTATCATTGTCCCTTCTGCAAAGACGGCTTTCACTAGGTTTCTTCCTTCCTCCTTTGCCTGATACAACTTAGAGTCAGCTAAACTTATTACCTCTTCTAATGTGCGAATAGATTCCTTCACTTCGAGAATCCCCGCAGAAAAAGTACAATAAAATGTCTCCTCGTTAAAATAGAATGCAACTCTGCTAAACTGTTCTCTAATATCATTAAGCCGATTAAAAGATTCCTCAAGGGTCATTTCCGGGAATATTACGAGGAATTCTTCTCCACCATATCGAATGATGTCATCGTTCTCACGGATATTTTGCTTTAATAATTTTGTGAATTCTTTTAAAACTTGGTCTCCCACTATATGTCCGTATGTATCATTCACATGTTTAAAATAGTCCAGATCAATCATCGCTAAACTAAATGAACGATGATTCCTTTTCATCTGTCGAATCAAATTTTCATAAATGGTACTTAAATATTTTCGGTTGTATACTTGTGTTAATTCATCAATGAGAATCAGTTGATCGATCAAATTTTTTCTCTCTAGCTGACGATGAACACGAACTGAAAGCTCGTCATGATCAAATGGCTTTTCTAGAAAATCATCGGCACCTATCTGATAACTTTTTAAACGTATTTCTTTTGAGTGATCACCACTGATCATTAGCACTGGAGTAAGAGGACTTTTACTTGAATCTTTAAGTTGAGCTAGCACTTCCAATCCACTTCGATCTTTCATGAAAATGTCAATGATAACAGCATCAGGCTCAAATTCGTAAAAAGCAGGTAATGCGCGATCAAATTCAGAAATCGGGATAACGATATATCCTTCCTTTTCGAGTTCATCTTTCAAATAAACGAGAAGAGTCACATCATCATCAATTAGAAGTAAAACTTCTCTCTTCCTATCGTTGTCTTTTGTTTTTTCTACGAGACTTAACTCTGCTATCTCCTCTTTGTATAATGTTGACAGGAGTGGCTTAAGAAATTCTTGAAGATCAACTTGATTCCACGTCTCATCCATTTTTCGTTCTAATTTATTCATCAATATCCGTGCTTTTTCCCCCAGATCATTTAAACCAATCGTCGGTGCCGTTCCTACTACCGAATGCAAGAAACGGAATACATCCGAATGGGATATTCCCTCATCGCTCATTTGCCAAAGTTCTAATTGGTTTTTTATTCTATGTATTAATTTTTCCTTATATTTTTTCATAAATGTCTCCTTTAACAAGATATAACCGGGTGACTTGTATAATTTCTTTATCATAACAAATCCAAGACTATGAAGCACATCCATATTTTTACTTTATTATTCAAAATAATT
This sequence comes from uncultured Caryophanales bacterium, assembly GCA_963728315.1. Taxonomy (GTDB): domain Bacteria; phylum Bacillota; class Bacilli; order Bacillales; family CAVSKA01; genus CAVSKA01. The sequence continues at coordinate 145,481 of CAVSKA010000020.1, forward strand.
TGTAAACACCTTTAAAGGAATGATAAATGAACATTTGAAATTGATTCATTCATTTTTGTTTTGAATTTTATTGGCGTGATTACAATGAATAACTGCGACTCCAGCGAGATAAGCGTGCCCGCGAAAAGCCTCTGCCTGATACGGAAATCTATGGCTTATACGTGTTTAGATGTTCAATGAGGACTTTTTCAGTGCTCTTGTGGTTTTTTACGAGGAGACTCGGTCCACCAGCAGAAGCATCTGCCTTGAACCGAGATCAACAGAACGATTTTTGTATGCATCTTTAAAGCAAAGTTGGATAAGACCGTTCTTTTTATACCGTAACTGAATGAGAGTGAAAGGCAGTGACTCCGGCGGGAACAGCACGAGCTGAAAGCCCCGCAAAGAAAGGATCACAGTCTAAGAGCGCAACATCCTGTTGCAACGACTGCGCTAAAACTTCCTGTTTGTCGGAGTAGATTGAAGCCGTGCCCGCGGAAAGCGTCTGCCTGAAACGGAAATCTATGGCTTATACGTGTATAGATGTTCCATGAGGACTTTTTAGTGGCCTCAACATAGCGAGCGGGGAGTCACACGGACCCACATGGACCGCTCGCGGAAATCAACAGGATCGTCTCGATTAGAGAGTCCTTTTTTAGAATGTTCTAACTTACAAACGATTGCATGAATGATGAAATTGATTCATTCAGAACAAATAAAAAAGCTGCATTTTTTCGCAGCTTTTTTATTTGTTTATTTATCTGTTTTGAATCAATTCAACAATTCTTTCGTTCACATGATCATCGAATAACCCACCGTGGTAACAAATCACTCGCTCGATATCATATTCAGTGAATTTCTTTAAAGAATCCATTGCAGAATCCATATCCGGCGTAGCCATTGGGTTTGGACCTTGTAATTGACCATCTGCAACCACCATCGCATCCCCTGCAATCAACGTTTTACTTTCGTTTAAATATAAACTGATATGTCCAGGAGTATGGCCTGGTGTATAAATTACCGTTACTCCACCGAAATGAGGAAGAACTTCTTTGTCTGCTATTGTTCGCTGAACTTCAGCTTGAGGAATAACAGAAAACATCTCTTTCGCCTTATTCCTCTCATCTTCTGGAAGTGCATCCATCAAGGATGAAATTCGATCTGCGTTCATTTTAATTAATGGCTGAGTTCCCTCAATGAAAGGCTTATCCATTTCATGAGAATAAACGACCAACTCTTGATTCTGAACGAACTCTGGCAAGCTACCAATATGATCGATATCTTGATGAGTTAAGATAATTTTTGACAAGTTCGATAATGGGACACCTACTTTATTCATTTCATCTTTAAATAGATTTAATTGCCCAGGCATTCCAGTATCAATTAATACTGCATCCTCATTCGACCATAATAATGTTGGATGGATTTTGTCTTTTCTTCCTAAGAAATTCATCGGTATTTCTAGCATCTCTACTCCATTTGCTATCTTCATATACGCCAAAGTCTTATTAGACTTTGGCTCACCTCCATTCAAATTTCACTTAAGATACTCCTATCTTATTCCTTTTAAATGGTTGACTCAAAGATTTGAACCTCCTTAAGTGTACTTAAATTAAAAATCGAGCTCTTTTAATCGACTTAGAACGATTCCGTCAAATATTTCTTTTTTAACCATTGCCCTAATAAAATCAAAATCATTAATGCGATAGTAAAGCCCTATTAACAGGAAAAACACTCATGTTTAAGCGATTAAGATGAAGGGGAACATTTAATAGAAGACAAGCATTCATTTTACAAAAATCGAGGATAGTATCTTTATGATAAGAGTTTATTGCCTCAACAAATGGGAGTTAATATAATGAAACCGACAATTAAAGCGTTTATTTTTGATGTATATGGAACACTATTCGATGTTCACTCAGTGATTGATAAATGTAATGAATTTTATCCGAATAAAGGAGAAGCGATCAGCCAAACGTGGCGGAAAAAGCAACTTGAATATTCCTTTCTTCGCCAACTAATGGGTAGATATAAAACATTTCTTGACATTACAAGAGATGCACTAAGATATGCGGTCAAAGAACAACAAGAGGATCTTTCAAAAGAAAATGAGGAGATGTTAATCGAAGCCTACCTGCATTTGTCTCATTACCCAGAAGTAGAAAATGTATTAAAAAAACTTCAACATAAAAAACTTGCCGTTTTTTCGAATGGATCACATGATATGTTAGATCCACTCGTTCAGAACTCTGGTCTTTCCTCTTTATTTGATGAAGTGATCAGTATTGACGAATCAAAGCAGTATAAGCCCACTCCCGCTTCATACAATCTTGCACTGGAAAAATTAAAGATTAAACGAGAAGAAGTGTTATTCATGTCTTCAAATGGATGGGATATTTCCGGCGCAAAAAGTTATGGTTTTCATACAGCTTGGATCAACCGAAATGGGCTCCCTGTTGAAGAATTGGATTTAGCACCTGATAAAATATACGCTGATTTGACTGGCATTCTTGAGTGGAATAGTTCCAAGGATCAGTAAGGTCAAACAAATTTCATTCAACCTATCTCATTTTTTTGAGTAAGAGCATTGACAAATTTCCTACTATCATTTAATGTGTATGTACAAGCAAACAAAAAAAGGAAGATTAAAATGGTACAAAATTATTTAGATAATTGCTTATATTTCACCGTGAATAAATTATCTCGTGTTCTTACGAAAATGGCAGAAGATTCATTTAAAAAAACGGGTTTATCGCCTACTCATGCTTTTTTAATGATGTTGGTTAATGAAAAACCCGGTCTGACACAAACGGAAGTAGCGGAATCTCTTCACATGATGCCTTCAACGATTACTCGCTTCGTTGACAAATTAGTCGTTAAAGGACTAATTGAACGAAAGGTAAACGGCAAAAACTCGTTAATCTTTTTAACAGATGCTGGTGAAGAAATTCAAGATGAAATCAAACGAGCTTGGAAAGATCTCTTCGATCGCTACGCTGCTATATTAGGTGTGGAGGCTGCTAAATCATTAACCAAATTAACAAATGAATCAAGCTTACTTTTAGAGCAAGAATAGATTTCACAACTCTTTACCAGATATTTGACTATAGTCTGGTAAAGAATTTTTTTAAAACTTCATTTGCTTGTACACACAAATATAAGAAAGAAGGAATAAATTTAATGAAAACTTTAGTCATTGTTGCACATCCAAACCTTGGAAAATCTCGTATTAATAGAAGCTTTGCAGATGAAATTGGAAAACAGGAAAACGTTACGCTTCATAAACTTTATGAGGTTTATCCAGATGAAAAAATTAATGTAGAACAAGAGCAACAACTCCTTTTGGACCATGGACGTATTGTTCTTCAATTCCCATTCTATTGGTATAGCTCTCCTTCCTTATTAAAAAAATGGATGGATGAAGTGTTAACATTCGGTTGGGCTTATGGTCCTGAAGGAACGAAACTACAAGGAAAACAACTATTAATTGCCATTTCAACTGGTGGACCTGACTTTGCTTATCAAGCTGGTGGTTATAATCAATTCACGATTAGTGAACTTCTACGTCCATTTCAAGCAACAAGTAATTTAATTGGAACGAAATACATTGTTCCTTTTACAACTCAAGGTGTACATTATCTTTCTGAAGAAGATCTAGCCCAATCTACTACAAAATATGTCGAGTATGTTCTAAACGAAAAGCTTTAATGAAACGCTCAACACGTCATAAGCAATTACATTCTAATTAAGAGGATAGGTGAGTATGAATGAAATCAACCATTTTAGTCATTGGTGCAACCGGGAACATTGGAAAAGAATTAATAAAACGTTTAGTCAAGACTGATCATACAATTAAGGCAGCTGTACGCTCTTCGAGTAACACGGAAGAATTAGAAAAACTTGGTGTGGAAATGATTACTGCTAATTTAACGGATAAACCTTCTCTAATAGCTGCTATGCAAGGCGTGAATAAAGTCTTTTTTGCAATCCCGTTATCTCCTAATATGGTTGAGTTGTCTCGTAATATTATTCTTGCTGCAGTAGAATCAGGTGTGACTCATCTTGTTAAAATCTCCGGTGCAGGTGCTGAATTGGAGGCCATTACCATGGCCAAATGGCATCGTACGATCGAAAGAGAAATGGAACAATCGGGCATTCATTACACGTTCCTACGTCCTAATTCTTTTATGCAAAACATGATCAATTACAGTTCTCATACAATCCAGGATCACGGTGCTTTTTATGCTCCTATGGGAGAAGGAAAAGTATCATTAATTGATGCTGGGGATATTGCTCATGTGGCCTTTCATGTATTAACAGAAGCCGGTCATGAAAATCGAGCCTACTACTTATCAGGTCCAGAAGCCTTGTCTCCAGAAGAAACAGCTACTATTCTATCTTCTGTTACAAATAAAAAGATTACTTACGTTGATGTGCCCGCGGAAGCTGCTCAGAAATCAATGATAGATAGTGGAATGACACTTGAAATGGCAAATGTGATGTTAGAACTATATTCGATCAATAAGCTTGGCTACACCGCAGAGATCTCAAATTCAGTAGAAGAAATAACCGGACAGAAACCAACTTCTTTTAAAAAATTTGCTGAAAAGAATAAAGAAACATTTTTAAGATAATACAGCTGATATTAATAAAAAAACCTTCGCGAATGGGAAAGAACTCATTCACGAAGGTTTTTTTTTGTTTGGTTATGCAGCTGATTTTTAATTAGAGAAAGTGCAAATGAATGATCTTTCACCTCTCCATGCATTCTACTCACTTTCTATGGTTATCGATTTTATCATACATACTTCCATGAAGAGCTTTTAAAACTGGTTCAGAAGCGAGAAATTCGTGTGGAAACCCTAATTCTATCTTACTAACTTCATTTAAACGATTAAGATGATCTTGTTCTAGTTTGAAATCAACACTATTCAAATTGTCTTCCATTTGTGATACTTTACGAGAGCCGACAATTGGAATGACAACACCTGATTGCTGTCGAACCCAATTAAGAGCTACTTGTGCTGGACTTCGATCGATTTCTTTTGCTATTTCCTTTACAACTTCAGCAATCACGCGATTTCTCTCTTGTAGTCTTGCACTGTTAGGAGAAAGTCTTTTGACCTCGTCAGTTGACTCCTTCGTTGTGTATTTACCAGTCAAAGCTCCACCCGCCATTGGCGCCCATGCTGTTACCCCAATATCGAACGCTTTTGCCATTGGAAGCAAGTCGCGCTCAGGCGCTCTTTGCATTAAGCTATATTCTACTTGAAGACCAATGAAAGGAGTCCATCCTCTTAAAGATGCAAGTGTGTTGGCTTGTGAGACAATCCAAGCTGGCGTATCTGATACCCCTATATAAAGTACTTTTCCGGATCGAACTAAGTCATCTAGTGCTCGCATAACTTCTTCAACCGGAGTCATGAAATCCCATGCATGTAACCAAAGTACATCAATATAGTCTGTTTTTAATTTTCTCAAGCTAGCTTCAACTGACTGTATAAGGTTTTTACGATGATTTCCGCCACCGTTCGGATCATTTGGTCTTGTCGTCAATGAGTATTTTGTCGCAATGACGAATTGCTCTCTTTTCCTTTGGATAAATTCACCTAAATATTCTTCGCTTGTTCCGTTTGTATAATTTACTGCTGTATCAATAAAATTACCACCTGCTTCAACAAAAGCATCGAAGATTTTTTTACTTTCTTCCTTAGATGCTCCAAATCCCCAATCTTCTCCAAACGTCATTGTACCTAATGCTAATTCTGATACACGTAAACCGCTTTTACCTAATAATTTATATCTCATTTGTCATCCTCCTTAATCATATCAAATCACGTTTGTTTGTACATACAACTTATCAAAACATTACTATGTTGTCAATATCCTTTGTTTAATGCCCATCATTTTTCATGCAATCCTTTCTAAATAAGTCGGTATGAATTATACTGAATAAATAGAAATGAAAAAGGAGCGTAACCATTATGAGTGAAAAAGAACAAAACTCAAATGAACCAAAAAAAATGACTTTGCAAGAAGCAATTAAACACAAATTAGCTCAAAAAAATCAAAAATCAAATGAAGCTAATTCTTTTAACGGCAGTACTTCTACAAAGAAATTAACGAACCAACAAGCGAAAAAAACGAGTAATCGCAGAAAACAAATGGGTACTTAATCGAAATTCCACTGAAAAAGTACACTTCGTTTATCAAAGCCACCTTATCTCGATTGATCGAGATAAGGTGGCTTCTCTTTTTTAATGGCTCTGTTCAAACGATTTAGTCGATTTTCGTTACAGGCGGACGCTTTCCGCTTGCGGTCCGTGAGCCTCCTCATCGTACGCTCCGAGGCCACTGAAAAAGACTATTCATCATTTCTCACCAAGTACTTGATCGACCTGTCGTTCAAGTACTCTTATTTTTATGAAATAAAGGGTACAGGTGATTTTCGTTGCAGGCGGACGCTTTCCGCTTTTATTACAATTAGCGTACGAAAAGCAGTAGTAAATAAATGTTCTTTCATCTGAAAAAGCAATCCTTTCCTCAGCTTTTGGCGGAAAGGATTGCTTTTATTGTTTTATCATAATTGGACGAATATCAGTTGGTCTCATGTCGGCATTAAAATTATGCATTTTTCCATGTTGGATCTGCCAGAAGGATCGATATTCCAAATAGAAATAGATCCAATCACCTTTGAATTTTATCTACACGGACATGAAACAAATCGAATTAATTTTTACTTTTATCCAATGTATACAACTAATATGTAATCATAAACTCCATTTCAAAAAAAATTCCTAGATCCGCACGATGCGGATCTAGGAATTTACACTTTTCTTATGAATCTCGTCTTTTGCTTCTGATTGGTGAACTTGCTTTGCGGGCAGCGTTACTTCTGCCTCTGGCTTGTTTACTTTTCTCAATATTTAATTCACGTTTATCTTTGACACTTTGCACTTTTTCTTTGTTGAGTGATTGTTCGGTTGAATTCTCGAGTACAACATCCACAACTTTTCTCTCGATTTTGCGATCAATTCCGTTTTCAATCTCCGCAATAAGAGCTTTATCTTTTAACGCGACAAACGTAATAGCTACACCGTTTTCTCCAGCGCGGCCTGTTCTGCCGATTCGGTGAATATAGCTGTCCACGTCTTCAGGAATATCATAGTTAAAAACGTGGGTTACTCCTTCAACGTCCAGTCCCCTTGACGCAACATCCGTTGCGATCAAATATTGAAGCTTGGCTGTCCGGAATCGTTTCATCACGTTTTCACGTTTAGATTGAGACAGGTCACCATGCAGTTCATCTGTGTTGTAACCTTTTGCACGTAATTCCCCTTGCAATTTGCTCACTCTTCTCTTTGTACGGCAAAAAATAATACCTAGAAAAGGTTGTGCCTCGTCCATTGTTTGACAAAGAGCTTGTAATTTAGCACGATCGGTCGTTTCAACAACGAGTTGTTTGATCTCTAAAACCATTTTTTCTTTATCACGGACTTGAATATGATGTGGAGTCCGCATGTAACGCTTGCCTAATTTTCGAATGTCCTTCGAAATTGTCGCTGAAAACAAAGCGGTTTGTCTTGTATCAGGTGTTTCATAAAGAATATCCTCTACTTCTTCAAGGAATCCAAAATGGAGCATCTGATCTGCTTCATCAAGAATAAGCATCCGAATGTGTGACAAATCAATTGTTTCTCGTCTTACATGATCGAGTAAACGCCCGGGTGTAGCCACAACAATATGAATCCTTTTGTTCAAACGCTTCACTTGTTTATCCACATCTTGTCCACCATAAATGGTGAGTACGTGAATCTCGCTTTCTTCTTTTGGAAGAAGCTTAGTTAACTCTGCAGTTACTTGAAGAGCCAATTCTCTTGTTGGTGTCACAATTAAAGCCTGGATGTGTTCTTCTGAAGGATCCAGTTTTTCAAGAATCGGAAGTAAAAATGCAAGTGTTTTTCCTGTTCCAGTTTTCGCTTGTGCAATGACATCTTCACCGTTCATGAGCAGGGGTATCGTTTCTGTCTGTATTTCAGTTGGGGACGAAATGGATTGCTCACTAAGTTTTTTAATGAGTTCTTCCTTTATTCCCATAGATAAAAAATCATTCAATACGGTCACCTCTTTGTTCCATTATACCCTTTTTTGTCCCTAATTTATATCGATCGCTCGTCTTATTTTAAACCCTTCGATTACAGCCTTCTTAAGTAATTTTGCACTTTCACGAACTGATGCACTTTGACTAATCGCTGTAATGACCGAGACGCCGTCTGCTCCTGCCTCAATCACAGACTGAGCATTATGAATTTGAATGCCTCCAATTCCTACGAGAGGTATATCCATTCTCGCTTGACGAATCTGGTGAATCAATCGAAACTCTTGTGGCTTTTTAGCATCTTCTTTCGTTGACGTAGGAAAAATGGGTCCTATACCTAAATAGTCAGCACCTTCTGTTACGGCCCTCTTTGCTTCAGCAAGCGTGTGAACGGATACTCCTACTAACATGTTTCCAACTTTTTCACGTACCTTGGCCACAGGCTCGTCGTCTTGTCCGATGTGAATTCCATCTGCTTTTATATCGATTGCCAAGTTCACATCATCATTCACAAAAAAAGGGACATTTGCTTTTTTGCATATTTGCTGTAACTCAAGTGCTAGCTTTTTCTTATCTGTCTCCACTAAACAACCGTTTCCTTTTTCTCTAAATTGAAAGAGTGTGATTCCCCCGGAGATCGCTTCTGATAAGATTTTTGCCGGATCGCTTAAGCAATTTACACTTCCCATAATAAAATAAACGCTTAGGAGCTTTTTGACACTACTTGTTGTGAAGTCCATTTTCAGACACCTCATTTGTCTTTTTTTCTTTAAAAGCCCAATGATTGGTCGGTCCATGGCCTTTTCCAATTTTCAATGGATTTTCGATCGCTAACTGAATGAACATTTTCGCTGTCTCAATTGCTTGCTTTACTGAGTTTCCTTTAGCTAATTCAGCCGTAATTGCTGCAGAAAATGTGCACCCTGTTCCATGAGTATGTTTCGTTTTTATTCTTTCACTGGTAAAAGAATAAAACTCATTTCCATCATACAAAAGGTCAGATGATTGATTCGGGTCTTCATCATGCCCCCCTTTAATAAGTACAAATTGAGGACCTAGTTTCTTTATTTTTTTTGCAGCATCTTTTTTATCCCGAAGAGATGTAATCTTCATCCCACTAATCACTTCCGCTTCGGGAACGTTTGGAGTAACGATTAACGTCAGTGGAAGAAGGTGCTTTATTAATGCGTCAATCGCAGTCTGTTGAAGGAGTGAAGCCCCCCCTTTTGCAATCATGACAGGATCGACTACAACCTTTTTCCAATTGAATAATTCAATTTTTCTCGCAACTGCTTCAATAATTTCCGCACTAAACAACATGCCTGTTTTGATCGCATCAGGGGCTAAATCAATCGAGATCGATTCAATTTGTTGTTCAATCGCAGTCACTTCGAGTGGAAAAACACCTTGCACACCTAACGTATTTTGAGCCGTTACAGCTGTGATTGCAGACATACCAAACACTTTGAGTTCTTGAAACGTCTTTAAATCGGCCTGGATACCTGCACCCCCACCACTATCTGAACCAGCAATTGTCAATGCTTTATAAATAACCATTTACTCAGCTCCTTGCTTTGAAAACAAATCATTTTTTTCAAATGAGGCTCTCTTTAAAATGTCATTCATTGATATTTTAGACAACTGGTTTAAGAATTCGATTTGAAAACTTCCGGGTCCTCTATCATTCGTTAATTGAGCGGCGATTTCGGCAGCGATTCCATACGTAACAAGTGCTGATACAGATGCATTCATCAAATTTTTCTCGACTGCGGCAAATGCTCCGACTACTGATGTAAGCAAGCATCCTGTCCCTGTAACTTTCGTTAGAATTGGATGACCGTTATGAACTAAATAGAATCCCTTACCATCAGAAATGACATCCGTTTTCCCTGTTATGATGACCAAAGTATTCAATTTTTGAGCAGCAAACAAAGCAATTTCACGAATATCCCCTTCCCCTGTACCAGAATCTACTCCTTTACTTTTCCACTCCATGCCGACAACATTCGCAATTTCAGATGCATTTCCTCGAATCACAGAAACATTTAGTTCGCTCATAATTTTACGAGAAACTTCTAGACGATATGGTGTGGCACCTGCTCCAACTGGATCAAAGATAATTGGGACACCATGTTTATTAGCTGATTTCCCCGCAATGATCATGTTTTCCACTTCTTCTGCATTTAAAGTTCCTATATTGAGAACTAATGCTCCGGCTATTTTAGCCATATCAGCCACTTCTTCTTTGGCATAAGCCATGACAGGAGATGCCCCAATTGCCAATAGCCCATTTGCTGTAAAATTTGTTACAACGACATTTGTGATGTTATGGACCAGAGGAGATTGTTCCCGCATTTTCTCTAAAATTGTAGCAATACTTTCACGATTCATTTGATTTCCTCCTTCATAATTATCTGATTTCTTACTGAAGAACCTGTTTATACACAAAAAGACACTTCGCGTCAGCAAAGTGTCATCGTTATCCGGTAACATTCCTACGCTGGCATTATCCAACAGGTTCAACGGTCAATGACGTATTAGTCATACTCTCAGCCCGAATACACTGGCCCCCGCGTTAAAAATATTTAATTTTGATTACGAAAAGTGGAAATCGCATGGTCAACCTCGACTGCCATTTGCTTACTTTCGAGGAGGGTTGTTTTCACCCACCGGAGAAAGTCAAAAATGAAAGGAGAGGTTAGCGATTGGAACTAGACATTACGAAAAGTGGAAGCGACGCGTTCTGAGTCCTGTGAAAAATCCGAACGGCTAGGTGGCGCTTTTTGAACACCGCCAGCCGGGCTGATTTTATCACATGGACTCAAGGCGCTGGAACTAGACATTAAAAAAAAGTAAAAACACTTATTTCATAATCATTATACATTGAATTAGAAACTTTTGTTCAAATTACCCATTTCGATTGCAGACATCGCAGCATCCCAACCTTTGTTACCAGCCTTAGTTCCTGCACGCTCGATAGCTTGTTCAATTGAATCTGTAGTCAAAATACCAAAAATAACAGGTACACCTGTATTTAATGCGGTAGCAGAAACACCTTTTGCTGCTTCGTTGCAAACATAATCGAAATGTGGAGTGGATCCTCTAATTACTGTTCCTAAAGTAATCACAGCATCATATTTTTCACTTTTCGCCATCTTTTGAGCAATAAATGGAACCTCAAATGCGCCTGGCACCCAAGCAACATCTACATCTTCTTCGTTTACTCCGTGTCTTTTCAAAGCGTCTTGCGCTCCACCTAATAGTTTACTTGTAATAAACTCGTTAAAGCGTCCCACTACGATTCCTATTTTTAATCCTGTACCGACTAAATGACCCTCAAATACTTTACCCATTGTTGTTTCCTCCTCAGAATGTTGTTGATTAAAAGTGTAGAAAATGACCAAGCTTTGAATTTTTGATCTTGAGATAGTTCTCATTTTCTTTTCGCGATTCCATTTGAATGGGAACACGCTCTACAATGTTGACACCATAATTCTTTAATCCATCCATTTTTTTAGGGTTATTGGTTAATAGTCGCACGTCATTTATGCCGAGATCCCTTAAGATCTGAGCACCAATTCCGTAGTCTCTTAAATCCGCGCCAAAACCAAGTTTTTCATTCGCTTCTACCGTATCCAATCCTTCTTCTTGGAGCTTGTACGCCTTCATTTTGTTTAACAATCCTATTCCGCGACCCTCTTGACGCAAATAGAGAAGCACGCCTTGTCCTGCCTCTTCGATTTGGCTAAGCGCCGAGTGAAGCTGAGGACCGCAGTCGCATCGATAAGATCCAAAGACATCTCCTGTTAGACACTCTGAATGTAGTCGAACGAGAATTGGATCATTTGTATTCAAATCTCCTTTTACGATGGCAATATGTTCTTTGCCATCTACCTCATTTGAATAACCAAAAGCTTTAAATTGTCCGAATGCTGTCGGCAGCGAAATTTCTACTTCACGATTAACCAATTGATCATTTAAATAACGATAATGCTGTAAATCTTTAATTGTGATCATTTTTAAATCAAATCGATCTGCAATGATACGTAATTCTGGAACGCGAGCCATTGTGCCATCTTCATTGGTGATCTCACAAATGACTCCAGCAGGTTTTGTGCCACACAATTTTGCAAGATCAACAGCTGCTTCAGTATGACCGGGTCTACTCAACACGCCACCTTTTTTTGCAATAAGGGGAAACATGTGACCAGGTCGCTTGAAATCAGAGGGCTTTGATTCTTCATCAATTAGGTATTGAATCGTCGATGAGCGTTCTGCAGCAGATATTCCTGTTGTTGTTAAATAGTGATCGATGCTTTCTGTAAAGGCTGTTCCATGAGAGTCTGTATTCGTTCTTGTCATCGGAAACAATTCTAGAGTTTCAGCAATTGATTCATCGACTGGAACACAAACAAGACCTTTTCCATGTGTAATCATAAAATTGATGACTTCAGGTGTAGTTTTGTCAGCTAATGCGATGAAATCTCCTTCATTTTCCCTATTTTCATCATCACAAACAATGATGACTTTTCCATCTTTTAAATCTTGCAATGCTTCTTCTACTTTATTAAACATGGTTCTTGACCCCCTTTATAAAAATCCGTTTTCTTCTAATAGTTGTTTCGAGATGGACGATTTTTTAGTTTCTGCTTCGTTAGAAGGATTTTTTAAAAAGTGTTCCACATACTTGCCAATCATGTCGCACTCAATATTCACGATATCTCCTGCTCGTTTGTTTCCTAGGACAGACTCAGATAATGTATGAGGAATGAGTGATACTGTGAACGACTTGTCTGTCAGTCCAAAAATGGTTAGGCTTGTTCCATCCACTGAAATCGAGCCTTTATAAATCATATATTTACGAGCATTCTCGCTGACTTGAATTTCATAGTAAATGGCATTATCGACTTGTTTCTTACTAATAATTATTCCAACTTCATCTACGTGACCAGACAGCATATGTCCACCAAATCGCCCACCAGCACCCATTGCCCGCTCTAAGTTAACTTTGGATCCTTTACGAAGCAATTTGAGCGTCGTTGAGCGGACTGTTTCAGGCATAACATCTAAAGAAAAATGGTCATTCGAAAAAGAGGTTACAGTCAAACACACGCCATCAATGGAAATACTATCTCCAAGGTGCATATCACTCATAATTTTTTGAGCACGAATATCAAGAATAAGCGATTCATGTCCTTGTTGAACTGAATCGATCACCCCTATTTCTTCAATAATTCCAGTAAACATCGTGTTGGTCACTCCTTATTTCGGGATCGCAATGATTCGAATGTCTTCCCCTATCATCGTCACACTCTTTAATTTCAAATCAAGTGTGTCCGATATATTTGCAATTCCTTCTCCTCTAAAAGTCGTTGGAGCCGATCTACCGCCAATCAGTTTTGGTGCAATATACGTAATGACTTGCTGAAAGGCTTTTTCAACTAAAAAACTTCCGTGTATTTCAGCTCCTCCCTCAACGTATAAAGAAGTAATGCCTTTCTTACCTAGTACTTTTAACATTTTATTTATTGAAATTTCCGGTTCATCCATGACCAATACCTTTATTCCTGATTTCTCAAATTGATCAATCACTTTTTCATCTGCACCGCAACCAGTTACAATCCAAGTTGGCGCTAATCCGTCTCTTACGATTTGAGAATCAAAAGGAGTGAGAAGATTCGTATCTAAAACAATTCGGATCGGACTTTTCCCACCATTTTGTAATCGTGTGGTCAGGCTGGGATTATCTTTTTTAATCGTATTGATTCCGACTAGAATTGCGTCATGCCTATGACGAAATTCATGGACATCTGCTCTTGATTCTTCACTGCTAATCCATTTACTTTCTCCAGTCACAGTTGCCGTTTTTCCATCTAAACTCATTGCACTTTTTAATGTTACAAATGGGGTACCGGTTTGAATGTAATGGAAAAAGACTTGATTCAGATCATCTGCCTCTTCTTTAAGAAGACCAATTTCCACTTCGATTCCCGCTTCTCGCATTTTGTGAATGCCTTTCCCTGCTACATCAGGGTTCGGATCGGTTGTGGCGACGAATACTTTTTTAATGCCTGACTCAATGACTAAATTAGCGCAGGGGGGTGTTCGCCCAAAATGACTACAAGGCTCCAATGTTACATAAAGTGTTGATCCTTCGGCTTTTTCTTTGGCCATTTGAATCGCGTGAACTTCAGCATGTGGCTCCCCTGCTTTAAGGTGAACTCCGATCCCAACAATTTGATGATCATTGACAAGAACAGCTCCTACCACTGGGTTTGGTGAAGTTTGACCTTGCGTACTTTTGGCATTTTGTAGAGCCAGTTTCATGTAGTCAATATCATTCATTGGATCGAGTTGCCTCCTTTTAATAAGAGAAAAGTCTTTTTTTCTATAAATTGACGTGCACTTCTATTTTCAAAATAAAAAGACCCTTTACTTTTGTTAGAGTAAGGGTCGAGAAATAAGCATAGCAAACTCCAGGATACAAAAGGGTACACTTCTCCCTTTGTCCCATTTTAAGCCATTGCCTTTTTCCTTCTCCCATCCAGACTTTAACTGTCGGCTCTGGAGTTACACCAGATCCACCGTTTTATTTTCCAATAAACCGGGTCACGGACTTAGAAGCTAATGCTTCATCACCGCCGGTAAGGAATTTCACCTACCCCCGAAGGACGCCGTTAATTAACGGCAAAGATTTAGTTGTACGTCCATCTTACTGATAATACCTTCATTTCGCAAGTATCGTCGCTTTATTAGCAAGCGTTTTTTTCGAAGACTTTGTTAAATGACCATGTTGATTTTTCAACATTCAGCAAAACAACATCCGCTAACATAGCCTTTCGAAAGATCTATTTAGATTGCTTTAGGTCCTCGAATGACTTTTATTGACTTCTTTATTACTTTTTAGTGCCTGGCACTAGCCTGACTCCAGCTGGCACCAATAGTGTCACCGAAATGCAACCAAATAACAAAAGCCCCTTTCAAATAGATTTGGATAGCATTTTTTCAATGCTTTTTCCTCATGTCTACTTAAAAAAGGGGCGGATTTTTATCAATATCTATGTTTGTCTTATTATTTTGGAAGGACTATTGCTGTTTGGTTACTGGTTGATTTTTCATCACAAAAGGATATAAGAGCAATCCTACCACAAATAATCCGATACCTAATAAAAAAGTATACATATCTGCTGTCCCCGTTTTAATCACCCAAAGTGAGTACAGTAAAGCGATAATCGTGATGATTCCATCCTTTTTACGCGACCCTTTTATTAAGTCATACGTTTCCCCAGTTAGAACAAGTTTTAATTGATAAATGGTTGAAACAAGATAGGGAATTAAATAGGCAAGAGTTGCCACAATAATGACAAAATCATACGCTTTAGCAATCGTTCCAGAAATCGTTGTAAATAAAAAGACTTGCGTCATCACGTTTGTTAGTGTCAATGAAATGACTGGACTTCCATTTTTGTTTGTTTTAGCAAATAATGCTGGAAACAGATTTACTTTTGCAGCTTGATAAGGTACCTCGGCACTCACGACGATCCAACCAATCGTTGAACCAAGTAAGCAGATCAGTGCAAGAATGGCCATAACCGTAGCCCCTTCATGCCCCATCACTTGAGTCAATGCATCAACTAAAGGTTTTTGCGATTCTTTTAACTGCTCGTGAGGCAGTACACCCATTGTGAGGAGCGTAATTCCAATATAAATGACCAATGAAACGATAAGACCAATAATGGTCGCTTTCTTCACATCACGTTGAGACTTTGCTCGATTTGAAAGCATAACCGCTGATTCAATTCCAACAAAAGCCCATAAAGTAGAAATAGCTGCTCCGTTTACTTGTCCTCCTAAAGAAAGGACGTTACCATTTGCATCGATAAAGGCTTTTCCATTTGCAAGATTTGATGCATCAAAAATAAATAAGGTTACAACAATAAACAAAGCAAAGCCAAGCACTTTTGCGACCGTTGTTACAAGATTCATTTTTCCAGCGCTGTTAAAGTTCTTAACCAAGATCACTTGGATTCCCCATAACATGATCGAGCAGACCATGAATGTAATGAATTTACCTAATTCTAACGAAAAAGATCCATATGAAAAAATTTCTTTCGTACTTTGCATAATGGGAAAGAAAGTAGATAAGTAGCCAGCAAATGCGATAATGACGGATGCTGTCGCTGCCCAGTTTGCTGCCCAGTAGCCCCAAGCCATGCTATACCCTGCTACTCTTCCTTTTTTAGGGGAAGCAAACATCGCTTGTGCATAACTTTGTGGTCCAGCTTTCAATTCTGGTTTTCGGATCGCCAAATTTCCAAATACAAGCGCAATCATGAATACACCAATCCCTGTTACTCCCCATGCCAAAGTGGATCCTAAAGAGCTAGAGCGTTGAGCTAAGTTCGATGGAAGCATAAAAACCCCACCACCAACCATATTTCCAATAACGAATGTGGTTAAAATCCAAAGTCCCCATTTTTTATTTCCCATGATTATCTACCTTTCTGTTAATAATTTTTTTGGAATTCTTTACTCAAATTTTTCAACTTATTTATCCATCAGCTTTCAACTTTCTTCGAGTTCACTGATGACTTTATGAATGATATGAATGAATGAATGAATGAATGATTACGAGAGGTCAGACTTCCTTTTAGCACCTAAACAGTATACAACGATATTTTAGTTTGGTAAAGTGGTAAACAATTAAATTACTAAAGCTATGATAAAATTTACATTATACTTTAGATAGATAGGTTTCTTAGCTCAATGCTATGTTAGTGGTTGTTGGAATAGCAAGATAAACGAGCGAGTCGAGACCACACGGTGTGGTGTTGGAGAGCACTGAAAAAGCCCAGCTTTAATAGATTGAAGCCGTGCCAACGGAAAGCCTCTGCCTGGAACGAAAATCCATGGCTAATTAGAGAAAAGTGTTAATTTTTGGGGAGTTTGGACTTCGTGCAATGGGGCCAGGCACCAATAGGCGAGAATTTAGGCGAGAGTTGGCAGGGAATGGGCTTATGAGAGTAAATGTTCGTGTAAGGCGAGTAAAGTCTGCTGTAAGGCGAGTAACGGCCTCCTGAGAGCTTTTTTATCTAAAATCTAGACTGCATCTAGTCAAAAAGATGGAATTTTTGGGTTTGGAATGGATTTCGTATAAATCAGATCCGCTTTTCGATAAAAATGAGGTAATTTTTATTAAATACCTGTTGATTTCTGTTCCAGCGCTCGCTTTCTGCGGGCATGAAACGGAAATCTTTAACTGATACGTGTATAGATGTTCCAAGAAGACTTTTTCAGGGCCTCGGGGTATATCAGGAGGATGCGCGACTTTTCGTTCGCGGAAAGCGAGTTGTTTTACTGAATGTAGAAAAATCAACATGATCATTTAACAAAGCCGAAATCAAAAAAAAGACTGCTCAATTGCAGTCTTAAAAGGAACTTCTACATCTCTTCCGGTGCTTGTAATCCTAATAACCTTAACCCTTCTTTTAAAATAATAGCCGTTGAGGTGACCACTTTTAATCTCAATGTTCTTTCATCCGATTCATTAAGTATTTTCACTTTCGCATAATACTGGTTGAAAAATTGAGACAGTTCAATGATATATTTTGCGATCAGAGAAGGATCGTAAGCCGCAGCCGCTTTTTGTATCACTTCTGGGAAATCGATCATAGTGGAAATTAACGGCCATTCCTCATTGGTAACGAGGCACTCCTCAGCAGTTAATACGGTGTCAATGTGTCCTGCTTTTCTAAGAATGGACATCGCTCTTGCATAGGTGTACTGAACATAAGGACCTGTTTCGCCGTCATAACGGATCATTTCTTGCAAATTGAACTCAATATCATTGTTTCGATCATTTTTCAAATCGTGAAAAATGACTGCTCCAACTCCGACTTGTTGAGCCACTTTCTCTTTGTTGATTAAAGTCGAATTTTTCTCGTTTACATTTTGTTGAGCCATAGTGATTGCATCTTGTAATACCTCTTCCAATAAAATAAGATGCCCTTTTCTCGTGGACATTTTCTTTCCGTCTTTTAAAATAAGACCAAATGAAACATGAACCATGTCATTTGACCATTCATAGCCCATTTTGTTTAAGACTTCTTTAACTTGTATAAAATGAAGCCTTTGTTCTTTGCCCACAACATAGATGGACTTAGCAAAATCAAACCTTTTCTTTCGATCGATTGCCGCAGCTAGATCTCTAGTCGCATAGAGCGTAGCGCCATCTGATTTTTTTATGAGACATGGTGATAGCTTTAGATGATCAAGTGTGACTACTTTTGCTCCCTCTGAATCAACTAGGAGTTTTTTTTCTTCCAGCCCATTGACTACAGCTTCCATTTTATCGTTGTAGTAAGATTCACCATTAAATGAATCGAATTCAATTCCTAATAGTTGATAGATTTTCTTAAACTCCATTAATGATTCTTCGCGAAACCACTTCCATAATCGAACCGCTTCTTCATGGCCATTTTCTAAATGTTTAAACCACTCTCTCCCTTGCTGGACCAAACTCGGATCTTTCTCCGCTTCTTCATGGAATTTCACATATAAATGAAGCAGTTCAGGAATTGGGTTTTGTTCAATTTTACGATCATTCCCCCACTTTTTATAGGCAACGATGAGTTTGCCAAACTGTGTACCCCAATCGCCAATATAATTCACTTTAATAGGTTTATAGCCCACTTTTTCTAAAAGGAGAGCAATGGAGTTCCCGATAACGGTTGAACGTAAATGCCCCATTGAAAATGGTTTAGCAATGTTTGGAGAGGAAAGGTCAATCGTCACATTTTTGTTTTCGCCAATTGAAAGCGTTCCATATTCACTTTTAGACTTATCCATTTCTGTTAATAACTTGTGGGTAACTAGTTTCTTATTTAGAAAAACGTTTAAATAGCCTCCTACTCCTTCTACTTTTTCGAATAAAGGGGACTCAATCTTATCACTCATTTGAATAGCAATTCGATTTGGAGAGGTTTTTAATTTTTTGGCTAGAACAAAACAAGGAAAAGCTAAGTCACCATGCTGAATGATTTTAGGTTTTTCAATTAAATCGTGAATCTCTTGCAACTTTATTTCATGACCAATCATCTCAAATAGTCGTTTCGCCAGCTCACTTTTATACATACAAACACCCTCCAACATTATGATTGAAATACAAAAAAGCCCTCGCCTCTATAAAAGAGACGAGAGCTATTCATTCTCGCGGTACCACTCAATTTGTTCATACTAAAGATGAACCACTCAAAAGATAACGGCTTTTACCGGCATGGCCCTTACAGGACTAGCATCTCAAAAGTGCGGTTCATAATCGTTATCGCATCAAGCTCTCACCATCCTTGACTCGCTTTATCTACACCGATTACTACTCTCTTTATCATTGATTCACTTATTAATTTTTACTATCTTAACAAATAATGGTGATCATTTACAAGTCATTTTTCTAAAAAATCTGATAAGTGATTGAGAGTCTCAGAATTGATTAGGGTATTCTTTTGGAGGGAGTATAGCTTCTTTTCCATTACGATCAACAAATTGATGATTTAACTCATAATAGGAAAGTACTGCACCTATAAAATTATCTTGGTCATTTGAAGTCACTTGTCCTCCATAGATAATGACTCGTGTATGATTCAGATCGATATTTGGTGAATTTTTTAGAACAAACGAATAGGTTATTCCATTTTCATATGGACTTTGCACACCATCTGTTTCACTATGGAAGGTTTTCTCGACGAGTAAATGAATGACGTTTTGACCATCACTGTTTTTATCAATACTTTCTACTGTTCCTTGTATATAATGTAATCTTGCTCCTAATTGAACCCATTTCCCATCACTTCTTATTGGGGGATTAGGTTCAGTAACAATTTTTTGTTTTGGTAATTCTTTATGTTCCTTGGCTACTACATTTGATGGTTTTATCTCTTTTGAACTATGTTCCTCGCATCCTAGAAGCACTATCGCAAACAGAAATAACGAGAATCCTATAACGAGCAGTTTCTTCACGAAATCTCCTCCTCATCAAATGTATGTATATTCATCAAAATAACTCGCTTTCCGCGGACGAACGGTTGAGCCTCCTCGTGAAAAACCACGAGGGCACTGAAAAAGTTTTCTTATAAGACGTGGATTTCCGTTCCAGGCAGACGCGTTCCGCGGGCACGGCTTCAATCTCCTCGTCACTGCGTTCCTGCGGGGCTTTCAGCTCGCGCTGTTCCCGCTGGAGTCGCTGCCTTCCACTCCCATTCAGTAACAGTTTAAAAACAACGGTCATATCCAACTCCGTTTTAAAGATGAAGACAAAAATCGTTCTGTTGATTTCGGTTCGATGCGGACACTTTCTGAAGGAGGATGTGAGACTGCTCGTCGCAAGCTTCTATGGGATCTCACAGATGCCACTAAAAACGTGTTCATTTACAAAAAAATGGTTCTTTTTGGAGGGATAAAAATGTCTCCTAGTCTAAAATACGTGTCTTGGAAGTGAATCTGGGTGCTCCTTCTCATTTGCAGAATTTCAATCTTTAAAAGTTGAACTTTTTCAGTACCCTCAAAAACCACACTGCGGGGTCTCGACTCGCTCGTTTTTCCGCAGGAGTCTCGTCATTTTTGCTTCCTTACAGCAACATTCGCAAACATAGCCAAGTTTTAAGCCATTCATTTAATGATTAATATTTCTAAAATCATATTTGTCATCAGGAACATCTAGCTTATGCCCGTTGATCACGACTGTGTCATTATCATTCCAAGATATATTGGCGTTTTCCTCATGATAGTTCCAATAAATATTTTTCTTTTTCGTTTTACCATTGTTAAAAACTAATTCCCCTCTTATAGAATAGTCAACAGTAGCTCCGCCGTTTGCAACGTAGGTTTTAACCGTATAATTTCCATCAGGAGAGGTTGATTTCATCAGATAATCTCCTTTTGGTAAACTGCCCATATCGTAGAACAACTCGTATACTCCGAATACAAAAATGCCACCTAGCAAAATGGACGAAATAATAGTTGTTATGAATATCTTTTTCATCAACTTTAATCTTTTTTGTTTATCATATTTTTTCTTATTTATCTTAAACGCTCTGTATGCAGGGTGATCATTCGATTTTCCTCTCAACTCTTTCACCTGTTATCCTTAAAATGGAATTTATTTTCGTTTAATATTACCATAAAATTCAAAATAATTATATGCAAATTTTTCTTCGATTAAAAAACATGGTCTGTCTAATAAGTTCCAAAGTAAAACAGGTGAGAAAAACGAGTCGTTTTTCTCACCTGTTTTTATGTTTTTACTTATCTCAATTGAAAGTAGCAGGCGGATGCCTGCTACTTTAAAGAGGTTGCGGGCTAATTCCGCAATCCCAAATTCTATGGGGAGGTTATCGAAGTCCCGCAGTAAAAATCTATGGTTACTTGGGATCAAATCTTGAATATTGAAAAGTGAAATTCCTTTTTGTTTATTGTATGGAATAAAGTAGATACTTCATTACCTTTTTTAGAACCACAATTCCCCTCCTAACTGGACTGTGGAAGTGAGTGTTTTCAGTGATGTCATTTTAATTCGTAATCTATGGATTGCACATAAAAAGTCGTCCTTTCTTCATGTTGGTGTGATCACTTTCATATCACAAGATAGGGCGATTATTTTGTCGATATTTTTGGCTATGTTAAAGGAAAAGGTTGATTTATTGTAAAATGGGATGGTGAGCACCTACCCTACATTTGATTAAATAAGTTTTACCTTAACTGGATATTTATGTTTAAATTAGTAGAAGTATGTGAAGGTTTACACTTAAACTAACGGGGCAGGTTAATGAAATAAGAGTTTTATGCATTGCGATTATAGAGGATGTGTAAATATGTCAGTTGTAGGTATTTTAGGGATGACTCATGATGAAGAAATGCAAAAGAAGTATAATTTTCCGTTGTCACGATTGGAAGAATTAATAGCAGAATTTAATCCTGATGTAATTTGTGGAGAAGTTCACCCTTTAAGCTGGGATCTCTATTTAAATAAAGGTGAACCATTGGGCATTCTGGGAGAGACACAAAATGAGTATCCTAATTTGATCTTCCCCTTATGTCATGAAAAGGGTATTAAGTTTGTTCCAGTGAATTGGTTTGAAGAGGATGTATTTGAGGAAGGTCCTTTTGATAAATATGACACAGAAACAGAAGTAAGTTAGAGCAAGAATTACAGAGTTGGAATGATAAAAAACTATCTGCATGGAATGAAGGGAATATCCCTTTTAATTCATTCGAATACGATGCGATTACAAATGAAATGTATAAATGGTTACATTCAGTTAATCCGGACGTTCAAAATATTGTATGGAATGCCCGACACTATATTATGGCTGCAAGGGTGAAAAATGCTGCTAAGAAGTACCCAAATAAACGAATTCTTTGCATACACGGAGCGGACCATAACTACTGGTATTATCAATCGCTAAAGTCTGAGAAAGGTATTGAGTTGGTGTATCCAATAAGATAAAACTATTCAACTAACGGGGGCGCGCGACAAGTTCTGCTATAAGCGCTACCAAGCGTGAAAAGCAGGGAATGTTCAATTGAAATTCTAACTTTACAACCGAGGATGGGAATGACGGTTCCATGTTACCCGAAACCATCCCGTCAATACTCCTGCATGCGTTATAACTGACAGGTTATAGGGTTTGAAGCACAGGTAGATTCGGCAGAACGAAGGCTGAAGCCAAAAAGGTATGCCAACGGATATGCCGCACGGCTGAAAAACTAGAAATGGTGAGAATAGTTCTATTAGCTAAAGAACTGACGAACTTCCGAAGGTAAGGGTCTAGAGTTAAGAACATAGGGAAACTTATGTCCCATCTTCCGATGGGGTGAGTGGTGTGGAGTAAAATTGCCCCCTCTGAAAGACGCTATACCGGACTACGGCGGTATCAAGCTCACAGGCTTAAAGGAAGCACCTAACTCTAGAATGAAAAGCTACGTTGTAAGGTACTTGGAAAGCAAGGAACGTTGAACCAAGAGCTGTCACTCGAAGCGTTTGCTATAAGGTTTACGAAAGGCATTTATCCTTGTGAGGGTAGGGGAACGACTGAAGAAGCTTTTGTAATGAAAGTGGAGGAACAGCCCCAAGTCTACTGAATGAAACGATTATTTTCCTATACGTGAATGGTGCCGGTCGGGTAAGAATGTGGGGACATCACTTCTACAAGGAGGGATGCCACAGTGCCAACACTGCGATACTGGGATTACTACAATATGACGGAGACATTCACGGAACTATATGAGAAAGCCCAGGAAGGAAACAGCTTTTCCTTCCTTTATAATGTCATCACTTCAAGAGAAAACATCTTACTCGCTTATCGTACCATCAAATCCAATAAGGGTTCAAACACACCTGGGACCGATGGAAAAACGATATCGGATATCAAGGAATTATCTGAAGATGAACTCGTCTTGAAGGTGCGTACAATACTGAAAAGCTATCAACCTAAGAAAGTCAGAAGAAAATGGATTGAAAAGGACAATGGGAAAAGAAGACCGCTAGGTATTCCCTGTATTCTGGACAGGATTATCCAACAAAGTTTCAAGCAGGTTCTCGAACCCATTGCGGAGGCTCATTTTTATAAGCACAGTTATGGTTTTAGACCTCTACGGTCTGCCCATCATGCGATGGCAAGGATACAATCCCTAATTAATCAAGCCTCCCTTCATTTTGTCGTTGATATTGATATCAAGAGTTTCTTTGATAATGTAAACCACACACGGTTAATGAAGCAGCTTTGGAATTTAGGAATACAGGATAGGAAAGTATTAGCCTGTATTTCTAAAATGATAAAAGCAGAAATTGATGGAGAAGGAATCCCCAACAAAGGGACACCTCAAGGTGGAATTTTATCTCCTCTCCTCTCTAATATCGTGTTGAATGATTTAGATCAGTGGATTGCTGATCAATGGGAGTTCTTTCCCCTACACAAATCATACAAATCAAAAGTTGGTGAACGATATGCAAAGAAACGGACTAGTCTGAAGGAAGGATACCTCGTCCGCTATGCGGACGACTTCAAAATTCTTTGCCGTGATGGAAAGACTGCTCAAAAGTGGTATCATGCAGTCCGTCGATATTTGAAGGAACGGCTCAATCTTGATATCTCGCCAGAGAAATCTAAAATCCTTAACCTACGCAAAAGGGAGTCT
Source organism: uncultured Caryophanales bacterium (assembly GCA_963728315.1). Classification (GTDB taxonomy): domain Bacteria; phylum Bacillota; class Bacilli; order Bacillales; family CAVSKA01; genus CAVSKA01. The sequence continues at coordinate 169,749 of CAVSKA010000020.1, forward strand.
GAATTTCTAGGCTTTACGATACGTGCGAACAAAAAAGGGAAGAAACGAGTAGCACATACCGGTGTTATTCAAAAGAAGAAGAAACAAATCAAACAAGAAGCTAAAAGGCTAATCCGTCGGATTAAAGCTTCACCAACTTCCCAAAACGTTCTGCGATTTAACAGTTTTGTATTGGGCATCCATAATTATTTTAAGCGAGCGACACATGTGAATCCAGTGTTCTCACGTCTTGCTTACGACTTAAAGCCGTTCATATACAATCGACTACAACCGGTTGGGAAGCAAGAACACCCAAGTAACCCGCCGCCTCTGTTTAAAAGATTTTACAGTGTTACCATGAAGACTTTTAAAGTAGCTGAAGTCTACCTTTTCCAACTAGGAATTGTTAAAACGGTTAACTCGTTAAACTTCAGTCCAAAAGTGACACCCTATACAGAGGAAGGTCGAGACATGTTATACAAGAAGCTTCGTCCTGATATCCAAAAGGAAATCAGTAATTTGATGAACTCCAACCTTCCTAATCGGTCAGTTGAATATGCGGATAATAGAATAAGCCGATACAGTATGAAAATGGGGAAATGTGAAATCACAGGCTGGGATTTACAGGCATTTGAAGTGCATTGTCATCACTATCTCCCAAAGTCACGAGGAGGAAACGATAAGTTTCATAACCTGCGAATTCTTCACCAAGATATTCACCGGTTAATCCACCTAACAGACATGGAGAAGATAGAGTCAATCCTCAAAAAGCTCAACATCTCAGAACCCGTTTTGAATAAAATCAACCAATACCGAAAGGTATGTGAACAGGAAAATATCGTATTATCCTAATCGTCAAAGTAACGAGGAACTTATATTCTAGTACATATCAGTAGATGGACCGCCGAATGCTGGGAAACTAGCACGTTCGGTGCGGAGCAGGGGAAAAGCCGGAGATAACTTCAAACGCTTACCTATTGCTAACAATAACTGAAGAACTGAGAATCCAATCAACTGCTGCTAATTACATCTAATTGCATCCGTTTAATAAATAATATTCCTTAATATGGTATTATTAATAATATATCTTTTTTACGGGAGGGTCGTTGGTATGGGGAAATATCCTAACTTAAAACTGTTCTCTTGCTAGTGGCGAAGGCTGCTATTGAGAGTGTTACAAGAAGACAATCCATTTAGTGGTCTTTGCTATTTCTTATTAATAGATTATAGGAAAGCAGGGACATTTATGGAATATAAAAAGGCTAATGAAGTATTACCAAAAGAATTAGTGCTGTTAATCCAGAAATACTTTGATGGAGATTTTATATATATACCAAGAAAAAGAGGAAATGAGCTTGCTTGGGGAGAAAAAAATGGGACAAGAAAAGTTCTTAATGATAGAGATCGAAGTATTTATTGGAACTATATTAATGGGATTTCTAAAGAACAACTAGCAACAGATTATCATCTTTCTATCAAAAGTATCGAAAGAATCATATATAAACAAAAAGAATAAGTTTCTTCAAAATGCCTTATGTAAAAGTATGATTTTCATAAGGCATTTTGAGTGCTGTCTCAAAATTACTACATAACTGTAAATTAGGAAGCGTAGGATGTCCACGGGTTATAAAATAAGAGTATGTAAAGGAAGGGGGTGGAGATTATGATTTATAAACTTAGGAAGAGAACAAAAGAAGATGTGAATGAGTTCATTACTTGGACTTTTGATGGTGTATATTCTTTTTATGATAATAATATTCAAGAGGAAAAAACAAATGGGTTCCTTGAAAGTGTAGATTCTGATAATTATTATTCAGTCATTAATGATCAAGGTAACTTAATTGGAAACTGTGAGTTCTTTAATGTTGGGGAATCTCCTGAAGAGGTTATAGCGGTAGGTGTGCAAATGAAACCTTCTCTAACTGGAAATGGGAACGGTTTAAGTTTTATACAAGCAATAATTGAACAAGGGAGAGAGATTCTAGGATATGACCACTTAGAGCTAGCCGTTGTTGACTTTAATAAGCGGGCAATCAAAGTTTATGAAAAGGCAGGCTTTACTAAAAAGGGAAACTTTCAAAACAATATAAGAGGAAAAGACTATAATTTCATCATAATGGAAAAGGATTGTAATCTATTCAAGTAAAGAGGTGCTTTAGTTAAATATTCGCCTCCCGAAATAATCAATCTTTTTTATAAAAATGAATAGAAATAAACAGGTAAAACAGCGTATTTTGATTAAACTTTGTTCAAAATATGCGGTTTGTTTATACCTAGAAATTGAATATTCTCGCTAAGTTTTAATCAATCTTTTTTCAAAGGTTACAAAAAGTTGTACCGCAAAATTAAGTC
>CAVSKA010000021.1:0-14262 GCA_963728315.1 uncultured Caryophanales bacterium
ATTTATTAGGCCCGTTGGTCAAGCGGTTAAGACACCGCCCTTTCACGGCGGTATCACGGGTTCGATTCCCGTACGGGTCACCAATATGGAGGATTAGCTCAGCTGGGAGAGCATCTGCCTTACAAGCAGAGGGTCGGCGGTTCGATCCCGTCATCCTCCACCATCAATCTTATAGAAATATAAGTATTACACCATTTGCCGGTGTAGCTCAACTGGTAGAGCAACTGACTTGTAATCAGTAGGTTGGGGGTTCAAGTCCTCTTGCCGGCACCATCTTTTTTTGGAGGGGTAGCGAAGTGGCTAAACGCGGCGGACTGTAAATCCGCTCCCTCAGGGTTCGGCAGTTCGAACCTGCCCCCCTCCACCATTTTGTATAATTTTATTAGCTGTGGATATCCTATTTAATAGTGTTTTCTTTCATAGTATTGGGCTATAGCCAAGCGGTAAGGCAACGGACTTTGACTCCGTCATGCGCCGGTTCGAATCCAGCTAGCCCAGCCATCTATGAGCCATTAGCTCAGTTGGTAGAGCATCTGACTTTTAATCAGAGGGTCGAAGGTTCGAATCCTTCATGGCTCATCACTAAAGTGTCTTTTCTTTAAAGAAAAGGCGCTTTTTTTATGTTAGTCCGGCAGGGGTATGAACTATAGGGTTCAAGTCCCGAATCACAAGGCCACTGATAAGTACTTTTGGGACATCAAAGCGGATATAAGCCATGGATTTCCGTTTCAGTAACGGTTACAAAAAACGTTAGGATTCAACTTCATTTTAAAGATGAAGACAAAAATCGTTTTGCTGATTTCGGTTCGAAGCGTACACTTTCTGGGGGCGGTCCGTGAGCTTTCTCATGGCAAGCACCTGTGGGCTCTCACAGATGCAACTTAAATTCAATTCGTGTTATAGAATGAATCTGAGTGTTCCTATTTTAGTTGCAGATATTTACTCATTAAATGTTGGCCTTTTTCTTTTACCTCAAAAACCAAACTGCGGGGTCTAGACTCGCTCGTTATTCCACTAGTGAGAGTTTTTACTTCCTATCAACAACATTCACTAACAGAGCCTAACAATTAAGGGGCTTATGAGGTTCTTTTAAGCTTTATGAGGGAGGGGAACGATCTTCATCCTTAAACAGTGCGAAAATTTATCCATTGCAATAGCGATATTATGGCCATCAATTATGTATTTTATATGTTCTTAAAGAATTGTAGAATGAGTTGCTAAATTGAAGAAACACTAATATGTGTATCGTTCTGTTGCATACCAAGTGGTGCAGATATAGGAAGAAAGTATAATCTGGGAAGGTCATGTTTAAACTATTTAATTTAGAAAAATGTCTATCGTATATATATACATAATTGTGTTGAGTTGAGTCAGGAGTCAATTCAACTGTACAATAGGACAATAGAAAGAAATCCCGAGGAGGATAACACCATGAAAAAGAAAATATCAATTATTGGAGTGCCAATGGACTTAGGGCAAACAAGAAGAGGCGTAGATATGGGTCCAAGTGCGATTCGCTATGCCGGCGTAGTAGAACGATTAGAAAATTTGGATCATCTCGTTGAAGATGGTGGAGATATTCCCATTGACCATACTTATCAAGTGGATGATGAGAGTATTAATTTGAAAAATTTGAAAGCGGTTGCAGAAGGAAATGAAATCTTAGCGGATCGAGTGGCGACCATTGTTGAAAAAGGAGACTTTCCTTTAGTTTTTGGTGGTGACCACAGCATTGCAATGGGTACACTCGCCGGTTTAACAAAGCATTACAAAAACCTTGGAGTCATTTGGTATGATGCACACGGAGACTTGAATACAGCAGATACTTCGCCTACAGGAAATATTCATGGAATGCCACTTGCGGCAAGCTTAGGAATAGGTCATGATGCTTTAACCAATATTGGTGGATTCAAAGAGAAAATTAAAGCTGAAAATGTTGTCATTATTGGCGCTCGTGATTTGGATGAAGGTGAGAAAAAGCTGATAAAAGATATTGGTATGAAAGTTTATACCATGCATGAAATTGATCGTTTAGGAATGACAAAAGTAATGGAAGAGGCAATTGATTATCTTCAAGAAAAAACAGATGGTGTTCACTTATCTCTTGATCTTGACGGTTTAGATCCAAGTGATGCCCCTGGTGTCGGGACACCCGTTTTGGGAGGAATTAGCTACCGTGAAAGTCACCTAGCTATGGAAATGTTATCTGAAGCAGATTTAATTACTTCAGCAGAATTTGTCGAAGTTAATCCTATTCTAGACGAAAAAAACAAAACAGCGACTGTCGCAGTGGCATTAATTGGTTCTCTTTTTGGAGAGCGATTACTATAAAAAATAAATAAAAAGTCAGCAGCCTCTTTATGAAGCTGCTGACTTTTTATTTTTCCATGAAAAATGAAAATATTGGTCAATTAATAGATCTAATTCTTTGCTAACCTTAACAACTTCATCATCAATATAAGAGCGAGATGCTGTAAGTTGAACCATCTTATTACGGGATATTTCAATTTCTTTCATCAGTTCTTTAAGATTATTCATTCGCATATCACTCTACTTTCATATTATTGAGTTCATATAAGGATGGATATTTTGGATAGGGGTAAGAGTTATATTGCTAAAGTAATACCCTCTTTTCAGAATAATAAACGGGGTTAGTAAAAATATGTTAAATTAAATAGATAGCGTGTTAGGTGAAACTTTTTACGAAGATAATCGTAAAGTAACTACCCGCATAGAGCGGAGGGGAATCGAATTGGATAAACGGGTTAATGAACAGATAATAAAAGTCAGAAATGGCGATAAACAAGCTTTTTCTGAAATTGTTGAATTATATAAACATCGTGTATTTCAAGTGTGCTATCGAATGTTAGGTAATCGTCAAGAGGCAGAGGATATCTCTCAAGAGGCTTTCATGCGGGCATATATCCATCTAGATCGATTTCAAATGAATCGGAAATTTTCAACTTGGATTTATCGAATCGCCACTAACCTTTGTATTGACCGAATTCGCAAGAAAAAACCCGATTACTATTTAGACGCAGAAATTTCAGGGTCAGATGGGTTAACAATGTATTCGCAAGTTGCTGCTTCGACACCATTACCAGAAGATGAAGTAGAAAAAAATGAAATTCAGAACCGAATTTACAAAGAAATACGAAATTTACCCGAAAAATACAGAGCAGTTATCGTATTAAAATATATGGAAGAGCTATCTCTTCAAGAAATTAGTGAGATCTTAGAACTACCTCTAGGAACCGTTAAGACAAGAATTCATCGTGGACGGGAAGCATTAAGAAAACAATTGAAACAGGCAGAAAGGGTGAAACCTATTGAATTCATGTGATGAGCACTTCCTTCAAGAGATGCACGATTATTTAGATGGAGATCTTTCAAGTGAACAGGAAATTCTTTTCCACTCTCATCTTGAAGAGTGCTCTGCTTGTAAGGAGCATTTTGATGAACTTCAAGCGACAGTTGCCTTTCTTAAACAAGCAGAGCCAATAATGGCGCCAGTTAATTTCACAGAGCAACTGATGGAAAAGCTTCCGACGGTTGCAAAAAAGAAGAGAAACATTATTTGGATGAAGAAACATCCTCTTTTAACTGCTGCTTCTCTTTTTATCATCCTGATGACTGGTAGTTTGTTTTCAATTTGGAACGGAAATGACAAACTACAGTATAACCATTCAGCTGGTTTAGTCGTTGATGATCATACAGTGGTCATTCCAAAAGGGAAAGTAGTCAAAGGAGATTTGATGGTTCAAAATGGGAACGTCAAAGTCGAGGGGGCTGTGCAAGGGAACGTTACGATCGTAAACGGGAAAGTTTATATGGCTTCTACCGATCAAGTGACTGGTAAGGTAGAAGTGATTAATGAAGCATTTGAGTGGTTATGGTTTGAGATGAAAAGTAGTTACCGTACGATTGTTCATTCTTTTTCAGGAAAACCGGTTGTACAATAGAATCAAATTAATGTGCTGCATTGACTGCATAAAAAGTGCCGATCATTCGCTTAGCAAGGATAGAATGAAATGTGTAAGGGAAAGTAGCTTCCTTCGTATTTTACTTAGGAAGGAAAATCGTTCTTTTGTAACATTTTTTCTACGACGCTCCATCACTGATTATTTGTATCGAAAGAAAGTGTCTCTTAAAACGAGTCTGGCTACCTGGCGATGTATCGTTCTTCCATATTTGAGAAGTCGATTATTCGTAAGAGTGCTAAGGCTTTTTAGAGGACTCTTTGTCCTGATAGTATCATTTTTGAGATCTAATGTAGTATGCTATAATAGAAAAGTTAAATGTAAAGAATAGCCTTCTATACGGGTTGCGCTTTTGATTAAACCATTGGAGGATGTAGCATGCCGTTTTCTGATATGATTCGCCATTTTACTGCAATGGACTATTTGTCTAATATTGTGGATATTATGCTAGTTTGGTTTGTCGTATATAAGCTGATTACGGTCATTCGAGGAACGAAAGCCGTACAGCTACTTAAAGGAATTTTTGTTATTATTATCGTTCGTTTTCTAAGTGGTGTTCTTGGGTTTCATACATTAAGTTGGATGATGGAACAAGCATTAACTTGGGGATTCTTAGCTATTATTATTATTTTCCAACCTGAACTACGTCGAGCGCTCGAGCAGCTTGGTAGAGGTCGATTTTTCTCTAGAAGCACAGCAGCAGTCGATCAGGAACAACAGCACCTTGTTGAATCCTTGGAGAAATCGGTCTCTTATATGGCAAAGCGCCGCATTGGAGCATTGATATCGATCGAGCGTGAAACAGGGATGGATGATTATATCGAAACGGGTATACAAATGGCTTCGTATGTTTCATCTGAACTACTCATTAATATTTTTATTCCGAATACTCCTCTTCATGATGGAGCGGTGATTATTCAAAAAAATAAAATCTCAGCTGCAGCTTGTTATTTACCATTATCAGAAAGTCCATTTATTTCCAAAGAATTAGGCACAAGACATCGGGCAGCGTTAGGAATTAGTGAAGTAACTGATAGTCTAACGGTCATAGTTTCAGAAGAAACAGGAGGCATTTCGGTTACGAAAAATGGTGAACTGTACCGCGAATTATCAATTGAAGAATTTAAAGAAATGATGGTTAGTGAATTGGTTCAAACCCATGTGAAAAATACTTCCTCAACTAAATGGGGCATAGGGGGGAAGAAACAACGTGGATAAATTAATGGATAATCGTTGGTTTCTTAGAATCACAGCATTATTACTTGCCATACTCTTGTATGCTTCAGTTAATGTCGATGAAGCTCCCCTTCAGAGCGCTGAGAAAGAAAGCTCGAATGGAAGTGCTGTAACCATTGATGACATTCCTGTGGAACTTTATTATGATTCGGAAAATTTAGTCGTTAGCGGTGTACCAGAAACGATATCGATTACAATTGATGGACCAAAAAATGTCATTCAAACAACAAAAAACCAAAAAGACTTTCATGTGTATGTAGATTTACGAGATCTAAAGAGCGGCAAGCATAAAGTACCCATTAAAATAAAAGATATATCGAATAAGCTTACTGTGAAGAGAAATCCTGCATACGCGAATGTGACAATTCAAGATAAAGTAACAAAAGAATTTAGTGTCCAGCCAGAATTTAATCATAATCTGCTGGCAAAAGGTTATGAACTTGAAAGTATGGAAGTCGATCCGAGAACTGTTAATATTACGGGCTCAAAAGATCAAATTGATAAAATTGCATTTGTAAAAGCTACGCTAAATGTCGATGAAAAAATTGATGGAACGATTTCTAAACAAGCTCAAGTTCGTGTTCTTGATACTGAACTCAACAAGTTAGACGTGACAGTCGATCCGAGTACGGTAAATGTAAAAGTCTCAGTCAATAATCCGAGTAAAGAAGTACCCATCAAGATAAAAGAGACCGGGAAATCACCTGAAGGTACAAAAGTAGATAGTTTAAAGGTAACTCCTAAAACCATAAAACTTTTTGGAAAAGAGTCTCTTTTGAAAGCCATAGAAGAGGCAACGGTTGAAGTAGATTTGAATAGCTTAAAGGAAGATACCACACTTGAACTTCCAATCAAATTGCCTGAAGGTATTAACAAATCAACACCTGATCGTGTTCAGGTAGAGGTTAAGGTCACTTCTGCAAAAAAGGATGATACGGCGAGCAATGAACAACCCCCTTCAGCAACGCCGGAAGATTCTGGGGGAGCACCACCTGATACACCTGATGCACCTGATACAAATACTGGAGACGGAACGACTACAACCCCGACGCCAGATCCCACTCCCGAAACACCTCCTAACGAGGGGGATAATGAAACGACTAGTAGAACCATTACAGGTGTACCTATTACGTTCAAAAATTTGGACGATAAATTCTTGATGACTTTTTTGGCACCAAAATCGGGTACGGTCGATTTCTTAGTTTCGGGAACGGCAAAGTCAATTCAAGATCTTAAAGCTAGTGATTTCTCTGCATATGTGAACCTTAATTCCTTAAAAGAAGGGGAACACAATGTGCCTATTATGGCTTCAGGGCCAGATCAGGTGAAATGGTCGATAAAGGTTTTAAATGCCACTGTGAAACTGACAAAAAAAGAAGAAACAACAAGTTCTTCAACTGATACGAATCAATCAAATACAAGCAATTCGAGCTCCGCCGAATAAGTGGGCGAAGCGAAAACAAGGAGCGATGAAGCAGTATGGGAAAGTATTTTGGAACTGATGGAGTAAGAGGTATTGCAAATTCAGAATTAACACCTGAATTAGCATTTAAATTAGGTCGATTCGGTGGGTTTGTATTAACAAAAGAGACCAACAACCGACCGAAAGTATTGATCGGACGTGATACACGAGTGTCGGGTTATATGCTAGAAGGTGCTCTTGTGGCCGGTTTATTGTCCATCGGAGCTGAAGTCATGCGACTGGGCGTAATCTCTACACCCGGAGTAGCTTACTTAACTCGTTCACTAGGTGCTCAAGCAAGCGTCATGATTTCTGCCTCACATAATCCAGTAGCGGATAATGGAATCAAATTTTTTGGACCAGATGGTTTCAAGCTGTCGGACGAACAAGAGCTTGAAATTGAAAACTTATTAGACCAAGAAGAAGATACACTACCTCGTCCAGTTGGAAAAGATTTGGGACAAGTAAGTGATTATTTCGAAGGTGGTCAAAAATACCTTCAATACTTAAAGCAAACAGTAGACGAGGATTTCACAGGCATCCACGTTGCGCTTGATTGCGCTCATGGAGCGACGTCGACGCTTGCAAACCATTTGTTTGCTGACTTAGACGCTGACCTCTCAACAATGGGTGCATCACCTAATGGATTAAACATTAATGATGGAGTAGGATCAACTCATCCAGAAGCGCTTTCGGCTTTCTTAAAAGAAAAAACAGCCGACATCGGTCTTGCATTTGATGGAGATGGAGATCGCTTAATTGCGATTGATGAAAATGGGGAAATCGTTGACGGAGACGAAATCATGTTTATTTGTGCGAAATACTTGAAATCGGAATCTCGTCTTAAGCACTCAACTGTCGTTTCGACTGTTATGAGTAACCTTGGTTTCCATAAGGGACTAGAAGAAGCGGGAATAAAAAGTGTACAAACAGCAGTTGGCGACCGTTATGTAGTAGAGGAAATGAAGAAGAACGGGTACAATTTGGGTGGAGAGCAATCTGGTCATATCATCTTCCTAGATTACAACACGACAGGAGATGGTCTCCTAACAGGCTTACAACTTGTTAACATTATGCAAATGACGAAGAAACCTCTGTCTGAACTTGCAGCTGAAATGAAGAAATATCCACAAAAATTAGTAAATGTCCGTGTTACAGATAAACATCACGTAACGGATAATGAAAAGGTCAAAACGATCATCGAAGAAGTGGAAACAGAAATGAACGGAAACGGCCGAATCTTAGTCCGTCCATCCGGAACAGAGCCACTTGTTCGTGTCATGGCTGAAGCACCCGCACAAGAAGCTTGTGACACGTATGTAGACCGTATCGTAGCTGTCGTTAAAGAACAAATGGGACTAGCTGAATAACATGAATTTAAGTCTTAAAGAGACCATCTCTTTAAGGCTTTTTCTTTCGTTAAGAATAAAATGAAAAAACAGCAACAATTACCATCTGCACACACGTTTCATTAAGGTTTGCATAGGGTAAAATGATGAGGTGCTGATTTCCTTTCCTCTATATAAATGGAATACATCATTAATCGAACGAAGTACCTTTTATTGAGAAAAGTTGACCATCTCTCATATTTTGGTGTATGATTAAGCGTGTTTTAAGTGTCACTGAACGCTTGAAACAGATTGATCTTAGGAAGGAGGATATCAGTTTAACCCTAGACTCTAATTGAATGACAAGCGCCTGAACTAAGCAGCGGACGACACTTTGCTTAGTTGACGAGGAGGAGGTTTATCGAATTTTCGGCGGATGCCTCCCGGTTGTTCCACTCAACCGTAATTTCTTTCTTAAATCGCTCTGGCAACTTAGCGGACAAAGGAAAGAAAATGAGGAATTATTTTGTTGATTTCGATTTGTTGTCAAAGATCGACCAACACAACCATTAAAAAATAAAATTAGAGATAAGGGGGCAAGTGCCCCTTGTTGGATCTTGCCCTCTTATTATCATTGGAGGACAAACTTAAATGTGCGGTATCGTAGGTTATATTGGAGAAAATGATTCAAAGGAAATTTTATTAAAAGGATTAGAAAAATTAGAATATCGCGGATACGATTCTGCAGGTATTGCAGTGATTAACGAAGAAGGCGTATCTGTTTTTAAAGAAAAAGGGCGTATTGCTGACCTTCGTAGCGTCGTAAATGACAATGTAATTGGTCATACAGGAATTGGTCACACTCGTTGGGCGACTCATGGGATCCCGAGTCATGACAATGCACATCCTCATCAAAGTACATCAGGGCGCTTTACGCTTGTTCATAATGGTGTAATTGAAAACTATTCACGTTTGAAACGTTCTGAGCTTGCTGAGATGACATTTAAAAGTGATACGGATACAGAAGTCATCGTTCAACTGATTGAGAAATTAGTAAACAACGGTGCTGATGTTCTTGAAGCTTTCACTCAAACCTTAAAAACGCTAAAAGGTTCATATGCGATCGCTTTATTAGATAACCAAGATCCAGACACAATCTTCGTTGCAAAAAACAAAAGTCCTCTACTTGTTGGTCTTGGAGAAGGTTTCAACGTTGTTGCGTCTGATGCAATGGCAATGATCCAAGTGACAAACCAATATGTAGAATTAATGGATAAAGAAATCGTCCTAGTTCGCAAAAATGAAGTAATCATTCAAAATCTAGAGGGAGAAACGATTACACGTGCTCCTTACACAGCTGAATTAGATGCAAGTGATATTGAAAAGGGAACATACCCTCACTATATGTTAAAAGAAATTGACGAACAGCCGCTTGTTATGCGCAAAATCATTCAAGCATATCAAAACGATCAAGGTGAATTATCGATTAATGAAGACATCTTGAACGCATTGAATAGTTCTGATCGTATTCACATTATTGCTTGTGGAACGAGCTACCATGCTGGTTTGGTTGGAAAACAATTCATTGAAAAAATGACTCAAATTCCTACTGAAGTACATGTTGCAAGCGAATTTGTTTATAATATGCCACTATTAACTGAAAAACCATTGTTTATCTTCATCTCACAAAGTGGAGAAACAGCTGATAGTCGCGCTGTACTCGTTAGTATTAAAGAACTAGGACACAAATCGTTAACGATCACCAATGTTCAAGGTTCAACACTTTCTCGTGAAGCAGACTTCACATTGTTGCTTCATGCTGGTCCAGAAATTGCAGTTGCCTCAACAAAAGCTTATACTGCACAGCTAGCGGTGCTTGCTATCTTAGCAAACGTAACTGGGAAAGCCCGCGGGGTCGAATTTGACTTCCACTTAGTGCAAGAGCTTGGTATTATTGCAAATGCAATGGAAGTCCTTTGTGATTCTAAAGAAGCCCTAGAGCAAGTGTCTCGTGACTTCTTATCAACGACACGTAACTGTTTCTTCATCGGTCGCTCACTTGACTATTATGTAGGCCTTGAAGGTGCATTGAAACTAAAAGAGATCTCTTACATCCAAGCGGAAGGATTTGCTGGTGGAGAGTTGAAACACGGAACAATCGCTCTTATTGAAGATGGAACACCTGTCATTGCACTAGCAACTCAAGAAAGTGTCAACTTAAGCATTCGTGGAAACGTGAAAGAAGTTGTTGCTCGTGGAGCAAACCCATGTATCATTTCTATGAAAGGCCTTGAAGAGGAAGACGACAGCTTTGTCATCCCAGCCGTTCATGAATTATTAACACCACTAATTTCTGTTATCCCAACACAGCTGATCGCATATTATGCTGCGCTACACCGCGACTGCGACGTAGATAAACCACGTAACCTTGCTAAATCAGTAACGGTTGAATAATAAAAGATAGTCTAGTGAAAAAAGTTGTACCCGCAAAATGAAGTTCTTCCTTAGCAAAAAGAACTGTATTCTTGGTTAAATAAAACGTTCCCTAACACGAGTGAAAATCGGAATCACCATCCGATTTTCCTCGTGTTTTTTGTTGGATAAAAAGAGCGAGAAAAAGCATGAGAAAAGGCGTGAAAAAGAAGAGGTAATCCTGGATTTCAGGGAACAACTTATTTACCTGAAAAATATGAAATCTGACAAAAAACAGGAAGAAAAAAGAGCGAATCAGGGAACAACTAATTCGTCTACAGAATATGGAAAATCAGTCGTACCAAAGGGTTGAAGGGGCGGTCTGGGAAAGACTTCTTTTTTTGGGTACAATAAATACTTTTACAAACGCTTCCTTAGTGAAAGTAAATGACTTTGTTAATTCTAAAATAGAAAACAGATCTTCTTTTTTTCAAAGAAGATCTGTTTTCTATTTTACATGTTATTCAATATACCTGTTCTTCAAACTGCTTGGAATAAAGTTTAGAATACGGACCTTGATGTATCATCAACTGTTCGTGTGTGCCTTGTTCCACAATTTGTCCTTTAGAGAGTACGATAATTCTTTCAGCATTCCGGATCGTAGACAATCGATGTGCAATGACTATCGTTGTACGTCCATCGGCTAGTTTGTCTAAGGACCTTTTTACCATACTTTCGCTTTCATTATCTAATGAGCTTGTAGCTTCATCAAGAATTAATATAGGAGGATTCTTTAAAAAAACACGAGCAATGCTTAATCGTTGTTTTTGTCCTCCTGATAATCTAACACCTCGTTGCCCTATCTCAGAATTATAGCCTTGAGGCAAACTTGTAATAAAGCTATGAGCATTGGCTTGCTGAGCTGCTGAAATGACTTCCTCATCACTTGCTTCTGGATTACCATAACGAATATTTTCCATGACGGTGCCTGAAAAAAGATAGATATCCTGCAGAACAATACCAACACTTTTTCTTAAAAACCGAACATCAAGTTCACGAATGTTTTTACCGTCTAATAGCACTTGCCCTTTCGTAACCTCATAAAAGCGAGGGATTAAGGAAGCAAGTGTTGTTTTTCCTGCTCCAGAGGAACCAACAATAGCAACAAACTCTCCAGGCTGCACTTGAAATGACAAATCATCAAAAACATTTTTTAAAAAATTATCGTAGCGGAAAGATACGTTTCTAAATTCAATGTGTCCATAAATTGTAGAGAGAGATTTCGCTCCAAATTGATTCTCAATCGCTGGTTGAGTATTCATAATTTCAATAAATCGTTGAAACCCCGTAATTCCTTCTTGAAATTGAATACTCATGAACGCCAGCCGTTGCATCGGTTCAACCAAGAAGCCAATATAAAGCAAAAAAGTTATTAAATCAGCTAAATTCATTGATGAATTAACAATCTGCATGGCACCAAATAACACAACTGTGACTGTAATCAATTGAATCAAAGCTTCGATTGTATTATAGAAATAAGCTTCTGCTTTATATGTTTCTTTCCGACTTTCTAAGAAACGATGGTTCTCCTGATTGAACTTTTTAATTTCTAAAGATTCGTTGGCGAAGGACTGGACAACTAATTCCCCAAGGCTATCTTCTACTTGGGCATTCACTTCTCCAATTCTTTCTTTATTCCTAGTTAATGCTCGGTTCAATTTCTTATTAAAATACAAAGTAAAAGTTCCCACTATAGGTAAAAAGCAAAAAACTGCGATTGTTAAGGGCGCATTAATAAAAAACAGAATAATAAATGAACCAAGAAAACGGACGAAGTACTTTACGTAATCTTCGGGACCGTGATGATAGAGCTCGGAAAGCAGTAACAGATCATTTGTGATTCTAGTCATGAGTTGACCAGTTTTTTTCTTGTCATAAAAACTAAGAGACAACTTTTGCATGTGAGAAAACAATTCGCTGCGCATATCGCTTTCCATGCGAGCTCCTAGTTCATGCCCTTTATAATCTACAAAAAAGTTACTAACATTTTGTAAGAATACTAAAAGTAACATTAGACTACCAATCCATAATATAGCTTCATGTGCTTTGGAGAGGTCATTTTCTAAAACTACATTGGTCACATAGCGAACTAGTAACGGAAATAGCAAAGAAAGCAAAGAAATAAACGTAGCGCAAATTAATACTAAAAAGAAAACTTTCTGGTAAGGCTTATAATACGACAAAAACTTTTTTTACTGGAAAATTCATGATTACCCCCTTTATTGTGTAATTTAAATAAACACATATAAGGGGGGATGACCGACAAAGGTTAAGAAAAAGATTAAGAAGGCGTACCCACCTTATATGCTTTTACGGTTTTAATTGCGAAGTTTTTCATGTTATTTCCTCCTTATTTCTGATTACTCCAATTATAAAGATATCGAAACATTTAAACCATATATATTTTTGGAGAACTGATAAAGCAAACAAGAAATTATTTAAATTAATCTTATAAAACTTTCAGTACATTCAAAAAGAGTTTACATAGATCAAAGCTTATCAAAAGAGAAGGAATTTTAATTTTCTCCTTCTTTTTGAAGAAGTGTACTTTTATGAATACTTCAAATGAATATATGTAACCTTAATGTAGTTTTATAAAAAGATTGATCATTTAAAATAAAGGTTGAACATTTATAATAAAGACTGATAAAAATCCTGTTGTATGATAAGCAATATTATTTTTTATAAATAAACATACTGATTAGGAATAAGACATGGTCAAAGGGAGAGGAATTCTTCAAGAAGTGGATGCCCCCTTGAGTTTAGAACTTGTGTATTAATTAAAACAATTTTATTTATGTATGAAACTTAATTATCAGGCAGCCATTTGCTCATGTATAGGTTCTGAAGGAATATTTTAAAAAAGTTTCTTGATATATGAAGGTAAAATAGGAAACATTATCTATGAAAGTAGGAAAACATGTAGCCACTCAGCTACCTTGCAACAACTTGGGCTGAAAACGAAGATGCCTACTGTTTGATATTTAAAAGAAAGGAGTAAGCAAATGAACTTACGAAAGATATATGACTATAACACATGGGCAAATGATAAAAATGTTCCAACACCTTCGGAACTTCGCAGAAGACATATTTTACCGTGTGGTACCCAGTTCATTTCCAACGATTGGAGCAACACTTGCTCACATCTACGTGTCTGATGTAATGGACTTGAGTACCATGAAGCAAGAATCCGACATCGATGAAAGACAAACGGAAGCGGAAACAAAAGACGCAAGCATCTTTGCACTAGAAGACTATTTTAATAAATAAAACGCAATACGAGGATTTTTTATCGTATGACCTAAGTTAACACCCCATATCAAGGATGGAGACGGGTTATTATTCAGTTATCGTGACATCATCCAACATGTAGTCAACCATTCATGGTCCCATCGTTGGCAACGTTAGGTCCATGCTGAGACAATTAGGTTACACTGGTGTATCAATGGATATTCTTACTTTACGTGTATTCAAACGGACTCAGAGAAACGTTTCAATAGCTAGCATTGAACAAATTGTACTTACAGAGAATCACATTTTAATTGGAAGGTGGTTCCTTTGTCATTCAAGCAGTTTGGTGGCAACGCTATTGAGTTTAAACAGTCAAGGTTGGAAAAAAAGTGTTACTAAAAAATATCAGACAGTTGTACCAGCAAAATTAAGTTCTTCCTTAGCAAAATAAACTGTATTCTTGGTCAAATAAAACGTTCCCTAACACGAGCGAAAATCGGAATCACCATCCGATTTTCCTCGTGTTTTTTGTTGGATGAAAAGAGCGAGGAAA
>CAVSKA010000022.1:0-497981 GCA_963728315.1 uncultured Caryophanales bacterium
GAATCAAACAAAATCTTTATTTCAGTAAAGAAAGTGGAGAGTAATAATGGCTATAAATGATAAGCAGTGTCCAAAGTGCGGGTCCAAAAATACAATGGGAATTTTATATGGTATGCCCACTCATGAAGCAATTAAAAAAGCAGAAGCGGGAGAAATTAAACTTGGCGGATGTTGCATGATAGTTGGCGGGCCAGAATACTCTTGCAAAGATTGCGAACATGAGTGGAATAAATTGGAGGCCCTTGAGGGAGCTTATGATAAAATTGAGGGACTTAAGGCTTCGGTTGGGGGGTTCTTCGAAGGCTATTACAATGTTGACGTTAATCTATCCACATTACAAGTCTCATGGAGTCATTGGGTTGGAGGAGAAGAAGAAACGAATCAAAAAAAAATGCATCCTAAAACAGCAAAGAAATTTATTGAGGAATTGAAAAACGTTAACTTGCTAAATTGGAGGGCAAAATACATAGAACCGGGTGTTCTTGATGGTACCCACTGGAGTGCAGAGATTATAATAAATGGTCGAAATATAAAGAAACATGGAGATAACAAGTTTCCAGATGAATGGGATGCTTTTTGCAAATTAATAAGGGGAATTACTAGAAAGAGTTTTTCATAAATCATCAGTTGTTGTAACTGGTAAATTCGGCTGTATCCGGCACCGCAAATCAAGGAGGTTTTAGTATGAAAAATGAAAAAAGGAAGTTGTCACCAGAACAACATGAAGAAATACTCAGAACATTGAAAGCCCGTTTTGAGCAAAACATGAATCGCCATCAAGGACTTGAGTGGACTAAAGTACAGGCAAAGCTAGAAACGAATCCTGAAAAACTGTGGTCGCTTAATGAAATGGAAAGAACTGGCGGTGAACCGGATGTTATCGTTCATGATGAACAGGCGGACGAATACATTTTTTATGATTGTTCAGCGGAAAGTCCTAAAGGCAGGAGAAGTGTTTGTTACGATCGTGAAGCGCTGGAGTCAAGGAAAGAACACAAACCAAAAAACAACGCTATTGAGATGGCTGCTGACATGGGTATTGAGATTTTAACGGAAGAACAATACCGGGAGCTGCAGAAACTTGGAAATTTCGATACTAAATCATCGAGCTGGGTGAACACACCCCCTAATATTAGAAAACTCGGTGGAGCCATCTTCTGTGATCGTCGCTACGACACTGTCTTTGTGTACCACAATGGAGCAGAATCCTACTATGCTGCCAGAGGATTCCGTGGCTCGCTAAGGGTCTGAATGTTGGTGTGAAACGTTGTCCGGTGAAGGCATGTAGTCATGTTCCGCGAGACCGGTCATATTGAAAATGTCGAACTACTAGACTTGAAATAAGCAAAAGATCCACTCTTTGAAAGGTGGCCACTGAAAAAGGACACTACGTTCTCAAAGCCACCCTGCCATGATTTATCACTAATGGCTTTTTTCAAACGATATACTCGATTTTCGCTGTAGGTGTACGCTTTCCACGGGTGTACCGTGAGTCTCCTCATGCTCGTGCCGATATTAGGTGCCTGTCACCACCCGATGATCGAAAGCTCCCTTAATTCATTTAAACAGAGTGAAGGGGCTTTCGAACATTCATTCAACCTTATAATGAAGCTGAACAAATTGATTGAAAATCTCCGTTTTCTTTAGATTTAGCTGGATTTCCATATCACTTTCCTTGAATAATGAGATTCCTCTTCCAAGTAATATAGGTATAATCGTGATAATGAGTTCGTCGATCAGTTTTTCTTTCATGAAAGTATGAACAAGTTCTCCTCCGCCAACTAGCCAAATTTGACGCTGACTTTTTTTCAACCGATCCACAAATTGAGCAAGGTCTTCATCGATAAATTTCACATTGTCGTTTTCCTGTTGGGCAGATCTAGAAAAGACATAACAATGCTTGCCTTTGTATGGAAAAATACCATTTTCTAATATCAATATTTGATCGTACGTTTTCCTACCCATTAAAATCGTATCGATTGAATCGTAAAATGGTAAGTAGCCATTGTCTCCTTCGCCTTTTTCCTCCGCTTTAAACAACCAGTCCAAGGAGTCATCCTTTTTAGCGATATAGCCATCTAGACTTGATGCGATAAATAATACGACTTTACTTTCTTCAATCATCATTGACCATCCTTTTTTCTTGGTATTCTTTTTCTTCTATAAGTCGGTGCAAAAATCCTGTAAATTCACTAAAAATACTTCATTACATCTAGAGGTGCCATGCACAACATAAAAAGGAAGGAATCCCACATCATCCTTCCTCATTGACAAAAGAGATGATTAACGATATATTTATCTCATATTCAAGATATTTAATTTAAAGATAAATTTCGGAAATGATTTTCTTCATAAAGTAAGAGTTTATAATCCATTGGAGGCATTTAATATGAATCATTTAAAAGGAATCCATCACGTAACGGCCATTACTAGCAGTGCAGAAAAGAACTATGAATTCTTTACTTATGTTTTAGGAATGCGTTTAATCAAAAAGACGGTGAACCAAGATGACATCCAAACGTATCATTTATTTTTTGCAGATGACAAAGGTAGTGCAGGCACGGATATGACGTTTTTCGACTTTCCAGGCATTCAAAAAGGGGTTCATGGGACAAACGAGATTTCAAAAACATCTTTCCGTGTCCCAAGTGATGCAGCCCTGGACTATTGGGTTAAACGTTTTGATCGATTAGAAGTAAAACATGCAGGGGTAAAAGAGCAATTTGGCAAAAAGACGGTTTCATTTGTTGATTTTGATGATCAGCAATATCAATTGATCTCTGATGAACTAGATGAAGGTGTTGCTCCGGGTACACCTTGGCAGAATGGACCCATCCCTTTAGAGCATGCGATAACTGGATTAGGTCCCATTTTTGTTCGTATTGCTGACTTTGGATACTTTAAAGAAATGTTGGAAAAAGTTTTATTATTTAAAGAAATCGCTCATGAAGGTTCTTTTCACTTATTTGAAGTGGGTGAAGGTGGAAATGGCGCTCAAGTAGTCGTTGAACATAATGCCGTTCTTCCACAAGCTCGACAAGGATTTGGTACCGTTCATCATGCGGCTTTCCGAGTGGCAGACCGATCTGTCTTAGAAGAGTGGATTGACCATATGGATCGTTTTGGATTCCAAACGTCAGGCTATGTGAATCGCCACTTTTTTGAATCGCTTTACACAAGAGTTGCGCCACAAATCTTATTTGAATTTGCAACAGATGGGCCAGGATTTATGGGGGATGAGCCTTATGAAACCTTAGGAGAAAAATTATCTTTGCCTCCATTCTTAGAGCCAAAACGTGAACAAATTGAAAAATCCGTTCGACCGATTGATACAGTAAGAAGCACGAAGGAATTTGTTAAAGAATAGGCTTTGTTAAATGATCATGTTGATGATTCTACAGTCAGCATAACAACTCGCTTTTCGCAGACGAACGGTCGAGAATCGCCGTGAAAAACCACGAGGCCACTGAAAAGGCCCTACTTTCAAAGATTGAAAATCTGCAAATGAAAAGGAACACTCAGATTCGAAATCAACAAAACGATTTTTGTCTGCATCTTTAAAGCGAAGTTGGATCAGAGCGTTCTTTTTTAACCGTTCCTGAATGGTAGTGAAAGGCAGCGACTCCTGCGGGAATGGCATGAAACTTGAGACCCCACAGGGAGCACGCTTTGTCGCGACCGAGGAGGCTCAAGTCATGCCCGCGGAAAGCGTCTGCCTGGAACGGAAATACAGAGCTTATAGGGACATTCATGTTCCCACAGGACGCTATCAGTGGACTCAATAACCACATTGCGGGTTCTTGACTCGTTCGTTTTTACGTCCTATCATCAAGATCCGCTAACATACCCAAAGATAAAAATGAAGGCAAATTGTAAATGTATAATCGTTAGCTGAACTCGTGGTAGAATAAGAAAAGGTTCACTCCTCTTTATGAGAGAAGTGGACCTTTTTTTAAAAGTCAAAAAGTGAATTTCATTCAAGTTAGCATTGTAGGTTGTTATATAAAGAAAGGGAGTATCATCATCGAAGCCTTTTTACGAATTGTCTTATTGAGTATGACCGAAATAGTTTACTTATTAGGAAGTTTAATTGCTGTTGGCTTCATTCTTGGGTATCTTGAGAAATGGTCAAATACGTTTTTGTTTCGTGGATTTGGATACAAAGGAATCATGTTCACCGCTTGGATTGGCACACCGATTCATGAACTCGGTCATGCGATTATGTGTATTTTATTTGGTCATAAAGTCAGAAAAATAAAGCTGCTTCAGTGGAAAAGCGAAGAGGGCATATTAGGTTTTGTTGCGCATGAATATAATCGTCGGAGTCTTTATCAAAGAGTAGGGAATTTCTTTATCGGTACAGCTCCCATTATTACAGGAACCCTCTCCTTAGTGATCGCCATGTATTTTCTTTTACCCGATACCTTTCTATTGTATAAAGGGTATTTAAGTGCACAAACATCTACAAATATAAATTTTCTCGACGTGATTCAAATCATCGATCGATCTATTTTAGCGTTATTCAAAAATCTGTTCACAATCAAAAATTTCATCGATCCACTTTTTTATTTGTTTTTGTATCTATCTTTGAGTATATCCTCTCGAATGGCGTTGAGCAGAGCAGATATGAAGGGAGCATTCGATGGATTCATCGTCCTTTTTGGTTTAATCATTTTCATTAATATAATAGCAGGACTTATAGGCATGAATTCGATGCTAACCATTGTAGTGATTTTAAAATACAATGCTTATGTACTAGCCTTCTTAAGTGTTGCCCTATTTTTTTCGATAATGAATTTTATGATCAGTTATGGATTGTTCAAAATAAAACAGGTTTATAGGTAGTTTAGGGTGTATAGGTATCCGCAAAAGATAGAGGACTACTGACACCATCACTACTGTATTCAATGAATAGATATCTAAAGTGAAGAATAGTAATATTACCTTATGAATGACCGAGGTGAAACTTTAGGGAAATAGAATTTAGACAATGGCTAGAAGATTTTCCATTCATTAGAGCTGGAGGGATCTTATGATTCGTTTACAAGAAATAATTAAATTGGATTTTGCTTATTTAGAAACGTTGACGAATCGGACGGATACAGATTGGGGAACGCTGTTTTGTGACGAAACGCAGCCTGCTTATTATGACGCCAATCATGCACACATAAACCAATCATGTGATGATCCACAATTAGTCATTGATGAAGTGGTTCGCTACTACCAATCTAGAAAAATAATACCTAGATTCTATTTATATCAATTAGATGCTCAACAAGCGCTTATTAATCAACTGAAATTTAATCATTTTGGTTTTGAAGAATTAATTAGCCCTGTTCAGTTATGGGACAAGAAATTGAGAAAAAAAGAAGATAACGAGAAAATCAAAATTGAAAGTCGTAACGGATCAAAATTATACAGAAGCACTGCATATTGAATGCAGTATAAAAGAATTTGGTGGTAAAGAAGTTAGGGATAAAGCATTTGCTAAAGAATTTAACCATCCGAATTTCGAACATTATTTACTTAGATACAATGACGCAGCATGTGCGACTGCCTGTCTTTTTGTCGATGGAAACCAAGCTAGAATGGAAAGTGTAGCTACTTTAGATGAGTACAGAGGAAGAGGTTTAATTGGAGAACTCATTCATTCGATTCAAGTTGAAGTTGATAAAAAGGGATTAGAAAACCTTTGGGTATTTCCGATCAATGAAAAAATAGAAAAAGTATATCAAAAGTATGGATTTCGAACAGTAGAAAAACTGAAAATGGGACATGCTTTTTTAGGTGGAAAAAGCATTACAGAAATTCAAGAGTAAGAGAAGAAGTTGCCCTGTTTTAGATCCTATCTATTGAAAGATTGGCTTTATCATTTTTGAATGATGAGTGGCTGCAAATGAACAAAAATTCTAAGTGAAAAGAGTCACCTTTTTGTGGATTTTCCTTTTTTGAATCGATAAAGGGGAAGACTCAAACAAAAAAGAATATAATGAAAGTAAGTTCATTCTTCTAAATGGTATTCATTCTTTTGGAGGTGAAAATCTCATGATCAATCATCGCCCTGTATTAGCGATCCCAAAAACGAGATTGGAAGTATTCCTCAATGTGCTTTCGTTTATGATGCTTTTGGGAAATCTCGTTTATCTTTTTATAGCATGGACCTCCTTGCCCGATCGAATACCGATTCATTTCAATGGACATGGAGAAGTAGATGGATGGGGAGGGAAGGGGAGCATCTGGGTGTTGGAAGGGATCGCTATTGTATTGTGGATCGGTTTTACGTTTTTAGAAAAATATCCTCACGTTTATAATTACATCTTTCTCACACAAGAAAATGTAGAAAGACAATATAAAAATGCCCGACAAATGTTAAATATGTTAAAAACAGTCTTAACTTTCACGTTAACGATACTAAGCGTGAAAATCGTTCAAGCGGTAAATGGAACGAATACGAGTATCGGAATATGGATTTTTCCAATGATCATCACTCCTCATTTTTGGGGTCTTAGGATACTTTATTTTTCGGTCCTATCGATTGAGATAATCAGAACGGTTGAGAAAAAGGAGTTGTTTATGGAAATGGTGTTTTTTTATGTTTTAGGTGTTTTTCCTATTTTAGTTATATTAGCTTCCATTATGTCGTTCAAAGTCATTCAAAAGTGGTATGTCATGCCACTCGTAACACTTGTATTCTTCAGTGCATTTACATTCGCTTTTTTGAGTAAGACCTTTTTTCTGTGGGTGTTGATGTACGTTGTGATTTCTATAATCGTCGGCTTGATTATGAAAAATAAAAACAAAAAGAAGCTCGTTTAAACTGAAACTTTGTTATGAAGAATTTGGATCGAATGATGAAAGAGAGACAAAAGGGGGTGAATTATGGTGCTGAGATTGTACGTAACAAGGCATGGAGAAACCGTCTGGAATCAGGAGAAACGATTGCAAGGATGGAAAGACTCGAAACTTAACAGAAAAAGGGGTTCAAAACGCAATCTTGCTTGGAGAAAGACTAGAGGAAATTGAGTTTGAAACGATTTATTCTAGCCCAAGCACGAGAACGATGATGACGGCAGAGTTGATTAAAGGCAAAAGAGTTCAACCGATCTATCCGGAAGATCACTTGCGGGAAATCCATTTAGGAGATTGGGAAGGCCAAAAACATGATGTTTTAGAAGAAATGTATCCTGAAGAATATCATGCTTTTTGGCATGCTCCACACCTCTTCAAAGCAAATACAGGTGAGACTTTCGAACAGCTTCAAGAAAGAGTGCAGAACGTTTTAGTAAGGATCCAGTCTGAAAATACTGCTGGGAACATTTTAGTCGTGACCCATACAGTGTTTATTAAATCGTTATTGGCTTTTTGTAAAAGATTAAGTTTGGAAGAATTCTGGTCGCCCCCTTTTATTCATGACACGAGTTTAACCATCATTGAAATCGAAAATGGTCAATGTGAAGTGAAAGTTGAAGGCAACATTGATCATCTAGGGAATTCTTTAGCTAAATAATCGTACATCAGCCGTGGTGAATAATTTTTTAGGAACAAGGAAGGGATTCTCTATGGAAAATGAATTACTGAACGTTTTTGATCAACATATGAATCAGATAGGAGTAGCAACGCGCAAAGAAGTACATAAAAAGGGACTTTGGCATGAAACTTTCCAATGCTGGCTGATTAGTAAAGAAGCTGGAAGGGATTACATCTATCTTCAAATTCGTAGTGATTCGAAAAAAGATTTTCCAAGCATGATGGATATTACAGCTGCTGGGCATCTTTTAGCTCATGAAACGATTGAGGAAGGGGTTAGAGAAGTACAAGAAGAGCTGGGAATTGGAGTTTCTTTTGCCGAGTTGATTCACTTAGGTGTCATGAAGGATTGCATCATTCAAGAAAGCTTTATCGATCAGGAATACGCAAATGTTTTTCTATATCCATGCAAAACTTCATTTGATGAGTTCCAGCTCCAAAGAGAAGAAGTGGCGGGTATCGTTAAAGTGGAATTTGAATGCTTTTATGATTTCTGTTTAGGCAGCATAGAAGAATTGAGGGTAGATGGATTCGAAATAAACTCAGATGGCGACAAGATTCAGGTTCAAAAGACATTGAATAAAAGCACGTTCGTTCCACACCAAAGGAGCTATTTGATTGAAACTGCAACGGCGATTCACCATTACATAAAGATTAACAAACATTGTTCCAGTAAATGATGGAGCAGGATTCATAAAAACACTTCTTATTAGAAATGATCGAACTTGAAAAATAAGTAAGTAAATATGTTATAATTAATGTATAATTTTTCAAGTAGAGAAAATGAAATAATCATCTTTTTTATATTGGTTATGTGTGCGAATGTTGTTTTGCCGAACGTAGAAAAATCAACATGATCTTTTAACATGACCCTTTTATTAAATTCTATACTTAGATTAGTTGAAACGATGTTAAGGATTTGTTATCTTACAATAAAGTTAGTAGATTATGAAATTGTTGAGGGTTTATTTTATACATAGATAAGGGAGTGGCAGACATTGACTGCTTTATTGAATTTGGGTAATTATCTGAAAGAGAATGCTCCTCATTTGGCTTCTGAAATTGTGGATGAAATCATTGGCAAGTTTAATTTTGAGGTTCCTATTGAAGAACAAAATCAAGCAAAAATAATGTATACCAAATTTTTATCTTTTTTAGGAGAGTCAGTAAACTGCACAGAGGGTTCTGTTCCCGAAAGTTTAACCGAGTGGAGTAAAGAAAACGGTGAACGTGTAGCAACTTCAAATGGCAGGATTTCAGGAATCTTCGCTCGGTATCCTGACACACGAATGGTTTTTGCAGACTTCATTATGAAACTTAGCTGTGAAAATCAATTAACGACTGAGGAACTCGGATCTATTTTAAAAAGAGTGAATCATATGTTAGATATCAGTATTAATGAAACCGTTTATGCATATGAACGTCACTCCGAAAAGCAAATAAAAGATATGCGTGAAGAAATGAACGAATTGTCCACGCCAGTTGTTCCTATTCAAGATGGAATTGCGGTTCTGCCATTGATTGGTTCATTTGACTATGACAGAACGAATTACCTTTTAACAAAAGTCATTCCTAAAATAGCTGAACTCCATTTGGAATTTCTTATTATTGATTTTTCTGGAATTATCACCATTGATACAGAAGTGGCAAACCATATCTTTACAGTTAATGATGTTCTTCGTTTGCTAGGTATTGATGTCATTGTAACAGGGATACGTCCTGAGTTGGCACAAAGAAGTGTTCAAGCTGGCATTGATTTTTCATCGTTTAAGTCTTTTGCAAATGTGAAGCATGCAATCGAATCAATGAAGAATGATGAAATGACAAATATTCAGTTTTCTTAATTTTTGAGAATACACCATCTATCGTTCTATGAAAGTAAGCTTAGGAGACTCTCTCTAAGCTTACTTTTTTTGATAAAAGATAAGATAGTCTACAATTTTGAGGTGCCATGAACCCGTGTTTATGTATTTTTAAATGATGGAAACGAACATTCTTAAAAGATTTTTTGTGGAATAAAGGTATAGGTGATTACTGTTTCAGGCGGACGCTTTCCGCGGGCGGTCCGTGAGCCTCCTCATCGCAAGCTCTTGCGGGGTCTCACTTGGACGCGCTATTCCCGCAGGAGTCGCCGCCTTTCACGATAATCATCTACTAAATTTAGAATAAGCAACAATTGAGTTCATGTATTTTACATCATTTAAAGACACTATTTAGCTGGTATCTTGGATGATTTAAATCAATAGTCTCGTTCGATCCTTCCGATTGCTTTTTCGGTAAAGTCGAAAAGCTCTCCGAATTGAGCTTGGGTCAACCTAAGTTCATTTCTTCTCCTTCTTACATAGATTCCTAAAAGCTCTTCATATTCGCTCTTCTTTTTTGTTTGTCAAAGGATTCTCCCCTTTTTACTTCCATTATCAAATCGGAGAAATCACAGTACAAGTACGTGAAGTTCTTTAGTTCTTAAATATGTAAAAATACTGAAGTTTTTTATGGAAATAACCTCACTCTTGCTAAATCCCAAATTTAACTAAATAATAGGAATATACTGTTAAACGAAAGTCGGACGAATATGATCGTATATGAAGCTACTAAACAAGAGTTCCTGGAAGACGTACATGGGATATGAGAACGGACAGGTCATCACGGATCTTACTGAAAGAGCAAAGACGGATTCTTCTCGGAAAGGGATTAAGAAAATGCTGAAAGAAGATCCAGAGCGAGCTGAGATAGTAGCGTATGAGATTATAATTAACCCGTATCGTACATTGATGACCTGTGGGTAGACAGGTTGTTATGTGTATTGTACGGATCGGGAGCTTGGGTAGTACTTGAGGGATCGATTTGAAGAAAGTAATCGAGAGTATAGTGGAAATGAGTTTTTTTGAGATGAAAGTATGGTTGCTGAGGAGAAAGACAAGTATCAAAAAACTAAGGGGGTTAATGGATATGGAGACTATAGGAAGTAGATTGAAGGAAATGAGAGAAAAAAGTGGGCTAACTTTAGATGAATTCGCAAATGCGACAAATCTCACTAAAGGAATAATATGGAGTTATGAGCTTGAAAAAAAAGAACCTAGCATAAGTCATCTAAAGAGGGTGGTAACATTTTTTAATACTTCAATGGATTATCTTGTATGTGGTGTTCAGAAGAAATTTGTTCTAAGCTTAAATGAAGAAGTAATTAAGAATCAATTCTCCATAGTAATAGATGAAATTGAATTGAGTGATGATGAACTACTAGAAGTAATTGCATATATAAAAGCAAAGAGGATTATGAAGAATGAACTAATGATGTAATAAACAAAATTGTTTTGTATTCTATTAATGGGAATTTAAAGATAGAAAGGACGGGGATGGAATTCGTTCTTCCTTTTACATTGCCAGGAAGTGCCAGTACCATCCCCGTGCTTCAAGGTAACAGGAGCTGCTTTTAATACCGTTATTGGTATAGTGGTTGGAGGAGGAGTAGGTGCTATCCAATTCTTTATAATAAAGGCTATGTTAAAGTTAATGGTTTATTTTGTATAGAAAAGTGAGCTTGGAATGCTTCTCCAAGCTCACTTTTTTCTGTCTTTTTTTACTAAAGCACCTGTTTGTTAAATAAGAATCACTTTAGT
Organism: uncultured Caryophanales bacterium; assembly: GCA_963728315.1. GTDB lineage: Bacteria > Bacillota > Bacilli > Bacillales > CAVSKA01 > CAVSKA01. Next base: position 11,148 of record CAVSKA010000022.1, read on the forward strand.
TCAGACGTTTTAGTTTTGTTTCTTCCAAAGTAAACATATCAAAAAACTTATAGAAAAGTATCCAAATAATGTGCCCTAAATATGTACCCACAGTATTCAAAATTAAATCATCCAGGTCTGCTGAACGTCCCATAGGAACGACAAATTGAATAACCTCAATACATAAAGATAAAAATAATCCCATAAGAATTATTTTGAATACTGATTTTTTTTTCGAGGATTTAATAAATGATAGAAAGAATCCAAAAGGTACAAACAATAAAATGTTAAAACCCAAATTACTAATAGGGACAATAATATCAACGGAATGAAACAAGATATTATACATTGGAATAAAGGGTACATAGTTGATTATTCTGGGCATTTCCGGACCATAAGTTTGCGGGAAAACCGTAACTAATAATATCGCGATTAAGCTAAGTATGAAAAGAATATTAACAATTCTTTTTTTTGTATCAAAATTTCTTTTCCGACTCACTAAATAAGTTGTAATCATCGCAACTAATACTATTATTAAAAACAAAGGAACCATCCCACCAAACACTCTCCATAATTGAGCCACTGTCCATCTCCTTTCTTTTAACTAAACTGCCGCGTTAGTTGAATAAGGAATTAGTTTTTATTTCTTACCAAAGCACCATTTAGTTGAGATTCTTTATACCATCTTTTTTTTATTATTGGGAAATAAAAATGAAACCAAAGTAAGAATTAGACCAAGCACAACCCCAGTCCACTTGACAACATCAATTGTGCTTTCAGATATATTCGGGTCTATACTTGGAAGGTGTAGCACTAAACTTAGAAGAAGAGTAAGCATTATTACAAGATACCCACCCCACTGAAAAAACTTCCGTTTATTTGTTGTTATTTCCATTCCTTAGACACATCCTTTCAAAAAAAATATTCATTTAACCTGCTGCGTTTGTTCAATAAGGAATTCAACAAAAAAGGTGTTTAATCCTGCTGGATCAACGCACTCCGTTTGTTTAAGTACCTTTCTTGACAATTTGAGTCTACTTAAGCTAAACAAGAAATTATTTAGATTTAAAGTAAATTATCGCAGGGTCTCCTTCATCTAAATTTTCAATAAATCCACTTTGTATGAATCCATTTACTTAAAAATGAGCAGAGATCGAGTTGATCGTTTAGGTAACTTTATTTTTTTGCTTTTTTAACATGTGGATGCCTATAGGTCTATTATGCTTGAATATCTGTTCCCATTATTTTATTGCATCCTTATTTATTTTAAGGAAATCAGGCTTTAAGATGTAATTTGCGATCATTGCTTGGAATCGTCCCAAATCTTCACGCAACTTTAAAAACTCTTCCAACCTAACTTAGGCATTTGTCTAGGGTAGTGCAGTGGGGAGTTTTTCTATTTGAATACAACCAAACCATTAAATGTAAAAAAACCACAATTTTTGTAGTATAATGTAACCATCACAAACAGTTGGAGTGTTAGGATGGCTTACACTATACCAGAAACGATTCGATCATCGGCTACGGCTGGGGAGCGGTTGTTGTTTCGTACATTGAAGACGTATTTGCCAGATGATTATATTGTGTATTATGAACCTGAAATTCATGGGAAGCGGCCGGACTTTGTTATTATTGGGCCGGATTTAGGTTTAGTAGTGTTAGAGGTAAAGGATTATACGAAGAATACGTTGTTTCAGTTGAATCATGATGAATGGATTTTACATACGTCTTCTGGGGAGCAGAGGAAGACGAAGAATCCTCTGAAGCAGGCCAGGGATTATGTGTTTCATATTGCGGATGTGTTGAAGAAGGATAAGAATCTCGTCCAGTTGGAGGGGAGATATCAATTTCAGTTGAAGTTCCCTTATGGATTCGGAGCTGTGTTTACCCGTTTGCATCAGAAGGATTTTATTGAAAATGGGTTGTATGCGGTGGTGGAACCGTCATTCTGTCTGACGAGGGATGAGATCGATCCCGAGAAGGAGAGTTTCTCGGAGGAGAATTTAATCGAGAAGATCGTGAATATGTTTACGATTCCGTACCGGTTGCAAAATCCTCTTACGAAGGAAGAAATGGATGCGATTCGGTATCACTTATTCCCTGAAGTACGGATCAGTGCTGAGTTCAAGCAGCCTGTTCCTTACCAGGATCAACTCTTGCTTTCGTTGCATGACATTAAAGCGATGGATCTGCATCAAGAGAATCTAGCGAAACAGATTGGGGATAAAAATCGGCTCATTAGGGGAGTGGCCGGCAGTGGGAAGACGCTCATTCTTGCCAGTAGAGCGAAACTACTCGCCAAAGAACAGCCCGATTGGAAGATTTTGATTCTCTGCTACAATATTTCCCTTGCCCGGAACATTGAGCAGATTGTTTACCATATGATGAATGAGCCTGATAATCTCTTTGATTTTGACTTTACCGGTTCTGAAAATGTAAAAGAGAGAAAGCATAATATATCGGTTAGAAATTTTCATTCATGGCTAAAGAATGATCTCAAGATGAATGAAAAAGAGCTGCCTACCGTGCTCGAAAAGGTTAAAAATGGGGAAGCAATTCTCCCTACATATGATGCCATACTAATAGATGAAGGCCAGGATTTTGAATCTGCTTGGTTTGAACTGGTCGCAGTCTTCTTAACCCAGAAACCCAATCTCTTCTATTAGTAGAAGATCGGGCCCAGTCTATTTACAAACGGAAAAGAAGTTATTTGCAGGATATGGGCCTCAGTTTTCAAGGAAGGTCGAAAGTGTTGAGTATCAATTATCGGAACACAGCCCAAGTGGTGAAGTTCGCCTGGGACTTCTATAAAACTCATTCCTCGTTAAAGAATAAAGTCGTGACGAGAGAGTTTGAAGGTGAAATCATCGCTCCTCAAAGTACACGGAGAAAAGGGATTGAGCCTGCCATCATCAAGACGGAGCATTTCCATCAAGAGGCAAGTATAGTGGCGAGACAAATTAAAAAACTGAATAAAGAAAAGCATGTGCCGTTCTCAGAAATGCTTATTCTCTATCGAATCAAGAAATCTTTCAGCACGAGCTATATTGATGTTCTAAAGCGTGAACTTCAAAAAGAACACATCGACTATTTCTGGTTAACGGAAAACAGTGAGTCTAAGCGGAGCTTCGAAAAGGATGACAACCGGGTCAAAATCAGTACGATCGACAGCAGCAAGGGACTCGACTTTCAAGCCGTCTTCATTGTCAATGTGGATAACATGCCCTTTGCACTAGAGGAGGATGTGGAAAGAGAAGTCTCCCTTCTTTACATCGGGATGACGCGGACGAAAGAATATTTATGTCTATCATATTCCGGGGAATCCGAATTCACTCGATACTTCGATCAATGCCTTATCGAGAGAAAAGAAGAGAAGAAAACTAGTGAGAAAAGTGGATGAATAAAGAAAAGGTAGGAACAGACATCTGTTCTTACCTTTTTTCTTATTCTCAGGGATTAACGAGTTGCCTTCTTTTTAAGGACACCAGACTCGACAAGATTCTTTAAAGCCCCTTGATTCTTAAAGCGGAAATACACCGACAATCGCTTCAAATCCATTTCAGTTAATGCAGATTCTTCCACTGCAAGGGAATAGGAGGCTCCTAATCTCTTGATCATTGATTTGGCATCTTCTAATTGCTTAGGCGTTAAGAGCAGATCATTGTTCACCACAGGTGGAGTGCCAATCGTTTTCGCAATGTCAGGAGTATAAGCATTACCCTTAATCCAAGCAACATCTTCCTTGGAGAGATTATACCATTCTCCTTGAAGCATCTTGGAGGAAAAGTAGTTATGAAATGCTTTCTCTGTTTGATGATGATCACCCGATTTAATGAGATAGACAAGGTGATAGTCAAAAGGTAATTTTACATTGAAGACATCCAGGCTTTTGTCTATATGAGTAGAGCTTCCAATTTTGAACGAACCTTTCATATGTTCCTGGATGATATACACGTACCCTGGGTGAGGACCCTTAGGAGCTGGGGACTGAATAATGTTTTCTAGTTTGGATGGATCTGTTTCGTATAGGAATACCTTTTGGGTTTGAACGATGATTTCAGGTTTGGTAGCTTCGGATTCATCTTTGGACGGTAGTAGTTTGGAAAATAGTTGTTTTAGCATTGGGACACCTCGAATAATTAGGAGATTTTCTGTTATGTGTTTAGTTTACCATATTATTACTTTGCTATAGGTGTTTAGTCTGTTTTATATTAATTTAATCATTTGCAATTACCCTTAATCCCCTCTCGTTAAAGATTATTCTTAACTAAAAAATTGCTAAGAACAGATTACGTACTTATATGGTACGATGGTAAAAATAGAAAAATATGGAGGATTAACATGTCTGTTCCTAATAAACAAATAGTAGTTTCAACGGTAAATGAGAAATATCAATGCGCCTTATCTAATATCAAGAGAAAACAAATAATGTATGAAGGAACTAGTAGAGGAAGACGGATTGTCCTTTGTACGCCTTCTTCTAAACTACATGTGAATGGAAACGGTTGGTTTGATTTAACTACGAAACAAGTTGATTTATTAGATGATTCGCATATTGCTATTCTAGCTGTACGTCTAGAAGGAAATAAGATTCATTATGTCGACTTTAAAGAGTTACGAAAATTAATGACTCCTGATGTTATGACGCGAAATGCTACTGAAGGAGAGCATTGGAAGTTGTATGTTTGGAATGATCATTTGAAAGTGTTGGGGAATGATAGGAAGTTCGTATTTAAAGGAGATCGTCAATGATCTCAGAAAGCATATCAACCTATCATTATGAAACAACTCAAGACCCGCACCATCGATTTAAATCATGGGAAAACTGCTATCGTTTTTTCTAAGCATCACCAGCATCTGGAATAAAGAAGGAAAAAGCAACACGAACTATCATGACATCGTTCTTGAAGAATTCGACTTCAAAATGAGCTGGAACCTGGATAACTCATCTACCTGGGCAATCGATGCTGATTCAGTCAAAGAAGCGGGTTGTATCCATACTTGCCAAGGGTTGGAGTTTGAATACGTTGGTGTGATCATCGGGGATGACATGAGATATGAAAACGGGCAGGTCATCACGGATCATACCGAAAGAGCCAAGACTGATTCTTCTCTGAAGGGCATTAAGAAAATGCTGAAGGAAGATCCGGAGAGAGCTGAGAAGGTAGCGGATGAGATTATACGGAATACGTATCGGACGTTGATGACCCGGGGACAGAAGGGTTGTTATGTGTATTGTACAGACCCTGAACTTGGGCGGTATTTTAGGGAGCGGTTTGAGGAGAGTAGTCGGGAGTATGGTGGAAATGAGTTTTTTAGGGATGGAAGTATGGTTGCTGAGAGGGAAACGGATTATATATAAAAATTGTTACCTATATTCATACTTAAACTGGAGGAATAACTAATGCCTACATACAACAAATTAGTAAGGGACAGAATACCGGAAATCATCGAAGCAACTGGAAAGAAATTCTCAACAAGAATTCTTTCTGACGAAGAATACCTAATTGAATTGAAGAATAAGAGTTTTGAAGAATTAGAGGAATACCACGATGCAGAAACAAGGGAAGATGCGATAGAAGAATTGGCTGATCTGATGGAGATTTTTCATGCGTTTGCTAAGTCTCATGGGGCGACTCTAGATGATATAGAAGTCATACGACGTGAAAAGGCTATTAAAAGAGGCGCGTTTGATAAGAAGATTTTTTTAGTAGAAGTTGAGGATTAACTTAAAAAGGATGGAATCAAATGAGTCATAAGCTAAAGGTAGGAGAGTTAAGAGAGGCATACTTAACGGATGAAGATATCTGGCGGGTCTTAACAATCGTTCTTTCGAACAAATCAGTTAAATCCTCTACCTACAAATATGCCCTAATTAAAGCACTGATCGAAAACTTATATCAAATTAATGAGGATTTCGAACTAACTTATGATCAAATAGCCTACACATTTACAAAAGTGTACTGGAATTTAATCGTCCATCACAACTTAACGAACCAAAATAGAGGAAAAACCGCAAGAGTGGTATCGATCATAAAAGAGGAACAGATGAAGCATGCTATTCCGCAAGAAATGATTTTTGATAAGATACCTGACTCTCTTCAGTTAAAGCTGGTCAGCAAAGTAAAATCCACCATAAAAGAAAATGTATTTGGTGCATTATATGGTGACACAAGAGGTGGATTTTATGCTTTTGATCATAAAACGGAACGATTAAGATTCAATCCAGCCGTCCATAGTTTCATGTTGAATTATCAAAGACTTATCACTAACCTTACTAATTATCATATGGCAGCAATGATTGAGCAGCTGAATGACGTTCCTAGTATTAACTATCTTCTAGGAAAGGTAGAGAGCATTGCCAAGCGATCATCGCTTAGACCATTCGAAAAGATCCTCTTGTCTCATTTTGAAGCTCGCTGTTTTTATTGTGGTAAGGCACTGACTGGGCAAAAGAGGGAAACTCATATCGATCATTTTATTCCATGGTCATTTGTGCAGTCAGATCATATATGGAATCTTGTTTTGGCTTGTAATAAGTGTAATAGCTCTAAGAGTGATAAGTTACCGGAGAGAGGTTATCTGGAGGATATTATAGAGCGAAATGAGGAATTATATCTTCCTGTAGAAAAGAATCAGAGTTTATAAACTAATGGAGAATTATAAACCGAAGAAAATGATCATGCTTTATGATTATTCTGTTAAGAATGGGTTTGATTCGATATGGATTCCATGATCCAAAATTTCATTGAGATTTATGAGAAATAATAAAGATGATTAAAATTATTGAGTAAGAGACAATATTGTAGGTGATTAATTTCTTATGTTATTCTTTTCGTATAACAAAACCTTCCTCAAGGAGGAACACATGAAAAAGAACATATACGTAGTAGGGGCGGTAATCTTTAAAGATAACAAAATCCTTTGTGCGCAAAGAGGCACCGAAAAGTCTTTACCACTATTATGGGAATTTCCAGGTGGTAAGATTGAAAAAGGGGAAAAACCAGAAGAAGCTTTAAAACGAGAAATTCAAGAGGAAATGCACTGTTCGATCGAAGTTGGTGAAAAGATAGAGCACACTGTTTATGAGTATGATTTTGGTATTGTTCATTTGACCACATATCAGTGTAAGTTGATTGAGGGGGAACCAGTCTTAACAGAACATGCTGCTATAAAATGGTTATCTCCTGAGGAATTACCTACTCTTGAATGGGCTCCAGCAGATATTCCTGCCATTGAGAAAATAGCAAAAGTATATGCATAAAGGAGAAGCTATCCACGTATTCGGATAGCTTTTCTTTATGGATTTTGTTTACAGTATTTGAAAAGAAGATTACAATTTTAATATAATACTGGAAATGAATGGAGATTATAATGGTGAGCATTGTTGAAAATTTACAGGATTCTATTTACAAGGGCTTTATCGATCAAGCCTACGGTAAATCTACTCGTTATAAACCGAAATTATTAATTAATAATGCGAATAAAAATGAAAATATTCTTTCTACCCTTCTTGAAGAACTAAGTCATTGTGAAGATTTCTTCTTCTCTGTGGCATTTATTACTGAAAGTGGTCTAGCTACTTTAAAAGCCCTTCTTTGGGACATGAAACAAAAGGGAATTAAAGGGAGGATTCTTACGTCTACCTTTCTTCAATTCAATCAGCCAAATGTATTTAGGGAACTTATAAAGATCTCAAATGTAGAAGTGAAATTGACCAATTTAAAGGGATTCCATGCCAAAGGATATATATTTAAACACAGTACTCATTATTCTTTAATTGTTGGTAGCTCAAATTTAACAGCCCAGGCGTTAAAAGCAAACTACGAGTGGAACGTGAAGTTGAATTCACATGAAAATGGAGAGATCATTCATCACTTTATTGACCAGTTCGAAGAAGTATGGACTGAAGCGATTGAACTGACTACTGGATGGATTAATGAATATGAAAAGGTTTATCAAGCGTCAAGTCTACCTAATATACAGAATGTAATTGAGCATCCGGTACAATATCAGGTCAACTCCTTGAAAGATGCACTAGAGATTGTACCTAATAATATGCAAGAAGCTGCTTTACAAAGTATTCAAAGAGTGAGAGCAGAAGGCAAAGATAAGGCATTGGTTATTTCCGCTACTGGTACAGGTAAAACCTATTTATCTGCTTTTGATGTAAGACGATTTGCACCAAAGAAAATGCTGTTTATCGTTCATCGTGAACAAATTTTACATAAGGCAAAATCGGATTTTAAAGAGGTATTAGGTGGCATTGAGCGAGATTTTGGAATTTTATCTGGGAATTCCAAACAAAGTGAAGCGAAGTATCTTTTTGCCACGATTCAGACGTTATCAAAGGATAATGTATTAAATCAGTTTGATCCAACTGAATTTGATTATGTGTTAGTAGATGAAGTACATAAAGCTGGAGCGAAATCTTATGTAAAAGTAATGGAATACTTCAAACCTAAATTCTTAATGGGTATGACAGCTACTCCAGAGAGAACAGACGATTATCAATATCTACTCATTATTTGATTACAATATCGCTTATGAAATTCGATTGCAGGAAGCACTTGAAGAAGACATGCTGTGCCCATTTCATTATTTTGGGGTAACTGAGTATGAATTCAATGGTGAAATTATAGATGAAACAGCTGCTTTAGCCAAGCTTGTGACTGACGAGAGAGTTGATCATATACTTGAGAAGATCGATTACTATGGTCATTCTGGTGACAAGGTAAGAGGATTAATGTTCTGTAGTCGAAAAGAAGAAGCAATCGAGCTTTCGAAAGTCCTTAATGAGAGAGGACTAAAGACAGTAGCATTATTAGGGTATCATTCTCAAGAGGAAAGAATAAGTAGGGTCAATGAATTAGAAAATGGACAATTAGATTATATTATTACTGTGGATATCTTTAATGAAGGTGTGGACATTCCAAGTATTAATCAAGTAGTCATGCTAAGACAAACGCAATCAAGTATTATCTTTATTCAACAGTTAGGGCGTGGGCTAAGAAAGCATGACAGTAAAGAGTATGTAACGGTAATCGATTTCATTGGGAACTATAAAAATAACTACCTGATCCCAGTCGCTTTATCAGGTGATCGGTCTCAGAATAAAGACAACATTCGCCGACATACAAAGGATACGTGCTATATCAAAGGTGTATCTACAATTAATTTTGAAGAGATTGCTAAAAAACAAATTTTTAAGTCTATTAATGATACAAAGTTAACTTCCCTGAAGATCTTAAGAGATGCTTATGTAGAACTGAAAAATAAAATTGGTCGAGTGCCATATCTGTATGATTTTGTTACCTATAATTCGATTGATCCATGTGTAATTGTGAGTGAAATGAAGTCGAATTACCATACGTTTTTAGAAAAAGTGAATGAAGAAGTACCTTCTTTGTCTAAGTACGAAAATGAAGTGTTAACGATGCTCTCTCAAGAAGTATTAAATGGGAAAAGAAAACATGATATTATTTTGTTAAAGCTGTTACTGGAAAGACGAGAAGTGCCGAGAGAAGAGTATGTTCAGGAATTGTCTATAGCCGGATGTAGAACGGATGCAGAGACTTTGACAGCTGTAGAGCGAGTATTGGATCTGTCATTTTTCACTCAAGCAGCGATAAAGAAGTATGGTGAAGAGCCAATTGTGGTGAAAGAGGGAGAACGTTATCGGTTTAATGACTCGAATCGTTGAAAGTCTTTCCTGCAATGAATACTTTAAGTCATTAGTATATGACTTAATAAAAACTGCAGAAGATAAGAGTCTTGCATACGATTGTTCAAATCAACTAACCTTGTACCATAAGTACTCACGTAAAGATGCATGTAAGTTATTAAACTGGCTAAACGATGAGAGCTCCACTATGTACGGGTATAAGCCTAAGCATGGAACATGTCCGATTTTTGTAACGTATCATAAGAATGAGGAAGTAGAGTCTAGTGTTAACTATGGTGATGAATTTATCAATCAAGAAGTGTTTACATGGTACACACGTAGTAACCGTACTCTAGATTCTCAAGAGGTGAAAAAGATTATTAATGCTGTTCACCTAGGAGTAAATTTACACCTCTTTGTGAAAAAAGATGATGATGAGGGAACCGATTTTTACTATATTGGTAAAGCTGTACCAGAAGAAAATAGTGAGGAACAGACGACCATGTTGGATAAGAACGGTAAGGAGTTGCCGGTTGTTCGGATGAATTTACTCTTAGAACATGAAGTAGAGCCATCACTATATCATTATTTAATAGAAAATAAATAGTTGAGAGGTTTGTAAGGAAGCAGGAATTTTATCGGGGTATGTAGTAAATGGGGACGGATCCGGCTCTACCCTAACCACCATTACTTTTTCAGGAGATGCGAAAGTAGGATGGGAGTCCATCCCCGGTTAACCTAAGTACAGTTTGATAAAAATATCGTTTAGAAGGTGAAGAGATGGAGACGGTTTATTTTGCCGGAGGGTGCTTATGGGGCGTTCAAGCTTTCATGAAGACTCTCCCAGGCGTTGTGCAAACAGAGGCAGGAAGAGCAAACGGGACGAGTCAAACGCTTGACGGCGAATACGATGGCTACGCAGAGTGTGTGAAAACGGAATTTGATCCACATCGGGTGACACTCGAACAACTTATGGTGTATTTTTTTGAAATTATTGATCCATACAGTGTCAATAAGCAGGGCGAAGATGTGGGCGAGAAATACCGAACGGGTGTCTATAGTGAACAAGACAAGCACTTAGAAAAAGCGCGGACGTTTATTCACCAACGGAGTGATGCAGCACGCATTGCAGTAGAAGTGTTGCCATTGACGAATTATGTGCGAAGTGCGGAGGAGCATCAGGATCGGTTGGATAAATGCCCAGACGATTATTGTCATATTCCGCAAATCCTGTTGAAAAAATATGAGTAACATGGGTAGTAAATGGGGACGGATCCGGCTCTACCCTAACCACCATTACTTTTTCAGGAGATGCGAAAGTAGGATGGGATCCGTCCCCGGTTAACCCAGGAAAACCATTCTCCGATTTTGAAAACGGGCCGAGGTACCTATCCCTGTGGCTACTAAAGACAAAAAAAGGAGATCAAATGAACACAATCACCTTATTAAACTGTTTCTATCGTGAAGATGTAATAACGGATATGATTGCTAATCTAATGAATAAAGAAGAAAGGTTTGCAAAATGGTTTGTTGAAACTATTTGCGAATTGCCCTGCCATGACTCTGAAGTGATTGCCAAGACTCGTGTAGGATTAGGGAAAGGCATAGGCACACCTGATTTGATTATTGAAAGAAAAACAGAAACAGGGACTAATATGGTTATTGTCATTGAGAACAAACTTGGAGCTTTGGAAGGTGTGGAACAAACGAATCGATATGCTTCTGACCAAGGAAAAGAATAAGTTGTTTTCAGCCCTGGAGATAGAGGAAGATGTTCCTGTTCAGTTTTTATTTTTGACCTTAGACCCATTCACCTCTGCTGCAAATCTTGACTTTGCTAAGAAAGACTATCGAGGGTTTATCGATGTTGATTGGAACAAGTTCTTGAAAGATGAAGCTGCCATAATGATTATGACCGATTACAGTGAGTTGCTTAAGGATTTTTACCAGCCAATTCTGGAAGTGAAGCTTGTAGATGACATAGGAAGTACCACCAAAAACCTAGATTCTTTACAGAAGAAGTTAATCTGGATACATACGCTTCAACAAGCCAATGACCAGCTGCCTGATGGTTTCAAAATGAAGTTTGGAGAAGCCGGGGGTTTTGGAAGGAACGCGGCTGTGTTTTTATTCAGTAAAGATAATTGGAAACAAGGCTATTTCAATGGAGTCAGGTTGTCACCTCGTTCGGCTAATATTCATTTTGAATTATCGATTGATTTGCTCAACGATAGACCTGTTTCGGATTTCGCTCTTCATTATGAACCGAATCCTTATAAGCCGAAAAATAAATATTCGACTGTAGAAGGATACAAAGAGTATGAACTCCTGCGAACGAAACGGAGAGAATCTTTTCATCGTTCTGTAAAGGAATTAAATGAAGGTAGTGTCTTTACATTAAGAACAGGAAGTAACTCCATTTTGCGTATTAATATTAAAGACAACAAATGCTTTGAAGAGGTTGTAAGGGAATTAGTAGAAAGAATGGAGAAGCTGACGCCTTATATAGACGAATTCTTGAATATCCAACAGTAAAGAATGAAGATGAACCATGGGGACAGGTACCGTGGCGTTTTCGTCGGTTATTAGAGCCGAGGTAGTCCCCTGTCCCCGTGGCTTCGTTATAATGAAAAGTTAAGAAAAGGAAAATCGAAGAAATGGAGTGTGGATCATGGTGAGAGGGAACGGATAGTAGGTATAAGGTAATCGTCATAAATTTTGATCGAGAAATGACGATTAACCTTCAACTCGATTCTCAATGGTGAAAACCCGTTTATCGATGTCTGTGATTCTTGTGTTCAGATAATGAAAGTCTGTTTCAGAACGTTGATTACCTACTTTTAACAAAGCAATGACATCTTCTGTTTGTGATACTTCGATTCTATTCACCGTTTCTTTTATCTCTTTTACATCACTTCCTAGCTCTTTCACATCACTTCCTAGCATTTTCATATTGCCCACAAGCCCTTGGACATTACTTTCAAGCCCTTGCACTTTATGGTCGAGCCCTTGTACTTTATGGTCGAGTCCTTGCACTTTATGGTCGATCCCTTGTACTTTACTGTCGAGTCCTTTCATAGTACGGTTAATCTCTTTCAAGTTTCGGTCGAAAACCTTCATGTTCTGTTGAATATCGGATAACATGCTCACGATTTGGTTTTCCATTTTCTCACCTCCTTCTTATTATTATAGTGGAATTGAATTTAAGATACTACCCTGATATTTAGTGAACTGGCAAGCTATGGGGATAGATTCCTTGGCTTCCTTTTAAGAGCCGAGGTACCTGTCCCCGTGGTGCTTCCAGGAGATGCGAAAGTAGGAGGGGATCCGTTCCCGGTTAAACCAAGCTAATTGCATTGGCACATTCCAATGCTTAAAAACGGCTGTAAAGGGTAGAGTACGAAAGTGAGTTAAATTTGAGAAGGGGTGTCATCAATGAAAGCATTAATCGTTGGAGCAAATGGTCAAGTTGGGAAACATCTCGTTTCTTTTATTAAAGACCAGAAAAACGTAGAAGCAAAAGTAATGATTCGTAAAGAAGAACAAGCACCACACTTTAAAGAGTTGGATGCTGAGACAGTCATTGCAGATTTAGAAGGGGATATCCCAACAATCGCCAAAGCAGCGGAAGGTGTCGATGCGATCGTCTTTACTGCTGGATCTGGACCGAAAACTGGAGCAGATAAAACCATTTTAGTGGATTTAGACGGAGCGGTGAAAACAATTGAGGCGGCTAAACAAGCTGGCGTGAAACGATTTATCATGGTTAGTTCGTATGATACAACGAGAGAAGCGATTCAATCAGCCGATTCAACGTTTGCCCCGTATGTGGCAGCGAAACATTATGCGGATGAATGGTTGCGTGGAACGGATTTAGATTACACGATTGTTCACCCCGGTGCGTTAACAAATGATAGCGGAACAGGAAAAGTGAATGTGGCAGCAAAAGTAGAATCCCACGAGATCCCTCGTGAAGACGTAGCGCGCGTACTGTTAGAATGTCTCGTCAATGATGCGACGATTGGGAAAGAATTTCAAGTTGTTTCTGGTGATGTACAAGTCAAGGAAGCGATTGCTACTTTATAATTGAATACCTTTAGTGAAATTGAGGCAGTCCCAGTGATTAAACTGGGGCTGTTTTTTTAGTATTGAGCTTAGTAAAATGGAGACGATTTCAATTCTATTTTTTGCATAAATATGGAATAAATATGATGAAGTCGTTTCATATTTAATCAAAAGATATTAATACTATCTGATTAAAGATATGTAATAAATGGGACGATCCTGTTTCAGGAGATGCGAAAGTAGGATGGGATCCGTCCCCGAGTTACCCCAAAACGGGCCGAGGTACCTGTCCCTTTGGCTTTACCTAAAAAAAATAGCAATTGAATATTATGGATTATTTTGACATAATTAGTATTGGAGGAATGTATCAACAACATCCATTAATAGAGTGGAGGTTTAATGGTGAAGAGACCCTTAGGTGTATCCATCATTGGGTATTTTTATATTTTCGGTAGCATCGTTTTATTATTCACCGCTATTTTTTATCAGGCCGATGCTGACGCCATCAGTATTTCAGAACGCTTTGGGGTATCCATCCTGCCTGAACGGATGATGAGAGTAATCTTGGCTATCTTCTCCATGCTGATGGTTTATGGATATATGAAATTAAAAAAATGGGGATTTTGGTTATTCATCACCTACTCAGTACTGTTCGGATTCATCAGTTCCGTATTATTAACCAATCAACCTCAACAACCCTTTATAGGAAATGTTGTTTTTTCGGTGATCGTCTTAATCTATACGATTTATGTGAAAGAGGCATTTTTTAAGACTGCTCAAAGAAATCAGTCTATTTAAAGTAAATAGGGACGGATCCGGCTCTACCTTAACCGCCATTCCTTTTTCAGGAGATGCGAAAGTAGGATGGGATCTGTCCCCGGTTACCCCCAGAACGGGTCGAGGTACCTGTCCCTTTGGCTTTCTTTGGATCATTCGTTTTAAGTAGATGGAGTTTATAGGGAAAAGGTAAGCTCCCTTTTTTTATCTAAAGGAGGAATTTTCATGACAATACCGGCAAACGATACATACATGCCACCGAAACATATCGTTTCAGCAGCCACCATCGTCATCAATGAACAAAAAGAAATTCTTTTAATAAGGGGACCACGGAGAGGCTGGGAAATGCCAGGTGGCCAGGTGGAAGAAGGGGAGTCGTTAAAAGATGCGGCTGTCAGAGAAACAAAAGAGGAAACCGGAATTGATGTGGAGGTCTTGGCATTTTGCGGGGTATTTCAAAATGTGAAGAGATCCATCTGCAACACGCTATTCCTCGCGCAGCCCGTGGGAGGCGTACCTACGACATCACCAGAGAGCCTGGAGGTTGCATTTTTTCCGATTGAGCAGGCGCTCGAAATGGTGACCCATTCAAATTTTAGAGAGCGGATCGAGCACTGTTTGGATAAGAAACAGCATCCGTTTTATGTTGAGTTTTAGAAATCCTGAGTAACATGGGGACAGGTCCGGCCCTACCTTAACCACTATTGCTTTTTCAGGAGATGCGAAAGTAGGAGGGGATCCGTCCCCGGTTAACCTCAGAAAAGGATGCGAACGATGAAAAAGTACATTATTCTTATATTGTTAATTTCATTTTCCTTATTAGGCTGCTCAAACCAAAATCCAGTGATTAAAGAGAATCCGAACAATAAAAGTTTAACGGAAACAGAAAAACAAGCTCCAGAACAAATGGTGCACAGTTCAATATCAAATTATGTAAAAGATGTAAAAGGTCAAAATTTCAAGACTGGGGCATTAGAAATAACCCAAAAAAATAACTTACTATTTTTTGATATGGATTTTGTACTTTTACCCGCTTTAGAGAAAGAGATGTTAAATACAAAAAATCCTATTTATATTAATTTTACTGAT
Source organism: uncultured Caryophanales bacterium (assembly GCA_963728315.1). Lineage (GTDB taxonomy): Bacteria > Bacillota > Bacilli > Bacillales > CAVSKA01 > CAVSKA01. The sequence goes on from CAVSKA010000022.1 coordinate 26,722, forward strand.
ATTGATGGTAGAGAACATTTAAGCAACGCTAGGGAGGACAAACAACCATTTATTAAAATGGATTTTGAAAAAATGAAATCCCAAAACGGATATCATATCACTCAAGTGATACCCATTAAGCAGAATGTTTCTCCAGATGAATTGAAATCAATATTATCACCTAATAATTATCAGCTGGAATTTTTCAATGAAAAAGGCAAGCTAGTTGCAGTTATTATAGGCTTAAGCAACAGTACTATTTATTAACATTGGGAAGGATCCGGCTGTACCCTAACCATCATACCTTTTTCAGGAGATGCGAAACTAGGAGGGGATCCGTCCTTGGTAAACTCCGGTTAACCCCAGGAAACCCATTCTCCGATTTTGAAACGGGCCGAGGTACCTGTCCCTGTGGCTTGTCAGAGTTTTATAGGAATGAAAAGTCTTTATAAAGAAGGATGAGATGTCATGTTTTCGAGGTTACAAAAAGGCGACACAATTGGTATATTTACACCGTCATCGCCAGCATCAGTATGGGCAGAAAAGCGTTATTTAAGAGGTAAGGCGTTCCTTGAAGAAAAAGGCTTCACTATTAAAGAAGGCAATCTGACCGGCAAGTCGGATTTTTATCGTTCAGGTACACCAAGAGAACGGGCAGAAGAACTCAATGAATTGTTGCGCGATCCTTCCGTCAAAATGATTATGTCGACGATTGGGGGAACTAATTCCAATAGTTTGTTGCCATACATTGATTATGATGCGTTTAAACAACATCCGAAAATGGTCATCGGTTATTCGGACGTCACAGCGATTCTATTAGCACTCTACGCAAAAACTGGCATTCCGACGTTTTATGGACCGGCTCTCGTACCATCATTTGGTGAATTTGACCCACTGCTGTCCGATACGTATACATACTTCCACAATTATTTTTGCGAAGAAATCGAAATACCGTACAATATTCAAATGCCAAGCTATTGGTCCGATGAGCCTGTGAACTGGCTGGATTATGAACGACCGAAAAAGCTGTATGAAAATGAATGGATCGGGGTGTATCACGGTGTAGTCGAAGGAAGATTAATCGGTGGAAATACGAATACGATGCATGGGTTCATGGGAACGCCTTATTTTCCAGAGATTCAAGAAGGTGACATTCTGTTAATTGAGGATACGTCGAAAAGTCCGGCAGTGATGGAAAAGAACTTCGCGATGCTGAAGTTGCACGGTGTTTTTGATAAAGTGGCAGGCATTATTTTAGGGAAACACGAAAACTATGATGATGAAGGCACGGGAAGAACATCGCTGGATTTGTTGCTTGAGCAATTAGATGGTGCAGAGATTCCAATTTTGGCAGACATAGATTGTTGCCATACGCATCCCATGTTTCCGTTAGCGATTGGGAAAAAGGTGAGTATGGATACCATTCATAAAACCATTACGTGTGTTGAAATTCGTTAAAGATTACTTATTGAGTAACATGGGGTCGGGTCCGGCTCAACCCTAACCACCATTACTTTTTCAGGAGATGCGAAAGTAGGATGGGATCCGTCCCCGGTTAACCCAGGAAAACCATTCTCCGATTTTGAAAACGGGCCGAGGTACCTGTCCCTGTGGCTTTCCCGGTTAACCCTTAGTCATATACTGATTGACCAACTCATAACATCTATCCTTCGTAGACTCATATAAAGAGATGTACCACGCCACATTTTCAAACGTTCCACCTTCATATTTCAGTCTTTCTTTCTCGGCTTTCTCTTCTTTCTGTTCGATCCATTTCAATTGTTCCGCCTTTAACTCAGACATGACCTCTGTAGACAGTTCTTTTTTCAGAAGGGCATAAATCTCATTTAATGCATCGTCATACTTCTCGTAAGACACTCCATAATAGCTTTTCATAGCATTTGTTACACCTTTATCTGAAGCCACTTTTTCAGGCATGGTATCCAGTTCTTTTTGGATGTTGTCTAGTTTTTCCAGGAATTCTGTTTTTCTTCCTTGGATTTTTGTTCCGGTAGGATCCTGACTCCGGGTTTTCTGGGTTCGTGTTTTCAATGGATGACTCATTCGATTGATCCTTCTCGATATCATCTGATGTAGTGGTACTGTCCACAGATGAGTCATCTGATTGTGAAGAATCATCTGTACTTGCTGACATTGAATCCGATTCAGACTGATTGACGGCATCCTCTTCAGAAGATTGACTACATGCGGACATTCCCACGAATAACATAGCGGATAAGGTCGTGACGATGAACAACTTCTTTCTCTTCATTCTTACAGCTCCAATCTCTCATTAAAAATGGTCCACTTGGATTATTTTAACATAACTCAATGTATCCTTCTAACTTGTTTGTAGAAGCGCTGGGATGGATCTCATGCTACTATTCTTATCTTCAGGACTCAGATAAGTCGCCGTGCTTCCATCATGCTTATGGATGTGTGGGATATTCCGGTGATGGAGAAGGTCTTCAAACAGCGGTTCAAGGGGGAATATCCAGCTAGAAAAACAATCTCTGCGGAGTTTGCCCAAGCCTGGCGGGCTAAATGGTTTAAAAGTACAAATAATTGGAATCGGCATCTGGAAATAGGGGAAACGTCCTCAGCCAACCCTCTCATAAATAGGTGTTAATTACTGAGAAAATGGGAACTAGTATAGAGGAAGGTTTACCAGAAGAGTTAAATGAAAAAGGAGTGGAACGGATGAATCAGAGTCAGTTGGATCGAATGAAGAATGGAAAAGGGTTTATTGCAGCGCTGGATCAGAGCGGGGGCAGTACACCTAAAGCATTGGAAGCTTATGGCGTAATGGGGGACTCCTATTCGAATGAGGACGAAATGTTTGATCATGTGCACAAGATGCGCACGAGAATTATCACGTCCCCTGCTTTCAGCTCAGAGTACATCCTTGGAGTGATCTTGTTCGAGCAGACGATGGACAGTAAAATCGAGGGTAAATATACGGCAGATTATCTATCTGACCATAACATTCTACCATTTTTGAAAGTGGATAAAGGACTTGCTGAAAAAGAAAATGGTGTCCAGCTCATGAAGCCGAATCCGGATCTCGATGAGACGCTTCGCCGGGCAAATGAACGGCATATTTTTGGCACCAAAATGCGTTCAGTTATCCATGAGCCAAATGAAGCGGGCATCAAAGCTGTGGTGGCCCAGCAATTCGAAATTGGCAAGAGAATCATAGCAGCCGATTTACTTCCTATCATCGAGCCAGAAGTGAATATCCACAGCGTGGACAAGGAAGAATGCGAAGAAATCTTGCGAACGGAGATCCTCAAACATCTGGATGATTTGTCCAAAGAAGAAAATGTGATGTTGAAGCTTACCATTCCTACAAAGGCCAATGCGTATAAAAAATTGGTCGAGCATCCGCGCGTAGTCCGGGTGGTTGCCCTCTCTGGCGGTTACTCCCGAGAAGAAGCGAACGAGAAGCTGAAAGAAAACGATGGAATGATTGCAAGCTTCTCCCGCGCCCTCGCTGAGGAATTGAGGGTAAATCAAACGGGCGAAGAATTTCGACAAAGCGATGAAGAGTGCCATCGAATCGATTTACGATGCCTCTGTTAATAAAAAATAAGAATTGGGATGCCCTTCTGCTTCTGGAGTGAAGCGGGGGGCATTTTTTACGGAAACAGAGGTTCTTAAATAAGTGTATAGATGTAACTGGCCACTCAATCTTCTGCTGATGTCCCAGTTAGTAAAATAAATCCTCTCAGATTTTATTATGATTCCTTTTTATTTTTATATAGATTAAAGGAAATCAATAGCCTTCCTAGAACTTATAGATAGTCAATAAATAGAAAAGGAGAATAGTAGATGTGAGTGGTCAAATAATCCCAGCAATCATTGCTTTTGCATTAGTCACTGCTTTATCCCCGGTATTCATTGCTCTATTAAGAAAATTAAAGCTGCTTCAGCCGATCAGGAAAGAACTTCCTTCAAATCATCAGTTGAAAAAGGGTACTCCGTTAATGTTTGGAATTATTCTATTAGTAGGCATTTTTCTAGCTGTACTCATTTCACCTTCTCCATTCATGTATTTCTTGGCTATTACGTACATTCTATTTGGATTTATTGGTTTTTTGGATGATTTTTGGAAAGCTTCACGCCAGGATCCTTTAGGTGTATCGGGTAAGACTAAGCTCTTTTTGCAATTTCTTTTTACTGGTGCTTTGCTTTTCTACGTGATTAGCGAAATAGGTATAGACACCAGGATTAGTATTTCTAGTAATATCTCCTTTGTTCTTCCTATGGTGGTATATATAATTGTCATCGCCTTATTTGTTGTTGGCTCTGCAAATGCCATTAATTTTACGGATGGCTTAGACGGTCTTTTAGGCGTTGTTGCAATCCCTACATATTTTTTCTTTTTTGTGATTTCAGACACATCAGAGGTGCAGATTTTTTGTTTGATTATGATTGGATGCTTACTTGGTTTCCTCATTTATAATCTCTATCCTGCCAAAGCTTTTATGGGGGATACGGGATCACTAGCGATAGGGGGATCGCTATCATTTCTTGCTATTATTGAGAAAGTGGAGATTCTAATTCCCATTTTATTCTTTATCTATTTTGCTGAACAGCTTTCGGTAATATTACAAGTTGCTTCATTTAAACTTACTCGGAAACGGATCTTCAGAATGACACCGATTCACTTTCACTATGGCTTAAAGTACGGGTGGTCTGAAAATGCAATTGTCGCGGTGTTTGGGTTTATTTCTTGGTTTTGTACATTTGTCTGTTTGGCTTATTGGAAGTTTGTTCTTCACACTTAAAACAAAAACCATGGGGGACAGGTACATTGGTCTTGAAGAACCATGGAACCTGTCCCTTTGGTTGAAGGTAAAATAGGGACGGTTCCAATTCTGTATTTGCATCAATATGGAAGAATAATAGTGGAAAATCGTTTCATATTAATCAAAAGAGGAAGTGCTGGTACGATCTCGTGCTTCCTAAGGAGAGTGAACGTATGAATAGGTCTCACATCAATTTGCTGAAGATTATCTCCGTGTTATCATTTGGGAGCTTATTGATTCTTCTTGCTTTAAATGTCGACAATCAGAGATTAGAGCTCACTGTGTGCTCCATTGGCTCAATTAGCTCTCTTCTTGTAATTCGGAGTAAATAGGGACGGTTAACCCCATATGCTATAATAATACAAAAAAGAAGGAAGGGATCGTATGGGATGTCCTGCTGATTTAAGGGAGCGAATATTAGAAGAATTGCAGTTCATTTTGAATGAAGAACTCGTCAAGGAAAATGTGCGTGTATATTTATTTGGTTCTTGGGCCCGTCATGAAGAAAAGCAGAGTTCGGACATCGACATCGCGATAGAATCCCACTCCCCGCTTTCTCCTGTGATATGGAATCGATTGATTGAACAAATCGAGGAGTCTACCATTCCTTATAAAGTGGACGTTGTAGATATGCATCATGCCGAGAAAACGTTAGTCCAACAGGTGAAAGAGGAGGGGATCTTATGGAGAGATTACGGAAACGACTAGAGTCTGCAAAGAAGGCACTGTCTTCCTTTGAAAAATTAGCGATGATTGAAAAGCCCAATGATGTGGAAAGAGATGCGGTTATTCAACGGTTTGAATTTTCGTTTGAGGCAAGCTGGAAAGCGGCAAAGCAATATTTGTATGACATTGAGGGCGTTGATATCGGTTCTCCAAAGGGGGTCATACGCAGTTGCAGGGAAGTCAAATTATTGGAGGATGACGAAGCTATTTTGGCATTAGAAATGGTAAACGATCGGAATTTGACTGTCCATACTTACAATGAAGAAGTAGCGATTAAAATTCATAGCAATCTGAATCGGTATTATGCTCTTCTTCAGCAATGGGTTGAACGGATGGATGAGAGAGGGATGGAATAAGAAACACATATATTGGTATCGTGGCTGTCTTATCCGATTTTAAAAACAGGCCGTGGGACCTGTCCCCTTGACTTTCTAAAGATCGCGTACGTTCCAAACGATCTCGCCGCGCTCATCCCACGTGCTGTGGTGCCGCTCAAATCCTATCTTTTCTAGCACTCTGAAGGAAGCAGCATTCCAAGCGCCTACAGTCGACCAAAGCCTGTTTCGGCCGGTAGCAATCGCAGCGTCCAGCACCGCGGAAGCTGCCTCAGTCGCATAGCCGTTACCGTGAACGCTGCGGAACAATTCATATGCGATCTCAGGCTCTTCAAGTGTGGAACGACCGATAATCAAGCCGCAATATCCGATTAAATCGCCCTCGTTTCGGCGGCGAATAGTGAGAAGAGAAATGCCATTTTCTTCTGCTTTCTTTCGCATCTCGATAATATCGCTACGGGCGGAGTCAAGAGTCGGCATGGCTACACCACGTTCGCCAACTAGTTTTCTTATCCAGACTGAATCGGATTCCTCCCACATATTCAAGTCGAGTCGTTCGGTTTTCAGCTCGAACGCCATAGGTTTAAAGAAAGCTGTCATAGTGGAAACCTCCTAGTTAAGTCACTGCACTTATAATTGCTTCTCATCTCATCACCACATTAGCTTGGAACCTCGGTGGATCCGCAGATCTATTTTCCAAATCTCGCTAAAGGAACAATAGATGTTCCTTTATTTTGAAAATTCTGATAACCTCAGTTTATCATAAGTTGTGTTAACTGAGTAAAACAACTGTTGAAGCACGGGGGTCAGTTACCGTGACTCTCATGCGTGAATTTGAAAACGGGCCGAGGGACCTGTCCCCTTGGCTTTCATGAGGAGTGGTTTTTTGACTGAAATGGAGAAATTGGAGACGTTTCAATTTGCTGAAGTTGAATCTAATGAGGAAAACACCGGATTTGGCGCTGCTTTAACATTTATCATAGAAGGAGAAGACCTTCTTGCCATTCAAGAATTGAAAAATTTTTATGCGACTACAGATGACTCTTCATTAAAGAGTCATGCTGCCAATCTTTTATTTGAACTTTATTTTGCAAGATCAGAATGGAATCAAATGGAATCCGAAGGGCTGCTGGATGAACCTACCATTGAGAAAAGCAACCGGTTAATTGGAAAAGCCTGCAAGATGTCTGAACCTGCAGCGTTCACTTTCTCGGATCAACCTATACGAATTCCAATGATCCCAAGTCTCACGGGTTGCCCAACGATTGAAGTCTTAATGAATGGAAAAAAGAAATTCTTCTGGTTAGATACAGGTGCTGGGATGACCGTTGTTTCACATTCTTCAGCAAAAGAATGTGATATTAATCTGTTAAATGAGAAGGAAGTATTAGTAGGAAATTCATCCAATCAAGATCTGACTACGGATCTAGCATTTATTGATTCTATTGAAATAATGAATCTACTCATTCGTAGACAGCCTGCGCTAGTCCTGTCTGATAACCTTTTGGAGATTCAGCTTCCTAACACGAAAGAGGTCATGGTCATTGACGGAATTATCGGGTGGGATGTTATTCAACATTTACATCTGGAAATTGATTATAAACAGAAACAAGTATTCATTCAGAAACCCACTTCTAAGGAGCCAAAGGAGAAAAATCTATTTTTCTGCGGAGCTCCCATTGTAAAAGTTTCAGCAGATACACAAACTCCCTTGTATTTCGGCTTAGACACCGGGGCAAATAAGACTCATTTCGGGCAGCCGCTTCTAACAAAAGTTGATAATCTCCAAGTAGAGAACAGAACCAAGCATGCCGGAGGTCTTGGTGACGTTAAGAAAAGAGAGATAAAAAGCCTTGAAAGCTTGAGCATTCAGTTATCTCCCCACCAGAATCTTACCTTTCAAAATGTAAGAATGATGCTTACTGATTTTGCCACATTCTTTAAACTTGATGGTGTCTTCGGTAGTGATATTGCGAAGGATGGCCGTTTGATTATTGATTACGCTAATAGGATATTTGAGGTTGTATGAGCCAAGGGGACAGGTACCTTGGCTCCTTTTTGAAAACGGGCCGAGGAACCTGTCCCCATGGTTTTTCCCTACTCGATTTCTGTTAGTCCTAGTGCCCACTTTACATATTCGAGTAGTAAGTCGGTCTGTATTTTTAATTGAATGTCTTTGCTACTAAGGATCGAATGTTGTAAAGCCAAGCCGTCAGTGTAAGTTATAATAGATCGGGCAATCACACTACTGTCAAAACGAGGCTTAAACTCCCCAGCTTTAATCCCTGATTGAATGACCTTATTGAACAGGCGGTTTGCATCGTTGTATCGCGTCTCTGCATATTTTCTTCTTCTTTCATCATTTCTTCCTGTAATAAAAAATTCAAGATTTGTAGGAGCAAGTGGGTCCATCTTATCGTTGGCTTGTTTCTCTTTTCCTAAGAATAGAGAGAGAAGCATATCCCAATAAGATTCATTTTGTTCTGTGAGAGATTGCAATTGAGCCTCATTTGCTTGTTTTAACTGTTCTTCCAAAATGGCTTCATATAAATCCTCTTTGTTAGAAAAGTATTGGTAAAGACCTCCCCTACTAACCTTAGCCTCATCCATCACATGTTTCATTGTTGTTCGTTCATAGCCATTTTTAATAAATACAGTTTTGGCAGCAGTTAATAGCTCAGTTCGTCGCTGCTCCTTGTGTTCCTGACTTACTTTCGGTGACATTTGCGTCCTCCTGTTCAATTTTTTTCCTACATATAAATGTACCAAAGGATAGAATCACTAATAAAGAACTTGTGATTAAGAATGATGGAACGATCCCTACTACAGTTGCTAACCAACCGCCTAGCAATGGTCCGATGATGACCGCTATCGTGGTCGAGCTATTAATGACTCCAAATACGCGACCTGTCATATGAACAGGTGTTTGTTCCTGTGCTGATACTTGAAAAGGGATAAAGACAAGTCCAGCAGATGCCCCAGCAACTAAAGCGCATCCTGGTACCCAGAGGATTGATAAAGACAAATCATATTGAGTAAGCAGAGTCATCACACCGAATCCTAAACCCATTCCTAGTATCCCAAAAATCATATATCGGAATGCTTTGTATTCCTTTTTCTTTGAAAGATAAAAGCCGGTTCCAAGCATTCCTACTCCTGAAAAAGTTACCGCATAACCAAACAAGTCGGGTGATACATTGGTTAATTGACGCAGTAAAACAATAATTTGGGAGTCAGATAATTGAAGGATCAATAAACTTATAACCAATAAGGTTAGACCTATCATTAAGAAGTTACTTTGTTTAATAAAACTAAATCCAACTTTAAGTTCATCAAGAAAAGAGCTCTTTTCTTTTTGTTTCCCATCTAGCTTAGCTTCAAGAACTTTTATCGTTTTTGGAAGCAGGAATAGTAAGGTAGCTGAAATAACGAAAGTAGTAGAATCAATATAGAAAACAGTGTAAGTACCAAATGCCGTAACAAGAATCCCACTCACTAAAGGACCGATGACTTTCGTCGCACTATCAATCATGGAGGTAATCGACATAGCTCCTCTGATATTGTGATCCTCAACTAATTCTTTTAGTTTCCCATTCTTTGCAGGTACAAATATTGCTGAAAAGATTCCGACTAGGAATAAACAAAGGTAAACTGACCACAACTGATCGACAATGGTAAGGATCAGAATGAGTCCGCCTCTTATTAAATCTGAGAACACCATTAAAAACTTTCTTTCCATTTTGTCTGCGAATGTACCAGTGATCGGTCCGAATATCGCCATTGGCAGGGCTAGACTAAGGATGATGAAGGACATTTCCATCGGTGTTGCTTCCCATTTTAACCCAACCAAAGTGATAATAGCTACGATACTTAGCCAATCTCCAATACTGGAAATTCCCTGTGCAATCATAAGCAAAAGAAAATTCTTATTTTGAGTAAGTTTAGTACCCATTGTAACCCCTCCATTTTAACGACACTAGTGTCGTTTTGTAATTTTTATTATAACGACATGAGTGTCGTTTTGCAAGAGGGAAAGTTCTATTTTCGTAAATATTTTTCAACCTCTTTGGGAAGTATGGGGAGGGTTTTACTTCTTCGTCTTGAACAAAAAGGAAGTACGAGAACCGTCACCATTTAACCCAATTTTGAAAACGGGCCGAGGAACCTGTCCCCTTGGTTCTTCAATCAGTTATAATGGTAAAAAAGTGTAATTTAAAGGACGGGAAGCTTGTGAAGATTAAGATAATCATTGCCGACGATAACTCCTTCATCCGCGAAGGAATGAAAATCATTTTAAATACATATGAAGAATGTGAAATCCTCGCCACCGTGAACGACGGGAAAGAAGCATTGGACTATTGCCTGGCACATGAAGTGGATATTGCGCTATTGGATGTGCGGATGCCGAATATGAATGGGGTGGAGGCGACGAAGCTCATCAGTGAACAAACCAAAACGAAGCCTCTCATTTTAACGACTTTCGATGATGATGAATCCATATTGGATGCGGTGAAAAACGGGGCAAAAGGGTATCTGCTGAAAAACACGGAGCCTGAGCGGATCCGGGATGCGATAAAGAGCGTACACAACGGCAACACAGTCATGCAGGATGTCATCCTCGATAAGATCAAGTTGAACTTACAGGAACCAAGGGAACCGAGTTTGAAGTTCGACAAATCACTATTCACAGTAAGGGAGCTGGGGATCATGGAGCAGATCGCCAAGGGCCTTTCGAACAAAGAGATTTCCAAGACGCTTTTTATTTCGGAAGGGACAATTGCCAATTATATTTCGACCATCCTATCGAAGACGGGACTTGAACACCGGACACAGATTGCCATTTATTATCTGACAGGGAAAGGCAAATAGAGGAGCGATGTTATGGACGTGTGGCTGATTACGAATAAAGTTATCATCATGTTGTTTATTATATTCAGCATCCTGAGTTCCCACTCTACGAACATTCCATGGATCGTATTTTCCTTGCTGCTCTATGTTTCAATCAATCTTTCTATCTATATTGTGAAAAATAGGCATTACAAGCAATCAGCCCATATTGGTTCCATGCTGATCATCGGATTGTCGGCTTATGCCGTTCACCCTTTTCTTATTTTCTTGTTTTCAATCAATGTTTTTGAACTATTGAGCTCTCATTTTTTGAAAAAGTGGGTTGTCTTTGGAATAGCCTTGCTTCCCCTTGTCTTCATCAAAGAAAATCTCTTTTTGTCTTATGGATTGATCACTTCCATGAGCTTTCTATTTTTCCTGGGAATGAGTAATAGTACAAAACGTCTGGAAGTGTATGAACAGCAGTTGGACAAAATGAGGCACGATCTTCAGAAACTATCGAAAAGCATGAATGAAAATAATGAGTTCCTCAAACAATCCCAGTACACGATTAAACTGGAGGAGCGAAATCGGATATCGCAGGAGATCCATGACAGCATTGGACATGCAATGACGGGAGCCCTCATCCAAATGGAAGCATCGAAACGATTGATCGGAATGGATCAAACGAAAGCCATGGAGCTTCTGCAGAATGCCATCCATATTTCGAAAGACGGGATCGAAAAAATCCGGCTGACATTAAAAAATATGAAGCCTCCTGCAGAACAGATGGGAATCCACCGCATTAAGCTGGCGGTGGACGAGTTTTCCGCAAAAAATGATATTCAAACGGTCTTCGTCTATAAAGGAAATACGGATTTGATTACCCCGATACAATGGAAGATCATCCACGAAAACCTGATTGAGTCCTTGACCAACATGTTGAAGTATTCTAATGGAACGAACGCATCCCTGGAGCTGAACGTTCTGAATAAATTTATTCGCTTTGAAGTGAAGGATAATGGAAGCGGTGCAGAGAAAATTAAAAAGGGACTTGGCATCATGGGAATGGAAGAAAGGACGGCTGCTGTGAATGGGACAATCATTGTCGATGGAAGCAATGGCTTTTCCGTCACGACTCTCCTGCCCCGGCAATGAACTTTCTCATATGCTAAAAGTGAATATTCTCATATGAAAAGGATGAACTCCTGCACTGCCGGATGTTCATCCTTTTTTCTATAATAAACATATAAAGCACACAGGGGTGAGACGATGAACGTGTTGGAAATAAACAATTTAACGAAGAAATTTGGCGATTTCATTGCAGTTGATCATATGTCTTTAGCGATTGGAGAAGGGGAAATCTTTGGATTCCTCGGTTCCAATGGAGCTGGCAAAAGTACGACCATCAATATGATTTCTGGCCTTTTAAGAAGCAACGACGGGGAGATCACGATCCTTGGAAAAAACATCATGAAGCACCGAAAGTTTGCTAAGAGCAATATCGGCGTGGTGCCGCAGGATCTGGCGATATATGAAGATTTGACCGCCTATGAAAATGTGAAGTTTTTTGCAGGCTTATACGGACTGCGCGGTGCAGAACTAAATGAGCGAGTGGAAGAAGCATTACGATTTGTCGGTTTGAGCGACAAACATAAAAGCTATCCGAAGAACTTCTCCGGGGGGATGAAGCGTCGGTTGAACATTGCCTGTGCCATTGCACACCGCCCAAAGATCATCATCATGGATGAGCCGACCGTTGGGATCGACCCGCAGTCAAGGAACTACATTTTAACATCGGTCAGGAAATTGAACGAGATGGGATGTACCATCATCTATACGAGCCACTACATGGAAGAAGTCGAGGAAATTTGCACAAAGATAGCCATTGTCGACCATGGGAAAATCATTGCAGAAGGAACGAAAGAGCAATTGAAATCCATCATCACGGAAACGAAGGATGTATGGATTGAATTGAAGACGGCAGAACAGTTGAATATCGATGAACTCAAGCAAATCAGGGGTGTCAACTCTGTTCAAGTGGAAGAAAATATGATCAAGATCAACTCGGATACAGGAGTCAATGTTTTGAATCCGATCATTAGCTGCTTGATCAGCAACGGTTGTGAAATTCGCTCACTCGATGAGCAGGAGCCCAATTTGGAAACGGTCTTTTTAACATTGACAGGTCGGAACTTGCGTGATTGATCAAGGGAGGGGGATGGAAAAATGAATACACTCAATATTGCATGGAAAGAAATCAAAATACATTTTCGGGATATACGTACGTTTTCATTCATGCTGGCCTTCCCGATCATCCTAATGCTTGTATTGGGAACGGCGTTATCCAATGCTTTTGATAAAAATATTTCAGTGGATGATATTCATGTACTGTACAAAGATGCGAGCGATGGAAGTGCAAGTGAATTTTTCAGCCCATTTGCTAAAGAAATGAAAAAATCCGGAATCAGCTTTAAGGAAGCGAAGCCGGGAACAGATGGGAAAAGTGAAGTGAAGCAAGGCAATTATGACGGATTTATGGAATTGAACAACGAGGGCATCAAACTTTACGAAAATGATCGAAGCAGCATTGAAGGCAGCATCATTGATGGTGTTCTCTCTTCTTTCGCCGGCAAGTATAATTTGGCTGTAGAAGTTGCAAAAGTCGATCCAACTAAGGTAGAAGAAGCCCTTGCACCATCATCAGGTCATTACATTAAAGAAACGACATTGAATTCAGACCATAAAGGAGGGTCCATGGATTATTACGCCATCGCGATGACCGTAATGATCGCCATGTATGCAGCGATGAGCGCCAGTTCTCTCATTCGTGGGGAAAGGGCAAGGAATACGGCTGACCGCCTGATGGCTGCACCGATTTCGAAAGGAGAGATCTTCATTGGCAAACTGCTGGGAAGCTTCGTGGTGAACGGGATTTGCATTTTGATCGTCATGGGATTCAGCAAATTTGTTTTCAAGGCCAATTGGGGTGATCACATAGGAATGGTCATTATCCTTTTGCTGACGGAAGTCATTTTTGCCATCAGCTTAGGTTTGGGTGTGAGTTTTATTGCCAAGACAGGTGCAGCAACAAGAAGCATCCTCATGCTGATCGTTCAACTATCTTCCTTTATTGGAGGAGCTTATTTTGTCATCGAAGATCCTGGGAAACAACTATTGTCTATACAGAATCTATCACCGGTGCAATGGAATCGTACGGGGCTGAATCAATTAATCTATTCCAATGATTTTTCAGCGGCCTATCACACGATGATGCTGAATATCGGGATGGCAGCCTTACTGCTATTGGTCACAGTCATATCACTTAGAAGAAGGGAGGGGCTATAGGATGCAAGAGATAATCTGGCTTATCAAACATACGTTGAAGGTGACGTTCCAGAATAAAAGAAGCTACATTATTTATTTCGGTATGCCGATCGTGGGCATCTTGATCGCGCTGGCAGCATACGGGAATTCCTCGCAGCAAGTGATCCATGTAGGAATCGTCGACCATGATCAGCAAACAGCAGCTTCCGGAACGATTCATTTCCTCAAGGGCATCGACAATGTAAAGGTAAAAGCGATTGAGGAGTCGGATGCTGCACCTCAAATTTCCTCAGGGAAGCTGGATGCTGTCATCCACTTGGAGGATGGTTTTACCCAAAGCGTGATGAACGGGAATCCATCCCATATTGAAATCACCTCGATCAAAGGGGCTCAAATCACCTCTTTTATCAAATCGTATCTTTATACGTATTTAGATAATATTGCGGCGATCGGGAAAACGGCAGCTGGCAATGAGACAGTCTTTCATGAGATGTACAGTCAATATCAAAATGAATCATTCAAACTCACTTCTGTGTCATTAAAGGACACATCCAAAAATAAAGATATGACCGTTCAATCTCTCGGATTCCTGCTAATGCTCCTGCTTATGTCCGCATGCAATCTTTCTGAAATTATTTTGAAGGAAAAAGAAAACCGAACTTATTTCCGATTGCTGTCAACTCCGATCAGCGCACGAAAATATGTTGCTTCAAATGTATTAGTCAATATGCTCATCATGACGGTTCAAAGCTTCTTCACCATTTTCATGATGAAAACGGTCTTTCATATTCAAACCAATATCCCAATGGGAGAAATGCTGCTCATCCTGATCCTTTTCGCCCTTGTCGCGGTTGGACTATCGCTCATCATCGTCACGTTTGCTACAAGCACTGCTTCATCAAGTGCACTGCAAAATATGATCGTCGTTCCGACATGCATGCTTTCAGGCTGTTTTTGGCCGGTTGCCATTATGCCGGATGCTGCCAAAAAAATCTCCGAATTTCTGCCGCAGCATTGGACATTGTCAACCATTGAAAAGCTGCAGCAAGGGGCAAGCATGGGAAGCCTCTACTTGAACATCCTGATTCTCCTCGCCTTTGCGATGGCATTCTTCTTAATTGCGATCTACCGCTTTGGCCGGAACAACAATGCAAGGAATTTCATTTAGAACTGGGGACGGTTCTAATTCTACTTTTTGCATAAATATGGAATTTAAATCGTGTAGGGCCAAGGGGTGAGCCAGGTACATGCCTTGGCCATTATGTTAAGATCAAAATGTGCGATAGCACCTGGAAATGACAAAAAGAATCAAAAAACAAAACGGAGAAACATATGCACATTCCAAATCAGGCTAAAAAAGTTTATAAGATTGCATTGCCAGCAATCGGTGAATCGTACTTGCAGAGTTTACTTTGGAGTGGTCGATGCTTTTATCGCAAAGCTCGGACTTCTTGCTATAAATGCCATTGGGTAGCAAACATATACAGCATGACTTACGTTGGAGTATTCACAGCTTTATCTGCCACACTTTACGTTTTTTATCTCGCGCTTTTGGAGCCAAGGATGTGGAAAGAAGCAAGGCAGTCATTTTTCATGGACTATTCCTATCCATCCTAGTCGGCCTAATCTTCTCGGTTATTTCAGTTGTATTTGCCGACTCTTTGCTGGATTTAGTAGGGGCAAATGATGCACTGAAGGAAAAGGCTATGAGCCTCTTTCAAGGTTGTTCTCGGGTTGACCCCATTTGTTGCCCTTTTCATTGCACAATCTTCTGCTTTTCGAGCAATTGGAGATACGAGGACCCCATTGAGAGTGGGGTTTGAAGAAATGAATGCCGTACACGTCATCCTAGATTATGTGTCATTTTCGGTTTCGGTTCTTTTCATGGGCTTGGATTAACTGGGGCAGCTATAGCGATGATTCTAGCGAGAATCTATGGTTTCTTAAGGCTTTGATCAAAGCACAAGGAAATTTTTTTTTTTTTTTTTTTTTTTTTTTTTTTTTTTTTTTTTTTTTTTTTTTTTTTTTTTTTTTTTTTTTTTTTTTTTTTTTTTTTTTTTTTTTTTTTTTTTTTTTTTTTTTTTTTTTTTTTTTTTTTTTTTTTTTTTTTTTTTTTTTTTTTTTTTTTTTTTTTTTTTTTTTTTTTTTTTTTTTTTTTTTTTTTTTTTTTTTTTTTTTTTTTTTTTTTTTTTTTTTTTTTTTTTTTTTTTTTTTTTTTTTTTTTTTTTTTTTTTTTTTTTTTTTTTTTTTTTTTTTTTTTTTTTTTTTTTTTTTTTTTTTTTTTTTTTTTTTTTTTTTTTTTTTTTTTTTTTTTTTTTTTTTTTTTTTTTTTTTTTTTTTTTTTTTTTTTTTTTTTTTTTTTTTTTTTTTTTTTTTTTTTTTTTTTTTTTTTTTTTTTTTTTTTTTTTTTTTTTTTTTTTTTTTTTTTTTTTTTTTTTTTTTTTTTTTTTTTTTTTTTTTTTTTTTTTTTTTTTTTTTTTTTTTTTTTTTTTTTTTTTTTTTTTTTTTTTTTTTTTTTTTTTTTTTTTTTTTTTTTTTTTTTTTTTTTTTTTTTTTTTTTTTTTTTTTTTTTTTTTTTTTTTTTTTTTTTTTTTTTTTTTTTTTTTTTTTTTTTTTTTTTTTTTTTTTTTTTTTTTTTTTTTTTTTTTAAAAAAAAAAAAAAAAAAAAAAAAAAAAAAAAAAAAAAAAAAAAAAAAAAAAAAAAAAAAAAAAAAAAAAAGGAGGAAAATTAAGGGGAAATTAGAAATTGGCGATTGTAACTTTTCTTCTCATTGGCTGGGTCCTAAGTTGGTTTAAATTCAATCAATTATTTATCCAGGCCTTTAAAGAATTATTTAAATTGGACATAATCAAACGCAAGCTACTATTTTGTGTTCTTTTGCATAGGTTCGTTCGGTGATGTCATTTTATTTATTAAAAAAAAAAAAATTTTCATTTTAAATGAACGAAGAAAATGGGGCCAAGGGGGACAGGTACCATGGCTCTTGTAAACGAAAAAAATCTCAGTTTAACATGACTGAGATTTTTTTCGTTGGAAATTATCGATCATTTATATATTATTACGCATCCAAAAATGGTAAAATTAGGCTATTATAACCTGTATAAAACTTATCATAAATAAGCTAAGGGATAAACGGCTCATTGGAGGTCTCACTATGATTGATATTATAACGAATTATACATTTAAAACGATTAAACCGATCACCAAAGGCTGGTCGAGTGATAAGAAATATGATGTTGAAACGGTGACGGGTGAAAGGCTGCTGCTTCGGACGGCGGACTATTCCGAATACGAGAGGAAGAAGAGAGAGTTTGAGATGATGAAGCGATTGGCTGAAACGGGAATTCCGATGTCGCAGCCGCTGGAGTTTGGGATGTGTAATGATGGCAGTAGTGTCTATACACTGTTTACGTGGTGTGAGGGGGAAGACGCTGAGATTGTTTTGCCTAAGCTGACTGATACAGAGCAATACGAGCTCGGGCTGAAATCGGGGCGGTATCTTAGGGAAATCCACTCCATTCCGGCGCCTGCTGATCAAGAGAAGTGGGAAACGAAGTTCAATCGCAAAGTGGACAGCAAGATCAAGCAATACCAAGACTGTCCGATCAAAATCGAAGACGGCGATCGAATCATTGCCTACATAGAAGCGAACAGGCATCTCCTTCAAGGGCGTCCGCAATCGTTTCATCACGGTGATTATCACGTGGGGAATATGGTCATTTCGAAAGCAGGGGAACTCTCCATCATTGATTTCAACCGGCATGATTTCGGTGATCCGTGGGAAGAATTCAACCGGATCGTCTTCAGTGCTTCTGTCAGTCCACATTTTGCCACGGGACAGCTTAACGGCTATTTCAATGGCCGGCCGCCTGAGGATTTCTTCAAGCTCATGGCCTTTTACATAAGCAGTAATATGCTGTCATCCCTTCCCTGGGCCATGAGGTACGGTGAAGAGGAAATATCCTTCATGAAGAAGCAGGCGAAGGAAGTGATGGGCTGGTTTGACGGTATGGATAATCCGGTGCCGGCGTGGTATTTGGAGGACTTTTATATTCAGTACATCGATGAGATTCCGTACAAATTAAAGTCTCCTTTCGACTTGTCTTTCATCGAAGGATATGGGGAGGTCTTCAAGGTATTTGACGATCAGGACTCCGGCAATATCTGTTTCGGGGTCAAGAACGGTGACCAGAAGATTTTTATAAAATTTGCAGGTGCTCCGACAGCGTGTTATGCAGGCAAACCGGAAGAGGCGGTCGCAGAGTTGCAGGCTGCCGTGAAGGTTTATGAAGATTTGGCGCATCCCCATTTGATTAAATTGATTCGGGCGGAGGAAATCGGCGGTGGATTTGCCGCAATTTTTGAATGGACAGACGGGGAGTGCATGGGGAAGATGTATCCTCTGTCCAGGGAAACGTTCATGCAAATGCCGGACAACACTAAACTGGACGTATTCCATGCCATCCTCGACTTTCACATCCATGTGATAGAGCAGGGCTATGTGGCCATCGATTTCTATGACGGCAGTATTTTATATGATTTTTCAAAAAGAAAAGACGTTCATCTGCGATATCGACCTCTATTCTAAACGCCCCTATATGAATACAGTGGGCAGGATGTGGGGATCATCCCGTTTCATGTCGCCGGAGGAATTCCATCAAGGTGCAGTAATCGATGAAATCACGAATGTGTATGTGATGGGAGCCACTGCCTTTGCGATGTTTGGCGGAGAAAAGGACCGGTCCAGGGAAATGGCGATTGAGCGGGAAGTTATATGAAGTGGCGTTGAAAGCAGTCAGTGATGAGCGCGAAAAGCGCCAGCAGTCGCTGAAGGAGTTTAAGAAAGAGTGGACCAGGGGGACAGGTTGAAAATAGCTGAATAAACCTGTCCCCTCGGCAGACACAATAAGTTGCCTCCTATTGAGAAAATCGACTAATTCGTTTGAACAGAGCCAAAAAAAGAAAGCCACCTTATCTCAATCAACCGAGATAAGGTGGCTTTGATCAAGGGAGTATACTCTTTCAGTGGTAATCGAAAACAGAAAAAGGAATAGTATTTATGAATAAAAACAAACTATTGAATCATCAGAATCGTCTAATCATTAAAAAGTGGAGCAGGGAAGGAGGATGAACTTGGCAGAGCACAAAATAAATTTGTCTCCTAGAGATAAATCACAACAATTGGAAGAAATTATGAGTGACTTCGGAACTGAAGTCTTATATACGGCCTTTTCCTATGTAAAGGATTATGGGATAGCAGAAGATATTGCTCAAGAAGTATTTGTAAAAGCTTATAAAAAGTTAGAAGAATTTCGTGGGGAATCATCTCTCAAAACGTGGATTATTAGAATAACAATTAATCAATCTAAAGACTACTTAAAGACTTGGTACTTTCGAAAAATGATTTTAAGTAACAAGATTGGCGATTTCGTAATAGGAAAAGTGAAAACACCTGAGCTAGAGGTCGTATCTCAAGAGGAATCGGATCAGCTTGGAGCGAATGTCCTTTCTTTGCCATTAAAGTATCGTGAGGTCATTTTTCTTTATTATTATGAAGAAATGACAATTAATGAGATTGCAAAAGTATTAAATCAAAATATTAAATACAACGAAAACGAGACTATAAAAAGCGAAAGAACGGCTAAGCAAAATCTATCAAGAAAGGATCGTTTAATATGAATCTTGAAAATCTTAAATCTTCGATGCGACAATCCACATTTGAAAATTTCACTTTCGATGAAGAAATGAAGCAAAAATGTGCGAAGACAATTAAGCGAGGGACCTCGACATAAAAAATACTTTCTTCCTCCGATCCTTAGCATTGCTTTCGTGGTCATTTTTATTTTTTGTGTATCAAATTATCTTGTGAAAGATTTTACACATTCACATAATAGCTCGACAAATCAGGTTCTTGATACTTCGAATTTGAAAAAAGTAGAGATGAGTGGGGACAATCCTGCTTTACCAGTAGAGTATATTGCCCCTTCCACTGAAGTTGCGATAAAGTCACTTCCTTTCAATATAAAACTGCCTAAAGATTTGCCTTTTGAACATCAACCATTTGTGGTTACATCCATTCAAGATATAAAAAGAGATGGAAAGAAAGTGAGGATCATTTTAGAAGCTAAATCTAAAAATAAAAACGATTTTCAATTGTTCAGTATACTCGCTACAAATCAGCAAACGGAAATTTCAAATGGAGAAGCAAAAAATAATGGTTCACTAATGAAAATAGATGGTGTTTATTACAAGTTTGATCTCATTTCGGAAAAACATTTGTCAGCAACAGAAAAGAAGAAAACATTTGAAAAAATAGCAGAGCAAATGAAATAAACCTATTATAAAAGTAAACTGTGGACGGTTCTAATTCTACTTTTTGTATAAATATGGAATATAAATAATGTAGAGCCAATGGGTGAGCCGAGGTACCTGTCCCCTCGGCTCTAATTTTTTTTCCCCCCCGGGGACGCCCCCGTTAGCTTAAGGGAACTAATTCACAATCTTAATTGCTTAATTAAGTTATGCAAATAAATAATGCAGAGATGGAATATGAAAGGAGACTTCAAATTTCCTAGAAGCTCCTTCTTCTACCTATGATTCCTTTTTATAATATATAATTATTTTGGAATTACTGGAACTCATAGTTCGTTTCTCGGTTTATGTTTCGGTGGATAAAAAGCATTCGATACAAGGAATATCAGCAAGTTCATATCCAGAAGTTGGAACCCATTCTGTATATAATCGCTTCCACGCATTCGTTATGCCTGGAAAAACAGCCCAAGTGCGGTGGGTAATAATTAGCGTTTCCATATCACTTGGAACCTCTCCATCATATCTGACACCCATAAAGTATGTAAATTCTTCGTCCATAATGGCTGCTTCTTTTCCGCAAACGCCCAAAAGACTTTCAAGAGAGCATTTTGGTTCCTCCCAGGACATATCAATCAATTGTTGCATAAATCCATCTTTTTTAGCACTGCTCCAAAGCGTGGGAATTGTTTTAAAGGCTCTACTTGTTTTGACTACCTTACCTTTTCCTATAACTTTTAAATCAAAATCAAGATTTTCAATCCGATACTCCATTTCGGTATCCCCTTTTATTGAAATTATTTCATGGAGTAAATTAATTTTATTTCTTCCAAGAGATTCCTTCTTACGCTAAACTGTGTCGTTAGTTTAAGAAAATCATTTAACAATCTCTTTATTTATTTTAACATAAAAATTTCCATTTACTTTCAAAAGATAGTTCACTTTCTCAAGTGAACTATCTTAGATATATAATATATTTCAAAGAAATTTCTTTGTCTGTTATTCCTAATCTTTGAGCAGGAGTTGCAATCATATCATTGGTTTTATAAGGTTTGGAGTAACATGGGACGATTCCAATTCTAATTTTTTCATAAATATGGAATTTAAATCGTGTAGAGCAAGGAGATGAGCCGAGGGACCTGTCCCCTTGGCTCATAAAAAAAGGTATTTGAACAGTAAATAGCGAATGGTTTATTTAGAAGGAAAATGAAAGGAGAGGGGTTAAAAAATGAAATTCAATTCGAAAAGCGGTTTAATGAGTTGGGGTAAATCGTTGTTCATCGCTTTAGGCGTGGCATTTGTCATAAGAACATTCTTATTTGCACCTTACATAGTAGAAGGTGCATCCATGGAACCCACATTACATAATCACGAAAAAATCGTCGTAAATAAGGTGAATTTGACAGAACGTTATAAAAGAGGAGAAATCATCATTATTAAAGGGGAAAAAGAAAACTATGTGAAAAGGATTATTGGATTGCCAGGAGATACAATTTTAATGAAAAATGATCATTTGTTTATTAATGGTGATTTATTCAAAGAATCCTATCTTTCGCATAATCGTAAATTGGCTAAACAAATGGGAAGTCAATTAACGAACGACTTTGGCCCGATAACAGTACCTAAAAATCATTTTTTTGTAATGGGTGATAATCGATTATACAGTAAGGATAGTCGTAATGGATTAGGTTACTTCACAAAGGAAGAAATCGTAGGACAGAGTGAATTTGTCTTATTCCCTTTCTCGCAAATAAGAGATATAGAGTAAGAGCCAAGGGGACAGGTCCCATGGCTTTTCTGCCCGCCTTTGAAATCAGGCCGAGGGACCTGTCCCCTTGGCTCATAAAAAAAGGTATTTGAACAGTAAATAGCGAATGGTTTATTTAGAAGGAAAATGAAAGGAGAGGGGTTAAAAAATGAAATTCAATTCGAAAAGCGGTTTAATGAGTTGGGGTAAATCGTTGTTCATCGCTTTAGGCGTGGCATTTGTCATAAGAACATTCTTATTTGCACCTTACATAGTAGAAGGTGCATCCATGGAACCCACATTACATAATCACGAAAAAATCGTCGTAAATAAGGTGAATTTGACAGAACGTTATAAAAGAGGAGAAATCATCATTATTAAAGGGGAAAAAGAAAACTATGTGAAAAGGATTATTGGATTGCCAGGAGATACAATTTTAATGAAAAATGATCATTTGTTTATTAATGGTGATTTATTCAAAGAATCCTATCTTTCGCATAATCGTAAATTGGCTAAACAAATGGGAAGTCAATTAACGAACGACTTTGGCCCGATAACAGTACCTAAAAATCATTTTTTTGTAATGGGTGATAATCGATTATACAGTAAGGATAGTCGTAATGGATTAGGTTACTTCACAAAGGAAGAAATCGTAGGACAGAGTGAATTTGTCTTATTCCCTTTCTCGCAAATAAGAGATACAGAGTAATCCTTGTATAACGAATGTTTGTAAGAGTTGAAGATTGAAGCTTTCAGTGAGGCAGCTTTTCTTATGGTCTAACAGGGCAGTTTGATTGCATAACGAAATTATTCTATCAATATAAAACGCTGCAAACTCTACTATTTGGTTTGCAGCGTTTTTTGATTTATTTACGTGGGGAATGGGGTTGTTCACTTGAGCGTTTATTTCCTTTGTAGATGAAATAAAGAGCAATCATCATAAATAGTAGTGCAACAGAACGTTTCCAGTCTAAAGGTATGACTAAACTATCGAACCAACCAAAATTATCAATAATCATACTAATTACTAGCTGACCAATGATCCCGGCAATGTTGGTTGCAATAACCCCAATTCTTGGAACAGCTATGACAATGAGAAGTAAGTACATCGTTCCTAAAAATGCGGCACTTAACTGCCATTTTGGTGCTTTTAGTATTCCCAGTACATTTCCTTGACCAAAAAATAGAACAATCACGGTAAGAAACAATAACCCAGTTAAAAAGGTTAAAAATGTTGTTTCAATCGTTCCAGCTTTTCGACTAAATACTCCATTGATAGATGATTGTGCGCTTAATGCGATACCCCCTAATAAGGTGGAGAGAATCATTAAAATACCCATTTTTTTGACCTCCTAGTTAATCAATATAAGTGCAATAAACATTGAAATAATTGCAAATACTTTTTCTTTATTGATGCTTGTTTTCTTACTGCCAAGCCAGCCATAATGTTCGATAACCATACTCATCACCAATTGACCAAAAATGACTGCAACCATTGTTATTCCAACACCTACAAAAGGGACACTAATAACAATAGATGTTAAATAGACAACCCCTAAAACCCTCCAAGAAGTGACCATTTAGGCGCTTCAACCGTATAGGAAAGCTTTCCTTTTCCAAAGAGTAACCATAATATTCCCATAATAATTGAACCCATAAAGAAGTTATAAAAACTAGTTTCTAGTTGACCGATTGTTTTCCCTAATTCACCATAAATTGCTCCTTCAAAACTAAGTGCTGACCCTGCGATTAAAGCTAATATATAGGATAAGTAACGCATTTGATAAAAATCCTCCTTAATATCTGTATAATTAAATATCTAGAATTATCGATATAAAATAGTATTAAAAAACAGAAATCAAACTACTTATATTTCTGTTTTAAAATATTCAGCTAATTGAAGAATGACTTCTTCGTTTCGTCTATAATAGGTCCATTGACCATAACGAACAGATTCGAGCAGACCGGCTTTTTGCATCATGGCTAAGTAGTGGGAGACCGTAGATTGAGAAACTTTGGCTTTTTCCAGAATATCCCCTACACATACTCCTCCTTTGATACTTACCTCCTTTGGTAGGTGAGCGCCTTGTTTAGGAAAATGCTTCTCTGGTTCCTTCAACCACTGTAAAATGTTAAGTCGAGTTTCGTTTGATAACGCCTTAAATACATCAATTGGTTCCATGGTTCCCATTATATATCGATTTTTCTCGATATGTCAATTTGGAAAACGAAAGCTTATGAAAATCCTTTAGCTCTTTTACTTGAACGAAAGATGCTGATTCGTTAATGAAGGAGAACGGTTAATACTATAGAATAATGAATAGATTAAAATAAACTCATTTTTATGAGAATAAAAGGAGACATATTTATGAATACTAGTTTTAACAAAGTTCAAGACGTAATGGAAAACTACAAATCAGCCATTTATGAGAAAGATGTTGAGAGATTCTTATCTTCATACTCACTGATATACATATTTATGATTGTTGGGAAAACTGGGAGAGCATCGGTATTTCTGAATGGAAGCAATCGGTAATAGGGTGGTTTCATGGGTTAAGTGAGGATGGTGTCCTACTCAAAGTAGACTTTAAGGATTTGGTCATTGAAGAAAATGTGAATATCGCATTCGTTCATTGTGCTGTTACATTCGCTGCTCACAATGAAGAAACTGGAGAAAAACTTCGTCAGATGACCAATCGATTCACATTCGGTTTAAGAAAGAAAAATGAATCATGGACCATCACACATGAGCATTCTTCATTGCCAATAAAAATGGAAACCGGAAAAGGTATATTTAACTTAAAGTAAGACGAATCTCCACTAGGAGCGCTGGGACGGATCTCGTGCTTTCATTCTTATATTTCGAGGAAGCATATGATACGTGCCAGTGCTTCGGGAAAAAAGGAGCGATAAATTATGAAAGTTCTTACGCTAATATCTTTTTTTATTTCTTTACTATTCCTAAACATTATATTTTTAACAAATCATGTAAATGGTTATTCCAGTACTCTTATACTTATCATTTCTTTCGTGATATTTCTTTTTGCAATATTTTTTATTGAGAAAAAAGTGAAAGCAATACAAATAAGTAAAAAAATAGGAATTATCATTCTTGGTTTAATGTTTACTTTTCAACTATTTTTAAATCATTTTTATTGGATTTAACACAAAAGGAAAGCCAAGGGGACAGGTCCCATGGCTTTCCTGTCTGACTTTGAAATCAGGCCGAGGGACCTGTCCCCATGGCTCAAACTTTAAACTTACCTATCAATGAACGTAGATCATCTGCCATAACGGAAAGAGAGTGGGTTGAAGCAGTTACTTCTTCCATTGTGGAAAGTTGCTGTTGAGTCGCGGCAGCGATTGATTGCGTGCCTTCTGCAGAAATGTTAGCTGATTCTGATACACCTTTTATTTGTTCTTTTAAGCGGTCAGCATTGGAAAATAACAATTGAGTGGCGTTCGTGATAAATTCCATTTTTGTCTGAATGGCTGAGACGGCTGTTTGAATGTCTGTAAATTTCTTCTCTGTATTTTGGGCAATAATCATGCCTTCGCCTACATTTCGATGGACACCTTGAACAGACTGCAATGAATGCTCAGTTTCTTCTTGAACTTTTTTGATCAGTGCATGGATATTCTTTGCCGAGGTTCCTGATTGCTCTGCTAACTTACGGACTTCTTCTGCAACAACTGCGAAACCGCGCCCGTTTTCTCCTGCTCTTGCTGCTTCAATCGATGCGTTTAGAGCAAGTAAATTTGTTTGTTCAGAAATATCGGAAATAATCGTTACAATTTGTCCAATTGAATTGGAGTGAGCATTCAGAGATTTGATACTGCCGTCAGCAGCTTCAACAGATTGTTCAATTCTCTTCATTTGACTGGTGGTTTGAGTACAAATATTTCTCCTTCACTAGCTTGTTCGGATGCAGTCCAAATCAACCCGACGACTTCATCTGTAAACGAGGAAATAGCGGTTACCTGTGCATGGGTTTCCGCAACTGCTTGAACGCTAGTTTCTACGGTATGAATTTGTTGTTGTGAAACGGTTGCCACTTCTTGAACACTAGCTGTAATCTGCTCAATCGAATAACTCGTTTGTTCTGCATTAGAGGTAAGTTCTTCTGCGGTTGATGCCACTAGTTCGGTGCTTTCATTGACACGGAAAATGAGTTGGCGCAGAGAAACAATAAAATCGTCAAATTGATTGGCTAACACACCAATTTCATCTTTGGTTCCTATGCTTAAGGTCTGAGTTAAATCTCCTTCTCCCTTCGTAATTTCTTCTATTTTCAGATGAAGTCTACGAATAGGGCGTAAGAAAGAACGAGCAATCAATAAAGTGAAAAATCCAGCTAGTACACTTAATCCGAATAAGATGCCAATATATACTTTATTAAAGAGAGCAGTTTGGTCTTTACTTTGTTGGTTTTGAATTTGGATGTTTCTTTCCACTTTCATTTCGATGGTATCTAGAACTGGCTGTAAGACATTTTTTCGCTGCGACAGGGCATCTACAAAGTGAATATCCTCTGCTTTTTTCTCATCACCGCTCTTATAAGAGGATACGACTGTATCACTGAAATCGAAATAACCTTTCATCGCTTGTTTTAATCGTTTCGATTCTCTTTGTTCCAGAATCTTCGAAGTGTTGGATAGTGTTACTTCTATATTCCTTTTCTTCATTTGCATATCTTGCAAAAAAGATTCATCACCTTTAATTAAATAGCCTCGTTCATCATTGGATAATTCGACAATTAAATACTGTAAATTTTTCATATTGTATTGCAATACTTCTTGTTTAATCAATGATTGGGTTAGCTCTTGTTGTTTCATGCTTCCAAAAAGGCCATAGGCTCCAGATAATAATAAAGATAATATTAAACCTACCGCCAAAATATGTAATTTGGTGCGAATTTTCACTATTGTATCCCCCTATATTTCTCTACAGTTACTATCTCATAAATTTTTAAAGAAAATAGGTATTTGGAATTAGTTTTACAAAGAATTTACAATGGCTAAACATTGACAAGGTAGTATGGCTACTCGAACTGATTTTATTAAAGAAAGGGGATAGAATACACATAAAAAAAAACAGGGATAACCCTGTTTTCTCGTAACTCAGTGTCATTTCAAGTGAAGTACTCCAACTTCGCACTTGGAAAGTAATGCTGAATATACCCGCCTATTGTGTCTTTCATTTCTTCTTGCTCATCTTTTTTGTATACATATTTTCCTATGCCATAGCGACCCCATTTGTATTGACGGTTTTCTTCATTCATTTCCAGCTTCGTCATCGGATAGTTTTTTTGGATCACTCTTTTTGCTGGAAGAGTAAAGCGATGCTGAATGAGCTCAAATGTTAAATCTTTCGTTGCGTATTCAGGAAGTTTGTCTTTAAGCTTTTCAAATAATTCTTTATATCCTTCTTTCCAGCCTTCGTATAAATAGATGGGAGCGATAATGAACCCTAGAGGAAAACCTGCATTGGCCACTTTCGTTGCTGCTTCGATTCTTTCTTCAAGTCTAGAGGTGCCAGGTTCGAGAAATTTTATGACATAGTCTGCATTCATGCTAAAACGAAATCGCGTTTTCCCATTGTGCCGGGCATCAAGTAGGTGATCAACGTGGGCAAATTTTGTCACGAAACGAAGTTTTCCATAATCCGATTCTCCAAAAAATTCAATTGCTCGTTTTAACGTATGAGTGAGATGATCAATTCCGACAATATCAGACGTGCAGGAAGCTTCGAAACGAGTGAATTCTGGCGCACGTTCTGCCATGTAGTTCTCTGCTGCATCGAAGATTTCTTCCACATTTACATACGTTCGAATGTAAGGCTTGCTTCCCATCGTTGTTTGCAAATAACAGTAATGACAGTGTCCCATGCACCCTGTTGCAAAAGGGATCGCATATTCCGCTGAAGGTTTGGACGTATCAAATTTCAACGTTTTCCGGATGCCAACGACTAACGTTGACTTCGCGACTCTGTATTGTTGAAAGTGGTTGTCACCAGGTAAATTTCGAACTTGATTATGAGAAGTTGTTTCTCGAATTTCAATCCCCATTTTAGTGAATTTATCTTGTAATTCTTTTCCGAGTGGATATTCGAGTGCTCGTGGTTCCATATAGACAAGTTGTGGGACAAACGGTTTAACCATTGTGGTTCCTCCTATTCCATTGGATGATGATAAGTGGACAATGCTTGATTTGCCTCCATTTCAGATGGATAAATCGCGATATCTGCATCAAGAGGATAGTATGTTTCATATAAAAAAAGGGCGAGTTTTCCTGGCTCATCAGGATTGTGAACGATTGCTGCCTGTTGAATATTCGCGACGTTATATGTATGAGGATTTCTGTAGATAACATAAACGATATCTCCAGCATTGTAGGGTGTATATTCGGGTTCTATCATGTTCATTTTTCTTTTCCTCCGTTCACTATTTTTCCTTAGTATCTCTCAATAAAGAATTAATATTTGTCTGATTTTTAGAACGAAAGAACAAGAATTTTCTCGCTTTCATAAATCTCCTTTACTAATCTTTCAACACAGATCATAATCAAACTATCTGAAAATTCTAAATCAAGAGGTAGTGAGAAGGATGATCAAAGAATTTATTCCAACCATTGAGGATGTCTTAAAGCGGCCGTTGTTCCAGCACGCAAAAATTGTTGCAGGTAAAAAAGGGGTAGCAAGGAAAATTAGTTGGGCTCATATTTTAGAAATACCAGATGGAGCAATCTTTATTAATGGAGGGGAATTAATCCTTTCAACTGGAATTGGGTTTGGGGAAGATTGCACGAAACAAGTTGACTACCTTTTTAAACTCATTGAAAAAAAAGCAGCCGGTTTGTGTATTGAACTAGGTCCATTTGTTCCCAAAATTCCACAAGAGATGATTGAACTTGCTGATCGCCATCATTTTCCATTAATCGCTTTCCACCGACCCGTTCAATTTGTCGATATTACAAAGGATTTACATGAAAATATTGTGAACCAGCATACTCAAGCAATACGCGATTTGTCATCGTATGCTCATGACTTACAAAGACTAACTCTTGAAAATCAAAGTTTGACGAAAGTGCTCAATTATTTTCATACATACTCTAAGAAGCAGACTTTTTTTTGCGAGTTAGGTCGTACGACAATCTTTACACCAGAAGCGAGTGAAATGGTCATGGATAAAGTAACAAATTTCCTCCATTCTTCATTAGAAAATAGGGAGTGTCCGTTACAGAATGTTGACGTTTTCTACCTGAGTGATGAGAAAAAAATGGTATTCCAAAAGATCAAAGCTTTGGGACATGTGTTAGCGTACGTAGGGGTCATTTTAGATGAATCAGAGCCGGAAGATATTTTGCATTTAACCTTGGACTACACAGCATCGGCGATGGCGCAACTTTTACTACGAAGAATGTTTATTGAAGAAAGATCAAATGATGCACAACAGCGGCTGTTTGATGATATTCTTGAAAATCATTTTAAAGATGAGCAACAAGTTCGTACTGCGTTAAGTATTAATCAGAAAAATAAAACCGTTCCTCACTATCTGACTTTGATTTTAGAAATCGATCAACAAAAAGTTTATGTAGAACAACAAAACGAATCGCCTTTTCATGATCTGATTGTTGTGTTACGACTCGTTCTCGCTCGATTAGGTTTTCGTGTGATCGTTCGAAATAAGGGGTCTAGACTTTACATGTTGCTCATTGAAAACAAACCTTGTTTAGAAAATCGAGATTTCATAAAAAAAGTGATCAAAGAAATAGAGCGATCTTATAAGCATGCATGTGGAGAAAGTGATTCACTTAAAATAGGTGTCGGTAGAAAGTCCCGTCAATATGTTGAAGTGAGCCTTCATTTCAAAGAAGCGGAGCAAGTTCTTCATTTTTCTTCTGAAAGATCCAGTCCTTTTTTTGAAGATTTGGGTGTTTATCGAATTTTAACTGAAGTAAAAAATGAGTATGTTTTATCTTCTTTTATCACAGATTATCTTGGCGAACTCATCGAATATGATGAAAAGCATAATAGCCAACTTGTATTAACACTGAATGTCCTTTTTCAATGTAATGGTTCGAAAAAAGAAGCGGCAGATCGCTTGTTTATTCGAAGGCAGTCCCTTTATCATCGTTTAGATAAGATCGAAAGCATTTTAGGAAACACCTATTTAACCTCGAATCATCGTCTCTGTCTTGAACTTGCTCTTCGTGCATATGATTGGACAAGTAAAAAATAATCTTACTGTTTAAATTGGTGAGGCTGGGACAAAAGAATTTTAGGAAAAGAAAAATCCGAATGATACAGCGGAATTCTAAGCGGAATTTCGGTATTCGTTCGGATTTTTTCACAGAGTTATTTGGATCTAGTCATCAAGTGCCAACTGCTTGTCTAGTTACAGTCTCCACTTTCCATGATCATTTTCCACTTGTTGTGGTGGATGGGAAGCGCCATAGTCCGACAAACAGGATGTTTTAGCGCAGTCGTTGCAACACGACGTTGCGAACTTAGACTGTGATCATTACTAGGGGCAAATGCCTCTGGAAAGTAACCTTCATCTTTCACCTTTCCATTTGTCGCAGCTGAACGTACACTTTGCGCTTTTCTTATTGTTATCTTCGTTGAACCAATTCCATAAAAGATAATCATTTCAATGGAACCCTATATTGATTTCGATTGGAGTATAAGACGGCGACTCCTGGGGAATAGCGAAGACGGCGAAATCCACTTAAGCTTTAGCTTAAGTTAGTTCGGCGCAAGCCCCCGGAAAGCGTCCGTCGAAAACGAAAATCGAATAATGAAAGAATAGTCAAATGAAAGTTCGCATGTAAGATGGAGGATTTAAATCATGTAACTGACTCAGTTAAGAAATGATTCGACTTTAAACTTGGGTATTTTTGTTCTGTCCTAGCCTTTTATTCATTTTGTCCAATCGAAGATGACGATCATTTTACATTGTGTCTAATGAAAGGAAGAAGTTGGGAGGTTATAATATCATTGTAGTCTGAATATTTTAACAATAGACGCAGGAGGTAATTTTAGATGAAAACAGTAACGAACAAAGAAGTGTCTTTGAAAAATTTCGTGAATGGTCAATGGGTTGAATCCCTTGCAACAGAATATTTAGATGTGCCAAATCCAGCAACGGGTGAATTGTTGGCAACTGTACCTGTGTCTACGAAAGAAGACGTGGCACATGCTGTCCAAGCAGCTAAGTCAGCTTTTCTAACTTGGCGTAAAGTTCCGGTTCCAAAACGTGCCCGTGTTCTATTTAAATATCAGCAATTGTTAACAGATAATCATGAAGAATTAGCAAAATTAATCGTTATGGAGAACGGAAAAAGCTTCAAAGAAGCCTATGGCGAAGTTTTACGTGGAATTGAGTGCGTTGAGTTCGCTTCTGGTGCGCCAACACTGATGATGGGTGAAGGATTATCAAGTATTTCAGAAGACATTGATTCAGAAATGTTTCGATATCCATTAGGTGTGGTTGGTGGGATTACACCGTTCAATTTTCCAATGATGGTGCCTTGTTGGATGTTCCCACTTGCAATTGCTTGTGGAAATACATTTGTACTTAAAGCCGTCTGAACGAACACCTCTTTTAGCCAATCGACTCGGTGAATTGCTAGCAGATGCAGGCTTACCTGATGGGGTTTTTAATATCGTTCATGGTGCTCATGACGTCGTCAATGAGTTAATTGAAAATCCAGATGTGAAGGCGATTTCTTTTGTCGGTTCTCAACCGGTTGCCAAATATGTTTACGAAAAAGCAGCTTCACAAGGAAAAAGAGTCCAAGCTCTTTCTGGAGCAAAAAATCATCACATTGTCATGCCTGATACAGAACTGGAATTAGCTGTTCAAAATGTACTTAGTTCAGCATTTGGAAGTGCAGGTCAAAGATGCATGGCATGTAGTGCAGTCGTTTTAGTCGGTCATCAAGATACGTTTGTTGATGCCTTGAAAAAAAAGGCGGATCGTATGAAAGTTGGTTATGGGATGGATGAAGATGTGCTTTTAACGCCTGTCATTCGTCAATCTCATCGTGAAAAAGTGCTCGGACTTATTGAAAAAGGTGTAGAAGAAGGAGCGAAACTTGTCCGTGATGGAAGACTGGAAATGGGCGACCATGAGGATGGAACATTCTTGGGTGCGACAATTTTTGATCAAGTAACACCAGAAATGATGCTTGCGAGAGAAGAGTTATTTGCTCCTGTCTTAAGTATTCTCCATGCAAAAGATTTAGACGAAGCACTTGAGGTTGTAAACAAATCGAAATTTGGCAATTCAGCAACCATTTATACACAAGACGCAAAAGCTGTACGCCAATTCCGTGAAGATGCAGAACCAGGTATGTTAGGGGTTAACGTCGGCGTGCCGGCTCCAATGGCATTCTTCCCTTTTTCTGGCGCCAAGGATTCTTTTTACGGTGACTTACATGCAAATGGAAAAGACGGCCTTCAATTTTTTACTCGTAAGAAAATGATTACGTCTCGTTTCGTATAGCTTATAGAATTGATCATTGAAAGGAGTTGATCGTATGCAAACGGAACAAAAGAATCAATTAGAAGAAAAAGATGAAAGATATCTTTGGCATTCAATGAAAAGATACAATCCTTCGACAATGGTTGTGAAATCAGGCGAAGGAGCGTGGATTACGGATACAGAAGGAAATAAATATTTAGATGGAATGTCTGGTTTGTGGTCAGTAAATGTAGGTTATGGCAGAAAAGAGCTAGCTGAAGCAGCTTATGAGCAACTTCAGGAATTACCTTACTATCCACTCACACAAAGTCATCTTCCTGCGATTAAATTAGGGGAGAAGTTGAATGAATGGTTAGGCGATGAATATGTTATTTTCTTTTCAAACAGTGGATCGGAAGCAAACGAAGCAGCGTTTAAAATTGCAAGACAATACCATCAACAAAAAGGAGCTCACGGGCGATATAAGATTATTTCTCGTTATCGTTCTTATCACGGGAGTTCAATGGCAGCGCTTTCAGCAACAGGCCAGGCACAAAGGAAATACAAATATGAACCATTAGGACAAGGGTTTTTACATGTGACCCCGCCTGATAGTTATCGTTTCCCTGATTATCATACTGCGAAAACATTTAGCAAAGCATGTGCGGATGAAATCGATCATGTGATGAAATGGGAGCTTTCAAATACAATTGCGGCAGTGATCATGGAGCCGATTATTACCGGCGGAGGCGTCCTAATGCCGGATGAGGACTATATGAAACAAGTGAAAGCGATTTGTGAAGAAAACGGAGCTTTGTTAATTTGTGATGAAGTTATTTGCGGGTTTGGTCGCACGGGCAAACCGTTTGGGTTTATGAATTATGATGTCAAACCAGACATGATTACGATGGCAAAGGGTCTAACGAGTTCGTATCTGCCATTGTCTGCAACGGCTGTGAAAAGAGAAATCTATGATGCGTTTAAAGGGACTGAAGATTACGATCATTTCCGCCATGTCAATACGTTTGGAGGAAATCCAGCTGCGTGTGCTGTAGCGCTTAAAAACTTAGAAATCATTGAACGAGAAAACTTAATTGAACAATCTAGCCAATTGGGAACTCGTTTATTAGCAGAGCTAGCTGAGCTTCACGAACATCCGAATGTTGGAGATATTCGTGGTAAAGGATTATTGGTGGGCGTGGAACTTGTCGAAGATAAAGTTTCCAAAAAACCATTGGCGCTTAGTAAAGTGAACGAAGTAATCGTTTCATGCAAGAAAAAGGGACTGATTATCGGCAAAAATGGTGATACGGTCGAAGGATTTAACAATGTGCTTACATTAGCGCCTCCTTTAAGCATGACCGATGACGATTTCTCTTTCCTTGTTAAAACATTCAAAGAAGCGGTTTGTGCGATGTAAAGAAACGATTGATCAATGGATGTTCTTGGCACTTGATTTTAAGAGCGAACCTTAATCGTAGAACGATTAAGGTTTTTCTCCAAATAAAATAAAAAAGTTTTAAATGAGAAAGGAAGAAATGAATTTATAACGAAATATCTATTAATAGATATTATTTTATTATTCTGATAATTAATCACTTCTATTAAATATTCCTCATGAGAAAGCCATCATCATTCATCATTTCCTCTTAGATATACATAATGACTTTTCATAAACCAGACGATCAAACTTCGAACCACCAAAATCGTTCCATTCCAAATGCATTTTACAAAAAAATGAATAAGGGGCAGTTATATGACAAACAAAGTGAAAATTGGTTTGATTCAAGCATCCAATGATGTAGATGGAAATGAACCTGTTCAACTTCATAAAGAGAAAGCCATTGAAAAGCATATCCAATTAGTAAGAGACGCTGCAGCTAAAGGCGCTCAAATTATTTGTCTGCAAGAAATATTTTATGGTCCTTATTTTTGCACGGAGCAAAATCCGAAATGGTATGAAGCGGCAGAAGAAGTTCCAAATGGTCCAACAACCATTCGATTCCAAGCTTTAGCGAAGGAAGTTGGAGCAGTAATTGTTCTGCCAATCTATGAACAAGATGGGATTGCTACCTACTACAATACAGCAGCCGTTATCGATGCAGATGGATCTTACCTTGGTAAATATCGAAAGCATCACATTCCACAAGTAAATGTAGGGAATGATGGAAATGGATTTTGGGAGAAATATTATTTTAAACCAGGCAATCTGGGATACCCAGTCTTTGATACAAAATTTGCAAAAGTCGGTGTTTATATTTGTTATGACCGCCATTTTCCAGAGGGTGCAAGATTGCTAGGTTTAAATGGAGCGGAGATCGTTTTCAATCCTTCAGCGACTGTAGCGGGACTATCGGAATATTTATGGAAACTAGAACAGCCTGCTCATGCCGTTGCGAATGGTTATTATGTAGGGGCCATTAACCGTGTAGGAACGGAAGGACCTTGGAATCTAGGAGAATTTTATGGACAGTCCTATTTAGTTGATCCAAGAGGAAGTATGGTATCAGTCGGTAGCCGTGATCAGGATGAAGTCGTTATAGGAGAAATGGACAAAGCGTTGATTAGAGAAGTAAGAAACACATGGCAATTTTTTAGAGATCGCCGACCAGAAACATATGAAGCAATGACTAGCATTCATAAGTAATACGTATGCAACAAGAATGTAAAACCAACAATCGAAAAACTCTATTTTTTCAAAACGGGAGGCAAGAAAATGAGAAATGATCATCAATCCTCTAGTATGGTGGCAGATCTATATCGGAATTTTGAGGAAGTGAAAGCAGGATTATCATCGGCAGATGCAATGGATGAATCCAATCGATGTCTGTACTGTTACGATGCGCCTTGCATTCAAGCTTGTCCAACTGGAATAAATATTCCTTCTTTTATTAAAAAAATTGCCTCCGGAAATTTAAAAGGATCAGCCACGACGATTATGGAAGCGAATCCTGTAGGAGCAAGCTGTTCACGGGTATGCCCAACGGAAGAACTTTGTGAAGGGGCTTGTGTGTTAAATCATTCGACTAAGCCGATTATGATCGGAGACTTACAGCGATATGCAACTGATTGGGCGATAAAAAATGAACAAACACTTTTCAAAGCAGGTGAAAAGAACGGACTAAGCGTAGGCATTATTGGCGGGGGACCAGCCGGTTTGTCAGCCGCAAGAGAACTTGCACGTTTAGGCTATGATGTCACCATTTATGAAGCAAAACCAAAAGCTGGCGGACTTAATACATACGGAATTGTATCCTTCCGCTTACCGCAAACCGTAGCTCAATGGGAAGTTGAACAAGTAGAAAAACTAGGTGTCACAATCAAAACGAATATGATGGTTGGACGAGACATTTCAGTCAATGAAATTCTTGAAACCTATGATTCTGTTATTTTGGCGGTTGGTATGTCTAAAGTGCCGATGCTTCAAATTGAAGGAGAAGAATTAACGGGTGTTCACGATGCCATTCAATTTGTTGAAGCTTCAAAGACAAAAGAATTAACCGATGCGTTAATCGGAAAACGCGTTGTCGTTATTGGAGCGGGGAATACAGCGATTGATGCTGCTACATGTTCCATTCGTTTAGGGGCCGAAAATGTAAAGATTCTTTATCGTCGTTCCCAAAAAGAAATGACCGCTTACGATTTCGAGTATGAATTCGCTAAACAAGATAATGTTGAGTTTCGATGGTTAACTGCACCGACTCGACTGATCGGAGACAGTAATGGTCATGTTAAACAGTTAGAGTGTATCAAGATGGAATTGGGTGAGCAAGGAATCGATGGTCGCCGTCGTCCTGTTCCTGTCGAAGGATCGGAATTTATTTTAGATGTAGATGCGGTCATTAAAGCGATAGGTCAAACGCGTTATGTCGATTTGATGGAAGCGTTTGAACTTGAACAACATAAAGGCATTGTCAAAATTGATCTTGCAACGTTTCAAACGTCAAACCCGAAAGTTTTTGCTGTAGGAGATGTTATTTTTGGAGATGGTCAAGGAGAAGCAATGGTTGTCTCAGCTGCTCAGCATGGAAAAACAGTCGCCTATGCCATTCATCAACAATTAAAAAGTTCCATCATCGAAACCGCTTAATTAATCGTTTAACAACATTTGTTTGGAGGGATTCTCATGGCAGATTTACGAATAGACCTTGCAGGAATTAAATCACCGAATCCATTTTGGCTGGCCTCGGCACCACCTACGAATTCAGGCTATCAAGTACAAAGAGCGTTTGAAGCAGGTTGGGGAGGGGCGGTTTGGAAAACACTTGGGGAACCGATTATTAACACTTCTTCAAGATTTGCTGCCATTAGTTTTAATGGAAAAAAAGTCGCTGGCTTTAACAATATTGAGTTGATTACAGATCGACCATTAGAAGTGAATTTAAAAGAAATTTATGAGACGAAAAAGCGTTTTCCCAATCATGCCATCATTGCTTCTTTAATGGTAGAGCCTACTAGAGAAAAATGGCATGAAATTGTCAAACGAGTAGAAGATGTTGGAGTTGATGGTCTTGAACTAAACTTTGGCTGTCCTCACGGAATGGCCGAACGGGGAATGGGTGCGGCTTCAGGTCAGCAGCCAGATCTTGTGGAATCGCAAACGATGTGGGCAAAAGAAGTAGCCCGGACGCCAGTCATTGTGAAACTAACCCCTAACATCACAGATATAACCATGACAGCGAAAGCAGCCGTCAGAGGTGGAGCGGATGCGATCAGTATGATCAATACGATCAACAGTTTAGCCGGAGTAGACCTTGATACATGGAATACGATCCCTCATGTTGCTGGAAAAGGAGCACACGGTGGATATTGTGGACCGGCTGTTAAACCGATTGCCCTAAATATGGTGGCTGAATGTGCTCGAAATCCGCAGATTAATATTCCGATATCAGGGATCGGTGGTATTTCAAATTGGCGAGATGCAGTTGAGTTTATGCTGATGGGTGCAACGGGTGTTCAAATTTGTACTGCGGCCATGCACCACGGATTTAGCATTGTCGAAGACATGATTGATGGATTGAATAATTATCTCGATGAAAAAGGAATTCTCTCCGTAACAGAGCTTATTGGAAAATCAGTCGAGAAGTACTCGGATTGGGGAAATCTCGACTTAAATTATCGCACGGTCGCAAAGATTAATACGGAAGTGTGCATCAATTGCAATAAATGCCACATTGCCTGCGAAGATACAGCCCATCAATGTATCGACATGCTTACAGATCCGAAAGGAAATAAGTATCTTGAAGTGCGCGAAGAGGATTGCGTTGGATGTAATCTTTGTTCAATCGTATGCCCGGAAGAAGGAGCAATCAATATGATTGAGCTTCCACATGAAAAAATTCCGATGACTTGGAATGAACGTCAACACGCATTAATGAGTTTAAGAGGATAACAGAGTCTACTTTCTAAATTGAAATAGGAGGATTGTTATGAAAAAACTGATTAGAAATGGAACAGTTGTGACGGGCACAGATACATTTAAAGCGGATGTACTGATTGAGAATGGGAAAGTTTCTGCCATCGGCTTGGATTTACCAAGCGAAGGGTTGGAAGTGGTTGATGCAAAAGGATGTTTTTTATTCCCAGGAGGTGTTGATCCACATACTCATTTAGAAATGCCGTTTGGTGGAACGGTAAGTAAGGATGATTTCGAATCAGGTACGATTGCTGCAGCCTACGGTGGCACCACTACTATTATTGATTTTTGCTTAACCAATAAAGGAGAACCACTGAAAAAAGCGATTCAAACTTGGCATGACAAATCCAAAGATAAGGCGGTGATCGACTATGGATTTCACTTAATGATTGGAGAAATCAATGACAATGTATTAGCTGAAATTCCTCAAGTCATCGAAGAAGAGGGGATTACTTCCTTTAAAGTGTTTATGGCTTACAAAAACGTTTTGCAAGCGGATGATGAAACACTGTTTCGGACACTCGTTATGGCCAAAGAGCAGGGAGCACTTGTGATGGTCCATGCTGAAAATGGAGATGTTATCGATTTTTTAACAAAAGAAGCATTAGCAGCGGGAAATACGGATCCGATCTATCATGCGTTAACGAGACCATCAGAAATTGAAGGAGAAGCGACAGGAAGAGCGTGTTTGCTAGCAGGTTTAGCGGATTCTCAACTTTATGTGGTCCATGTAACGTGTTCAGAAGCAGTTGAAAAAATTGCTGAAGCGAGAAGCAAAGGATTCAATGTATATGGTGAAACTTGTCCGCAATACCTTGTTCTGGATCAATCGGCTATGGAGAAACCTGATTTTGAAGGAGCTAAATACGTCTGGTCTCCACCTTTAAGAGAAAAGAAACACCAAGAAGCATTATGGAATGCATTAAAAAGTGGTCAGCTTCAAACACTTGGATCCGATCAATGTTCATTTGACTTTAACGGCCAAAAAGACTTAGGAAAAGGTGATTTCACTAAAATTCCGAATGGTGGTCCGTTTATAGAAGATCGCTTTAGTGTTCTTTTTTCAGAAGGTGTTAAAAAAGGAAGAATTAATATGAACGAATTTGTAGATATCGTCTCGACTCGTTCAGCAAAGTTGTTTGGATTGTTTCCTCAAAAAGGAACGATTGCTGTAGGTAGTGATGCAGATATCGTTATTTTTGATCCGGAAGTTGAACGGACCATATCTGTAAATACTCATCATATGGCCGTTGATTATAATGCCTTTGAAGGAATGAAAGTGACCGGTGAACCCGTCTCTGTTCTTTCTCGTGGTGAATTTGTCATTCGTGACAAAAAATTTGTTGGTGAATTAGGAAAGGGACAATATTTAAGACGTGCTAAACATAAACAGGATTCAAATCGAGTAAAAGTAGAATCTTCTCGATAATTACAGTTACAAATCCCGATGATCAGCCACTTGAACATATGCAGCAGGGGCCAGTAAGGTGAATCAACCGAGTTGAATGCCTAAAAAAAGGGAGAAGAAAGAATGAAAAAAACTTATTTGAAATCCCCTGATTTACTTCCTATTGCTCATAAAGACAGAAAGATCGGTACATTTGGATTTTCGAACATGTGGATTGGAATGGCTGTGGTTTTAGCTGCGTTTGCAATCGGTGGAGCAGGTGTCCAACATTTATCTCTAGGTTGGGTTGTCCTCGCAACGATCATTGGTTCAATTGGTATTGGATTTTTTATCACTCTGACAGGAGATATTGGCGTCGAACATGGATTATCATTTCCGGTTTATATGAGAGCTCCGTTTG
The DNA here is from genome assembly GCA_963728315.1 of uncultured Caryophanales bacterium. Taxonomy (GTDB): domain Bacteria; phylum Bacillota; class Bacilli; order Bacillales; family CAVSKA01; genus CAVSKA01. Next base: position 66,474 of record CAVSKA010000022.1, read on the forward strand.
GAACGATTGGAACGCACATTCCATCCATTGTAAGAGGGGTTGCCGCTTCTTTCTGGTTCGGTATCAATACGTACTTCGGATCAGCTGCATTAAACGGTATTCTCTTTACTTTAGTTGGATTTGATAACTGGTTCCTTTGTTATATTATTTTTGCAGCAGCTCAGCTTATTAACACTTCTTTAGGTATAAAAGCAGTCGAGCGTTTTGCCGATTTGGCTGCTCCTGTTATTATTTTAATTTCAATCTGGATGTATTTTACGCTGTCAGACCAAGCCGTTGAACACGGAAGAAGTGTTTGGGGCTGGGTTGAGAGTCCAGTAACTGGTGGAGCTATGTTTACCGCTTTTGTCGTCGTTATTTTTAGTAATATGGGTTTTTGGGCAACACTTGCAGCTGATATACCTTCCATTTCTCGATTTATTAAAGCCCCACAACATGAGAAAAGTTGGTTTAAAAGAAATAAAAGCGCCATCGTCGGAAACATGATCGCTATGCCGCTTACTGAAACGTTCATGGTCATAATTGGTGGAGTTTCTTACATTGCAGTGAAAAACTATGATCCGATTGTTGCCTTACAACAAGCGGCAAGTGGAATTATCCTAGCTGTCTTACTCATTATGATTGTGTTTGCACAATGGTCTACAAATGTTGCAGCAAATTTAGTTCCAGCAGCGACGATCTTCTCAAATGTTGGTGGCCCAAAGGTTCCTTTTTACGTTGGTGTTATCGCTTCCGGTGTGATCGGGACAGTGGTCCAACCTTGGAATTTGTTTAATATATTAATTCCTTTTCTATTAACGATTGGTGCCGTTTTATCTGCGATTATTGGAATCTTGTACGCGGATTATTACCTTCTCAGAAAAAGAAGAGTCAATGTGCCGGATCTCTACGAAAGCAAAGGGCAATATCATTATTTAAAGGGTGTAAATCTCGCTGGGATGATCTCGTGGGTAATCGGTGGATTGGCTGCTTATTGGTTAGTTAACTACTCATTCCTCGTTGGTTTTGTTGTCGGAGCAGCGTGTTATTACGTGTTAGCAAAATATTGGTGGTTCAATAAATATCCTCAAGTTGAAATTCAGAATCCAAGTGATGATCTCTTTTTGGGCATTACGGTAGGTAGAGATTGGGTCATTTCTGAGTATGAGGATGAGATTTTACTTGATGATGCAGTCGGTGCTTCATTTACTGAAAAGTAATGGCTGAGGAGGATGTTCTTATGAGTTCGTTCAAAGAGTTTGCAGCAGAAAAAGAAAAAATTGATTTTTATCAATTTAAAGGATATGAGGTTAGTAAAGTCACAGAATCTCTTGATGGAGCACTCATAGAATTTGAACAGCCGGAAAATTGTGAAGACAAACAGAGTCTTGTTCTCTCTACAGCAGATGGGAGAAAGTATCTGTCTTCCATTATTTTTGAACAACAAAAACAAAGATATGCTTTTGAGAAATAAGTATCGGTTTTAAGGAGGATGTTGATTGTTGCTCAACATCCTTTCATACATACGAAGGAGGTTCTATTATTGGAAGTTCAACAACTTACAATCAATGGTCAACGGTTAAAAAGCCATTTTGAAGAACTTGCGAAAATTGGTCAATTAGGTGAAACAGGTGTTTGTCGTCCAGCCCTTTCATCGATTGAAAAAGAAGCGTTTGGTATAGCTAGAAAGTGGATGGAAGAAGCGGGAATGAACGTCCGGATCGATCATTTTGGTAATCTTATTGGCCGAATGGAAGGAAAAGATCCAAGCGCCCCTATTTTAATGATCGGTTCCCACCTTGATTCTCAGCCATATGGAGGACGATATGATGGAACAGCTGGAGTGTTAGCTGGAATTGAAGCACTAGCTACTTTACATGAACAAGGATGGAAACCTGAACGTCCAATTGAGGTTGTTTCATTTTGTGATGAAGAGGGATGGCGCTTTAATAGAGGTTTATTTGGCTCGAGAGGCATTCTTGGAAAATTAGAAGAAGGGGATTTAGAACGAAAAGATCATGAAGGTATTACACGAGAACAAGCATTAAAAGACTTTGGATGCGATCCTGCTAAATTTTCGGATTCAGAATATAAAGAAGGCAGTATCCATTCCTTTCTAGAACTTCACATCGAACAAGGACCAGTCCTTGAAAAAGGGGATCATCCTTTAGGAGTCGTTTCAGGTATTTCTGGACCTTTATGGTGGACGGTTAAGTTAAAAGGGTTTGCCGGTCATGCTGGATCCGTTCCCATGGGCCTAAGACAAGATGCGATGGTCGGTGCAGCGGACGTTATTCTTTCACTCCATCGTATTGTTCAACAAGATCCTGATGCCCCAACAGTAGGGACAGTTGGGAACATGACTGTTTTCCCGAACTCAAGAAATATCATTCCGGAAGAAGTTACTTTCACAGTTGATCTACGCGATATCGATCTTGATCGAAGAAATCGATATGAAAAACAGTTGCGACATGAACTAGAAAGGGTTGCTTCCACTTATAACCTGTCCTACGAAATACAAGAGGACACGAATAGTGAACCTCGCTATTGCGCTGATTGGATAAAGACCTTATTACATGAAGAAAGTAAATCAATGGGTCTTGAACTTCCAGAATTAATGAGTGGTCCATTCCATGATGCCTTAATGCTTTCTTACGTATGTGATTATGGAATGATCTTTATTCGATGTAAGGATGGAATTAGCCATAACCCTGCAGAATATTCATCACCTGAAGATCTAGCACTAGGTACAGAGTTATTGTATCGTGCTGTTTTGAAAATGAGTAAGATATAACTAGTCATGGAAGGAATTTTACCTCGTTCGAAGTTGATTGTGAAAAAATTCACTTAATAAATCCAAACAGGAATACGAGAAATTACCTTTCTTGTATACCTGTTTTTGCTTTAATAGATGGCTTTGTTAAATGAGCATGTTGATTTTCCAACATGCAGCAAAACAACTCGCTTTCCGCGGACGAACGGTCGAGCCTCCTCGTGAAAAACCATGAGGGCACTGAAAAGTTCTATTGGAACGTCTATGTGAGTATGGGAACGATTTCGTTCCCATACTCACATTTTTCTCTTATAAGCTGTGGTTTTCCGTTCCAGGCAGACGCGTTCCGCGGGCACGGCTTCAATCTACTCCGACAAACAGGAAGTTTTAGCGCAGTCGTTGCAACAGGATGTTGCGCTCTTAGACTGTGATCCTTTCTCTGTGGGGCTTTCAGCTCGTGCAGATCCCGCAGGAGCCACTGCCTTCCACTACCATTCAGGAACGATGTAAAAAGAACGGTCTTATCCAACTTCACTTTAAAGATGAAGACAAAACTGTAGCCCAGTCTAAAATTCGTGGCTTAGAAGCGAATCTAAGCGATCGTTTATCATTTGTAGATTTTCAATCTATAAAAATCGGACTTTTCCAGTGGCCACACTGCGGGGTCTCGACTCGCTCGTTTACCCTCATGAGTCTCATTGTTTTTGCTTCCTATCAACAACATCCGCTAACATAGCCTAATAGATAAAATAGTCTCACTTCCTATATGAAAGAGAGAACCTAGCTATTCAAACGTTTGATTAGTGAGTCGTAACTACCTATTTTAGAAAAAACATTTAATTTATCAAACCATTTCGAAGGTTTTCCACTCAATGATTAGCACTATAGCATTCAAATGGTTTCAAGTATTTGAAGATGAAATCAATCATAGGGGAAAATTAAGAATATTACGCAAGATACAACTTACAACTAAGCACTACTATAAAATGGACTACTATCGGTTTTTCAGATTACCTTAATGAACCAGTTTTACCTATCGTAAAGTTAAATGATGGAAGCAGTAAAAACCTTTAGATTAAACATCTTCATTGTTTAATATTAACACGTTTTTTTAAAGAAAAATGTCTTCCTTTTTCTTATTCCGTTAGACCAGTTCGAATAATACTAAGATCAACGTGGGTATTTAATTCAATACTCTTTTACATTTCGTGCCACTTCTTACTGGATAAATTTGAGTTGCGTACTGAACTCCTATAAATCTCCCCAAATCCAAAAACGTCAGAATTACGTTCCTTGCAATATTGAATCACTCTAATTAATTCTTCTTTTATTTTTTGCCCAATTGCTTTTTCCAATAATAATATAACTTCTGGATCATTTAAATCAAGCATCGAATCGACTTCTAATAATCGAGCATTTATTTTCAGGTTTATGCTAAATTCAGGACTCTTTTTATTAACCAATTGTATATTTTTCTTACTGTTTATAGTATCAATAACAATCGGGATTTCTTTAGGAAGAGATTTCAATTTTAATCCTTTAAATGAACTGCTTTTAATCGTTTAATTATTTGTTTCAATGTTCACGATTCGCCATAATAAAAAAGCAGTACACATGTGTTATAATTTTCCAACCATCTCCAAATATCTTCGAGGAATATGAGCGTTTACTGCACGATATGTAAACCCGGTCATCATGATTTTTTAATATAGGAAGAATAGGGTCATCACCTACACTATATAAATCCCGAGTTACTTCATGTATCGTGGGTGAAGTAATACGGTCAGCTTCTATGTTTTGTTCGATTTCTTTAAAGAGGTATTGTCCAATATTAGGAATGTTCTTATATTCAAATTGAAGCATAGATTTGGTGGATCCTTCTACTATAGCAAGATATACCAGATCACTTATATCTGGAACTCTTGCAAATGTTTCAACAAAAGGACGTAAACCTTTATGTGCTAAATCTTCACTGAATAGCGCTACCCTTAATTGACTTGATTGTAAAGCCTTTGAGCTTTTTAAGTTTAAATAGATTCGATTGCCTATAATGGTCTTCGATTTATTTGACACGACTTCTAGATCTGAAGGAGCATCTGGATCAATTTGTAATATTGCAATGGTGGATGAAATTTTATTCTGACTTGCTTTATCGTAGCCAATCGTTGTGATTAATCCGCTTTGTTCAAGTACTTTTTTTTCTGCACACCCACAAAGTTCAAGGGTTAAAAGAAAGATCAAAATAATAAAAAGGAATCGTTTCATAATTTTTTCTCCTTGTTGAGTCGATACTTTTTTTTCAGAACTGCACAAAAGTACAGAAGAAAGGGATAGCAAATGACGACTATAAAGGCAAAAATTGAAAATTGGTTGTTTAGATTATTGATTTGACTACGTGTAACAAAAAACAGTGTACTGATAAATATCAAAAATGAAAAGATCCAAATGGATTTATTCATACTCACATTGAATGTTCGATGCATACCTCTGCAAGCTGACCACAAATACAACATTAAATTTGGAATGATCAAAAGCATCCAAAAAATAATAGCTTTCTATTTAAATCTTAGTGAAGAATAGGAGATTTACAATATGGATTATGGAGGGGGTTAAAATAGATTTTTTCATTTGTCCATAGATAAAATAAACAATTGACACAAACATGACGAAAAAGTAAAGAAATGTAGTAAATAGTAATCTTAACTGGGCGAATTTTTGAGCTTTGTTTTTTTCTTTTATAAATGGATAAATGGTATAAATAATTTCGTACTTTAGTATGGTAAAAGTCATATTGTAGGCACTCTTGAGTATATATGTTATATAGGCTTCAAAAATGGGAAATAAGTAGTACAAATGGGCATAATGAATAGGATAGATTAGAAATAGGATAAGATATAGATGAAGTACAGTACTAAAAAATGAGACTACAACAATCGTTCTTATTCCGGCTGTTGTTCCATAAATAACGAGAATTAATAAGGTCATAGATAAAAACCAAAATGGAATTTCAGGAAATATATATGCTTGTACGACTTCAATGTAATTGCGAATAATGACTAAAAAACTCATAAGACAATAAAAAATATATATACTATTTATAATTTTGCTTAAAAAAGAACAGTACAGATCATAATGGATGCCATATAAATCTGTGAATTCATAGATAGAGAGCGTTTTAATGATGACAAATACGACTATGTTTGTTACAAATCCAGAGATGATAACGGATATATAAGCATAGTGCTGTGCACTTTGATAGATCACTTTTTGAAATATTTGTAACTTTACACCACACTGAATAGAGTGAATGACAAAAAATAGTAAGAAAGCATTTATTAAATATTTCTGAGGAGGTTTAGTCAATATTTCTATTAAGTCACGAACTAATTCCTTTCTTTTTTTATTTTCGCTTTTCTCGACTTATACTTGTGTTTATCATTCGGTCTAGTCAAAAAAGGTCATAGATGGTAAAGGACTGCGGCAAACGTATGATGCTGTCACGATAGTCGGAAAATCGGAGTATAAAAAGGGGATAGATATGGATTTCTTAAATTAGATAGACGAATAAGATGAATAAGAATAAAACAAAAGATAAACATGATTCCATAAAACCCCCAGGCCAGCTAATATAATAAGTGGAAATCTTATTATTCTAATATATTCCATATCATATAACTTGGTGAAGTGAACGAAGATAGAGATCTTAATATTACAATCATAATCAAAATGTTACTGGTAAATCTTGCTTGCACTGCAGCTGTACTAACAACAATCTCTATAACAATACTTATCGTTTGACTAACTTTTGTCGGTAACTGTGCTACGACTTCTCTAAGCAGCTCAATGGTGAATTCAAATAATAGAGCTTCTTAGAATGGTGTATAAGATACTTTCGTTATATTCCCTGAAAGGGATCAAGAGTGATTGTGGATTAACTCATAGTGATAAGTAAGAGCTATAACGTATAAAGATGTAAGAAAAAATGAAATTATGTGGACAAAACTTAATAGGTGTAAAAAGGTATAAATTTGATACTTGAGATTCTGATCTTCTTGTTTTGAAAATATTAGATAAAGGATAGAGGACATATAATTACTAAAGAATTACATAGACAACAAAGATTATCTTCTCATTTAACAACTAAGAACAAATAAGATCTGGCTGTTCAGTCAAAGAGATTTGCGGAAAAATGAAAATGAATTGTTTTCAATAAATTTAGAGAGTACTGTACTATAGATGAGATTATAGATTTTAAGGTAGATTAATCTTTAGAAGCTTTTCAATCATATATTGTGAAGCAATTCTTTTTACAAATAATATAGATAGTGAGTATTTGACTGTTTTCTAATAGTGTAAGCTTCGTTACAAAGATTTGGTGTCGTTATGTAACTTCGAATTAATGCGATATTTGTGGATAAGTTTTCATTAAAGGTAATTTGAGAACTAATGACTTGTGATTCGTTCTCTGCTTTTGTAAGAGAAAGAAGCGCTTTTGACTCAATTTTTGCTGAAATAAAATGAGAATATCTTTCAATATGAATAACAAATTTATAATTAGAATCGGTAACAGAGCTTGATCTATTTCACTTATTTCCTCAATGAATCCAACAGATAAACGAGATTTAACTGAATTAGGTGAAGGTTTTTCTTCATTTTGAAGGTGATAAATTATATTGTCATTTAGAGATTTATGATCAATTAAATTATTGATATAGTATATTGTTATACAAGATAATTTTGGATAAATAAGAAGATAGAGTAATACAGTTCTTGCATTATTCATTTGATATACAGGTCATTTGAAAAAGCAAAGCATTCTTCACTTTTGAATTCCTTACATTTACTGATAGAAACTTATTGTTTTCATTTCACGATATTTTTAAAAAAATTAAGATATTTAATAAAAAAGTGAATAAAAAAGTTAATGTAAAATTATTTTATTAGGATAAAATATTTGATATTTATACGAAAAAAAAGATAGATATAAGTGTAAGAAAAAAAAAAAAAAAAATAGTTAAAAAAAGAGAGCAATAAAGAGAGAATGATGTAGTTTAATGAAAAAGAAAAATAGATGAGAAAAAAGTTTTATTTAAAAGTTAGATGTTAAAAGTTAGGATGTGTGTATTAAATAAGTTGAGATGTATGAAGTTAATAATTAAATAATTTAAATTATTTTTATTTATATTTATGATTTTATTTATATTTCGCCATATGGAAGAAAAAGTACACATGAATGTTTAATTACTCCAACCATCTCGAAATATCTAGAATAGTTATGTAGAGGGTTATGAAAAATTTGATTAAAGAAAGTTTAAGTGATTAAAATAAAAAAAAGAAAAAAGAGATATTTAAAATGAGATAAAATGAAAGATGTAAGATGATGATTAATTTAAATAGGTAATTAAAAAATTGTGAGAAGGATGTTACCCTCAACCAAAAAGATAAGAAATGTGTAAGTAAAAAGTTATGAGTTATGTGAATAAAAAAGGAAAAAAGAATAAATAATAAAAATAATGATTGTAGGAATTGATATGATAGATTTTTAAAAATAAAATTTTATTAGGGTTGTTTTTAATTTTTTTGTAAGAAAGGGAGATTTAAAAATTAATAGAGAGTTCTTCAATTGTTTTGGAATAATTGGGAAGGAAGTACCCTATTGGAAATAGGTATACATTCTATATTTTTTTATTAAAATATTTTAAAATATATTTTAAATTTATAAAGTTTTTAGTGAGATATATGATTGAATAATGAAATAAGATAATATAAATTGGATAAGAATTAGATATGACATGTTTAGTTATTAATTCTTTTCTTGGTTTATGACAATATATTGTATATAGATGATAAGAATAAATGATGATTTTATAAATATATTGTATAGAATTTTTTATGATGAAATAATTAATATATATAAAAAAGAGAAGAAAAAGAGAAAATTAGTAACCTCGAGGAATATAGTAGAGCGTATTACTCGCAGTATCTAATTCATTCTTTATATTTCTTGGAGGTTCATGACAATTGAAAAAATGATTATATGTTTGGTTTTTATTTTTTTGAAATTCTTTTACTTCACGATGTATATTCTTGGATATCTTTCTATTAGATATAATGATAAAAAAAGTTGTTTTAGTATTATAAGTTGTTAAAAGATATAAAATTTGTTGATTATATAGAGTTTTAGTTTTATATAAAAATAAGAGAGATTATTTTTTATGAGAGTTAATTTATTATATGATTTGTTTTGTTTTTTAGTATATTTTATGATTGTTTCTAAAAGTATGAGTTGTTTGATAAGTAAATAATAAATTAATGTTAGTGTAAAGGATATATAAGTATTTTTTTATAAAAAATAGTATTATTTTAGTTGTTTTTTTTTATTTTATTTTGTGTATTAATGTATATTTTTATTAGAGATGAAAAAAATGTGTTTGAAGTTTTATAAAATAAAGTTTTGATAATATTTAAAGTAATTGCAAATTTCATTAAGATAGAGTGTTTAAAGTAGAAGATTTATTTTTATTCTGATATATTTGTGTTGAGTGAAATTTAACGGAATTTTCATTTTTGATAACTTTCATACTTGCAAGTTGCAATACAAAATAAAAATAAATTTATAAATAAAATTTATATAATACTAGCTATAGAGACAACAGTATTAAAATATAGAGAAGTTTCTATTTAATTATACAAATTGCTTATGAGTCATTATCAAAGAAAGTAAATAAAGAATAATATATAAATTTAAAGTTAATTTTAGATTTAATTTAAGAGAAAGTATAAATAAAAAAAGAAAAAAGTAATAATTTTTAATATTATAGCTAGAGTTATATAATAAATTAAATAGAAAAAGATTAAAGATATAAAGAGAATAAAAAAAAATGTAATATTATAAAAAATAGATATATAATATTAAAAAATAGAAAAGAAAATTAGTATAAAGAATAAAAGATTAATAAATAAAAAAAAAAAAAATAAAAAAAAAAAAAAATAAATAATAATAATAAAAAAAAAAAAAAAAAAAAAAAAAAAAAAAAAAAAAAAAAAAAAAGAAAAACATCGGAAAAGAATGAAATTAAAGGGAACTGGAAGGATGCTAATATAGAAGAAAGGATCGTATATAAAAAGTATAGTACGTTGAAAGATAGGAATTATGATGGAAAAAAAGAATTTGTAGTAACCTTTTTTTCAAAAAATAGTCATCTATTAGGAAACATAGACGTTTATGTTTCCAAAGATACAATGAAAGTCATAGGAGCAGGTTATCGTGATTAAACTAGAAACATCCTCAATTTGATTCACTAAAATTTAATATCGACAAATTTAGGATTTATCGTAAAGGAATAGAGCATTCAAGACATTTAATATTGAAAAATCTTTAGTAGATTGCGTAAATGTATCGCTAATTTGTTAGATCACAGGTCATACGTCAAATAATCCAGGGATATATCGCTTCAAATCAACCACAACTAAAAGAGTAGGAATGGAGCTAAGGAAATGATTAATAAAGTCGGCCAAATAATGATCTATGTAAATAATCAAGATGAGTCAGTGAAATTTTGGACAGAAAAGGTAGGATTTACCGTAATTTCTGAAGTAGATAACGGTCAAGGAATGAGATGGATTGAAATTGCTTCAACAAAAGAAGCTGAAACGAGTATCGTTCTCCATAATAAGGAACTCATTTCAAAAATGCAGCCCGAATTAAATCTCAATACTCCTTCCTTAATGTTTTATTCGGAAAATATCGATAAATTATATAAAGACTTTACTGATAAAAATGTGACAGTCGGCGAAATTGTAAGTATGCCTACAGGTAGAGTTTTTAACTTTGCTGACGATGAAGAAAATTACTTTGCAGTCATGGAAAAAAACGACTCTGTTAAATAATTGATGGACCAAATTAAAATGACGATGCTTAAGATCATAAAACTGTCAGCAATTGGGCTGTGCTATGTAATCTTATTAAATGAATATTAAACACCATTCTTCCATCATTTTTTATAACCGAGAATAGAGGGAAACCAGTCTTAGTTAAGATAAACGAAAGGCTTGGTAAGGACAGCTAACATCAAGCAATGGTTGAACTTGTGAATAATAAAGAATTTCTCCTTAGGTGAATATTTATCTGTGGGTACGTGCTATTTTATTAACGATTAATATTTGTCTTGATGATTTTTAATTCAAAGGAAGAGCACATCATTCTGCTCCTTTAAGTGTTTGAATGTATAAAGTTAATATTGAAATGCACATGCAAAACGCCACCAAAATTGGTGGCATTTTTCTTTATCTAAAATTTAAAAAGAAGTGGTTGTGCTTATTATTTTTCCTTTTTGATTAATACCATAATCAGCAATCGAACTGCTAATTTTATCTTTTTTTGCTCCGTATTTGTAGTTAAAGGAAACTTGCCAAGACTTTGAATCCCCATCGAAATAAGTATCTTTGGGTAATAATTCTACATCCTCCATTTTTATATTCTCATGGTTTTTTTCATTATAGGTCTTTAAATCTTTTTTGAATTGCTCCATGGCTATTTTTTCAGCCTTAGAGCTGTTTATGCCTTCTGTTTCTGACTTAGCACATCCAAATAAGGAGACGAATGTTAATAATAATAGTAAGCATAAAGATAACTTTTTAATTTTTAACTGCTCCTTTCAATCATCATTTTTATCCACTAAACCAACTATTCGTTTTTGCTCTTTCATTTTCTCTAATTCGATCAGGATCATCTTCTAGGAACTTCCTGTCACTTGTATCATGACTCGTCCTAAGAATTTGTATAAGAATAACTATGGCAATTATAATTATAAATATCCAAAACATAGGGAAATATCCTCCTTTTTCCTAAATGTATTGTCTTTTTACATTATATTCTATTTTCATTATTCTGACAAAAGAATGGCGAATAAATGATTTCCAGTCAGAAGAAATCTGACGATTATGGCTATTTTACTGTTCCTAAAGCATGTTATTCATAGATTGGTGCCTGACTCCAGTCCGGCACCACATACGTTACCACAAGGATCAGCATACGCTCGGCGGTCTCTATTATGAAAAGTGAATAAACTCATTGAAAGTCAACTCCAAACATGGATTGGCGGTCTGTCCGGTTATATCAAGGCTTATTTCCCTTTTCCTATTTTTATAAAATAATAGTCTGTCGTTTAGCTCCTTTTTCAGTATCAAAGTGCTTAATATTAATTACGTTTGCAGCAATAAAGTGTTCATTCCCTACATCAACCAAATGAGGAGGATGTACATGCTTATCTGGTATCACTATTGAATCACGTTTTCTCATTCGTAATAAAGGATCATTTATCGGAATTGAAGAAAGAAGTGATTGGGTGTAAGGGTGAATAGGATTATGAAATAGTTCATGTTTAGGCGCAAGTTCAAGTAAATGTCCTAAGTATAAAACAGCTACACGATCACTCATATAGTGAACAACACTTAGATCATGTGAAATGAAAATGTAGGTTAGATTAAGCTCTTTCTGGAGATCTTTTAGTAAATTTAATACTTGAGACTGAACAGAGACATCTAGAGCAGAAACAGGCTCATCTGCGATAATTAACTTTGGATCTAACATCAATGATCTTGCGATGCCTATCCGTTGACGTTGTCCGCCAGAGAATTCATGTATTTTTTTATGATAAGAAGTTTTTGGAAGACCCACTTTTTCAAGCATATTATAGGCTTTATTTGATCGTTCTGCAGAAGAAAGAACCTTTTGGATGATCATTGGTTCTTTAAGAATTTCTTCTACACTTAATCGTGGGCTCAAGGATTCGTAAGGATTTTGAAAAATCATTTGAAATTCTTTTTTTAACGGTCTAAGTTCTTTCTCTTTTAAATTTGTTATTTCACGATTTTCGAACCAAATATTTCCTTGGTCAGGTTTGTGTAATCGCATAATCGTTCTACCTAATGTTGTTTTCCCAGATCCGGATTCTCCTACAATTCCGATTGTTTCTCCTTTATTTACATTTAAAGTTACACCGTCGAAGGCTTTATGAATTTCATTGCCACTATAGAAATATTTTGATAAATTCTGAATGCGTAATAAAGGACCTGTCATGAACGAATCGCAGCCTTTTCCTCAGTAAAAAACCGAACAAAATGATTAGGTTCTACTTCAACTAATTCTGAACTTGAATGATAGACTTTATCTTCTAAAGAAAAAAACTCAGGTGCAAATTTTCTACCTTTAAATCCTATATCCTCAAAAACATAATCTTGAATACTCTTTAATCGATACTCGGTTTCACTGATTGTCGGTATGCTACCAATAAGGCCTTTAGTGTAAGGGTGAAGAGGATTTCTGAAAATTGTAAAGACATCTCCAGACTCAACAATTCTGCCTCCGAACATGACATAAACTCTATCTGCGTATTCCGCAACAACTCCAAAATCATGAGTGATAAGAAGAATAGATGAGTTTTGATTGTGTTTATATTGATCTAGTAAATCGAGCACTTGTTTTTGTATGGTGACATCAAGGGCTGTGGTAGGTTCGTCGGCAATAATTAATTTTGGACTACAGGATAGAGCCATTGCTATTAGAACACGTTGCTTCATACCTCCTGAAAGTTGATTTGGATATTGATTATAAATCTGCAAGGAATTTTTCAAGCCCACTGACTGAAGTAAACGGAGGGCTTCATTTTTTATATTAGTTTTATCTATAAGTTGATGATATTTTAACCCTTCAGTAATTTGGATACCAATTTTCATAGCTGGATTCAGAGAGGCCATAGCATCCTGAAAGATCATAGATATTTCTTTACCACGCATTTTTTTCATTTCTTTTTCTGATAGGTCAAGTAAGTTTTGATTTGAGAAAGTAATTGAGCCTTCTTCAAGATTACTTGAAGAGGGTAAAAGCCGCAGAATTGACATAGAAGTAATGCTTTTCCCAGATCCAGATTCTCCTATTAAGGCAACTGTTTCTCCTCTTGCAATTGATAGGTTAATATCTTCAAGAACGACATTCCTTTGTTTGTGTGGTCCATTAAAAGAAACCTTCAGATTTTGTATTTCTAAAATCGGTTTTGAGTTCATCTTTTCACCTCAATAAATTATGGTTTTTGTACAGCAAGAACATTTTGAATGCCCTGTATCATTAAATTAATAGCTAAAATTGAAAAAGAGAAAAAAGCGATTGGGATTAAAATAATCCATGGAGCCGTCATTAAATCTTGATAAGAGTGTCCAATGATACCGGACCATTCTCCTGACAAAGGAATTTGAGACTCTGTGAGACTTAAAATATCTCCTAAAAAGACCGTTTCTGCTCCTCCAATAAAGATGGATAATACGCCCAAGTGGGCAAGTAATATAAGAGTTTGAATAGTTTGTTGTGCAAACAGAAGAATCATTTTTGAACGCATTTCAAGGAAAACATGTTTTCGATAAACATAGGTTTTTTTTGCTCCTAATGAAAGAGTACTAACAATATACTCTTTGTTCATAATTGACTGAATATCTGAGGAAAACGTACCAATTAATGGGGGTGTTCCTATTAAGGTTAAAATAATAACCTGTATGATTAAAATTTTTATAAACCCCATTGGCTCAATTGCATTTTTCATAAAGAGAGGAGCCATAAACATGTACGCTAGGATCGAAGTAGGTATGTAGATAGTCGATTGGACGAGATCATTAAAAATGGATACTTTTTGTTTATTTCTCACCTTTTGAGAAAAAGACAATAATATAGCAATACTAATTCTGAAAAAAGCAACACCAAATGCTATGAGCAAAGTATATTTGGCACCGCCAATAATTTCATATAAAAGATTTTTACCCATTTTATCTGTACCAAATGGTGGCGCATCACTTGGAGAGAGAGGAGCTGCTTTTATCATTTGTCCATCTTTATAGAGAAATTTTATTTCTTTAGGCGCATCTGTAAAAGATGAAAGTGAGAAACTGACAAATAGTAAAGATGTTATGAAGAATAAACCGATTAAAAATTGAGGTTGTTTAAGAAACTTAAGTATCAAGCTGCTTCCTCCTCCCTATGATTTGATACATTGGAAATTGATCGCTCAGCGAACTCAAACAAAATTGAGAAGGGAAGGACGATCATGAGGACAGTCAAAATGAATGCAATACCTTGAGTGTGGAGCATAATTATCATAATTCCATGTAGGTTAAAAACATATTCTAGTATCAGCAAATTAGAAAGCATAAAAACAAATATAGTCTTAGAATAATGGAACAAGCTTGCGATAATATTTCGGAAAACATGTTGTAAGGTAATATACATATTGCCTAATCCCATCGACCGAGCAACATTTACATAGAGTTTATTTTTTTCATCATTCATCAATAAAAAAGTAATTTTAAATAGTTGGATAGTTGGTAAAACAGAGAGTACTAAAATTGGGATCAAGTAAGTATGATCATCTGAGTTATTTGAGACATTACCGACCAAAATACCAGTTTTTTGATAGATAGAAACAATGGAGGTTTGAAGAACAATAATAATAAATAAATCAGGGAGAGATTCTAAAAATATTAAGAACCCATAAACAATTTTTTGAAGAGTTTTAGGCAGTAATGTTGAAATAAATGTAAGTAGTAAAGAGCAAAACAGTCCTATAAGTAATGAAGACAAAAAAATAGACATTGAGTAAAAAAACTTCCCAAATATTTCTGGAAAAAGACTATAAGTATGGCCTTGAATAGAGTATTCCCAAGGTTTCATGCTAACCATTTGATTTACACCAAAAAATAAAGATGGCAGGAAGCTAACGATCATGACTCCGATAATAATGGATCGAAGTCGCTTTAAATAATTCTCAATTATCAAGTACATTATTCAACCTCCATATTACATTATGTAATTATATACTTAGTTAAATTGTTAACTTCATTAATTTTGAATATTTGTAATAGTAAAATATTGTGATAATTGTAACACTATTTTCCAATTAATAGGAATTTTCTTTTTAATCAGATAAAATTTTTTAACAAAATGAAAAAAGACGTTTGCACACTCAAAAAGCCCTATAGGAATTGTTGTTAAATGATTAATTTGAAAATTTTGGACAGGTTGCTTTCTTAAGCTCTTTTTTTTCAATTTCATTTCAATTAAGCGATCAATCTTTCCATGATATGATTATGGTAAGAAATCAAAACTAAAATGAATGAAAGGATGATTATGATGTATCTAACCGTAAAAGAAACGGCTGAATATTTGTCGCTTACAGAAGCACATATTGAAAGCCTCATTCAACAAAATCGAATCCGATCCATTCATGACGGTGAGCAATATTTAATCAACAAAGATCAATTTAACCACCATCTTGAGCAAATGGAAAAATATAAACTTGAACTTGCTGAGTGGTATAATGAACCACTTCCCGAAGATCCAGATATTAAAGACGAAGACTAAATGGTTGGATGATCATAATTGATTCATTTAAATCATAATGATCCAAAATGAAAAAAAATTTATTTTCTTGAAAAATAATCGCTATACCAAAATAAGGTATCGTTATAAGTTTGAGGAGGAGTTTCAATTGAAAATTGGTATTATTGGCATAGGGGACATTGCCAAAAAAGCATATCTCCCTGTATTTAGCAATAAAGGTGAGATTGAGTTTCATGTCTATACAAGAGATCAAGAAAAACTTGCACAAATTGGGGAAAAATATCGATTTAAATATCTTCATGAAAGTTTAGATTCATTAATAAAAAGTGGCGTTAAAGCAGCCTTTGTTCATACTTCAACGCATTCTCATTATGAAATCGTCAAAGAACTATTATTGAATGACATTCATGTCTATGTTGAGAAGCCAATTACATTTGATTTTGAAACTTCAAAAGAGCTAATTGAATTAGCCAATCAGAAGAATTTAAAACTGATGGTGGGCTTTAATCGCCGATATGCACCAAGTTATCAAACACTAAAAGATGTAAAAGAACCAAATATGATTATCATGCAAAAAAATCGTCAGGCACTCCCAGATGAGTTGCGCTCGTTTGTTTTTGAAGACTTTATTCATGTGGTCGATACACTCAGGTTTTTATTTCCTTATCCGATTGAAGAGATCATTGTAAATGGAAAAAAAGAACACGATATTCTCCACCATGTGGTGATTCAATTTGTTTCAAAAGGTTGTACGGCGATTGGAATCATGAATCGAGATAGCGGGACGACAGAAGAAAAAGTAGAAGTGATGAGTTCGAATGAAAAAAGAGTGGTTTACAATGTAGCAGATATTGTTGTTCAGAAAGATAAAAATGAACAAAAAATGGGTGCAAGTGATTGGGAATCCACTTTGCATAAGCGCGGTTTTGAACAAATAGTCGAGGATTTTCTACACTCAATTCATACAGAATCTTCGACAAAAATTTCAAATAATGATTCCCTAATAACGCACAGAATTTGTGAAGAAATTGTAAGTAAATTAACTCGAATTTAAATTAATTTTGTTTATTTGCTAGAAAAAAAGCGGAAACCGGAAATGGTTTTCGCTTCTTTTTTGTATATAAATTGTACTATTACAAAAGACCCTCAACCTATATCGTTCCTACATTTCTTATAGTGGAATAACATATGTAAAAAAAGTTTTTTTCCTATTAAAAATTAAGCAGGAATAAAGTGTAAATATTTAGAATATATAGTTTCAAAGAATGACTGGTTATTCATTCAGTCGCTTTTTGACATAGATATTCGATTGTAACCGTGGGGGTTAAGGATGAGTGCGTTTAGATTATTAAAGTTAGAATTAGCAAAATTAGTCGGGAAAAAAGGGCTATTTATCTTATTGGGTGCCGTTTTATTGGTTCCAATTGTATACTCTGCAATTATGCTTTCTCCAAAATGGGGTCCATATGATAATTTGGACCACTTGCCAGTTGCTGTTGTTAATCAAGACGAGGGAGCGACCTCTGGTGATACACCAGTGAATGTTGGGAAAGATTTAGTGAGTGATTTAAAAAGCAGTAAAGATTTAGGATGGGATTTCGTCAGTAAAGAACAAGCACAAAAAGGGTTGGATAATCAAAAGTATTATATGGTCATTGAAATTCCTAACGATTTTTCTAAGAAAGTGACAACTGTACTAGATTCAGATCCGCAAGTTCCTAAACTTCATTATATCCAAAATGAAGGCCTAAATTTCTTGGCCGCACAAGTGACCAAAACGGCAACTGAGCAAATTCGCGAGAAACTCGGCGACAAAATTACAGAAACGTATACGAAAAGTTTATTTACGAAACTTGGAGAGATTTCAAGCGGTTTTCAAGCCGGTGCAGATGGATCGGATAAAATTTATAACGGTTCTGCGGATCTCCAAGCAGGGACAGGTCAACTTTTGCAATCCCTTCGTGAAAAATCAGGAGATATAAACAAGCTCGCGAGCGGTTCAAAAGATCTTCAAAATGGAACACAGCAATTATTAAATTCTCTTACATCAAAGCAAGGAGATATTGCAAAACTTGCTGAAGGATCTCAACAATTAAAAGATGGTACAGGAGTCTTGTTGACTTCTTTACAGCAAGGTGCCGGGAAAGTTAATCAACTAGCGGTAGGTTCAAGAAAAGTATCTGATGGAGCAATAGCGTTACAAGCTGGAACGTCTAAAATTTTAGACGGTTTAAAAAAATCTGAAGCTGGAAGCAATCAGTTAAGTGGAGCACTCGCTCAACTTTCTCCTGGTAGTGCTCAAGTAGCAGGCGGTGTGGATGCAGTTAGCAAAGGGGCAGATCAGTTAGCTGGTGGTTCTCAGAGTTTAGCTGCAGGAATGGGCGCATTTCTAGCAAAGCATCCTGAATTGCAAAGCGATAAAGAGTTTTTAACTTTAGTAGGAACAAGTAAAGCTGTTTCAGCAGGCATGACTGATTTAGCAACGAAGACAAAACCATTAGTTGCAGGGGCAAATCAAGTAGCGGGGGGACTTGCTCAAACTGTTCCTGGAGCGAGTGCACTCTCAAGTGGAATGAGTCAACTCGTTGTAGGACAAACGGCAGTTAATGAAGGATTAAATACTTTATCTGGAGGAGCAAAGCAAGTAGCAGATGGTAACAAAGTAGTGAATTCAGGTTGGAATGACCTAACAAGTGGGGTTTCAACACTTTATTCAGGCACAGATAAGATCAGCAGTGGAAACAACGAAGTGAATAATGGCTGGAAATCATTATCCGCTGGTGCTGGACAATTAAATGATGGAATGGTTCAAGTAAGCAATGGAAATGAAACAGTAAAAAATGGTTGGGGAACGTTAACGGATGGCGTAACAAAAATTGATGCAGGTGTTGGTCAATTGAAAGATGGCAGCCAAGAGCTTACAGCAGGATTAGGAAGTGGCGCAGAGGAAACAGGAAAAATCAGTCTTTCCGATAAAAACGTAGCCATGTTCTCAGCTCCTGTAAAATTAAGTGGAGAAAAGATGAACGGATTCGAATTTTATCGTGACTCTACAGCTCCTTATTTAATGTCACTTGCATTATTTGTAGGAATTCTTGTTCTTTCCTTTATGGTTGATTTCAGAAAACCAGTGGAAATAGCGGTATCAGCGTTTAGCTGGTATGCAAGCAAATTGATGCAGCTTTCCATATTTGCTATTGCACAAGCCTTACTTCTTTCATTATTTACGCTCTTCATTATTGGCTTAAATGTTGAAAACGCTTTCTCTTTTATTTTGTTCTCTGTATTTGTTAGTCTATCCTTTTTAATGATCATTTTCTTCCTTGTATCTTTAGGAGGAAATATTGGTCGATTCGTTGCATTTGCTTTATTGGTCTTACAATTATCGATTACAGGTGCGAATTTACCAATTGATATGTTGCCAAGTAATTTGCAAAACTTGAGTGCCTTTTTGCCAATGACTTATGCGATTGCAGGATTTAAATCGATCATATCACTTGGTGATTCAAGCTATCTATGGGACAGCGTAGGTGTACTGTTCATTTACTTAGCAGTGTTTGCAGTTTTGTCGTTACCTGTCTTTTTTATCAAATACAGAAATCGATCAGAAGCAAAGCATTTAGCTGCTTAATCAATCAAACCTCTTCAAGTGTAAGTTGCTTGTAGAGGTTTTTTAAATGATTAAAGTATACATTTTTGATTGATGGAAACGAATTTTCTTTGTGGAATGAAGGGGATCGGTGATTTCCGTTCAAGGGCTCGCCTTCCGCGGGCATGACTTGAGCCTCCTCGGTCGCGAAAAGCTTCCGAAGAGAACGGAAACCGAATATCATGCATAGATTTCTTAGAAACATTTGTATAAATAGTCTAAAATAGGAACGATGGAATCGATACGTTTGGAAAAATATAGTTTTTTTTCCTTAGTACATGTTAGGATGAATAAAAAAAGTATCTAGAAAGAGGGATTTAATGTCAGGGGAATACATGGATTTTTCTGGAATACTATATTTTTGTGTGATATTGGTACTTATCATTTTATTTGTTGTGTCAATATCATTATATTTTAGGCGGCTAATTACCAATACTTCTTCGAAAGCATATTATTCGGAGGAAATTAACAAAAAGTTAGATATTATCATAGAAATTTTAAACGAAAAAAAATGAATAAGCTTAAAACTATCTATTAGTACCCTATTACGTTCGAAACTTCATCCAAAAAGTTGTATTTTATCTTTCTTTTTTCTTATTTCGTGCTTGCATAGGGGTTATTAAATAATCATTTGGTTGAATTTTTCCGCTTCTACGAACGGCATTATATTTACGATCTCCTATTGAGAATGAGAAAAAGGGACTGTCTCCCTGATAATCTGGAGAACAATGTCTTTTTAATGTATTCGAATCAATTTCATAATAAGAAATCAACTCTTAAAAGACGAACATTTTATTCGGTTGAAGTGGCAGACGGCGACTCCTGCGGGATAAGCTTGAGCAGAAGACCCCGGAGAGAAAGGATCACAGTCTAAGAGCGCAACATCCTGTTGCAACGACTGCGCTAAAACTTCCTGTTTGTCGGAGTGGGCTGAAGCCAAGCCCGCGGAAAGCGTCCGTCGAGAACAGAAACCGAATGTATTGCAAATAATTCTTAGGAATGTTCGTATTAATGATCTGAAATAGGAATAATGAAATTGATTCATTCCGTAAAATGGAAACATTTTTTTATCTCCTTTCTTAACTATCTTCTTAAACTCTTATGCGATTTAATGGGATGGTGAAATAAATGAAGACCAGCTGAACAAGCATTTTGCACTTAATATTCAGTCGAGGTTGTCCACCTCCATGTGTCCCTATGATAAAATCTGCCCGGCTGACGGTGAGCAAAAAATGCTCACCTAGCCGTTCGGATTTTTCCCAAAACCCAGAATGCGTCGCCTCCACCTTTCATTTATGCTTCTATTATCCTTATTTAGGGAAAAGATGTTTAAAACAGTGCTAACGATGGTAAAAACCTTATATAGTAAATAATCCTTTTATCCAAAGGGTGAATAAAGTTACTTTATGGAGGAATAATGATGTCAGTAATCGCGCAATCAACAAAAGACGTTTCCTGTAACAGTGAATATGGAAAATTAAAAAAGGTAGTACTTTGTCCTCCTTCATATATGAAAATTACAGATGTAATCAATGAGACACAAAAACATTATCTCAATGAAAATATTGATCGGGATAAAGCGTTAGCACAATATAAACAATTTGTTCAAGTATTGAAAGAAAACGATATCGAAGTTGTTCAGCTTCCAGCTAGAGAAAGCTTTCCTGAACAAGTGTTTACTAGAGATATAGGGTTTACAATTGGTAAAGTCACTTTTGTTTCTGAGATGGGAACGGAAGTGCGCAACGGAGAAGAAAAAATATTAAAGAATTGGTTAAGACAACAAAATCTTTCTTTAAAAGAAATGACGAGGGATCAAATAGAAGGCGGGGACGTCATTATTGATCGAAGCAATGTTTTTGTAGGGGTAAGTGAGCGAACGACTTTGTCAGCCATTGCCAAATTACAATCCATGATTCCCGGATATAATGTCATTCCTATTCCTTTTAAGAAGGAATATTTACACCTGGACTGTGTATTCAACGTGATTTCACATACAGAGGCATTAATATTTCCCCCAGCTTTTAACGAAAAAGAATTGAAAATTTTAGCTGCAAAATATGATTTAATTGAAGTGAATGAAGCTGAGCAATTTACGCTCGGTACGAACATGTTGTCTCTAGGTAATAAAAAAATCTGTAGCTTACCTGTAAACAAAAAGGTAAATAAGCAGTTGCGTAAAAGAGGGTATAACGTGATTGAAATTGATCTATCTGAAATTATTAAATCGGGTGGATCATTCAGATGTTGTACCATGCCTGTAATAAGAGAAGACGCATAATCATACTTATTAAAACAGCAGTTTTTCTGCTGTTTTTTTATATGGAGTAAAGAATGTATAATAGAGCAAATGCCTGAATGGTTTAGGAGGATTCAATCATGCAAGAGTCTACACATCACCAATTTGAAGAAGTTGATTTTAACAACCGCAATTTAGCGGGTGAATTACATAGTTGTACATTTATAAAATGCCGGTTTCGATTTATGGATTTATCGGAATTAATGACGACCAATAGTACCTTTATTGACTGCGATTTTTCAGGCGCTCAAATGAATGCTTCTATTCATATTGGATCCGTGTTTACAAATTGTCTTTTTGAAGGGGCGAATTTATTTGTATCGAAATTTGAAGAATGTAAAATGACCGGATCTGATTTTGATGACGCGAACTTTGACGGCATTACGATATCGGGAGGAGATTGGTCTTACACCAACTTACGAAACATTAATTTAAGTAAACAACAATTGAAAGGAATTCGTTTTGTTGAAGCCGATTTTCACGGAGGACATTTAGAAAAGGCGGATTTTAGAGATGCAGATTTATCTGGAGCTCATTTTGGTAACGCCCAATTAAAAGGGGCAGATTTAAGAGGAGCGAATGTAGATCGAATCGATTTTACGAGTTTTAGCCTCAAAGGAGTACGTTTGGATGTCACACAAACGGTTGCGGTCGCACAAGCTTACGGTGCACGAGTTGGCTAATAGAGAGGGGACAGGTTAAATTGTTTACTTTAAAAAAACTATCAAAAGACAAGAAAGAAACGGTGATCTCCAATATTCAAGATTTTTTCTATAAAAACTATGATTTAGACTTAAGCTCCGTGGAAGCCGATCGAGCATTTGACTTTATGGTGAAAGAAATTGGACCTCATGCTTATAATAAAGCAATCGATGATGCACACAAGGTAGCAGGAAATCAGTTCACCTTACTAGAAGAAGAACTATATGTACTTCAAGTTTCTGATGATCCATCGAAGTCATAATGAAAAGAGATGCTCATTGATCGAGTTAAATGTGAGGATAAGAGAGAAGAAAATATTGAGCGATGGCTGGGAGTGTGGGGCATGGAAGTTCAGCAAGAACGTATGATTGAAGTAAAGAATCTTGTTAAGAGGTATGGAAGCTTTACAGCTGTAAACGGTATTGAATTTTCTGTTGGCAAGGGGGAAATCTTCGGATTGCTAGGTCCAAATGGAGCAGGGAAGTCTACTACATTAGAAATGATGGTTGGCCTTAGAAAACCGGATGAAGGGACAGCGATTGTTGGGGGATATGACATCTCTCGTGATTTAAAAAAAGTGAAAGAAGTCATTGGAATTCAATTGCAATCAACTACTTTATTTGAATTACTTACAGTTGAAGAAATTCTTCGCTTATACGCGAGTTTTTATCAAAAAAACGTGTCCATTCCTGAGCTAATCGAGGAAACGATCTTAACAGAAAAGCAGAAGAGCCGAATTAAGAGTTTATCAGGCGGCCAGAAGCAACGACTAGCCATCGCTTTAGCTCTTGTGCATGACCCTTGGATCATCTTTTTAGATGAACCGACAACTGGTCTCGATCCACAAGCAAGAAGAACATTGTGGGACATTGTTTTAAAGCTTAAAGAAAAAGGAAAAACGATTGTGTTAACCACCCATTACATGGATGAAGCGCATGTTTTATGCGACAGAATTGCCATAATGGATCAAGGGAATTTAATTGCTTTAGATACTCCTTCTGGATTAGTGAAAAATCTTCAGTCTGATAGTGCAGTAGAGTTTCAATATGCAGGGGATTTTCCAAAAGAAGAGTTAGAATCGATTGAGGGTGTGAAGCAAGTTGATAAGCGAAAAGATACATATGTTCTTTATACGGATGACTTACAACTGACTTTAATCAGTTTGATTCAACAAACGTCGGAACAAAAACGTAAATTGACTGAACTGCAAACACGAACAGCGACTCTTGAAGACGTGTTTATTCACATGACTGGAAGGAGTCTGAGAGAAGAATGAAGGCTTATTGGCAACTAACATTATCCCAGCTTCGAATTTTTCTGCGCAACCGACAAGTTCTTTTTTGGACACTTGCTTTTCCTATTTTCCTTATGGTGATCCTTGGGTCTGTTTTAGGCAGCGGCAATGGTGTATCTGTTTCGATTGCCGTTGTTGATCAAGACCATACAGCTCAGTCAAAAGAATTCTCGAAAATTTTAGGGAAGAACGAAGCGGTGCATCTTGAAAAAAGCAATAATAGAGATAAAGCACTTGCTCAAGTCAAAAAGGGAGACCTTCAACTAGTGGTTCTTATTCCAAAAGGATACGAAGCTATGATGAAAGGCTCTAACAATAGCCAACCATTTAAACTCCCTGTCTACTATAACGAAACAAACTTGGCCACTTCTCAACTCGGACTAACACTTGTAAGCAGTGTGGTAGATGGAATTAGCAAAGAAAAGGCTGATTACAAACCGAGTATCGTCACAGAATCACTTGGAGTCGAAGCATTAAATCTTCGATATATTGATTTCTTAGTACCAGGCATCGTTGCCATGATGATCATGAGCAACAATATGAATGGTGTTGCTGGTCAAATTGCTGCTTGGAGAGAGCGTGGAATTTTAAGAAGAATGCAAGGAACAACGTTGAAATCTTCTACTTTTATTGCCGCGCAGATTACAGCAAGATTAATGCTTAATGGGATGCAGGCTTTAATTGTATTAGCAGTTGCCCACCTTATTTTCGGAATAAGTGTTCAAGGTTCATGGTTAAGCTTGATTACATTTGTTATCCTCGGAACACTCGCATTCATGGCAATTGGGTTTATTATCGCTGGAATTGCAAAGACTCCGGAAAGTGCGGGTCCAATTGCAGGATTCTTATCCTTCCCCATGCTATTCTTAGGAGGCGTATTTTTTCCGATTCGCGAAATGCCTGCTTTTCTTCAACCGATTATCAGTGTCCTTCCTATCGCTCATTTAAGCCACGCACTTCGTGAAACAATGAATGTAGGAACATCATTTATGAGATTTAGGTTCAGATGCATTAATACTAGGTTGTTGGCTAGTGGGTGCATTTATTGTGGCAAGCTACACATTTAAATGGGAATAAAAAATAGAATAAGAGGAAGACATATTGAAGGAGTGACCTATGGAAAATCAAAATTATAAAACACACGTAAGAATGCATCCACTTTATCACTATATTCTAACAACGGTTCTACTAGCGGCATTTGTCCTTTCGATTACCAATGTCGTACGTTCACTGAACGCAGATGAAAATATCTTGCTATCAATCTTAATTTTATTAATCGTTGTAAGTATTGGAATCATCACTGCATTAGTAAGACTTTATCCATTAAAGGCACAAGATCGAGCGATCCGAGCAGAAGAAAATCTCCGCCATTTTGTATTAACAGGAAAATTGTTAGACTCTAGATTGAGTATGTCCCAAATCACTGCATTACGTTTTGCAGATGAAAAAGAATTTCCTGCACTTTGTGATCGTGCGGCGTTAGAGAACATGAAACCTGATGAAATTAAGAAATCGATTGTGAATTGGAAAGCTGATCACAATCGCGTTTAAAGATTGATCTTTTCTTTAATTGTGGCTTTGTTGGTTTTCGTTGCAGGCGGACGCTTTCCGCGGGCATGGCTTGAGCCTCCTCGGTCGCGAAAAGCTTGCTCCCTGTGGGGTCTCAATGCTCATGCTTTTCCCGCAGGAGTCGTCGCCTTTCACGACAATCCATCAGTAGTTAAAGAAATAAGTAGTCCTATCCAACAGATCTTTAAAGATAAAGCTAAAAAACCTCCTATCTTGCGAGATGAAAGGGACTACATCAAGATTTAGTAAGGACGATTTATATATTAAAATAGGGTTAATTGATTTTCGTGGCAGGCGGACGCTTTCCGCGGGCATGGCTTGAGCCCAATGTCATCAAGTTATAATTACATTAATTAACATTAAAATTTTATTTAGTGTGATTTTTCCTTCCTCATTTCATTTCTCTGCCTACTAGGACTTAAAAAAGGCAATAGGATGCCCGGCCCTAGAATTTTCTATTTTTTCAGGGTCTATTTTTCCTTGCATCATCTATATCACTAAAGTATATTGAAATTAGGTTGTTTTATTTTATAGACATCTTTTCCTGCTGGGAGAAAATCTATTCGACTTCAAGTTCTTGTTGCGCGGATATTTCCTCCCTAGCCGGATCGGTGTCTTATTTTTTATGACCTCTTTTACAAGTCGTTTAAATAAAGAGCGTCGCAAGATCAAGTTTTCTTCAAGCAATAGAAGAATCATGGAATCTTTCAATTTTCCGATGAGGATGTTCGTATTCACCTGGTATTTATGCTTCAGATTTTTTTTAGCATCGTTCTCCTGGATGGCTTCATTCGCTTCGTTCTTCACAAGCGAGACCATATTACTGAGATAGATAGATGCGTAGAAATCTTGTTCTACCACTAACTTGGAAGTCCCAGTAAAATTTTCAATTTGTAGCCTGTTCTTTAACAGGTCATATTTTTCTTCAATACCCCAACGTCTGAAATAGAGCTCTTTGAAATCTTCAGTGCCTAGATTGTTTTCCATCACATTTGTGAGAAGGATTTCCTCTTCTCCTGATGATAATAGAAACCGAAGGACTCGCGCTGGATATGCTTTGCCTTTAAAAGAGAATTCAATGATTTGATCTTCGTTCACAGCTTCCCTTATCTCTTTCATTGCACCTTGTGGGGCACGCATAACGTATTTCAACCTATGTTCTTCTAAATAAGCAATGAAATCTTTCGAGGGATAACCCCTGTCAAAAAGAATGAGGTCGTTCTTGAAACCTAAGCACTGAAGATCGTTGATCATCTCCTTGGCAGCGTCTCGTTCACTCGAAGGGTAGGGTTTAATTGTAGACGTTAGGATGATATCATTTTCAAGATCTAGTAACGTTGATGCTTTGGCACGAGCCCTTCGAGGACCCATCTGATTTTCAGAATAACCAAACTGGTTTTGCAACTTTTCTGTGTTCGGTAGTTCGAGTATAGATCCATCAATCGCACAAAGACGATAACCATGAAAAGTTTTGTAGGAGTCATCATCATAGAACCATTTGACGACTTCATCTGCTAATCGTTTAAATGCACGAGGCGAGACTTTGCGTCTAGCTTCCGAATACCCTTGCTTTGAGATACTATTTGTTGTTGGATTCAGTATCTTGAAAAACGCATCAAGCTCGAGCTGGATTGACTTTTTAACAAAATAGAAGCTAAAAAGTATAGTGTTTTTAAAATCGAGTTTTTTACTCTGACGTGTAAAATAGGTAGACTTTACTCGTGAGTCACACATAAATATCACATCATCTAACATTTTTTCGGTTACTTCTACTGCTTCTAAAAAATTTTTCTTCATTTTTCATCACCAACCTCATCTTGATACACTAAAAATTAGTATTCAAGTCGATTATTAAGGTAGTTTTGAAAAGTCAAGTTTTTTTACTCATCTCAAAAAAATGTATCCCTGATGATCCATAGAATATTAAATTCCATAATTTGTATGGTTAACTTGATGACATTGGGCTTGAGCCTCCTCGGTCGCGAAAAGCGTGCTCCCTGTGGGGTCTCAATGGCTCATGCTATTCCCGTAGGAGGCGCCGCCTTTCACGACAATCCATCAGTAGTGTAAAAAATTAAGTAGTCCTATCCAACAGATGATTAAAGATAAAGTTATGTTAGCGAATGATGTTCATAGGAAGTAAAAACGACGAGCCTCCTTCGGAACACGTCTACCTGGAACGGAAATCCGTAGCTTAACATACTCGCATTGATGTTCCAAGAGGACTTTTTCATTGGCCTCATTTTTCTCCAACTGATTTATTTTAGAGACTTATTAGACAGCCTCCACTTTTCTGTTTATGATCATTAGAAGAAAAGGAGCGTACGCTTAGGATAATTTACTGTCCCTACAGTTAAAGATACTGTAAGTAGACTAGACAACAATGTCGTCTCTGTTTCATTGACATAGCCCCTTCTAAATCTGTATAGTTTATCTCTATATATCAAATAAACTTGTAAAGGAAGATAGAGATGAACGAAAATATGATCTTCAATCAACTTGAAATGGTACGTACGAGTGCCTTACACTTTTTGAAAAAAACAACCGAAGAGGATGCAAATATACAGCCAAAAGGTTACTCCAATAATATTCGATGGCATTTAGGTCATATTTATGTCACTCAAGAATTTTTAACCTTTAATTTTGCAGATGAACCAATGAATCTTCCAGAAAACTATGTGGCTATGTTTGGGCCTAAAACAAGTCCGGCAGATTGGAGTGTAGAACCGCCTTCATTAGATGAGATTTCAGTACTTCTCTCAGAACAAACGGATCGCTTAAAGAAAACCTTTACCGGACGTTTCGATGAAAAAGCGACAAAACTATTTAAAGCTGGACCTTTAGAAATCAGTACGCTAGGTGAATTGTTGCTTTTTAACGTTTATCATGAAAGCGAACATATCGGGATCATGAAAGGGATTAAAAAATCACTTGAAGCGCGCTGAAATATTTTTTAAATGAATCTGTTAAAACGTCAATGCGAGGATGGGAATGATTTCGTTCCCATCCTCGCATTTTTCTCTTATATGCCATGAATTGCCGTTCCAGGCAGATGCGTTCCGTGGGCACGGCTTCAATCTACTCCGACAAACTGGAAGTTTTAGCGCAGTCGTTACAACTGGATGTTGCGCTCTTAGACTGTGATCCTTTCTTTGCGGGGCTTTCAGCTTATGCTATTCCCACAGGAGTCGCCGCCCTCCTCTCAAATCCATACACGGTTAAATATGGACAGTTAACAATGTAGACAATAATATAGTCTGGTCTTATCAAGCGAAAGTAATTCACTACGGGTATTACAAAAAAAGTCTATTCTTCACGAGGGAATGAAAATTTACTCTGCGAAATATTCTCGTAAAATGCTGAAGTGGCTAATTACCAGACCATTGTACGATGAATCGCAACTATTTACATTAAATAAAATATCTGTTTGCACATATTTTGTTATTTTTTCATATAAGGGCTTTATATCCTTATTAAAGTAGTCCCTAAATTAAATCGCAATGTGTTGAGCAAAAGCTGCGAAGCTCCTGTGAAATACCAGACTAACCGTATCCCCAGCGAGACACGACCTGTTAGGCTTAAAGCGAGCTGATTTTAGCAAAACAACAAATTGCAACAAAGTTTACAAAATGAGTCATTAATAAATAATCGATTCGCTATTTGAAGAAGAAAATGGCTCTGTAAAGAGGGAATCAACTGAAAAAAGGTTTCGGACGAACGGAATGACTCTGAAAAACACATTGGAGTTTCGAATCACTCGTAATTAAGGAGTCTAAATAAGCAGAACTTAGCATTAGTCTGCTTTCATATTGGGCATTTGTAAAGAATATTTGTCTGTCGTAAATCAAAAAAACGCTAACATTTTTCAACTCATTATGAGAGCAAGAGTTACTGATTGAATTTTAAATTTTAAATATTGAAACATATTGGAATATAATGTTATAATTCGATGAAAAGAGGTGGTTTGGTGAAACCATTTAGTCGGATATCTATTTCAATTATTATCTTTGGTGTGATTATGTTAGGAATGAATGGTTTAAGTGCGGATTTTAACGAATTAATCGGATTAATTGGTCTTATATCTTGCCTATTTGGTGTAGTTTTTAGCTATGTGGCGATAGCTAAAAAAGAGAAAGGTAGTTTAAAGTACATATCCATTACGTCATTCTTTTTAGTTTTGTTATGGATGGTTTTGTTGGAACCATTTCAACTCATACGAATATTAACTTGGATGAAAAATTAGTTGAATCAATTTCATAATGATCATCCTTTAAATTGAACCGAACATTGATTTCGATTGGAGTGTAAGACGGCGACTCCTGGGGAATAGCGAAGACGTCGAAATCCACTTAAGCTTTAGCTTAAGTTAGTTCGACGCGAGCCCCCGGAAAGCGTCCGTCGAAAACGAAAATCGAATGATGAAAGAATAGTCAAATGAAAGGTTCGCATTTAAGATGGAGGATTTAAATCATGAAATTGACCCAGTTAAGAATTGCTTCGACTTTAAACTTGGGCAGTTTAGTTTTATCGCAGCCTCTTAATTTTTAATGATGAATTTTTTTTTGGAGGATAAACAATGGGATTAATAAAATTCATTTTCAAACTACCTAAGATCTTTTAAATAGTTGCCGTTGTTTCATGTAATCGATAGTCTTCGTTTTATTCTTTTGTTTCAATAAATATTCTGTTTCATTTTTTTCTCTATAATAGTTATGAAATCTTTCTTCTAGAAGTATGCCATCAGAAATGGCTCTTTTAACTGCACAGTCAATCTCATTTGTATGCATGCAGTTAGAAAACTTACAACCCCTAGATAGTTCTACTATATCTTCAAATTCATGATCTAGGTTGTCTTCAGGATCTATTCCTTCAAATTTCTTTTTATAATATCCCATTTTTAATACTCCTTTTACTGATTTTGTCGGAACAATATATCCAATTGGTTTGCTTACAATTCTTAACGATTTCACACCATTCATTACTCTATTAAACGGCTTATTAATAGAGTAAGAACTTTCATCTCTTTTTGAAAATTTTAACATAAATATCCTTGTTGTTATGATAGCTTTTGTTTAATGGCTTTTATTCCAAATGTTTTTTTAAAATCACGATGTAATGAGCAAAAAGCTGTAAGAATCCCCAGGGAAAACGAGCCTGCCCGAACTTGAAAGGAGTTCGTAAGTTTGTTCACTGAACGTGAGCAGATTTTAACGAAATGAAAAATAACAATAAAGCTGACAAAAATGGGTTTTTTAAAACATCAAATAACAAAATAAATTTACCTAATATTATTTGACTTTTCTGTTAATAAGCAGTACGTTTTTTGATAATATCATACATTATTTAATTAAGCGGATAAATATCGTTATATGAATCAGTTTCATAATTATAAATCAGCTCTTAAAAGACGAACATTTTATTCGGTTGAAGTGGCAGACGGCGACTCCTGCGGGATTAGCACGAGCTGAAAGCCCCGCTGAGAAAGGATCACAGTCTAAGAGCGCAACATCCTGTTGCAACGACTGCGCTAAAACTTCCTGTTTGTCGGAGTAGATTGAAGCCGTGCCCCCGGAAAGCGTCCGTCGAGAACGAAAACCGAATGTTATGCAAAAAACTCTTAAAATATTCGTATAAATGATCTGAAATAAGCATTATGAAATTGATTCATATAAGTGAACATTAACATGAAAGGAGAAAAGCGATGATTTTACATAAAGAAGAAACGTTTGAAAGAGAGGAAATGGAAAAATTACAGTTATCAAGATTGAAAGAGACTTTAACTCGTGTACTCGATCGTGTTCCTTTTTATCAAAATCAATTTAAAGAGAGAGGAATTAAACCAGAAAGCATGACCTGTTTAAGTGATATCGAATCTCTCCCTTTTACAGTAAAAAAAGATTTGCGTAATCATTATCCTTTTGGCTTATTTGCTGTCGATCAAAGCGAAATTGTCCGTATCCATGCATCTTCCGGAACGAGTGGAAAAGCAACGGTGGTAGGCTATACCAAAAATGATATCGACATGTGGAGTAATGTCGTAGCTCGAGCGATCTCAATGGGAGGAGGGGAAAAAGGAGAAATATTACATAATGCGTACGGGTATGGCTTATTTACAGGAGGATTGGGTTTGCATTATGGGAGTGAACGTCTTGGAATGGCGACCGTTCCCATTTCCGGCGGTAACACCGACCGACAAATTACATTCATTAAAGACTTTCAACCGACTGTTATTTGCGGAACACCCTCTTATATTTTAAATGTAGCCGATCAAATGATTGAAAAGGGAATCAATCCGAAGGAAACCTCTCTAAAGTTCGGTATTTTTGGTGCAGAACCTTGGTCTGAAGAAATGCGTGGATTACTTGAAGAAAAATTAGCCATTAAAGCTTGTGACATATATGGACTAAGCGAAGTATTAGGACCTGGTGTGGCGATGGAATGTCATGAGGCGCAGGAAGGACTGCATGTGGCAGAAGATCATTTCTATGTCGAAGTAATTGACCCCGTGACACTGCAAACTTTAGCAGAGGGGGAAGAGGGTGAACTCGTATTTACGAGTCTAACAAAAGAAGCCTTTCCGATTATCAGGTATCGTACAGGAGATATTGCTTCCATTACAAAAGAAAAATGTAAGTGTGGACGAACGACTACGAGAATGTCACGCATCAAAGGAAGAATTGATGACATGTTAATCATACGCGGCGTTAATGTGTTTCCGACGGAGATCGAACATTTTTTACTTTCGTCAAAAGAAATCGTGCCGCATTATCAGCTCCATCTGACTAAAAAAGGAACACTTGATCAAATAGAGTTACATATTGAACTGAATGAAGAAATATATTGTGACGTAAATCAAGATTTGAGTCATGAAAAGGTCACCCTTCTTTCCCAAAAACTTTATCACCAATTAAAAAGCAATCTGTATGTCTCAATCAATATTCATATTTGTGCACCCAAGACGATTCCAAGGTCAGAAGGCAAAGCGGTTAGAATAATCGACAATGCGAAAATGAGGGAACCATTTAATTATAAAATTTTCAGAACATTCAGTTGAATAGTGTATGACATTATAATATAATTACGTTAAATTAACGTTATATAAGGTGGTGGGTAAAATGATGGATCAGCAATCTCTCAATGAAGAAGGGAAATTGATTGATTTTATGAAGAGAATCGAATCTGGAGAAAAAATCGAAGCCGATGATTGGATGCCGGAAGAATATAGAAAAGTTCTTATTAAATTAATTTCAATGCATGGAATTAGTGAAATTATGGGTGCTCTCCCTGAGAAAGAATGGGTCCCTAAGGCACCTACTTTAAAGCGGAAATTAGGCATTATGGCGAAGGTGCAGGATGAAATGGGGCATGGGCAGCTCCTTCTTCGTGTGGCCGAGGATTTAACAAAGCCGATTGGAAAAACGCGGGAAGAAATCATGATGGATTTATTTAGCGGTGATTTGAAGTTTCATAATGTCTTTCATATGGAAGCTCCGACTTGGGCAGACGCAGGTTTAATTGGATGGCTCGTCGATGGAGCAGCGATTATCACGCAAACAAATATGCTTAATGCTTCATATGGACCATATGCTCGTGCACTCAAACGAATTTGTGCAGAAGAAGTTTTTCATGCACAACATGGCGAAGCGATTATTATGGCACTAGCTGAAGGAACACCCGAGCAACAAGCAATGGTTCAAGATTCAGTCAACCGTTGGTGGGAATCTTTACTCATGTTTTTTGGTCCTGGAGATGCCTCAACAACAGGCACATCGAAACAAGATGTCACGGCTAAATTCCTTATTCGTTCTAAATCAAATGAAGAACTTCGCCAAGATTTCTTCACGAAATATGTACCAAGAATTTTGTCTCTGGGTTTGACGATTCCTGATCCAACCATGCATTTTGATGATGAAAAGAAGACGTGGATTTATCAACAGCCTGATTGGGCGCGATTTAAAGAAATTATTCAAAACCGTGGTCCCAAGTCTAAAGATCGTTTGAGATTAAGAGAGTTATCGTATGAAACGAATGCATGGGTACGAGAAGCACTTAGTCCTAAACATGAAGTGGGATGATTGCTTAGAAAGGGGATCGATTCTTTGAATACGAAAAGTCATGATTTTTATCAAGAGTTTGAGGTGTTTAGTAAACGATCTGACACATCACCGATGCAATATCAGTTCAGTTTATTAGCACCGAATCAAGAAATGGCTCTCGTTTTAGCGCAAGAGAATTTTATGAGAAGAGAACCTGTATCAGATATATGGGTTGTGAAGCGTTCAGATATTCGGAAAATGACGCGTGAAGAGAAAATGTCGTTAAGTAGACTGGATAATAAAGATTATCGAACGACAAAAGGGTACGGTTATTTAAAGAAAAAATGGCGGCATTATGAACAAGGAATGTTAGATGAACAGGAAATTCTCTCATGGGGAGGGAAAATCGAAAAATGACAGACGTTCAACACAACAAACAACCTTTGATCGAACTTCTATACCAGTTAGCCGACGACGACTTTATTCTCGCTTATCGAGGATCTGAATGGCTAGGACTGGCTCCCTTTATTGAAGAAGACCTTGCTTTTTCTTCGATTAGTCAAGACATGATGGGCCATGCCACTATGTTTTATCAATTGTTAGAAGAATTAGGCGAGAAAGAGATGGATTTTCTTGCGCATGCTCGTAGTGCCTCTGAGCGAAAAAATGCGATCCTTTTGGAAAGAGTGAATGGGCCAGGTCATTATTTAAATGAACCGAAATACGATTGGGCTTTTGCAGTTGTCCGTAACCTTTTTTACACACAAGCTAAAAAAATAAAAATGGATTCTTTAAAATCTTCATCCTACGAACCACTATCAGATGCTGCTATTAAAGTGAACATGGAACTTTATTATCATTTGATGCATTGGAAAATGTGGTTTAAACAATTAATTGAAGCAGGTGGAGAGGCGAGGTCGAGAATGGAAAAGGCGGTCAAGATCGTCAAAGATGACTTTGCTGGCGTTCTCTCATTGGGTATTCATTCAAAGGAAATGATGGGAGCAGGATTGATTGAAGGGGAAGACGTATTGACTCAACGTTTTCATGCTACAATGAAGCCTTTATTTGAAGACATTGGTCTCACTTATACGGCAGAATTCGGAATGAAAAGCGGCAACGGCAGAATGGGTGAACATACCACAGACTTAGATCAAGCGCTTGCCATCTTAAGTGAAGTCTATGTTTCTGACCCCGCAGCAGTGTGGTAAATCTAGTGAAAAAACGAGCATTCTTTTGAAAAGAGATGAGAACAACATGAATTGGCTATCAGAAGTAACACCCCAACAAAAAATGGAAGTGGAGCAAGCTTTACAAACTGTAAAGGATCCCGAAATTGATTCTGTAAGCATTCTTGAATTAGGAATGGTGGAGCATGTCCAGTTGATCGATCATGAAGTTCACATTTCTATTCTTCCTACTTTTATGGGCTGTCCTGCTTTAGATTTTATTAAGATCAATATTTTGAAAGCGGTTACTTCAATCAATTGGGTAGATCGAATAAATGTTCAATTTATCTATCATCCGCCTTGGACATCCGATCGCATCACAGAAGTTGGAAGAGAAAAATTGAAAGAATTCGGTATTGCTCCTCCTGCAAAACAATTGAGTGAAACGGGGGAATGGCATGTGCTTTGTCCATACTGTAACTCTGCCTATACGACGATAGATAATATTTTTGGTCCAACCGCATGCAGAAGCATTCTCTATTGCAAATCTTGCAAAAATCCATTCGAAGCGATGAAACCTGTTTCTACGATGATGTGAAGCAATGGGTAAAGAAAAGTAGATGGAGAAAATGATTTAATCAAATTGAAAAATTAAAGGAGATATTTAATCATGATAAAACTAATCGCTCTTTACAAACACCCGGAAAACAAAGAAAAATTCGATGAGCATTACTTTGGTCACCATGGTCCAATCACTTCAAAAATCCCTGGTCTTAAAAAAATGGAAGTGACAAAGATCGTTGGAAGTCCAATGGGCGGAGAAGGGAAGTACTATTTAATGTGTGAGATGTATTATGACAGCCATGAATCTTTAAAAGCTGCGATGAGAACGGACGAATCTAAAGCTTCTGGTAAGGATTTAATGTCATTTGCAGGAGACTTAGTCACATTAATGATTGGTGAAGAAGTGAATGAGTGAGAATGACCAATTCATTGAGACAAGAGTGGAAGGGTCCATTGGATTTATTGAATTGAATCGCCCGAAAGTCTTAAATGCGATTAATCGCAAAATGGTATCTGAGATTGTTTACACCATGGAGAAATTTGATCGTCAGGAAGACGTTCGCGTTATCGTCTTGTCTGGCAAAGGAAGAGCTTTTGCTGCCGGTGCTGATATTGATGAAATGATGAACGATGATGCAATTCATCTTGAATTGCTTAATCAGTTTGTAGAATGGGATCGATTAGCACAAATAAAAAAGCCGATCATTGGGGCTGTTCAGGGATTTGTTCTTGGTGGTGGATTTGAGCTGGCACTTTGCTGTGATTTATTATTTGCAAGCGAAGATGCAGAATTCGGCTTTCCGGAAGTAAATCTCGGAGTCATGCCGGGTGCTGGTGGAACACAACGATTAACGAAACTAGTTGGACGCACAAGAGCTTTGCGATGGTTGTTGTCGGGAGAACGTTTTTCAGCACGCGAAGCTCTGCATTATGGGGTAATCTGCGACATGATTCCAAGCGAGTTATTAATGGAAGAAACGATCAAATTCGCTGAATTGTTGGCTGGAAAACCACCGCTTTCTTTGCGACTGATTAAGGAATCTGTACAAAAAGCAGTAGACTATCCTTTGTATGAAGGCATGCAGTTTGAGCGTAAGAATTTTTATCTACTTTTCTCATCTGAGGATCAAAAAGAGGGCATGGCAGCATTTAAAGAAAAGAGAAAACCTCACTTTAAAGGAAAGTAAGGGGGTACATACCGTGTATGAAACGATTAAATACGAAGTAAAAGATTCGATCGCGTGGTTAACGTTGAATCGACCGGACAAATTGAATGCATTTACACATCTTATGCATAAGGAAATGCTTCAAGCTTTGAAGTCTGTTCAGCGTGATGAAACGGTTCGATGCTTGGTCATTACAGGTGAGGGCAGAGCTTTTTCTTCAGGGGAAGACCTTAGTGGAGTGGGCGATGGTTTAGATCATGGTGAAGTTTTGCGATCACGCTATACTCCTGTCATGATTCAACTTGCCAAAATTGAAAAGCCGATTATTGCTGCAGTAAATGGAGTGGCAGCAGGTTCTGGTATGAGTTTAGCACTCGCTTGCGATTTTCGAATCATGCATGAGAAAGCTAAATTTGTACAAGCATTTATTCATGTCGGTCTTATACCTGACTCAGGAAATTTATACTATTTACCAAAAATTGTTGGTCATGCAAAAGCGTTAGAACTTTCCGTATTCGGTGATAAGATTTCCGCTGAAGAGGCGAAAAGGATCGGTTTAGTTACTTCCATTAGTAAAAGTGAGGAATGGGAGGAAACGGTTGAACATTTCGCCAAACGGTTAGCGGCTATGCCAACCGTTGCAATCGGTTTGATTAAACAACAGTTGAATGCTAGTTGGAAGCTTCCTTTAGAAGATTTTTTGCAAAAAGAAGCTTACGGACAAAGAATAGCGGGCTTAACGAATGATCATCGAGAAGGCGTGCAATCCTTTATGGAAAAAAGATCTCCGGATTTCGCAGGGAATTAGGAAAGAAAATAAAAGATTTTCATAGATTAAGTAATGAAACAACAGCTACTCAGGGCCTATGCCTGCTATCCCATAAGGGTCTGACTCTCTCATTAACTTAAGAGGTCTGGCCCTTTCCTATCGTTAATGCAGGATAAATGGAAATCAAATCGTTACATGATCTTCACTTTGGAATGGAGGAGAAAAACTTGAAAAGACTCATTGTTATCGGATCCGGCGTAATGGGAAGAGGAATTGCCTATGTCGCTGCTGTTGGAGATTGTCAAGTGACACTTGTAGATATTAAGGAAGAGCAACTTGAAAATGCAAAATCAGAGATTGAAAAGATTTTTCAAAAAGCAGTTGAAAGAGGAAAGTTGTCTCAATTAGAGCAACAAAAAGCTGAGAAACGATTAACCTATTCAACTGA
Source organism: uncultured Caryophanales bacterium (assembly GCA_963728315.1). Taxonomy (GTDB): domain Bacteria; phylum Bacillota; class Bacilli; order Bacillales; family CAVSKA01; genus CAVSKA01. The sequence continues at coordinate 104,275 of CAVSKA010000022.1, forward strand.
AATGGAGACATTATTTCCAGAAGCAGAGGTGATTATTGAAGCGGTCCCTGAAAATCTTGAAATTAAACGGGCGGTTTTTGAAAAAATGGATCAGTACGCTCCAAATCATTGTTACTTCGCCACAAATACCTCAACGATGAGTCCAACTGAGATTGGGTCGTTTACGAAACGTCCCGATCGAGTCATAGCCATGCACTTTTTTAATCCCGTTCATAAAATGCCTTTAATTGAAATTGTGAGAGGATTAGAGACAAGTGACGAAACGGTCGCTGTTGCTAAAGATCTCGCAAAACAAATGGGAAAAGAAACGGTTGTTGTGAATGAGTTTCCTGGATTTGTAACGAGTCGAATTTCAGCACTAGTCGGAAATGAAGCGTTCTACATGTTACAAGAAGGTTTAGGATCACCTGAAGAAATTGATAAAGCGATTAAGTTAGGATTAAATTATCCGATGGGTCCTTTTGAATTAGGTGATCTTGTTGGACTAGATACACGTCTAAACAACTTGAAGTATTTACATGAGAAATTAGGGGAAAAGTACCGACCAGCTCCTCTTCTTGAGAAATATGTGAAAGCCGGCCGTTTAGGTCGTAAATCCGGGCAAGGTGTCTATGATTACCGAGATCAATAAGCAGGGAGTGTTCAGTTAATGAAGGAAGTTGTCATTGTCGATGCAGTCAGAACACCAATTGGAAAGTACAAAGGGGCATTGAAAACGGTTCGTCCAGACGATTTAGGAGCAGTCGTATTAAAAGCCATCCTTGCAAGAAATTCAAAACTAGATCCCCTTTCAATTGAAGAAGTTGTTTTCGGTAATGCAAATGGTGCAGGAGAGGATAACCGAAACGTGGCAAGAATGTCCGCTTTATTAGCGGGTCTTCCCGTTGAAGTTGGAGGAACAAGTATCAACCGTCTCTGCGGTTCAGGACTAGATGCAGTAAACTATGCAGCTAGAGCGATTATGGCTGGAGAAGGGGATATCTACATTGCAGGCGGTACGGAAAGTATGACGCGTGCTCCTTTTGTCATGAAAAAACAGGAACAAGACTTTCAAAGAGGGAATATGGAACTTTTTGATACGACGATTGGTTGGAGGTTTGTGAACCCCAAGATGAAAGAAATGTTTGGGACAGATAGTATGCCTGAAACAGCTGAAAATGTTGCTGTGAAATTCGGGATTACGAGAGAAGAACAGGATCAGTTTGCTTATCAAAGCCAAATGAAAGCAAAGCAAGCTGTCGAACAGCAACTTTTTAAAGAAGAAATTGTTCCTGTTACTTTTTCTGATCGAAAGGGAAAAGTAGTAACGGTGGAAGTTGATGAACATCCACGTTTTGATACGACTTTGGAGAAATTATCTGTGCTTCGCCCATTATTTGCAAATGGAACGGTCACAGCTGGTAATGCTTCTGGAGTCAATGATGGGGCAGCGGCTCTATTACTCATGTCGAAAGAAAAAGCAGATGAACTGGGAGTGAAGCCTTTAGTTCGTTACGTAACATCGGCTACGGCAGGACTTGAACCATCTTTGATGGGATTAGGTCCGATTTATTCTACTCGCAAAGCGCTCAATCGGGCGAATTTGTCCATCGAAGACATTGGGTTAATTGAACTTAATGAAGCTTTTGCTTCCCAATCATTAGCTTGTATAAAGCAGTTAGAGTTTTCAAGCGAGCGGGTAAACGTCAATGGAGGAGCCATTGCCTTTGGTCATCCTTTAGGAGCGAGTGGTGCACGAATCTTAACCACTTTAATTTACGAAATGAAACGAAGAAAAGAAAAGTACGGGTTGGCTACGATGTGTGTAGGAGTAGGACAAGGAATTTCTACGATCGTAGAGAATTGCAGCGAGTAGAGCTATTCAATCCTCTCATCCTACTTAAAAATACTGAAACAAGACGATCACGCTTTAAATTGGTAAACTAGAAGAAGCATCAGAAAATTTAAAGTGTAATAGGAAGAGGATGAACGGTGATGAACACAAGGTCGATGATTTTCACTCTATATGGAGATTACATAAGACATTTTGGCAATAAAATCTGGATTGGCAGCCTTATTCGATTACTGAACGAATTTGGGCATAATGATCAAGCAGTTCGTGCAGCGATTTCCCGTATGAATAAGCAAGGCTGGGTTCAATCTGAAAAACAGGGGAATAAGAGCTATTATTTTTTGACCGATCGTGGCGTGAAACGGATGGAAGAAGCGGCAAATCGTATCTTCAAGCTTAAGCCAGAACAATGGGATGGAAAGTGGCGGATGCTGATGTATACGATTCCGGAAGAAATCCGCAGCATTCGTGATGAATTGCGTAAAGAACTTGTTTGGAGCGGGTTTGGATCAATGTCAAACAGTTGTTGGATATCCCCAAACAAACTTGAAAAACAAGTAGAGGATCTCATTGAAAAATATGAGATCAAAGAGTATGTTGATTTCTTTATAGCTACTTACGATGGTCCTCATGAGAATAGTCGAGTAGTTGATAAGAGTTGGAACTTAGAAGAAATCAATGAAAAGTATCAAGAGTTCATCACAGAGTATAGCCAAAAATATATTATTGCAAAAAGCAAGATTCAAAAAGATGATATGACTGATGCAGAGTGTTTTGTGGAACGGACGAAGCTTGTCCATGAATATCGCAAATTTTTGTTTGTCGATCCCGGACTGCCAGAGGAATTACTTCCAGCGCAATGGCTTGGAGGGCACGCAGCATCTTTGTTTAGTGATTATTATCGTGAATTAGCAGAGCCGGCACTAAGTTTCTTTGAGTCTGTTTTCAAGGAAGGAAATGAAATGGACAAAAAAGATGATCAGTATGATGCTTTTGATCATCCGTTTATGATCCGATAAAAAGCCATTCCATCAGATGTTTATTCTGAAGGAACGGCTTTTCTTTTATCTGAAGACCTTGTTAAATAATCATGTTCATTTTTTTTGCATTCAGCAAAACAACTTGCTTTCCGCGGACGAACGGTCGAGACTGCTCATGAAAAAACCAGAGGCCACTGAAAAACTTGCATTTTTTTAAATTTGTATCGGTTTATTGATCTTTTTTATCCTTTTTCTTTTCATCATGTGAGTATTCGCTTGAGATTGACCGCAAACATCGCTGTGACACCGTGTATTTTCATGCCAAATAGACCAAGCAGACGATGCTGAATCCTATTTGTGTCTTTGTTTCCGATCGCTCTTCTTCGCTTCCATTTTATAACGTTATTTGACGATTCCTTTCATTCAGTTGTCTATTGAAAGGCTTCTTGTTCGGTCTGTTCCTCCAAGTCAACATCCGATACATCAGATCGCTTCTAGGAGTAAGTATTTAAACATACGTATGGGGAGGGATTGCGTAATAAAGTTGTAAAAAAAGTTTCTACGTGGTGAGCTTCTACGAGTGGATGGGAGCGTAAGGCAGCGACTCCTGCGGGAACAGCGCGAGCTGAAAGCCCCGCAGGAACAGGATCACAGTCTAAGAGCGCAACATCCTGTTGCAACGACTGCGCTAAAACTTCCTGTTTGTCGGAGGAGATCGAAGCCGTGCCCGCGGAAAGCGTCTGCCTGGAACGAAAATCAACAGCTTATACTCGCTTCGATGTCCCAAGAGGACTTTTTCAGTGGCCACCAAAAACCACACTGCGGGGTCTCGACTTGCTCGTTTTTCCACTAGTGAGAGATTTTGCTTCCAATCAACACCATCCGCTTACATGACCTATCTGAAAAAGAGTGGCATAGAAAAATGAGTAAACCTAATGACGAAAAAAAGAATAATCATTATAACTAAGCAATGTAAATCTAAAATATAGTGATTCGATCCTCGTTCATGTTTCCAATTCATATAGGTGCGAAGAAAAAAGTGTGAAATTAAAAAAACGATTAAAATATAGTAAATGGAAAATGCATCAATAATTAAAGCAAAAACAGTACTAGGGACTAACAACCCCGTAAGGAATGCTTCCCACCATTTATGTGAGGCTTTTTTTTCTTTTGAGAAGAACGTAAAATCTTCAATTTTAAAAATCTTCACTAAAAAGATGTGGGTGGTAATGACCAAAAAACTACCACAAAAAATAAAATAAATCATAATATCTCTACTTTCTCCTTGAATGATCATGAATTTCTAATGCGATGAAAAATCTTAAAGAGGATGTATTAGCATATGTCCAAAGAATAAATAGGACATTTTAATCATAATAAATTTCAAAATATTGAAGGAATATAATGGGTGAAGTCATAGCTGATATTGTCGAAAAGATTAAATTGATATAACATAATTGTAACGGAGGCGAAAAAAATGAATGAGTGGATGGAACGATTACAGATCAATTACCCGATTATTCAAGGTGGAATGGGGAATATCTCAAATGCTCCATTAGCAGCTGCGGTATCAAACGCAGGAGGGCTAGGAATGATTGGGGCTGGAACGATGTCACCAGAAGAAGTTGAAAAGATTATAGTGGACACGAAAAAGCTTACTGATAAACCATTTGGCGTTAACATTGCGATAAGCGTTAATCCATATGTAAGAGAATTGGTTGCACTCATCATTAAACACAAGATTAAAGTCGTTTCTTTGTCTGCGGGGAATCCAGCTCCTATGATTCCGCTTTTAAAGGAACATGGAGTGACAATCATTAGCGTCGTCGCTTCTGTTCATCAAGCTCAAAAAGCTGAAACATTAGGTGCTGATATTCTGGTAGGGGAAGGCTATGAAGCAGCTGGAATAAATTCGAATTTAGAAACGACCACTTTTGCGCTTATTCCTCAGCTCGTTCAAAATGTTTCGATTCCTGTTTTGGCAGCAGGTGGGATAGGTGATGGACATGGACTAGCAGCCGCTTTGATGTTAGGTGCAAGTGGAGTACAAATGGGCACTCGTTTAATTGCAACGAAAGAAGCTCCTTTTCATGAAAATTATAAACAAAAGATAATCGATTGTACGGATCATGGAACGGTCGTTGTAGGAAGAACAGTAGGGAAAATAAGAAGACTGCTTCCGACTCCCTACATACATAGTGTGATAGAAAAAGAAAAACAAGGCTTTACAATCGAAGAGTACAATGAAATGACAACAGAGTTTTACCATGTGAATGGTGCAATTGAAGGTCGACTAGAACATGGATTTCTAAATGGTGGCCAAATCTCCGGGTTAATACGAGATGTTCCTTCAGTAGAAGAATTGTTTACTAGTATGATAAATGAAGCAAAAGAAAGAATTTCGTTTGTATCTAAAAAGATGTTTTAAGAGGACGCTATCCAGATAGGCAGTGTAACCGTGTAGGATTACCGAATCTTTCGTTTTGTTCTATTTTCTGTCTTTCCTTCAAAGGGCTCAGAGTCGTTTAGATCAATTCAAAGATATTAGTATCGCATGTATACTAACTCGCTTGAAGAATTCAAATTAAAAGTGGGGATTCTTATAGAAGGAAGAAGGTAGTCAATCAGGAATCTATTTGAATCATAAAGAATGAATCATATAGATCGATCTTTATAGGAGCTAAAAAAATGATAAAAGCCGTGATTTTTGATTTAGATGGCACTTTGTTAAATCGAGATGAGTCAGTGAAAGCATTCATTGCCAACCAATATGAACGTTTTAATGCGAGTTTAGGTCATATACCGAAAGAAAAATTCATTTCGATGTTTATAGAGCTAGACTGCAGAGGCTACGTGTGGAAAGACAAGGTGTATCAGCAAATGATCGATGAGTTTACCATTAGTCAAGTAACTTGGGAAAGTTTGCTTCAAGATTATTTAAAATGTTTTAAAGAAAGTTGTGTAGCATTTCCCCATTTAATAAGCATGTTAGAAGGGATGAAAAGAAAATCGATTCGATTAGGAATGATTACAAACGGAAGAGATCCGTTTCAAATGGATAATATAGATGCTTTAGGAATAAGAGCGTATTTTGATGTTATTTTAGTTTCAGAGTCCGAAGGGATAAAAAAACCTAATCCCGAAATTTTTAAAAGAGCTATGGATAAACTTAAGGTGAAACCTGATCAATGTTTGTTTCTCGGCGATCATCCTATTAATGATGTGGATGCCTCTAAAAAGGCAGGCATGACAACTGTTTGGAAAAAGGACACTCAATGGACGAATGTTGACGCTGATTATGTCATTGACGATTTAGCCGAAATGATCGGAATTGTTGACAAATTAAACTTAGCTGAGGTTAAAGCTTATTGAATAATAAAATAGGAATTTGAATGATTAGACAAATTTTATTTGTTATTCCTAGATCACCTAGCCGTTCGGATTTTTCACTGGCCCCAGAACGCGTCGCTTCCACTTTTCGTGATGTCTAGTTCCAGCGCCTTGAGTCCATGTGATAAAATCTGCCCGGCTGGCGGTGATCAAAAAGCGCTCACCTGGCCGTTCGGATTTTTCACAGGACTCAGAACTTAGTCGCTTCCACATTTCGTTGTTTGCGCTTTTCTAAGTTGAAGTGGCAGACAGCGACTCCTGCGGGATTAGCTGGAGCAAAAGACCCCGCTGGAACAAAGTGAGGGCACTGAAAAAGTCAGCTTTGTTCACCATAGCCTCCCTATCTTGTTTGATCGAGATAGGGAGGCTTTACTTTTGGCACTACACTATCATCAATTGTTATGAATGGACTGAGATGGAATGTTTTTTAGCTTGAAATCACTTTGATACCACCCATTAACATTCATCTCTTTATGATAAAACAATAAATGTACATTTATAGTGACTTCATAGTTTGCGAGATGGAGAAGTCATGCCGCGGAACGCCTCCTGGAACGAAAATCCAGAGGAAGACTCTTCGCCTTAAGTGAAAGGAGGCAAGTCGCCTGGAAAGCATCTGCCTGGAACGAAAATCGACTGTCATGCAAAGATTTCTTCATAGTGTTCGTATAAATGATCTGTAACAAGAATGTTGAAATAGCTTCAATTTAATAAACAATTTTAAATTTTTTCAATTTATTGACTATTTATTAAACAAAATGATATCATATCGTTAAATAAACGTTATATATATATTGATATAAGCTGAACAGAGGTGAGTTTTTGAAACCTGGTCTAGTAAACGGATACGAAGAGAAATTTGAGGTTGTCGTGAAGCCTGAAATGTTTGCACGTTTTAATGATAAATTGGTCCATCCGCTTTACTCAACGGTCTCTCTTGTTCATCACATGGAGTGGGTTTCTCGAAAGGTAATTCTCCCTTTTTTAGAAGAGGATGAAGAGGGAATGGGTGCTGAAGTACAAGTGAAACATCTGTCGTCAGCTAAAGAAAACGCTAAAGTGGTCCTTACTGCGAGGGTCATTAGCGTAAATGACCGATCGATCGAAACTCAAATCGATGTTCGATGTGGGAGTAGACAAATTGCTTCAGGAATAGTAAAACAGGCTATTTTACCAAAAAAGTTGATTCAAAGTTTTTATAAATAAAAAAATGTAAGCGGTTACTTTCTGATGTTACTAAGGGGGAAATATAGATGGATATGTTTGAGAAAATAAAAAATCATGAACAGGTTGTTTTTTGTAATGATGAAGAAACAGGACTAAAAGCAATAATAGCCATACATAACACATCACTTGGACCCGCACTTGGTGGATGTAGAATGCAGCCTTATGAAAGTGTCGATGCCGCATTAGAAGACGTATTGAGATTGTCGAAAGGAATGACCTATAAGTGTGCTGCTGCAGATGTTGATTTTGGTGGAGGAAAGGCCGTCATTATTGGAGATCCTCTTAAAGACAAGAGTCCTGAACTCTTTCGTGCATTCGGTCAGTTCGTTGAGTCTTTGAATGGCCGCTTTTATACTGGGACGGACATGGGGACAACGCCGGAAGATTTTATTCACTCGCTTAAGGAAACGAAGTGCATCGTGGGAGTGGATGAAGAATATGGTGGAAGTGGAGATTCTTCGATTCCAACAGCTCATGGCGTTATTTATGGCATTCAGGCAACGAATAAAGTGGTATGGGGTTCCGAGCAATTATATGGGAGAAGCTATGCTATTCAAGGACTGGGGAAAGTTGGATCGAAGGTTGCCGAACAATTGATGGTAGCTGGTGCAGACCTTTATGTTTCAGATATTAACCTAGATGCGATTGAAGCGATTCAAATGAAAGGGAAAGAGCTGGGTGTCGCTGTAAAAGTAGTAAATGGTGACGAAATTTATTCTGTTGATGCGGATGTTTTTGTTCCTTGTGCACTTGGGGGCATTTTGAATAACCAAACGATTGAATGTCTGAAGGTGAAAGCAGTCGCAGGTTCTGCCAATAATCAATTATTGGAGCTCCATCATGGTCAAATGTTGAAAGACAAAGGCATAATGTATGCGCCAGATTATATTGTCAACTCAGGTGGACTTATTCAAGTAGCAGATGAACTATACGAGCCGAATAAAGAGCGTGTCTTACGCCAAACCAAAGCCATCTATACATCCTTGTTAAATATTTATCAAAAGGCAGAAGAAAGCGGACTTACGACAGTTGAAGCTGCTAATCACTTCTGCGAACAAAGAATGCAATCACGCATGAAGAGAAATAGTTTCTTCTCTCATATGAAACGGCCGAAATGGTCAGTAAGGATTTAGTTGTTTTTTAAAAGATGGCTTCGTTAGCAGATGATGTTGATCGGAAGCAAAAATGAAGAGACTCCTGCGCAAAAAGCGCCATAGGAACGCGTCCGCCTGGAATCGAAATCAATGGCATATAATCGCTTTGATATCCAAAGAGTACTTTTCAGTACCCTCTTGGTTTTTCACGACGAGACTCGACTGTTCGTCCGAGGAATGCAGGTTGTTTTGTTGAATGTAGAAAAACCAACATATTCATTTTACAAAGTCTAAAAGATAGAAAGGAGAAGTGAAATGGAGAAACAGTTTCCGATAAAGCAGCTGCTCGATCCACAAGGGCATTGGATGACTGAAGAGTATAAAGAGCTATTAACCGAAAGTCGGACAAAAGAATTCTACCGCCATATGATTCGAATTCGGACATTTGATCGTAAAGGGATAAGCTTGCAAAGACAAGGAAGAATCGGCACCTATGCTCCTTTTGAAGGACAAGAAGCTTCGCAGGTTGGAAGTGCACTTGCGTTAAAAAAACAAGATTGGATATTCCCAACTTATCGAGATCATGGAGCCACGATTACATTTGGTCATTCGCTTCGTAATGTTCTCCTTTTTTGGAATGGACGAAATGAAGGGAATATTCCGCCAGATGGGCTAAATATATTTCCACCCGGTATTCCCATTGCCACTCAAATCCCTCATGCTGCTGGGGCTGCTTTTGCTGAGAAGAGAAAAGGAACTTCGAATGCAGCGATTGCTTATTTTGGGGACGGTGCCACATCAGAGGGAGATTTCCACGAAGGATTAAATTTTGCCAGTGTATTTAAAGCACCAGTCGTATTTTTTAATCAAAACAACCAGTTTGCCATTTCGGTTCCCGTACATAAACAAATGAATACGAAAACCATTGCACAAAAAGGATTGGCTTATGATATTCCTAGTGTTCGTATCGATGGTAATGATGTGTTTATCGTATACGTTGAAACACAAAAGGCTTTGGAACGAGCTCGAAAAGGAGAAGGTCCTACATTGATTGAAGCTGTAACATGGCGGTTTGGCGCGCATACAACAGCAGATGATCCTTCAAAATATCGTGATCAAAATGAAAGCAATGCCCGACGTGAAGAAATTGATCCTCTTTTAAGACTGGAACGTTGTTTAAAAAATAATGGTTGGTACGATGAAGCTTGGATTAAACAAGTGACTTTGGATGCTGAAAAGGAAGTCAATCAAGCAGTTGATGAAATGGAGAATTTTCCTAAAGCAGATCCTGCGGTCATCTTTGATTATGTGTTTGAAAAGCCGACGAACACGATTGTAAGACAAAAGCGAGAGCTCCTCCAGCATTTGAAAGGAGATAAACCATGACGATCGCAGAGAAAACGAAACCACTTACACTCGTATCAGCTATTAATGATGCACTTCAAATCATGTTAAAAGAAGATGAAGATGTCCTTCTTTTAGGTGAGGACATTGGGAAAAATGGGGGAGTATTTCGGGCAACAGAAGGGTTGCAAGAAGAATTTGGTGAGAATCGAGTAATCGATACCCCTTTAAGTGAAGCTGGGTTTGTCGGCGCAGCCATTGGGATGGCGGCAAACGGATTAAAGCCAGTCGTAGAAATACAATTTCTAGGCTTTATTTATCCTGCATATGAACAATTAATGACGCATGCTGTTCGTCTTCGCTCCCGTACATTAGGTGCTTATTCTGTTCCAATCGTGATCCGGGCCCCATATGGCGCTGGTGTCAGAGCTCCTGAAATCCATTGTGATAGTACCGAAGCCATTTTTACTCATATGCCTGGCATGAAAGTCGTCTGTCCATCAAACCCGTATGATGCAAAAGGATTGATGATTGCTTCGATTGAAGACCCGGATCCGGTCTTGTTTTTAGAACCGATGCGTTGTTACCGTTCTGCTAAAGAAGCTGTCCCAGACGGGAAATATACAGTCGAAATTGGCAAAGGAAAGAAGTTGTCAGAAGGAAGAGATGTAACGATTATTGCATGGGGATCAATGATTCCGATCGTCATGAAAGCTTCCAAACAGCTTTCTGAACAAGGGATCGAATGTGATGTGATCGATTTACGTACTCTTTATCCATTAGATGAAGAAATAATTGCAGAGTCAGTTCAAAAAACCGGCAGAACAGTTGTTGTACAAGAAGCTCATTCAACGAGCAGTGTGGCGAATGATGTACTAGCGGTGATCAATGAAACGTCATTTCTTTTTCAAAAAGCACCCGTAGAAAAAGTAACAGGATTTGATACACCGGTACCCTATTTCGGTTTCGAAGATTATTATTTACCGACGCCTGAACGGATCATTCATGCTGCTACAAAAGTAATGAAGTTTTGAGGAGGGAAACGATGATTGAAGTAAAGCTTCATGATATAGGGGAGGGAATGACCGAAGCCGATATAAATCATTTTTTTGTGAAACCTGGAGATTACGTCAAAGCAGATGATCCCCTTGTTGAAGTGCAAACCGATAAAATGACGGCAGAAATCCCTGCTCCCTCGTCAGGTATGATTAAAGAGATAAAAGTTGAAATCGGAACAACGATTCCTGTTGGCACCATTGTCCTAACCATAGAGTCAACGGAAAAGAAAGTGGTTCAGAATGAGAAGTCAGAGGAAGATCACAAAACGAGTAAAGCTGCGATTATTAAGCCAACTTATTCTTCCAAACGAATAATGGCAACTCCTTATACACGTAAAATAGCACGTGAACATCATATTCAAATTGAGAAGATTATGGGCACAGGCCCTGCAGGGAGAATAAGCGATGCAGACGTCTATGACTATATTAATCAATCAAGTGAAAAATCGACAAGTACACCAGTCAAACAAACTAATTTACAGGAAAAAGGAAAAAAAGAACCATACCCTAATCATCCTGAAGCTCAAACGATTCCTTATAAAGGGATGAGAAAACAAATCGGGAAGAAAATGGCTCATTCGCTCTATACCATCCCTCACTGTACGCACTTTGAGGAAATTGATGTGACTGAACTTATTTCAATACGCCAGACTTTGAAAGAAGAAGGCAAATCGATCTCTGCGACGATTTTTTTTGTGAAAGCTCTATCCATCTGTTTAAAAGAATTTCCGCTTTTTAATGCATCACTTGATGAAGAAAATGAAGTGATTCGTCTTCATGATCACTATCATATTGGCATTGCTACAGACACAAGTGAAGGGTTAATTGTTCCGGTTTTGAAACAAGTGGACAAAAAATCATTAAAGAATCTTCATAATGAAATGAAACAGTTAACAGAAAAAGCAATGAGTCAACAACTAAAATGGAATGAATGCACAGGTAGTACGTTTACAATTAGCAATGTAGGTCCATTGGGTGGCAGTACGGGAGCGACTCCTATTATTAATCTACCTGAAGTTGGCTTAATGGCGTTTCATAAAACGAAGAAAATGCCTATTGTGAATGAAAAAGATGAGATTGTTATTCGTTCGATGATGAATATCTCGATGTCTTATGATCATCGTGTCGTGGATGGTGCCACAGCCGTTAAATTCACCAATCGTTTTGCACAGCTCATCCAAAAACCAACGCTAATATTTGTGGAGTTGATGTAATGGTAGTCGGTGAAATCGTAGAAGAAAGAGATTTAGTTATTGTCGGCGGAGGACCTGGAGGGTATCATGCGGCTATTCGAGCAGCGCAGCTTGGTCTCTCGGTCACGATTATTGAAAAAGAATCATTCGGGGGTGTTTGCTTAAATAAAGGATGTATTCCTTCTAAAATCTTCTCAACCGCTGCGAGAAAAATGGATGAAATCAAACATGCACACAAGTTTGGTCTATGTGTCGAGAATCTAGCATTTAATCTCTCTCTTCTACAAGAGGAAAAGGAAACAAAGATTCATCAACTTAAACAAGGGATTGCTGCATTGTTAAAAGCCAATGAAGTAGAAAGAGTAAATGGTTCTGCTTATTTTCTTGCTGAAGATCGAGTCGGAGTAGAAGATGAACACACATTTACTGTCTATCGATTTAAACAAGCGGTTGTTGCAACAGGAAGCAGATACACTTATCCATTAAATATCGTTCCGGATCATATAAGAATTTTTGATCCATTATCGATTTATTCGATAAAAGAGGTGCCCGAACATCTCGTAGTTTATGGAGATGATTATATCGCGTTAGAGGTAGCCACGTCTTTCAGATTGCTAGGTTCGAATGTAACGCTTATTCTACCTGATAAAAGAAAAGATTTTTCTTTTGACTCGTCCGTAAACAAAGAGTTAAAGCGTCAGTTAAAGAAAATGAAGGTGAAGCTTATACAAGGTGAATCAATATCTAAAGTAGATCAAGAGAAAGACGCCGTCCTCATTCATTTAATTAGTCAAGTACCGATTGAATCTACTCATCTCTATCTTTCAGCGAAATCGATTCCAAATATTGCAGAGTTAGGCTTAGAACGTCTAGGAATTGAAAAAACAAATGAAGGCTATTTAAAAATTGATGACACAACCAAAACCTCTATTTCAACGATTTATGCAGTAGGAGATGTGACAGGAGGTCCATCTTTAGCAGTAAAAGCCATTAAGCAAGGGAAGGTCGCAGCAGAATCAATAGCAGGTCTTTCTGTAGAAATAGACAATACTTTTATTCCAACGGTTGTTCAAACGAAACCACCAATGGCTTTTGTAGGATTAACAGAAGAGGAAGCTCGTAATCAATATGAAAATATTCATGTGGCAGAATTTTCGTTAGGCGGAAATGGCTATGCGAGTTTAGTAGGAGAACGAGATGGGATCGCGAAAGTAATTAGTGATGCTTCTACAGACCTGTTATTAGGTGTACATCTAATGGGTTATGGAGCGGTTGAAATGATCTCAAGTGCGGTTATTGCCCTTGAAATGGTAGGGAGGACAGAAGATCTCGAATTTGTGCACTATCCTCATCCGAGTATCAATGAAAGCATGCTTGAAGCGATCGAAGCCTTAAGTGGAAAAGCGGTCCATTTGTCACCTGGAAAACAGAAAAACAATCTTTTGGGAACGCCACACTCTGCTGCTGAAAAGCGTTCTAGCTTTATCGGGCATTCTTGATTGATGTAAACATCAATGTCTATAATAAATTCAGAATAATTACTTAATTAATGGAGGAATCACTAATGAGCGAAAAAACATTAAAAGCAGGTAATAAACTAGAAGACTTTTTCCCCGTACAAGATGTGGACTATTTAGAAATCTATTCAGGTAACGCCAAACAATCAGCCCACTATTTTTGCACGGCATTTGGATTTAAAATCGTCGCTTATTCTGGATTAGAAACGGGGAATCGTGAAACGGTTTCTTATGTTCTTCAACAAAGAAAGGTTCGACTTGTTATTACTGGCTCGTTGAACGATTCCTCATCTGTTGCTGAATTTGTGAAGAAACATGGAGATGGTGTTCGTGATATCGCTTTAACGATGAACGATATTGAAAAGGCATACAAAGAAGCGGTTTCTCGTGGAGCAATTGAAGTAAAAGCTCCTTTTGAAGTAAGTGATGAGCACGGAGTTGTCAAAAAAGCAGTGATCGCTACTTATGGTGACACGATTCATACATTGGTCGAAAGAAAAGACTATCAAGGTGTATTCTTGCCAGGATTTGAAGCGATGGAAACGACAATTCCTACTGTAGATACAGGTATCATTGCGGTTGATCATGTTGTTGGAAATGTGGAACGAATGGAAGAGTGGACCTCCTATTATGAAAAAGTAATGGGCTTCCAGGAAATGAGACACTTTACTGATGCAGATATTAACACGGAATACTCATCGCTAATGTCAAAGGTCATGCATAACGGGGGACGAATTAAGTTTCCGATTAATGAGCCAGCTGAAGGAAAACGTAAATCACAAATCCAAGAGTACCTTGAATTTTTCAATGGTCCTGGTGTCCAGCATTTGGCCATTTTAACGGAGGATATCGTTTCCACAGTAGCTGCATTGAAAAAGAATGGCGTGGAGTTTCTTAAAACACCAGAAGCCTATTATGAGACTTTGAGTGAACGCGTAGGAGACATCGATGAAGAAATTGAGAAGTTAAAAGAGCTGAACATTCTCGTAGACGGTGATGATGAAGGGTACTTACTCCAAATCTTTACAAAGCCAATAGTTGATCGCCCTACTGTTTTCATTGAAATCATTCAACGAAAAGGGGCTAAAGGATTCGGTGATGGAAACTTTAAAGCGCTATTTGAATCAATTGAACGTGAACAAGAGCGCAGAGGGAATTTATAAATTACCACTTAAAACTAGTTTCAGAAAGAAAGTCGGGAATTTAATCATATTTTTTCTAAAGGCTTTGTTAAATGATCATGTTGATTTTTCAACATTCAGCAAAACAACTCGCTTTCCGCGGACGAACGGTCGAGACTCCTCGTAAAAAAACACGAGGTTACTGAATAAGTTCAACTTTTATAGATTGAAAATCTGCAAATGAAAAAGGAGCACTCATATTCGCTTCTATAACAAGAATTTTAAACTGAGAGATATTTTTTTCTCAAAAAAAAGCCCTATTTTTTTACACCGTTACTGAATGGGAGTGGAAGGCAGCGACTCCTGCGGGAACAGCGTGAGCTGAAAGCCCCGCAGGAACCCAGTGACGAGGAGATTGAAGCCGCGCCCGCGGAACGCGTCTGCCTGGAACAAAAATCAACGGCTTATACTCTCATTGCCGTTCCAAAAGAACCTTTTCAGTGGCCTCAAAAACTATACTGCGCGGTCTCGACTCGCTCGTTTTTCTACTAGTGAGAAATTTTGCTTCTTATCAATATCATCCGCTAACATAGCCTTTCTAATAAGATAAACGAGAGGGAGACTTGATTTTCTCCCTCTTTTCCAATCACTAAGGGGGGCGTGAAATGGGATTTCCAATTAAAACAAGAACTCAAGTGGAAACGATTGCTCCTTATGTTCTAGGAAAGTCGCTTGATGATATAAAAAAAGAACTCGGTTTAACGCAAGTTCGCAAAATGTCAGAGAATGAAAACGTATATGGTTGTTCACCAATCGTAAAAGAAACGATCCTTCGTTCATTGGATAACCTGCATCTGTACCCGGACGGTGCGGTTAGAGAGCTACGATTAAAATTAGCTGAGTACTATGCACTTGATTCGAATCAATTTATTCTAGGTAATGGGTCAGATGAGTTAATTCGATTGTTAACTCGTACATTTATTAGTCCAAATGATGAAGCGATTATGGCAAATGTTACTTTTCCTCGGTATCAAACAAACATTATGATCGAAGGGGGAGTACCGGTCATTGTCCCTCTTGTAGATGGTGTTCATTCGTTAAAAGGCATGCAAGATGCCATTACATCACGAACGAAAATGATTTTTATCTGTAATCCGAATAATCCAACCGGAACAATTGTTGGAAAAGGAGAATTGCTCTCATTTATCCAAGCTGTTCCTGAGGACATCTTAATTATTTTAGATGAAGCGTATGTTGAATACGTCACAACGGATGATTATTTATCTTCAATCCCTTTACTTGTGAAACATACGAATCTAGTTATTTTACGTACATTTTCAAAGATTTATGGATTGGCTAGCTTACGTATCGGATATGGAATCGCACACACCACAATCGTTGATGAACTGTTAAAAGTGAAAGAAGTATTCAATGCAAATGGTTTAGCTCAATTGGCAGCACTTACTGCATTAGAGGATCAAACCCATATTCGTTCATGTGCGATGAAAAATGCTGAAGAACGAAAAAAAATGGAGCAATCACTCGCGGAAATGGGACTTTCCTTTTTTCCATCTCATACGAATTTTATGATGATCGATACGAAGAGTTCAGGAGAGTCCATTTCAAATGAACTGCTTAAACAAGGTTTTGTTGTCCGATCGGGTCATTTGTTAGGATATCCTTCGATGTTTCGAGTGACATTTGGAACGAAGGATGACAATGAAGCCTTTCTAATTGCCTTAAAAAACATACTTACAAAGAAGGTGGTTTAACGATGGAAGTACAGCCTGAGTCCCTTAATTGGCAGGATGCATACAAACTCGTTATCGGTTCGATCCTACCTAGACCAATCGCATTCGTGTCGACGGTTGACAAGAAAGGTGTGCATAATTTAGCACCATTTAGCTTTTTTACAGCTATTTCTGCTGAACCGATGTTGATCTGTTTTTCTCCAATGAGAAATGGAACGGATGGGAGTAAAAAAGATACGCTGTTAAATATTGAAGCGACGAAGGAATTTGTTATTAATATTGTCAGTCATACATTTGTGGAAGAAATGAATGAATGTGCAACTAATTTCGCTTCTGATGTGGATGAATTCGAGCAGGCAGGGTTAACGAAATGTCCGAGTAAAACGGTCGTTCCTTCAAGAGTAAAGGAAAGTAAAGTACACCTTGAATGTGAATTGCATGAAGTCTTGCATTTTGGCGATCAACCAGGTTCGGGAAGTCTTGTCATTGGAAAAGTGAAACATGTGCACGTCGATGATGACCTGTTTGATCGTGGAAGAATTGATTCTATGAAATTAGAACCAATTGGACGGTTAGCTGGTCAAACTTACACAAAACCAATGTCTGACACGTTTGAAATTGCGAGAAAGACATTACCAAGGTGATGATTCTATGAAATATATAACCTTTCAAACGATAAATGGAAGAGAATCAGCTGGGTGGATCCAAGGCGATCTCGCGATTGATATGTCTGTCGTGAGTGGAGGAGAGCTACCTCATACCCTTCACCAGCTGTTAAACAATCATGAACAATATACGCCACTTATCCAGTCACTTCCTCTTTTTGATAAAGAAGAGGAAGGGGTGTTTCCTTTGACTGAAATTCGGTTACTTGCCCCACTACCACGACCTGTCAGTATTCGTGATTTCTATGCTTTTGAACAGCATGTCAAAACATCAAGAGGAAAGAGAGGACTAGAGGTCGTTTCGGAATGGTATGATTTTCCTGTTTTTTATTTTACCAATCATTTAGCTGTAAAAGGACCGGATGAGTCTATTCGAAAGCCGATTGGCTGCGAATGGCTGGATTATGAGCTTGAAATTGCTTGTGTCATTGGTAAAGAAGGGCGTAACATACCAGCTGATGAAGCGGAAGACTATATTTTCGGTTATTTTATCATGAATGACTGGAGTGCGCGTGATATTCAACGGGAAGAAATGAAAGTAGGCTTAGGTCCTGCAAAAGGAAAAGATTTTGCTACCTCTATTGGTCCATATCTCGTTTCAAAAGACGAGCTGGCTGGGCGGAAAATTGGTGATCGCTATCAATTAGAAATGAAGGCAACAGTGAATGGAAAACTCCTTTCAAAAGGAAATTTTCAAGATATTTATTTTACATTTGCCCAGATGATCGAACGAGCTTCTGCTGAAGTGACATTGTATCCGGGTGAAGTGATTGGATCTGGAACAGTGGGTACTGGATGTCTCTTAGAACTCGGTACAGAAGTTCATCGTTGGCTTAAAGAAGGCGATGAAGTTGAACTATCCATTGAAGGATTAGGGAAATTGAAAAATACCATTTCATAATAGAGAGCAGGTGACGAGTATCTATTACCGTCAATTAGGAAAGATTCCACATAAACGTCACACAATGTTTAAGAAAGAAGATGGGACCCTTTTCCGTGAACAAGTAATGGGAACGAAAGGGTTTTCAGGATCACAATCGATTCTTTACCACCACCACATGCCAACGGAGGTAGCGAAATCAGAGTTAATCGGTTCCTATCTCCCTGAATATGAAGAGATGGACTCGCTCAAGCACCGCCATTTCTATACAACAGATCTGAAATGTAAAGGGGATGCGATAAGTGGAAGGGAGTATGTTCTTGGAAATGATGACTTATTAATTGGGATTATTCATGCCGATCAACCTATGGATCATTTCTATCGAAACGGTGATGGAGATGAAATGCTGTTTGTGCATTTTGGAAAGGGAATCATCGAAACGATGTTTGGTACCATTCCATATCGTCCAGGTGATTACATCATTATTCCGATTGGAACGATATATAAGGTCATTCCAGAAAAAGGAGAATTGACAAAGTTTTTAGTTGTTGAAGCGTTTAGTCAAATCACGACGCCAAGTCGCTATCGAAATGAATACGGACAGCTGCTTGAACATAGTCCATTTTGTGAAAGAGATATTAGAGGCCCTGAAGAACTCGTGACACATGCAGTTAAAGGAGAGCACATCGTTTTAACAAAATCACGTGGACATATGCATAAACACACCTTAAATCATCATCCTTTCGATGTAGTTGGTTGGGATGGCTATTTATATCCTTGGGTATTCAATGTTGAAGACTTTGAACCGATTACTGGACGTGTTCATCAGCCGCCTCCTGTTCATCAAACGTTCGAAGGGCATAATTTTGTCGTCTGTTCGTTTGTACCAAGATTGTTTGACTACCATCCAGAATCGATCCCAGCCCCTTATTACCATAGCAATGTAAACAGTGACGAACTCTTATATTATGTAGAAGGAAACTTCATGAGCCGTAAAGGAGTCAAGCTAGGATCCATTACTCTACATCCAAGCGGGATTCCACATGGACCGCATCCAGGTAAAACGGAAGCAAGTATTGGCAAAAAAGAAACGCTTGAACTTGCTGTCATGATTGATACGTTCCGACCTTTAAAGACAGTTAAAAAAGCAAAAGAAATTGAAGACACGAATTATATGTACACATGGATGGAATAATTTGCTGTAGCTTACAGAGAAGTGACATTCTTTGTAAGCTTTTTTGATGTTTGGTGAAATAGGAGGTAGCTCAATCTATTAGGCTGTTTTTAGATAGATTGTTATTTTTTTATAAGGCTTTGTTAAATGATCATGTTGATTTTTCTACATTCAGCAAAACAACTCGCTTTCCGCGGGCGAACGGTCGAGCCTCCTCGTGAAAAACCACACTGCGGGGTCTCGACTCGCTCGTTTTTCCGCAGGAGTCTCCTTGTTTTTGCTTCCTATCAACAACATCCGCTAACATAGCCCTTTATAAAAATTTTTCATATCCTCTTTAAAGTAGTTGCCGCATTTAAATCACTGGGCGTTGAGCGTAAATCTGCAAATGAAAAAGTCGAAATCAACAAAACGATTTTTGTCTGCATCTTTAAAGCAAAGTTGAATAAGACCGCTCTTTTTAATCCGTTACTGAATGGTAGTGGAAGGCAGCGACTCCTGCGGGAACTAGAAGCCCCGCAGAGAAAGGGTCACAGTCTAAGAGCGCCAACGATTGCGCTAAAACTTCCTGTTTTTCGGAGGAGATTGTAGCCGTGCCTTTGAAATAAATTTTTATAATTTATAACAAAGTTCGATAATTTATAAAATAGATTGTTCATTTATAATAAAGTTTGATTAAAATTTTCTCACTTCTATCTCTTCTTAGAGTTGAGGTGATTTTTTTTGGATATTTATGTTAATATCACTCTATAGATTGTGAAAAAATGCACTTCAACTAACGCAGCAGGTTAGTTGAACAAGGTAAATGGATGCATGATATTTTACTAGTGATACAAGGGGGATAATTATGGGGTATAAGTTTGAAATTATGACACAAGAACAAGCGGAAGAAATTGCATTTAATTGGCACTATGATGCTGAATATGCTTTTTACGATATGGAGGCAGATAAAGAAGATTTAGTTGAGTTCTTAGACCCCCAAAAACGAGGTGACTCAAACTTTGTTGTTACTAAAGACAATGATATTATAGGCTTCTTTAGCTTTAATGAAGTAGCTATTAATACTATCGATATAGGGTTAGGGATGAGACCAAATTTAATCGGTAATGGAAATGGATCGGAATTTTTAAAAGCAGGTTTAGAGTTTGCCAAATCAAAATATACACCTAGAAAAATAACATTATCAGTAGCAACTTTCAATCAGAGAGCGATAAAAGTATATAGAAAAAATGGATTTGAAGAAGTTGATACTTTTATGCAGGATACAAATGGAGATAGTTTTGAATTTCTGAAAATGACTTACCGATGCTAATTTAGAAAGCAGGTCTTATTCAACTAACGGGTGCTTGAGTTTAAGAGTGTGGGTTGCTTCGGCAATCCTTTTTTGTTGAACTAAAGAAGCAGGTTAATGGAATAAGAGTATTATGCATTAAGATTATAGAGGATGTGTAAATATGTCAGTTGTAGGTATTTTAGGAATGACCCATGATGAAGAAATGCAAAAGAAGTATAATTTTCCGTTGTCACGATTGGAAGAATTAATAGCAGAATTTAATCCTGATGTCATTTGTGGAGAAGTTCACCCTTTAAGTTGGGAACTCTACTTAAATAAAGATGAACCATTTGGCAT
Organism: uncultured Caryophanales bacterium; assembly: GCA_963728315.1. Classification (GTDB taxonomy): domain Bacteria; phylum Bacillota; class Bacilli; order Bacillales; family CAVSKA01; genus CAVSKA01. The sequence goes on from CAVSKA010000022.1 coordinate 125,130, forward strand.
TCTGGGAGAGACACAAAATGAGTATCCTCATTTGATCTTCCCCTTATGTCATGAAAAGTGTATTACGTTTGTTCCAGTGAATTGGTTTGAAGAGGATGTATTTGAGGAAGGTCCTTTTGATAAATATGACGCAGAAACTAGAAGTAAGTTAGAGCAAGAGTTAGAGAGTTGGAATGATAAAAAACTATCAGCATGGAATGAAGGGACTATCCCATTTAATTCATTCGAATACGATGCGATTACAAATGAAATGTATAACTGGTTACATTCAGTAAATCCTGACGTTCAAAATATTGTATGGAATACCCGGCACTATATTATGGCTGCACGGGTGAAAAATGCTGCTAAGAAGTACCCAAATAAACGAATTCTCTGCATCCATGGAGCGGACCATAATTACTGGTATTATCAATCGCTAAAGGCGGAGGAAGGTATTGAGTTGGTGTATCCTTTAAAATAAAACTATTTAACAAACGGGGGCAATACCTAGAGGTCAGCTAATTGATCATGGGCTATTGCCCTTATTCAATTAAAGGCGCAGTTTAGTTTAATAAGATAGGGTTTAACTATAGTTTGTGCTAACTAAATTTTTCTAAAAAATAAAAATAGAAAGGGAGGGTGTAAAATGGATAATGAAAGTAAAATCATTATTTCTCCTTTGAAAAATGAGTTAATTGAGGATATCAATCAGACAAATGATTATTTTAAATTGTATGGTAGAGTTGTCCCCAGTTTACAATCAGGAAAATGGTCTTATAAAGAAGTTCTTTTTGATGAAACTAGAGAAATACGTTTTCCAGATGACAAACTTGTTTGGAGCCATTATATAAACCGTGAGGATAAATCTTTGTTTTTAGCTTATATGAATAATACTTGCATAGGACAAATTAGAATAATTAAGGATTGGAATCGCTTCTGTTATATTGAAAACATTGCTACTAAAAAAGAATATAGAGGAAACGGAATTGGAAAATTACTTTTAAACAAAGCTGAAGAGTGGGCAAAGCAAAGAAAACTTATAGGAATGTCCCTAGAAGCTCAAGATGATAATCTTGGAGCGTGCAGATTTTATGTGAAACAAGGTTTCATACTAGGTGGGGTTGACACATTAAAGCAGTCATATAGTCCAAATATTGAAACCACTTTGTATTGGTATAAGTTATTCAAGTAACGTGTGCGTTGATCCAAGAAAGATTAACGCATTTTTTGTTGAACTTATTGTACTAACGCAGCAGGTTAGTTGAAGAAGAAAGTGAAATTATTTTAAGTAGGAATTAAATGGGTAAAAATGGTATGATTAAATAGACTAAAAATTAATTGATATAATTTTTAGTCAATAGTTGTTAGAGGAGGCGTTCATTATGACAAATAATAGAAATTATATTATTAATGACCACAAGGGGATAATGACTACTTAACAAAGTTGTTTAGCGTTTCCCCGAATTTTGAAAGGGGAAAATTATGAGTACAGGAAATGTAAAAATCGTAGAATTAAATGCAGAAAACTGGTACGATTGTTGTGAATTAGAGGTATCAATAGAACAAAAAGAATACATGGAGCCCAATGCTATTTCAATAGCTCAGTCAAAGTTTGAGCCTACATTAAAGCCATATGCTATTTATGCTAAAGAAAAAATAGTTGGCTTTTTGATGTACAATTCTGTCCAAGAAGAACTTGATGGTTATTGGATTTATAGAATAATGGTGGGTAAGGAATACCAAGGCAAGGGTATAGGTAAAGCCGCAACTAAGTTAATGATTTCAGAAATGGCTAAATTACCTAATGCAAAAAAAATTGTTGTAGGTTATCATCCTGAAAACTTCGGGGCACATAACTTATACTCGAGTTTGGGATTTATTGATAATGGTGATAGGTTCGGTAAGGAAATGGCAGTTATAAAAAATGTAACCGAGTGATAGGGCGATAGAATATTTCAAAAGAAAGGACCATTCTTTGGTCCTTTCTTATTGTGCTAAAGGGTGCTTTACTTCAAGTAGAGGTAAAGCCTTGTGCTTGTTGAACTAACGGGGCAGGTTAGTTGAACAAGGAATACAAAATATAGAAGACGTGAGAAAAGTGTTCATGAAAGTTGGGTGTTAGGGAGGTAAAGCAGGATGGAAGAAAATCGTATTAGGCTCGACGGGGGATTTCATAACGATGTGTTTCATATCGAGAAAAAAGGAAAAGTAGTTAGAATATCTGATAATAGTAAAACAAAGGAAATGGTTTTCAGGAAATAGAGTGGATGAATTTCTTATATGAAAAAGGGGTTTCTGTACCTAAGCCAGAAATGACTTTAGATAGTGAAGAGGAACGGGTGAGAGCGTATTTTGGATTTATTAAGGGTGACCAAATTGACGTCACAAACCTATTCCACTGGAATGTAAAAACATTTGAACAATTGGGAAGGATATTGGGAAAAATGCATGCCTTATCCAGAGAATTTAAGATCGATGTAATAAATCGACCTGTATGGACAGTTGAAAATCCAGATGTATTTGGTATACGAGGAAGTTTAAGTCCATGGATAAGAGAGAATTACGACAAGTTGATGCACAGTCTATTTCCATACGAAATTACACCAGATACATATGGTCTTATCCATAATGATTTCCACCAAGGAAACCTAATTATCAAAAAGGAAGGTACTTTAACTACGATTGACTTTGATGAATGTTCATTTAATTGATATGCCCAAGATGTTGCGGTAGTCTTCTATCACGCATACTGGCAACATAGCTCCTATAATGACTATTTAGATACTTTCTGTAAGACATTTATGAGTCATTTCTTTGCAGGATATAAAGCAGAAAATTTTCTTCATAAGGATATAGTTAAACAAATTCCTATTTTCTTGAAACTGCGCGAGATTTTTTTGTATCAATTATTCATACAGAAGTGGCATATGAATAATCTAGAAGAATGACAAAAGAATACCTTGCATGACTTAGAGGACAAAATTAAGAACACAATCCAATATGCAGAAATTAGTGATTTTTCTATTTATCAGTAAAGGTTAACTAAACTGATCTTGAGGTCTTGAAATATACTTTGTATATCTTGCTGAACTAACGAGTGCCTTACTTCAATAAGGAGTAAAGCCTTTTTTCTTAACTAAATCGGCAGGATAGTGGAACAAAATAATTTTTTTAGATGATTATAAATTTATTTTAAATAGACTTAGTCTCTATTAAAGATAATAATGCTGAAAGGAGAAACTAAATTGGAATATGTTTTAGATCACGTTGGAATTGCTGTTAGAAGTATTGATGACGCGCTTCCCTTTTATCTTAATGTATTAAATGGATTATTAGAGGATCGTTATACAAGTGATACACCTGGTGTTGAAGTACACGTTGCTGTTGTCAGAACTAATGATAAAGTAATTGAATTACTTGCACCAACCAACAAAAACTCTCCAATGGCTCGGTTTATAAAGCAACGAGGAAAAGGGGTACATCATATTGCATATCGAGTTGACGATTTGGACAAAGCAATACTCGAGGCAAGTAAAAATGGAGTTCGTTTTCTAGAGGACACACTACGTACTAACACACGTGGAAGAAGGCTCATTTATGTTAATCCAGTATCAACTGATGGAACTTTAATTGAACTTTGTAGCTATTCAAATAATTAAAGAAAACTTAATTAGAATTATCTTAATTGGTAGAAGCAATCCTTTTTTGTTGAACTAACGAAGCAGGTTAGTTTAATAAAGGATACTAATTTTTTGAGGTGATAAAGATGTCGATAAAAGATCTTAATCATTTTTTATTTTCAGTTTCTGATTTAGAAAATTCTATCGATTTTTACAAAAATGTTTTTGAAGCTAAATTGTTAGTAAAAGGTAGAAGCACTGCCTATTTTGATTTAAATGGTATGTGGCTTGCACTCAATGTAGAGAAAGATATACCTCGTAATGAAATAAGCCAATCATACACACATATAGCTTTTTCAATCGAAGTAGCTGAATTTGATGAAATGTACGATAAACTAAAAGAATTAAATGTAAACATCTTGTCAGGTCGTCCAAGAGATGAAAGAGATAAGAAGTCTATTTATTTTACTGACCCAGATGGTCATAAGTTTGAGTTTCATACAGGTACTATAAAAGATAGAATCGATTATTATAAACAAGAAAAAGTACAAATGGAGTATTTCGATTAAAGGATTTCCTTGTTGAACTAACGGGTGCATGTGTTTAAGAGTGTGGGTTGCTTCGGCAATCCTTTATTTTTGAACTAACGCGGCAGTTTAGTTCAACAAGTATGTAAGGGATAACAAAAATTAAGAATGACTTAATATATATAAATGATAGTGAAAGGTGGAATAGTTGTGTTAGAAATATTTCCTTTATATATAGCTTCATTCGAACAAGAAAGACTGATTAGAATATATTTACCTAAAAATTACACCAAGGAAAATCAGAGTTACCCAGTGTTGTATATGCACGATGGACAAAATGTTTTTCAGGATAATGATGCAATTGATGGCACGTCTTTAAAACTTGAAAATTATTTAGATGAAAATGAATTGGAAGTTATCGTTGTCGGAATAGACCAAAATAGAGAAGAAAGAATAAATGAATACTGTCCTTGGATATGCGGGGAATATAGCAAGAAAATATTAGGTAAGGAAAGCTTAGCTGGTGGAAAAGGGATACAATATGTAGATTTTATAGTAAATGAACTAAAGCCATTCATAGACAATAAATATCGTACATTAAAAGACCGTACTGCAATGGCGGGAATTTCCTTAGGAGGACTTATTTCCACTTACGCTATGTGTCGCTATCCTCAAGTTTTCAGAAGCATAGCGGTTTTATCTTCAGCTTTTTATCGTAATCAGGAGGAAATTGAAAAGTTAATACAGTGTTCTGATTTGTCACTAATTGAAAGTGTTTACTTAGACTGCGGAACTAAGGAGGCTGGAGATAAAGAAATAATAAATAAGGAATTTTTAGCTTCAAATAAAGTCATTTATGAAATCTTAAAAGAAAAAATACCAAATGCAAAGTTTGAAATTGTTAAAGATGCGGAACATAACTATTTGTCTTTTAGAGAAAGAGTCCCTGGATTATTTACATTTTTAAGGTCAGAAAAATAGAAATAGTCCCTTAAAAGTAATCATAATACTTATCATCTTGTTCAACTAGCTGGTGCTTTAGTTTAAGATCACTGGGCTGCTTAGGTAGCTCTTTTTCAAGCTAACGGAGCAGGTTAGTTGAACAAGAACCTGTTAAAATGCTGATAAAAAAGGTGATGGGAAAATGACTATATTTCCAGAAGAAAACGACTTACTTTCGTTATTTGATTGTGAACCAACACTATTGGATAGTACTTCGAAAGACTTGCCATTTTATTATAATAATGCAAAATACCAATTTTCTAATGGAGAGGAAAACTTTATTGTTACACTTTCTCCCTCTTATGGTGAGGTTAAAATACAAGTAACTCAGCATGTTTCAAATAGATTATTATCATTTTTAGACCTAAAACGGGTTGATAAATTTGAAATTACGGCAGATAAGAAAGATCATTCGAGTGTGTTATTAACAGTTGTTAATGAGGACTCTCAACAAACGATTGAAATTGACTTTAAGCCTTATTTTAAACAGATTTTCAAAGAATATTTTACTCGGTAAGTACAAGTCTTTACTCAACTAACGAGGTGCTAGTTGAAGATTCGCTTTCCAAAATAATCTGTTTTTTTATAAAAATGAATAGAAATAAACAAGTAAAACCTCGTATTTTGATCAAACTTTGTTCAAAATACGAGGTTTGTTTATACCTAGAAATTGAGGGTTATCTCTAAATTTTAATCAATCTTTTTTCAAAGGTTACAGTAGCCGTGCCCGCGGTACGCGTCTCGCCTTGGAACGGAAATTCTCAGCTTATACTCGCCTTGATGTTCCCAGAGGACTTTTTAAGTGGTCTCTAGACACGAGAGAGGAACTTTTGTGGATCGTCCTAGGAAAGCGAACCGATTCTAGCGAAACAACAAATAGCAACAAAGTTTACGAAATGAGCTATCGATTAAAAAGTGATTGAGATCAGCCCTATCATTTTTATCTAGAAGTAAATCCTTTGTAAAGATAGATGACATAGCCGTTAAAGATTCTTACAGTTTGATAACTTCAGAAAAATAGAATAAAACCTCCTGTATACTAATCATCGAGCAGTCAATACGAGAATTTGATTGTTCAAGATTAATAATCATTTGAGGAGGAATCACTTTTGAAGAAACTGAAAACATCCTTGTTAACGGCAATGGCTCTATTTTTTGTAGCAGGAACTACAAGTAGCTATGCAGCAGAAAAAAGTGATCCAACAATGAATGACAAGAAATTTTTAGTAGTAGGACATCGAGGAGTAAGTGGTTTAGCCCCTGAACACACGACTGCTTCATACGACTTAGTAAAAGAACAAAAAGGAGACTATATAGAAATTGATCTCCAAATGACAAAAGACGGGAAATTAGTCGCGATGCACGATACGACTGTTGACCGTACAACAGATGGAACAGGTGAAGTTCGCGATAAAACACTTGAAGAAATGAAGCAATTAGACACTGGATCATGGTTTAACGAACAATACCCTGAACTCGCTAAAGAATCTTATAAAGGCTTAAAAGTACAGACACTTGACGAAATTTTTCAACGTTATGGAAAAAACTCGAATTATTATATTGAAACAAAATCTCCAGATGTGTATCCGGGAATGGAAGAGAAGTTATTAAGTACCTTAAAAGAGTATCATTTGCTAGGACATCATCATTCTAATGGGAAAGTCATTATTCAATCATTTAGCCAAGAAAGTCTTTTAAAGGTTCATAAGTTAAACCCAGAAATTCCGCTTGTCCAGCTTTTATGGTACCAACCAGATGCAACTGGGAAAATGGTTGAAGAATCAGGTCTCACTTCATCACCAAATGAAGTAACGAAAGAAGAGCTTGAAGCGATTCACCACTATGCGGTTGGAATTGGTATGAACTATCGTTATGACGATAAATTGTTCTTGGATCAAAACTTTGTAAGTAAAGCAAGAGACCTTGGTATGCTCGTTCACCCCTACACCGTTAACACGGAAGAAGACATGAACATGCTGCTTGATTGGGGAGTAACGGGAATGTTTACGAACTTCTCAGGGAAATTAGTCGATGTTTATCATGAGTATAAGAAGCACAACAAAATGAACCAATAATAAAAAACAGGGTAAATCAGAGGTGATAAGCACTTCTTGATTTACCCTGTTTTCATTTTTGAATGGTTTATTCAACCATTTGCTGGATGTAAAAATTCACTAAGTCCTTTTTATTCAGCTGATTTCGGAAGGTGCTCTTTACAGAAAGCTTCTACTAAAGCTTCTTCGTCTTCTTGAAGATCAAAATCAAAATGGTTTTCTGTTTCTTTTTCGAAAATATCGTACTTTACAATACTAGATTGGCCATCTTGAACACGATAAAGAACTTTAATATATAGTCCTTTTTCAGAATAGACTTCGTCATCTTCTGGAACTTCTATATCAAGGAAAAACTCATATCTTTCTCCTTCAATAATTCCAAAGGGATCGTTGATTAATTGAACGCCGAATCCGGTAATGGTTAACATATCCATCATCCTTTCTATATGCCTAACTTTGATTATACATAAAATTGAGCAAAAGTATGACTTTCAAGTGACTTTTTATTAAAAAACGCTGAAAAATAGTGCGATTCAGTAAAAAGTAATGAAAATATGGATAAGTAGAATTGAAAACGAAAACAGTTTGGATGTTTAAGTAAGAGTTAGAAGAGGAACGGTTTTATATAGTCATTAACTTATTGGAGGGAAATTATTAATGAAACAATATAAAAATTATATAAATGGGCAATTCGTAGATAGTTCAGATGGTGAATATATTGAAGTCATCAATCCTGCCACAGAAGAAATGATTTCAAAAGTTCCAAAGGCGACTGAAGAGGATACTTTGAAAGCTATTGCAGCTGCCAAGCAAGCACAAAGAAAGTGGGCTGCTAAAACATCCTTGGATCGATCGTCGTACTTATATAAAATTGCAGACAAAATTGAAAATAGAAAAGAAGAATTCATTCGTATGCTGACAGAAGAGAATGGGAAAACACTTGACGCTTCTAAAGCTGAGATTGAATTATCGATTGACTATTATCGCTATATGGCAGGATGGGCACGCCGTTATGAAGGGGAAGTGTTACCGAGTGAGCGTGAGAATGAAAATGTCATTGTAATGAAAAAACCGATCGGTGTTGTTGGTGGAATCGTTCCTTGGAACTTCCCAATGTTCATTTTTGCTCGTAAAGTAGCTCCAGCTTTTGTGACGGGTTGTGCAATTGTGATTAAACCTAGTCAGTTCACACCTAATACCGCTTCAGAAATGGCGAAAATCATCGATGAAGTAGAAGTTCCTAAAGGTGTTTTTAATTTGTTAAATGGGAAAGGCTCAGAAATTGGTACGCCATTAGCAGAGAGCCCGGATGTTGCGATGATTAGTTTGACAGGAAGCTTTCCAGCAGGATCAAAAGTAATGGAAGCAGCTTCAAAAAACATTACGAAAGTGAACTTGGAGCTTGGAGGTAAAGCACCTGCGATTGTGACCAAACATGCAAATATCGATTTAGCTGTGGAAAACATTACAACTTCCCGGATTACAAACAATGGACAAGCTTGTACGAATGCAGAACGAGTCTACGTTCATAAAGATGTTGCGGATGAATTCATTCATAAAATTACAGATGTATTTAAAAATTTAAAAGTAGGAAACTCGCTCGAAGAAGACAACTGCGACATTGGTCCGTTAGCAAATATCGACCAACTCGAATCAGTGGAAGAAATGGTGAAAAATGCAGTGGAAAATGGAGCAAACGTGTTAACAGGTGGTAAACGTGTGGATCGTGAGAAAGGCTTCTACTATGAGCCAACGATTTTAACAAGTGTGCGACAAGACATGGAAATTATTCAGGAAGAAATTTTTGGACCAGTACTCCCGATTGTTATTTATGAAGATTTTGATCAAGTATTGGAGGATGCAAACGATTCGAAATATGGCTTGTCCTCATCGATTTTCAGCGATAATATACACGAAGTCATGAAAGCCATGAATACGCTAGAATTTGGTGAGACATATGTGAATCGTGAAAATTTTGAAGCCATTCAAGGATTCCATGCAGGAGTAGGGCAATCAGGTCTTGGTGGAGCAGATGGGAAGCATGGTTTAAATGAATATTTAAGAACACACGTTGTTTATATGGAATACAACAACGAAATTAAATAAACTTTTGATTGAATAGAATGAAATTGTTTTGATCAAATTCTGCAGCAAATTTTGCACGACCTTTCCAATAGTTTATAAATAACGAATTTTTCTAAATATTTCATTTTTTCTATTGACATTTACTCTGTACATCATTAAAGTGAAGTCTATATTAAAAACCAAAAATTAAATATGACGTTCTCTTATCGAGAGTGGCGGAGGGACTGGCCCTATGACGCCCAGCAACCGTTCCATTAGGAATTGGTGCTAAATCCAGCAAAACATTTATTTGTTTTGAGAGATGAGAGAGGAAAATTCTGCTTATTTGCGATGAAACCTCTCTTTTTAGAGAGGTTTTTTTGCGCTTAAAGAAATTTCGCAAGTCATAAATAAAGAATCAAGGAGGAAGAAACCACTAATCAACTCCATACATACACATCCATCCATCTAAACTGTTTTTCTTAAATTCAAGGCTATGTTAGCGAATGTTGTTTTGCTGAATGTTGAAAAATCAACATGATCATTGAACAAAGCAAATAAAAATGAAAAGGAGATCTTATTTTATGAAAAGAAAATGGATGAATAGTAGCATTTTTTCTGTTTTAGCATTGTCAATTTTATTAAGCGGTTGTTCTTCCGCGGATACTTCCGCTGCTCCACAAAAAGGAAATCCAAATGTATCCTTAGAAAACGTACCTAAGCCGTTTCAGAAAGGGAAGTTAACGAAAATAAAAGTGATAAGAAAAATTGGTGGAGATGATCATACTGCTCAATTTCTAGCTGGTGCGAAAGAAGAAGGGGAAGCGTTGGGGTTTAAGGTAGACGTATTTACAGCAAATGGAGATACTGCAAAATTCCACGATGCCATTGCACAAGCAATAGATGAAGATTACGACGGATTTATTATTTCTCACGGTGATGACGCAGCGACTGTAAATGATGTTAAGAAAATAAGAGAGAAAGGCAAAAGTGTTGTTACATTTGATTCAAATACTGATTTAGCTAAAGTCGATGGCGTAACATTGACATCTCAAGATGATCAAGCACTTGCAAAACTCTCACTTGCTCAATTGATTAAAGATCATAACGGAAAAGCAAAGATCGTCTATCTATGGGTAGACGGATTTCCCCCAATGGTTAGACGTAATGCTGTTTACAAGGAAGAATTGAAAAAGAATCCAGGTATTAAAGAGGTCGCTAGATTTGGTGTGGCTTCAGCGGATACATCTGTCCAAACGCAAAATGCGGTTTCTGCTATGTTGAATAAATATCCAAAAGGGAAGCTTGATGCGATTTTTGCTACATGGGATGCTTTCGCCATTGGTGCAACAAGAGCAATTAAAGAAGCAGGAAGAGATGAAGTGAAAGTATACGGAATTGATGTATCAAATGCGGATCTTCAAGAAATACAAGGCAAACAAAGTCCTTGGAAATATACAGCAGCCGTTGACCCAAAACTAATCGGAACTGTAGACATAAGATTACTTGCTAAAAAAATCGCTGGGGAAGAAACACCTCAAATCTATGATTTAGATGCTTCTCTTGTATCACAGAAAGACCTTCAAGCTTCTAAGACACCCGTGAATATGACAAACCTGTCCGATTTAATAAAAGGCTGGGGGAAATCCTCTGCATTCGAAGAAGATTGGATGAAAACGTTAAAAGATTACTATAAAAAATAAACAGAACGGGGCTCACTTTTAGAGCTCTTTCATACATCATGATTGATTGCTATATAAGGAGACGATGAGATGGGAACAAGTCTTGAATTAAAAGAAATAACCATTGAATTCCCTGGAGTCAAGGCTTTAGACCGAGTTCATTTTAAAACAGAAACAGGTCGTGCGCATGCGTTAATCGGAGCAAATGGAGCAGGGAAATCTACTTTAATGAAAGTGTTATCCGGCGCATATAGTCACTATCGTGGAGAGATATGGATGGATGGAAAAGAAATATCCATTCGTTCACCACGAGATGCTCAGGATAATGGAATTCAAATCGTCTATCAAGAAGTTGATACAGCATTAATTCCAAACTTAACCGTTGGAGAAAATATCATGCTAAACGAAACGGTGCGATTAATGAAGAAAAAACAAGTGATTAGATGGAAAGATCTTCATAGCAAAGCGACCGAACTATTAGATAGGATTCATCTAAACCTATCTTCAAAAAAACTCGTTAGTGAGCTAACACTAGCAGAGAAACAAATGGTCCTCATAGGAAGAGCCATTTCCACTCAATGTCGTTTTCTTATTTTGGATGAACCAACGGCTCCGCTTAGTATAACGGAAACGAAAAAATTATTTCGAGTTATCCAGGAGCTTAAAGAAAACGGAGTAGGGCTTATTTTTATCTCACATCGTCTCCCCGAAATTTTTGAACTCTGTGATGATATTACTGTTTTAAGAAACGGTCAATTTATTATTCAAAAACCTACGAACTTGATCACCCAAAATGAAGTGGTCGAGAGAATGCTAGGAGAAAAACTTGAAGAGCAGTTAGAAAGAGTTACCCCGAATGTTGGTGAGATCCTCTTACAACTTAACAAGCTTCATGACCATTCTAAAATGAAAGAGATCTCGATGCATATAAAACGAGGAGAAATAATTGGGGTAGCAGGACTAGTAGGCGCAGGGAAAACGGAACTTTGTAAAATGATATTTGGTGATTCAAAAATATTATCAGGAGAGCTCTTATTAAAAGGAAAGAAACAGACGTTTAAATCTCCATACGATGCTGTGAAAAATCGGATTGCTTTCATCCCGGAAGAAAGAAGGAAAGAAGGTGTATTAATCAACGCATCTGTAACTGAGAATTTAACGGCTGCTAGTATCCCTTCTTTTACTCGACTGGGAATGGTCATGAATCGAAAGGTAGAGAAGAAAATTTCGCTCGATATGATTGAACGTCTTGGTATTAAGACACCTTCTGCGCACACTTTAGTAGAGAATTTATCTGGTGGCAATCAGCAAAAAATCGCTGTAGGAAAATGGCTGATCGCTGATGCTGAAATCTATCTATTTGATGAACCGACCAAAGGTGTTGACGTGGGAGCAAAAAAAGAAATTTTTTCTTTAATAACTGACCTCGCTAAAAGAGGGAAGGCGGTTATATACGCATCATCAGAGTTTACTGAAATCATTGGAATTACAAACAGAGTATACGTCCTGTATGATGGGAAGTCTGTGAAAGAACTCGAAACTTCTCAAACAAATGAGCAGGAACTTCTTTATTATTCAACTGGAGGTCAATAACTTGAAAGCAGCGAATCCGATATTACCTAAACTAGTAACCAAAAGAAGTTTTGATTGGATTCAGTTCTTCTTTAAATATGGAACTATCTTGACGATTGTGCTTCTTCTTGGAGGATTTGCACTTGCAAATCCACTGTTCTTACAGTCGAGTAACATCGTGAATATATTACGTTCAATATCAATCGTTACAATTATTGCGATTGGCATTACCATTTCATTGACGGTGAACGGATTTGACCTTTCAGTTGGATCAGTCGCTTCATTATCGAATGCCTTAGTCGTTTCGATGTTCGTTTGGTTTTCACAAAACACATTCGTTGCGATTCTCTCTGCTATTGCAGCATCGCTCCTTGTTGGTGTTTTCAACTCCTTATTCATTATAAAATTAAAAATTCCAGATATGCTCATGACCTTAGCAACGATGTTTATCATTCAGGGTGTCGCCCTTACCTACACAAGAGGAGCAACGATCTCTCAAAATATGGTCTTACCAGATGGAAGTTTTTCGACAGGTGTGATTAGTCCTTTCTTTTCAAAAATTGGACAAGCACCTTGGATTATATTAATCATGATCGTGATTGTCATGGTTGTGCATCTCTTTTTAACTTATACGAAGTATGGTCGATACATGTATATCATTGGAGGGAATCAAGAAGCTGCAAGACTTTCGGGGATAGCAGTCAACAAATATAAAAGTGCGGCTTATATCATTTCAGCCTTTCTAGCATCAATTGGCGGGATCGTCCTTGCTTCGCGTGTGATGACGGCTGAAATCAATAGCGGTGCTCCGTATTTAATGGATTCTGTAGCCGCAGCTTTTATTGGTTTATCGGTTCTAGGATCTGGAAAGCCGAATGCGTTAGGCACGTTTGTTGGAGCCGTTCTAATCGGTGTTCTGCAAAACGGGCTTGTGATGATGTCGGTCCCTTATTATGCCATGGATATTGTAAAAGGTTCCGTTTTTGCCTTCGCACTTGGAATCACATACTATAAGCAAAAATAATGACAACATTTACAGCTGATCATTTGTCGTAGTTTCTGTGCATCTTGTTTAAGTGAAGCTCTCTTCTTCCTATGAAATGATAGGAGAAAGGGAGTTTTTTATTTTAGAAGATGAAAACAAAAAATGTTTGTTGAATTCCGTTCCAGTGCTCGCTTTCCGCGGGCATGGCTTGAGTCTCCTCTGTCGCGACAAACAGGATGTTTCAGCGCAGACGTTTCCACGGGCACGGTTGCAATCTTCGTCACTGCGTTCCTTTCGTTTGTGCCCACTCTAAATTCGTTGGCTTAGAAGCGAATATGAGGCTCGTTTTTCATTTGCAGATTTTCAATCTATAAAAATTGGACATTTTCAGTGGCCTCGCGAAACGGGGTCTCAAGGCTCATGCTATTCCCGCAGGAGTCGAGCGCCTGCACTCCAATCAACAGGTGCAGCTCAGATTGAAATGAAGTGTTTTTATCCTTCCAGTAACATCTCCATTATTAATAAAGGTGGTACTTGATATGAACAAAAGATGGTGAATGACGTAAATACTTAAGGCGAGTAAAGTTCCCTGTAAGGCGAGTAAAGCACCCTCTAAGGCGAGTAAACAAAGTGAACGATGTTTATTTGCCGAATTTCAATAAGAATTAAGCGGTGTAATCATGCTTGATTTCAAATTTACTAGCATTATTGTGAAAAAAATGATATTTACAGTAAAATAGAGTGAAAACTTTGAAAATAACAGATCTTCATAAGTTCGGATCTTTTAGAAATGTTCAGAAATGGAAGGTGACGTTTTTGCTATTCATAAAAGAAGTTAATTTAGCTTTAAGGTTCCTGTTGGAATTGTGCGCTTTGTACGCACTCGGTTATTGGGGGTTTCAGAACGGAAATGGTACGATCATGAAATGTGTATGGGGTATTTTCATTCCATTGTTAATAGCGATTGTTTGGGGAATCTTCGGATCACCAAAGGCACCCATTCAATTACCAAAAACGTTTCACTTCCTACTTGAACTGGGGATCTTCGGCTTGCCAGCTATTGCCTTATACATAGCTGATAAGCCGATTTTAGCTTGTATCTATTTGTTGCTCGTTGTAATCAATCGTATTCTTATGTATAGATGGGAACAATCATAAATTGTTAAGGTATTAGATGCACTTATCTAAAATAGTGATCAATCTATTTTTAAATAAAAAATCTTACGCTCGTGAAATGGATTATTTAATAGAAAAGTTGGTTTTTTTGATTAAATTGTAAGTTTAGTAGTTGATCAAGCTCTTGACTACAAATAACCGTACGATAATCGGACAAACCGTATGTCATACCTAGGTCAATCATTTCTCGCTTTTTTTTCATAATATAACTCGTTAAATTATGTTGATGTGTGATTAATCCATGAACCATTCTTTATTTCTCCTCAACTGTCAATATGAATTGACTTCATTTTTAGATTTTTAAAGTTGTAAAATACAACAAAAACAATTATGCCAATTTTAAAAAGAAAAAAAAAGAGCTTCTACAAACAAAGTCATAATGTTACGTAATTCGATGTTATTTGATCATACCTTCTCTAGAATAACGACATTTTTCCTCTAAGAGTGATCTTATTAGTCGTTCTATTTTCAATTGGTGTTAATATTGAATAATGAAAATTATCAGAATTATTTGTTTAATAGTTGAATATTTTATTAAGACTCGTATACTATTAAATAACTAACATACCGACCGGTTAGTAAGTAGGGAGGATGAAAGAATGGATTTTTCATATTCAGCAAAAGTGATTGAACTTGAAAATAAACTTACTAAATTTATGGAAGAAAACGTCTATCCGAATGAGACGGTATTTGAAAAACAATTAAGTGAAAGTGATCGTTGGAGCACCGTTCCACCAATTATGGAAACATTGAAAAAGAAAGCGAAAGCTGAGGGACTATGGAATTTATTTTTACCTGAAAGTGAATACGGAGCAGGATTGACTAATCAAGAATATGCTCCTCTCTGTGAGATTATGGGTAGATCTTTGATTGCACCAGAAGTCTTTAACTGTAATGCTCCTGATACAGGGAACATGGAAGTCCTTGTTCGATACGGATCAGAAAAACAAAAAGAGCAATGGCTAAAACCATTGCTATCAGGAGAAATTCGATCCTGTTTTTCGATGACTGAGCCTGATGTGGCTTCTTCAGATGCGACAAATATTGAGACAAGTATCGAAAGAGATGGAGACGAATATGTGATTAATGGACGAAAATGGTGGTCGTCTGGCGCAGGAGATCCTCGATGTAAAATCGCGATCGTCATGGGGAAAACAAATCCTTTAGCGAATCGCCATGAGCAACAATCAATGATTTTAGTCCCTTTAAATTCAAAGGGTGTAACGATTGAAAGATTGCTTCCTGTATTCGGCTATGATCATGCACCACATGGACATGCAGAAATTAATTATAAAGATGTAAGAGTTCCTGTTGAAAATATGATTTTGGGTGAAGGAAAAGGTTTTGCAATTGCGCAAGGCCGTTTAGGTCCAGGAAGAATTCATCACTGTATGAGATTGATTGGAGCAGCTGAGCGTGCGCTTGAAATTTTATGTAAGCGGATTCAAACTAGAGTGGCGTTTGGTAGGCCTTTATCAAATCAAGGTGTAATTCGAGAATGGGTAGCTGATTCTCGAATTGAAATTGAGCAGGCAAGATTGCTAACTTTAAAGGCAGCTTATATGATGGATCACTTTGGTAACAAGGAATCGAAAGCGGAGATCGCCATGATCAAAGTGGTTGCTCCTTCTATGGCCCTTCGCGTATTAGATCGTGCCATTCAAGCTCTTGGTGGTGCAGGGGTCTCAGAAGATTATCCTCTTGCTGCTCAATGGGCAAATGCGAGAACACTAAGATTAGCGGATGGACCTGATGAAGTACACCGTTCACAAATAGCAAAGCTTGAACTTCGAAAATATCAATCACCTGTATTTGAAAGAGGGGAATAAGATGAATGTTATGGAATTGTTTGATCTAACGGGTAAAACAGCGATTGTAACGGGTGGTGGACGTGGTTTAGGAGAACAGATTGCTGAGGGATTCGCTGAAGCAGGAGCAAATGTTGTATTGTGCTCAAGAAAAGTGGAGGCTTGTCAGCAGACAGCAAATCGTCTTGAGAAATTAGGTGTCCGAACGCTTGCATTAAAGTGCGATATTTCGAAGCCGGAAGATGTTCAATATGTTGTTGAAGAAACAGTAAAAGCTTTTGGAACAATCGATATATTGGTAAATAATAGCGGAGCGACTTGGGGAGCACCCGTTGTAGAAATGCCTATTGAAGCTTGGAAAAAAGTCATAGATGTAAACGTGACAGGAACATTCTTAATGAGTCAGGCTGTAGGAAAAGTCATGATCGAACAAAAATCCGGCAAGATCATAAATATTGCTTCTGTAGCAGGGTTAGGTGGAACCGATCCAAGAGTAATGGACACGATCGGCTACAATACGAGCAAAGGTGCTGTGATCACCTTTACGAAAGATCTAGCAGCTAAATGGGGGCCATTTAATATTAATGTCAATGCCATTGCGCCAGGATTTTTCCCGACAAAAATGTCTAAAGATATTATGGAACAAGGAAAAAATCCGATTTTAGAATCAACACCTCTTAGAAGATTCGGGAATGATGACGACTTAAAAGGAGCGGCATTATTTCTCGCATCGGCTGCAGCTAACTATGTCACGGGTGATATTTTGGTTGTAGACGGTGGAACACACGCCGTATAGGAGGTGCAGCGATGAGATTAAAGAACAAAGTAGCCATCATTACCGGTGCTGGAGGTGGAATCGGTCGCGCGACGGCTCTTCGATTTGCTGAAGAAGGAGCTAAAATCGTACTTGCCGATTTCAATTGTACACTTGGAAAAGAAACTGAAGACCTTATTAAAGAACAAGGTGGCGAAGCTTTTTTTCTTGAAACGAATGTAACGGACTCTAATCAAGTGAAACACCTTGTCGATGAAACGACTAAAGCATTCGGTGCGTTACATATTCTTTTTAATAATGCAGGGATTGGCCATTCGGAAGTAAAGAGTATCGATTTGGAAGAAGAAGAGTGGGACCGTGTGATCGATGTGAATGTAAAAGGAGTGTTCCTAGGGATTAAATATGCAGTTCCAGCTCTCATTAAGTCAGGTGGCGGAGCCATTATTAATACATCTAGTTTACTAGGACATAAAGGACAAAAGTATGTATCAGCTTATAACGCTTCAAAAGGCGGAGTAGAAGTACTGACGAAAAATGCAGCACTCGAATATGGAAGAAATGGAATTCGAGTAAATGCAGTTGCGCCTGGATTAATTGATACAAAGATCATTGAAAATTGGAAGCAGAATGAACGGAAATGGTCGATCATGTCAAAGGCAAACGCACTGGGACGTGTGGGTAAGCCAGAAGAAGTAGCCAATGCAGTCGTTTTTTTAGCTTCAGAGGAGGCTTCTTTTATTACAGGTTCTACGCTTTTAGTAGATGGAGGCGGTTTAACCTTTTAAATAAGCTGAAACAAGAAGTTCAATCGATTCTGAAGGGGAGGATAAAATATGAGTGAGAATAAAGTGTGGTTCGATCATTATCCTAATACTTACAAAACGGAGATTACCATTCCAAACCAGTCCTTGTCAGAAGTACTAAAAGAATCGACAGCTAAATTTCCTAGCAACAATGCATTATCATTCTATGGAAAAAAGATTACGTACCAAGAACTATCCTTTATGGTCAATCAATTTGCAGAATCTCTTCAAAAAAAGGGCATTCGAAAAGGAGACCGAGTAGCTATCATGCTGCCGAATTGTCCACAATTCGTGATTTCATATTATGGAATCCTGACTATAGGAGCAATCGTTACTCAAATAAACCCAATGTCTGTGGAAAGAGAGCTAGAATATTTGTTCAATGATTCAGGTGCAGAAACGATCATCGTTTTCGATGCTTTTTATAAGAGAGTAAAAAATATTCAAGAAAAGACAAGTGTGAAGAATGTCATTGTAGTAAGTTTCCAGCATTCTGAAGCCGAGTATTCATTTGATTGGACCTTTGACCATTTTTTATCAGAGTCCAAAGGTAATGTGATACCAGTCTCCATTGATCCTGAACACGATGTTGCCGTATTGCAATATACAGGTGGTACAACGGGTCGATCAAAAGGAGCGATGCTCACTCATCGAAATATCCTTGCAAACATGGTTCAATCCTTTGAGTTTTTTAAAGAGAGTATAGAATTGGGAAAAGAACGTTATTTAACGGTCATCCCACTTTTTCATGTGTTTGGAATGACGTCTTGTATGAATTTAGCCATCTATACTGGATCTGAATCCATCATGCTACCTCGGTTTGAATTAGAAGAAGTATTAAATACGATCAAAAAGGAGCAGCCAACCATATTCCCGGGCGTTCCAACGATGTATGTGGCCATTACGAATCATCCTCATGCAGAAGATTACGGGATTGATAGTATTAACATTTGTAACAGTGGAAGTGCTCCGATGCCAGTTGGTCTTTTGAAAGAGTTCGAAAGAAAAACGGGATCAAAAATTTTAGAAGGCTATGGTCTTTCTGAAACATCTCCAACTACTCACTGTAATCCACCTTTTGCAGAACGAAAACCGGGGAGTGTTGGGATTGGCATGCCATCTACAGATTATAAAGTAGTCGATTTAGCGACAGGAATGGAAGAAGTTCCGACCGGAGAATTAGGAGAAATTGCGATAAAAGGTCCTCAAGTCATGAAAGGTTACTGGAATTTGCAGGAGGAAACAGCCCATGCACTTCGTAATGGATGGTTTTATACGGGTGATATTGCAAGAACGGACGATGAAGGTTACCTCTATATTGTCGATCGCAAAAAAGACATGATCATTGCAAGTGGATATAATATTTATCCCCGTGACATAGAAGAAGTACTTTATGAACATCCTGCAATTCAAGAGGCGGTTGTCATAGGTGTTCCTGATGCCTATAGAGGAGAAAGTGTAAAAGCAGTGCTCGTATTAAAGGAAAATCAGCAGGTAACATCTGAAGAGATTAAATCTTTTTGTAAACAAAATATGTCCGCTTATAAAGTCCCAACACTCATTGAATTCCGCGATCATCTTCCAAAAACGAGTGTGGGAAAAATTCTTCGACGTGCTTTAAGAGAAGAGTTACTAAAGAATTCGTGAAAAATCTCATGAAACATATATTCAATTAATAGAATGCGAGGATCACACCATGAAAGCCAAAATAACCGAACAAAGCATCTATCTCTTTGAGAAAAAGGGATTCAGTGAAACTTCAATTCAAGACATTGTCGACTCTATTGGCGTAACAAAAGGAACGTTCTATTATTATTTTTCGAGCAAAGAAGAATTGTTAATGGATATTCATTTAAGCTACATTGATGACATGATTTCACAACAAGAAAAAATTTTAGACGATCCATCAAAATCATGTAAAATGAAGCTCTTTGATGTCGTGAATATGTTAATTAGTGATATTAAAAAACAAGGACCAAGTGCAAAGGTGTATTTCCGTGAAATGAGAAATTTAAATGAAGAAAGACTTGCTCTGATCCTTCCAAAGCGCGATCAGTTTCGGTTGAATATTGAGAAGATCATCACTGAAGGCAAGGAGAGTGGGGAATTCAGGCCTGACTTAAATGCATCGATTGTTACGTTTGGAATATTAGGGATAACGAATTGGAGCTACCAATGGTTTAATCCTGACGGGGAAATTTCTGACACCGAGGTAGCAGAAATTTTTGTGGAGCTGATTTTGAAAGGGATCGAAAAATTCTAAATAATAGAAGATGAATGAAAGGATTTTACATCTTTCTATCAATATGTATGAGGATAAAAAGGAGGATGAAAATGAATCGAAATCAAATAGAAAAAATAACCGTTGTAGGTGCAGGGCAGATGGGGCATCAAATTGCCATGCTGTGCGCACTAGGTGGATATCATACAATCCTTCAAGATTTACAAGAAGACGCACTTCAAAAAGCAGAATCAAGTCTTCATTCATTGATGGATAAATGGGTTTTAAAAGGAAAGATTTCTGAAAATGAAAAAGAAGTGGCATTTGAAAGATTGTTTTTTACTTCTAACCTTGAAGAAGCCGTCGCTCATTCAGACTTTGTCATCGAAGCGATCGTTGAGAAGCTAGATAGTAAACAAGCACTTTTTTCAAAGCTAGATGAGCTAGCTCCGCAGCACACCATTTTTGCTACCAACAGTTCAACGATTGTGAATAGTATGTTAGCAAGCGTAACGGAGAGACCGGATAAAGTGGTCAATATGCATTTCTTTTTCCCACCTTTGGTGATGGATTGTGTTGAAGTTGTAAGGAGTGAGCATACGTCGGATGAAACTGCCCAATTGACGATGAAAGTGTGTGAACGAATCAATCGGACGGCCGTTCTTTTGAACAAAGAAATATCTGGTTTCGTTGCGAATCGAATCCTCGGTGCACTTCAACGAGAAGCGGTGTCCCTTTATGAACAAGGAATTGCCGATTTTAAAGACATTGATACGATTTGTCGAAAAGCACTGAATCATCCTATAGGACCGTTTCAATTAATGGACTTGTCTGGTATTGATGTTGGCTATTTTGTGATGGAACAGCGCTATCAAGAAACAGGTAACCCGGAGGATAAACCTTTCTCCTGTATCGAAGAGAAAGTGAAAAAAGGTCACTTAGGAAGAAAAACAGGTCAAGGTTGGTATAACTATGAAGCAGAAGGAGCGAACAGATAATGGCGCAATTTGTCACGCTAGAAAAAGAGAATAAGCTAGCCGTTATTACAATTAAAAATCCTCCTCTTAATGTGCTAAGTAAAAAGGTTTTTCAAGAATTACATGAAGCGTTTAAGGAAGTAGAGCACGACAACGAAGTAGTGGCCGTTTTACTTACTGCAGACGGTGAACGGACATTTGTAGCCGGAGCAGATATTAAAGAGTTCCCACAAATGATGGGTAATCCCGAAATGAAGCAAGATGTCATGGAAGGTCACAGAGTTCTAAATCATATTGATCAGTATCCGAAACCAACAATCGTTGTTTTGAACGGATTAACACTCGGTGGCGGATGTGAATTAGCATTGGCATTTGATATCCGTATTGCCGAAGAGCACGTTCAAATCGGCCTTCCAGAAGTCAGCCTCGGATTATTCCCTGGTGGAGGAGGAACACAGCGTCTACCTCGATTAATAGGAAGAGCGAAAGCGAAAGAAATGATGTTGACAGGAGAAACGGTGTCAGCTCAGGAAGCGGAGCGAATTGGATTAGTTAATCGAGTCGTTTCACAAGGTGAAGGCTTGAACGAAGCTAAAGCGCTCGCTAAGAAAATGACACGTCACTCCCTGCAAGCACTCTCACGAATTAAAGTGGCTGTTGATGAGGGAATGAATCGTTCATTGTCTGAAGGAATCGAGCTTGAAGCAACTCTGTTCGAAGAGGTATTCCAAACTGAAGATGTTAAAGAAGGTGTTCAAGCATTCTTAGAAAAAAGAAAACCTGCTTTCCAACATCATTAAGAGGAGAGAATGCCCATGTATTCACATGAAGTAACGGTACGTTTTTGTGAAACAGATGCACTTGGTCATATTAATAATAC
Organism: uncultured Caryophanales bacterium; assembly: GCA_963728315.1. Classification (GTDB taxonomy): domain Bacteria; phylum Bacillota; class Bacilli; order Bacillales; family CAVSKA01; genus CAVSKA01. The sequence goes on from CAVSKA010000022.1 coordinate 147,255, forward strand.
GAGTTACTTTATTTATTTTGAAGAAGCTCGTATCCGATTTTTTGAATCAGTCGGTTATAAAATGGATTCGAAAACATGGAGTTTCATTCTTGCCTCAACAAAATGTGATTTTGTTAGCCAAGGTTATTTTAATCAGTTATTAACGGTTAAGACGTTTGTTTCTCATGTTGGGAACAAAAGCTTTCAGTTAGAGCACGAAATTATTTGTTCTCAGACACACGAGATGATTGCAAAAGGAAATGCGATTATTGTTTACTTTGACTTTGACAAGCAAACAAGTGAAACAATCCCGGACCACTTAAGAGAAGGACTCGAAAGCAATCGTACGCTTTCATAATTCTGAATTTTTAATCTATTTTATTAAGGAGGAAACCTATGCCTCATCAAATGAGTAAAGATGTGATTCCTGTTCGTAAAGGAGAAGAAATAAATTTACAAAATTTAGATGCTTTTTTACATGATAAATTTCAGGGATTGCCGAGCGATCCAGTAGAGATCCACCAATTTTCAGCGGGGCATTCAAATCTGACATACGAGATACAAAAGGGAGATTGGAAAGCCGTATTGAGGCGCCCGCCACTCGGCCATGTTGCACCAAAAGCACACGATATGGAAAGAGAGTTTAAGGTGATTTCGGAAATTCAACCATTTTTTCCTGTCGCACCTAAACCGTTGCTCTATTCAAACGATTTAACGCTTATTGGAAGTCCATTTTTCATAATGGAAAGAAAGAATGGAGTTGTTCTTGATACCACTTTTCCAGATGGAATCGTCGCTACGAGAGAACTAGGCGATCGCATATCCAAAGAAATGGTACATAAGCTTGTTGATTTGCATGCGATTGACTATAAACAAACAGGATTAGTTGAATTGAGTAAGCCAGTTGGATTTATGGAACGTCAAGTTCATGGATGGATCTCACGCTATCAAAGAGCAAAAACAGATGAAGTTGCAGAGGAAGAATGTTTAAAGAAATGGTTGGTTGATCATATTCCTTCCAATGAAGAAGCTACGATTATTCACTACGATTATAAACTCAACAACGCCATGTTTGATGAGAAGTTAACAGAAATGATTGGTTTGTTTGATTGGGAGATGACGACAGTGGGTGATCCACTCGTTGACGTGGGAGCAGCCATGAGTTATTGGATCGAAGAAGAGGATCCAGATTTATTGAAAAGAGGATTCGGCAAACCCTCTATAACACTGCAAGATGGTTTCATGACAAGAAGAGAATTCATTGAAGAATATGCTCGATTGAGTGGGAGGGATGTATCGAATATCAATTTTTATTTAACCTTTGCCTATTTCAAACTTGCCGTTATTTGTCAGCAAATCTATTATCGCTTTAAAAAAGGACAGACGAATGATTTGCGTTTTTCTCACTTTAATCAAACGGTAAATAGCTTGATTAAGCATGGAATGAGCGTAGCGAACAAGAGTGAACTGTGAGTTGACCGAATAAGGGAGGAACAGAAAATGGAACAAGCAGATGTGAAAAACAAAGGAGCGCGGTTTCTTATTTCCAAATTAGATACTCATTCCCTGTTTACGCCTGAAGACTTCACAGACGAGCATCGAATGATTGCTTCAACAGCTAAACAGTTTATTGAAAAAGAAGTTGCCCCTTTTAATCAAAAACTAGAGAACCAAGATTTTGATTTCATCGTTTCCCTCTTAAAAAAAGCAGGGAATTTAGGATTGCTTGCTCATAGTGTACCTGAAAATTATGGAGGTCTTGGCTTAGACAAAATTAGCAAAGGAATTGTAGGTGAAATGATCGGACCTTCGAGTGGGTATGGAGTCGCTCATGCTAATCATACATGTATAGCCACGCTACCGATCACTTATTTCGGAACGCCTGATCAAAAAGCAAAATACCTTCCAAAGATGGCTTCTGGAGAATGGATTGGTGCTTATTGCTTAACTGAACCCAATGCAGGTTCAGATGCATTGTCCGCACAAACAACTGCTCGTTTAAATGAAGCCAAAACTCATTACGTGTTAAATGGAACGAAAATCTATATTACAAATGCTGTCTTCTCACAAACATTTATCGTCTACGCAAAAGTGGAAGGATCAAAATTCACAGCTTTTATCGTTGAAAAAGATTTCCCTGGATTATCACTCGGACCTGAAGAAAAGAAAATGGGGATAAAAGGATCGTCCACTCGTTCAGTCATTTTTGAAGACTGTTTCGTTCCCGTAGAAAATGTTCTTGGAGAAGTAGGTAAAGGTCATATAATCGCATTAAACGTGTTAAATTTAGGACGATTTAACCTTGGATCTGCTTGTATGGGCGCTGCAAAATATGGCCTAAAAAAAGCTATTTTATTTACTCAAGAGAGGAAACAGTTTGGCAAAGAAATTGCTGCATTTCCTGCCACAAAAGAAAAAATTGCTCTTATGGCCTCACGTATATATGCATCTGAAACCATTCAGTATCGGACGGCGAGTTTGCTTGAAGAATCTCTACATGATTTAGGTGAATCGACAGACCATCACTTAATCGGAAAACGATTAAGTGAATATGCAACAGAATGTGCCATCTGCAAAGTATTCGGTTCAGAAACGCTCGATTATATTGCAGACGAAGCTTTGCAACTTCATGGCGGGGCTGGATTTATTAAAGAATATGGGATCGAACAGATGTATCGCGATTCGCGAATCAATCGAATTTTTGAAGGAACAAATGAAATTAACCGACTCCTCATTCCGACTCATCTCTTTAGAAAAGCTGCAAAAGGAGAGGTCGACCTTCGAACGGAAGTGAAAAAAGCATGGCAAGAACTTCAAAACCCCGTTCAGTACGAAGGTGATTTTTCAACTGAAAGAGAAGCTGTAGACACCATTCGAAATCTCTTTCTATTAAATATGGGGCTCGCTTATGAAGCATTTGGTGATTCACTTGGTCACGAACAAGAAACGTTAATGAGACTGGCAGATTTAGCGATTCATTTATATTCAGTGGAATCGGTCGTGTATCGCACTTATAAAGCAATTCTGAAAAATGGATTCGATAACGAACAGCTGAAAATCGACTTAACTAGAACGTTTCTCGAAAACAAATTGTGGGAGGTCGAGCGCCTTTCTAGAAGTTTAATAGCGGAATTAACGCAAATGGAAAAAAGTCAACAACTTAAGGAAGTTACGATTAAAGCATGTAGTAGGTATTTATTTTCAGAAAACGGATTCGTACGCAATCGTAGAATTGCAGCAGATCAAAATGAAGCCAATCAATTCGTTTGTTAAAGGAAAAGCGAAAATCGCGCGATTAGCTTCGCGTGCCTTCTTAACTAGTGTAAATTTTGATTTGAAAGGGAGTAGGCAATGAAGAATGAACATTTGTTGATTAACATTTCAAAGGAAATCATGACACTCACATTAAATCGACCCGATCATTTAAATGCTTTTAGTCCGGAAATGATTGTAGGATTAACGGAAGCTTTACGAAGTGCACAGGACAATTCTGAGGTGAGAGTCATTGTATTGACTGGTGCCGGCCGTTCTTTTACGGCTGGAGGAGATGTGAAAACGATGGGAGAAGCATCTGCTGCTGAAGTCTACGATCACATTGGAAAATTAAACGAGTGTATCACAACGATTAAACAAACTGAAAAACCGGTTATCGCTGTCGTTCATGGTTTTGCAGCTGGAGCGGGATTTAATTTAGCTTTAGCATGCGATTTAATTGTCGCTGCTGAGGAAAGTAAATTTGCTATGAGTTTCTCTCAAGTAGGTCTTATTTCCGATGGCGGAGGTTCTTATTTTTTACCTCGGCTAATTGGACCTCATTTAGCAAAGCAATTTTTCTTTAGTGCAGAACCTATTACAGCGCAGCGCCTGTTTCAATTAGGGGTCATCAATTACCTTGTTCCAGCTGATCAGTTAAAGGAAGAATCAATCAAATTGGCTTCAAGGCTTGCGGTCGGTCCAAGTAAAGCATATGGAATGATGAAGAAATTAGTCGATCATTCGCTCACGGCAACGTTAGAGGAAATGCTTGAAAAAGAACGTCTCACTCAAACGCTAATGATTGCATCTGAAGACCACCAAGAAGGTATCGCTGCTTTTAAAGAAAAAAGAAAACCTGTATTTAAAGGAAACTAGTTGAGGAGGAAGAAAATGAAAACCGTTCAATTGAAAGAGTATGGTGGTCCAGAAGTCTTAAAGGTTGTCGAACTTGATAAACCTACACCAAAAGGTCGCGAAGTATTAATTGAAGTCCATGCGATTGGTGTCAATTATGCAGATACAGCCCGACGTGAAGGGGAATATGTAGTGAAAACACCTCTTCCATTTGTTCCTGGTGCTGAAATTGCAGGGGTAGTTGTAGAAGTGGGTGATCAAGTTAGCGACATGAAAGTAGGGACAAGAGTTGTCACGTTAATTGAATCAGGTGGATATTCTGAATATGCCATTGCTGATGAACGGGGATTAATTCCTTTGGTGGAGGAGCTAAGTTATCAACAAGCAGTCGCACTTCCTCTTCAAGGACTAAGTGCATATCACATTCTAAAAACGATGGGTCGTCTTGAAAAAGGAGAAACGGTCCTGGTGCATGCTGCAGCTGGCGGAGTTGGTACGATTGCTGTTCAATTAGCGAAGCTATTTGGAGCAGGAAAAGTCATTGCGACAGCCAGTTCAGAAGAAAAAAGAGAGCTCGCCCGTGAAATGGGAGCTGATATTGTCGTTAACTATACGGAAGAAGGTTGGGAAGAGGAAGTTTTAACAGCAACGGACGGTAAAGGAGTAGATGTGGCCTTAGAAATGGCTGGTGGTGACGTTTTCTATAAGACATTGAAATGTCTTGCAACGTTTGGAAGGCTCGTCATTTATGGAGTAGCAAGTGGGGAACAAAGTCGTTTCTATCCATCTTCTCTAATGGCAAGAAATCAGTCAGTAGTTGGTTTTTTCCTTCCTCAAATCATGAGAAAACCAGAATTATTGAAGCCAAGTTTAGAAGAATTATTTACTTATCTAGCTGAAGGGAAACTACGTCTAACAATCGGAGAAGTTTTTCCATTAGAAGATGCAGCACGGGTACATACACTCATGCAAGCAAGAAAAACAAAAGGAAAACTTGTGCTAGAGCCAAAAAAATGAAGTTAGCAGAGTGATTTTTGTGAGCGATGAATAAGTTCTCTTGTAAGCCGTTGATTTTCGTTTCAGGCAGACGCTTTCCGCGGGCACGGCTTCAATCTACTCCGACAAACAGGAAGTTTTAGCGCAGTCGTTGCAACAGGATGTTGCGCTCTTAGACTGTGATCCTTTCTCAGCGGGGCTTTCAGCTCGCTGCTGTTCCCGCAGGAGTCGCTGCCTTCCACTGCAATCCATGTATAAGTTATATGTAGAAAAATTAACATAACCATTTAACATGGCCGTAAAAAAGGACTTCCCATTTTATAGATATGTGGGTTGCTTATCTTAAATCACTGACCTCTTCAACTCGTAAAAACACGAGCAACGCGATGCCACAAATATAAACAGGTATGAGAAAGATTGTTTGTTGGTCTGCGGATAGCCTAAAGGTTTTAGCGGAAGTTCAATTAGCAACAAAGTTTACGAAATGAGTTAAATAAAAAAGGAAGTCTTTAAAGTCACTAAATAAGAATAGCATTAGGGAAATCTACGGATTTTCCTAATGTTTCTTTTTATCTACAAGAAATCTATTTTTTCGTTGATTTTTCATGAACTTCATAGAAAGTATTCCTTGATCGGTGTAGTTGGTTTTCGTTCCTCTTGAGGTTAAGCAAGTCAGACAAAACATCATATAGGTCAACATTCGTTATGATCAGGGAGGATGAACACAACGAATGTGGAACAGAGGGAAAATGAACAAAAAAGGGGCTACCATTCAGTCAAATTAACTGAATGGTAGCCTCTTTGTACGTAAGTGAATTTACCAAAGCATAGGTTTAGTAACCATCAACCAAAGCATAACCATTAATAAAGCGAGATAAATCCAAACAGCTCGATTGAGTTTGTTGGAAAGTAACTCTTTTTTTTGTTCAGGTTCTACAAATTTTCGAAGCACAGGAGAAAAGGCTCGTGCCAAGAAATACAATGAACAGATTAAAATAATGATAGTCACAAGTAGCCATGAAGCGGACCATGTCCAAGAACTTAAATAGACAAGCACAATTCCAGATCCAACTAATACGTGACCAGCATGTTTTGCGAGTCTGACAGCAGAACGAAAAGTACTGATGTATGCTTCTTGAACTTTTCCCTCTGCCACTCTTAGTTTTTTCACAATAGGAAAAAGGACAAAGAATGGCCCGATCGACATTATGACACTTGTTATATGGATATAAAGCATGACTCGATGCAAAAAGTCCATCTTATAGCCGAATTATCCTTGTACCGGTGAAAATTCGTGAACCCATACTCTCATTTGTGGCAACCAAGGCATACCTGGGTGGAAAGAAAGAATCGATTGTTTATACTCTTCTACATTTGCATAACCTTCTTGTTTAGCGTGCTCGTCTGTTAATTCTCCAAGTGATTGAGAATAAACACTATTTACGACGAATTGATGATCTTCAAGTGTCATAATTTCTCCAACGTCAGCGTATCTGCCGTTACGTCGTGTAGCCGTTTTCGTTCCTGCAAGGACCTTTTCGATATCTTCTTTTACTGTAACCAATTTTTCAACTGAACAGGTTTTCGGTGGTAACGTATTTGTTTCATTTTGGTTTGTCATCGCATAAATCCTCCTAATTATAGTGACGCTTCCTTCAAGATTATCACATTTTTAATTTATTATCTTCATTTACTCTATAGTTCCATAATTAATTCATAATTTTCATAAATGAAGACTTGCTTTATTAAAAAGTACATGTTACATTACGTTTAATAGATTAAACGTTTAAACAGTTAAACATTAAAACGATTAAATATAAAAGGAGATTATGAATATGAAAAATGAAACAGTACTCTTAACAGGCGCATCATCAGGAATCGGTCACGAATTTGCTCATTTATTTGCAAAAGACGGTTATAACCTAGTCGTAGTAGCACGAAGTGAGAGCCAAACTGATTGCACTTAAAGAAGAACTTGAATCAAAGTATCGGGTTCAAGTAACCCCTTTAGTAAAAGACTTAACGATTAAAGAAGAGGTATCCTCAATCTTAATTGAATTAAATCAAAAGAACATTTCGATTGATTTACTCGTTAATAATGCGGGATACGGGCTGTTTGGAGAATTTGTTGAAACGGATTTGAACGATGAACTAAACATGATTCAATTAAATATTACTTCACTAACTCACTTAACAAAATTATTTCTGCCAGAAATGGTCAAGCGGAATAAAGGGAGAGTACTGAATATTGCATCAACAGCTGCCTTTCAACCAGGTCCACTTATGGCTGTCTATTATGCTACAAAAGCATACGTGCTTTCTTTTACAGAAGCTTTAGCGAACGAATTAAAAGACACGAATGTAACAGTGACGGCGCTTTGCCCCGGTCCAACTGAAACAGGATTTAAAGAGAGAGCCAATTTATCGGAATCTAAGCTTTTTAAAAGTAGAGTAATGGATGTGAAAACAGTAGTGAGAATCGGTTATGATGGCTTTATGAATGGAAAAACGATTGTGATTCCAGGCATGAAAAATAAACTCATGGCTAATTCTGTTAGTTTCTTACCAAGAAAAGTTGTGACCGCTACTGTGCGTAAAGTGCAAGAAAGAGTAAAGAATAGTTGAAGAGATTTTTCTTATTCATTACGATGAGTGAATAAAGCTTCACCAATAATCGGATAACAAGGGGGCCAGAGCATGGGACAACCAGCGATTGATACATTTCGCTCGTGTATTCCGTTGCTTCAAACATTAAGTGACCCAGCCAGACAGGACATTATTTTACTTCTTGCTGAAAAAGATGCACTGACGGTCAATGAGATCACAGAACATGCTACATTAAGTAGACCGGCGATTTCTCATCATTTAAAAATTTTGCGTGAAAATGAGCTGGTTTCAATTGAGCAAAAGGGAACGCAAAGATACTATTCATTAACACTCGATTCCTCTGTGGCATTACTGAAAAAATTAATCGAAACCGTTGAATCTACTTGTGACCTTTAGGATAATATCCTAAAGGTTTTTTTAAAAAGATGGCTTTGTTAAATGATCATGTTGATTTTTCAACATTCAGCAAAACAACTCGCTTTCCGCGGACGAACGGTCGAGACTCCTCGTGAAAAACCACGAGGCCACTGATAAAGTCCTATTTGAACATCCAAGTGAGTATAGGCATGGATTTACGTTCTAGGCAGACGCTTTCCGCGGGCACGGCTTCAATCTACTCCGACAAACAGGAAGTTTTAGCGCAGTCGTTGCAACAGGATGTTGCGCTCTTAGACTGTGATCCTTTCACTGTGGGGTTTTCAGCTCGCGCTATTCCCGCAGGAGTCGCTGCCTTCCACTGCCATTGGAATAACGTTTTAAAAAGAACGATCCTATCTGAAAATGCTATTTTAACGATGTCCAAGGATGGTTGTTTAAAGATGAAGACAAAAATACGTGTCTTTTGAGTGCTCCTTTTTCATTTGCAGCTTTTCAATCTTTAAAATTTGGACTTTTTCAGCGGCCTAAAAAACCACACTGCGGGGTCTCGACTCGCTCGTTTTTCCGCAGGAGTCTCATTGTTTTTGCTTTCTATTAACACCATCCGCTAACATAGCCAAAAAGATAAGAAAGCATCAATTTATTTAACAAGGTTTTTGGATCTAGTCTCGAAGCGCAATTTGCTTGTCGTAGCTATAAGGTGGTGTGCATTTTTCTTATGGAATAAAGATTTCAGGTGCTTTCTGTTCCAGGCAGACGCGTTCCGCGGGCACGGCTTCAATCTACTCCGACAAACAGGAAGTTTTAGCGCAGTCATTGCAACAGGATGTTGCGCTCTTAGACTGTGATCCTTTGATTCGGCATTTTTTAAAAAGATGGCTATTTTCCCATTGATTGTTGTTTTTTAATACTTGGATCATGCTTAGCCCCTCATCTTCATCAACGTATTCGGTAAACCACCTCTCATTCATCTGAAATCCAACATGAGCGATATAGAAATATTTCCCTGCACCCCCCTCATTTTATTTATAAATGAATTTTTATAGTCTTTTCATCATTCTAAAAATTAAAACTTTGGTATGATAGTAAAGTAGATGAACTATTTATAATCCGAAATTAAATATGAATAAACAGAGACTTCAAGGAATGCAGGGAGGGACAGAATTGATACGCATTTTTTCATTTATTAAACCTTATCGAATTGCGATCATAGTTGCGATCATATTAATGTTAGCTGAACTAGCTGTGGAATTAGGGCAGCCATTGTTGATGGCAAAAATTATTGACGAAGGCATTATGAAAAATGACTTTTCCATCGTCTTGTTATGGGGAGGCGTAATGGTTGGCATTTCGGTGTTAGCCTTTTTTGGAGGCATCATCAATTCATTCTATGCCTCACATGTCAGTCAGCATTTTGGCTATGATGTTCGTGAACACTTATTTAACAAAGTTCAAGCTTTTTCCTTTTCGAACTTTAATCGATTTCCAACTTCATCACTCATTACTCGATTAACGAATGATGTGACCCAGCTCCAAAATACCATGTTTATGAGCTTAAGAATCATGATGCGCGCTCCTTTACTTGTCATTGGTGGAACCATTATGGCTTTTACCGTCAATGTGAAATTAGCATCCATTTTGGCTTTTGCTATCCCTTTGTTGATCATATTTTTGGTTATTGTTATGAAAAAGGGAGGAGGACTGTTTCGAACGGTACAAGAAAGATTAGATTCTGTAAATAGTGTGGTACAGGAGAACTTAGTAGGCATTCGACACGTGAAAGCTTATTTAAGAAGTAAACATGAAATAAAAAGATTCACTGGAGCCAACAAAAAATTAAAAAACCAAACGACAAGAGCTCTTCAAGTCATGGAAACAACAATGCCTGTGTTGTTACTCGTTATGAACGGAGCCATTTTGCTTATTCTTTGGACTGGAAGTCATCAAATCAATGCAGGTTCAATAAAGGTTGGAGAAGTGGTGGCCATCGTGAACTACTCGACTCGAATTACAGGAGCATTCTCTACTTTTTCATTTATCATCATGGCGATCTCAAGAGCCAGAGCGTCAAGTAAAAGAATTTCAGATGTACTGAATACAGACATCGATCTGGTCGATAATACCAAAAACCTTACGACTTCAGGAATTAGTGGAAAAGTAATGTTTCAAAATGTTTCTTTTTCTTATCCTGGAACATCCACACCGGTCTTACAAAATATTTCCTTTACAGCATTGCAAGGTCAAGCGATAGCAATTATGGGGGCAACTGGATCTGGAAAGACTTCGCTCTTCCAATTAATCCCCCGTTTGTATGAAGCAACATCAGGTGAAATATTTATGGACGGAGAAGCCATTCAGTCTTATAAAATGAAACATTTGCGACGTCAAATTGGATTTGTTCCTCAAGAATCTCTTTTATTTACCGGTTCTATTAAAGAAAATATTTCCTGGGGGAAAGAAGACGCAACAATGGATGAGGTCATCAAAGCTGCACAAAGCGCTCAAATTCATGACACCATCGAGAATCTCCCGCACGGCTATGATACAAAGCTTGGTCAAAAAGGAGTTAATCTTTCAGGTGGTCAAAAACAACGATTATCAATTGCTAGAGCACTAGTCCGGCAGCCAAAAATTCTCATGCTCGATGATAGTACGAGTGCACTCGATTTAAAGACTGAAGCCAAATTACTAGATGCGTTGAGAGATTACGAGGCAACGACCTTCATCATTACTCAAAAAGTCAGTAGTGCGATGAATGCGGATAAAATTCTTCTCCTCGACGAGGGGCATTTGATTGAAGAAGGAACACATCAAGAACTACTTCATCGTTCAAATCTTTATCAAAAAATCGTTCAATCGCAATTCGGAGAGGAGGCACTTCTACATGTTCAAACGTCTAAGTGAACCTTTTCAATATCAAAAAATTCCATTCAATAGGAAGAAGGAAAAGAAGAATAAAAAAGGACCTGTTTCTAAAGTGGGGACGATTAAACGGATTGCAAACTATTTAGCAGTTCATAAAGGAATTCTCATTTTAGTCCTGACAATGGTTTTACTCAGTTCGATACTAGGGTTGCTTGGTCCTTACTTAATTGGGATGGCGATTGATGATTTTATTGTCAAGAAAGCGACGAAAGGGTTATGGATCTTACTCGTAGAACTAGGCATCGTTTATCTGTTTCAATCACTCACATTATGGTTGCAAAATTACTGGATGATCAGTATTGCTCAAAAAACGGTTTTTAAAATGAGAACTGATTTGTTTAGTCATCTTCAAAAATTACCGATCCCTTTTTTCGATCAGCGACAACATGGAGAATTGATGAGTCGAGTGACAAATGACATTGAGAATGTTAGTTCTACGTTAAATAGCTCAGTCATTCAAATTTTTTCTAGTGTGATCACTCTCATCGGTACTTTGTCTGTCATGTTTTGGCTTAGTCCTTCTTTAACCTTTATTACATTGTTAATCGTGCCAATCATGTTCTTTGGAATGAAATGGATTACAACAAGAACCGGCCAATTTTTTAAAGAACAACAACGTAACCTGGGGAACATGAATGGATTTATCCAAGAAACAATATCGGGACAGCGAATTGTGAAAACTTTTTCCCAAGAACAGAAAGTAATCAATGAATTTAGACAGAAAAATCAAGAATTGCTTAAAACGGGATTTTGGGCTCAAACTTATTCGGGATTTATCCCTAAGCTGATGAATGTATTAAATAATGCAAGTTTTGCTGTCATTGCAGGTGTGGGAGGAATATTCGTATTAAAAGGGTGGATTACAATCGGTGTCATTGTCATTTTCACAGAATACGCAAGACAGTTTACACGACCGTTAAATGACCTTTCGAATCAGTTGAACACACTCCTTTCATCCATTGCAGGAGCCGAGCGGGTTTTTGAGATACTTGATGAAGACGAAGAAGTGATCGATGAACCGAATACAAAGAGGCTAGTGAATGCGAGTGGTGAAGTAGAATTTAAGAACGTTTCTTTCTCCTATGAAAAAGGAGGAAAGACTGTAAAGAATATTAACTTTCATGTCAACCCAGGTGAAACCGTTGCCTTAGTTGGCCCTACTGGTGCTGGGAAAACAACAATCATTAATCTTCTTTCACGTTTTTACGAAGTGGATAGCGGTAATATCTGGATTGATGGAAATGAAATGAAAGAAATTACTAGAGAAAGCGTAAGAGAGAATATGGGGTTCGTTCTTCAAGATGTCTTTCTATTTCAAGATACAGTAAGAGAGAATATCCGATATGGAAGACTTGATGCAACAGATGAAGAAGTGGAAGAAGCAGCCAAATTAGCAAATGCCCATTCCTTTATTGCAAAATTGCCGAATCAATACGATCAAGTATTAAATCTAGAAGGGGCTGATATTAGTCAAGGTCAAAAGCAGCTACTGTCTATTGCCCGGGCCATTTTAGCCAATCCTTCTATGCTTATTTTAGACGAAGCGACAAGCAGCATTGATACGATTACTGAAATGAAGATTCAGGAAGCATTAGAGCGTTTAATGGAAGGTAGAACGAGTTTCGTTATTGCCCATCGTTTAAATACAATCAAAAATGCGGATCGAATTTTGGTTTTGGAAAACGGAGAGATTATCGAAAATGGAACTCATGATGAATTATTGGATTCTCATGCCTTTTACTTCGATCTCTACCACAGTCAATTAAAACAGGAAGTAGGATAAATTCGAAGTCATTCCATTTCTTTTCACAAAAGTGGAGTGGTAGGATGAATACAGAAGGAAACAGATGGAGGGGAAATGATGAATCAAAACACTGAAATTCGAGACGATTTGCTTACTACTGTTGATGGATTAAGTTATGAACAGTTAAATAAAGAAATAGAACCAGGCAGATGGACCATCATGCAAGTATTAGATCATCTTTATTTAATGGAAAGAACCATTGTCAAAGGGATGTATCAAGCTCTTGATCAAAAAGAAATGAATCCTACAACAGAAAAACCGATACACTTGACGAGTAATCGAGATCACAAAGTTGAAGCCCCACCTTATACCGTTCCTACGAAAGAACCAATGAGTTTAGAAGACATGAAAAAGCGCCTAGCCACTTCCCGTCGTGCACTTGAAGAACTAGAAAGTTCAGTAGACGAAGAGAAAATGCTACAGCACGCTTTCCCACACCCGATATTTGGACTGATTAGTGTGAAACAATGGATTCCATTTATCGGCTTCCATGAAAAACGACATTTGGACCAAATTTTAGAGCTGAAAGAGAAACTTTGAAATTGCAAAAAAGGAGAACAGATAAATGAAATTTGCCACAATTGGAACGAGTTGGATCACAGAGGCTTTTATTCAAGCGGCTAAGAAATCTGGGGAGTTACAACTAGAAGCGGTCTATTCACGTACTGAAGAGAATGCCAAAGAGTTTGCAAAGGATCAAAGAGCCAATTCTTATTTTACCAATCTGGAAGAAATGGCTAAAAGCCACTCATTTGAAGCCGTATATATTGCCTCTCCTAATTCTCTTCATTTTGAACAAGCCATTCTTTTTATGAAAAATAAGAAGCATATTATTTGTGAAAAACCGATGTTCTCAAATGTAAATGAATTAGATGAAGCTTATAGAGTAGCTAAGGAAAACGAGGTCTTCCTGTTTGAAGCGATCCGGACCATTCATACACCTAATTACCTGCAGTTAAAAAACAACCTCCATTCTATTGGGAAAGTAAGGAGTGCGGTATTGCACGCTGTTCAATATTCATCACGGTACGATGCAGTATTAAATGGAGAAGAACCGAATATCTTTTCGCTTGCGTTTTCTGGAGGCGCACTGGTTGATATGGGTGTGTATCCCATTTTTCTAGCAGTCGATTTATTTGGACAGCCCAAAAGTGTAAGCTATAAAGCGGTCAAACTGCCCTCTGGAGTGGATGGGAGCGGAACGCTGATCCTTGAATATGATGGGTTTGTTTGTACCATTCTTTGTTCTAAAATTTCACATTCTTATATTCCAAGCGAGATCCACGGAGAAACAGGTTCATTCATACTCGATACTTCTAGTACAATCACTGAACTCGAATTAATCAACCATAAGTCGAAGGAACGTACTTCCTTAATAGTGGACCAAGAAGAAGAGAATATGATCTATGAAGCCATTGATTTCGTGAAAATCATTAAAGAAAACGATCAAAACGCTTATCAAAAAACGGAAAAGTTAAGTCGTATGGTTATTCAAATTACAGAAGAAGCTCGAGAGCAAAATGGAATTGTCTTTCGAACAGAAATGACAAAAAAATAAGGTTGGCTCTCTCATAAGAAAAAACCATTCTCTTATTTGTAAAAAAATAGTAGAATTATATGATACATATGAAGGAGGGAATAAGGTTGGTTTTAAAAAATAATTCAGAAGTTTATTCGATAATCGATACGGTTAAAGGGAAATCGGTAGAGTTTAATATCGTGCAATTTAAGGACGTAACAGGTAGTAATTATTTCGGTGGTAATATGGAACGCTATTACGCTGAAAAAACAGGCATGGGGCTCAATCAAATCCAAATTAGCTTGAATAATGGAAGTGTTGTTACTGAAGCAGGCGCACTCCATTACTTAAAAGGGAACATCCATTTAGATAATTCTTTAGGCGGAGCTAAGAGCGTGATGAAAAAATTTGCAACGAATATGTTGACGAACGAATCCTTTTCCAAACCAAAATACACAGGGACTGGCGAAATCTTTTTAGAGCCAAGCACGAATCACTTCCTCCTTCTTGATATTGAAAATGATCACATTATTGTTGATAAAGGAATGTTCTATTGCTGTGAGTCGACGATTGAAGTAGGGGTCGCTGCCCAGAAAAACATTTCTTCTGCTGTAAAAGGTGGAGAAGGACTTTTTCAAACAAAGCTTTCTGGATCAGGCGTCATTGCACTTGAAAGTCCTGTACCCCCTAGCGCTGTAGTAAAAGTTGAATTGAACAACGAAACCCTTCAAGTTGATGGTAGCTTTGCTATTCTTCGTACAGGATCCATTGATTTTACGGTTGAGAAATCGTCTAAATCAATCCTAGGATCAATGACGAGTGGGGAAGGTTTATTGCAAACCTTTAGAGGAACAGGTCAAGTTTGGCTGACCCCCACAATTAAAACAATTATATAAAAAAGCGTACGATTGAGAGTTGGATCATTTAAAAATCCAATGGATAGATTCGGAATAAAGTGTACAGATGATTTCCTTTCCACCGCTATCTTTTCTCGGGCATGACTTGAGCTTCCTCGAGCGCCTGCTCTCCAAGCAGCAGGTAGAGCCCAGTAAATAAAATTGTGTATCGCAAATAGACCTGACGAATCTTTATTTTTCGTCAGGTCTATTTGTGATAGTTGAGCTATTCAATTGTGAAGCTTTGACTGATTCGGATTGGAACAGGATGTCATATTGAATAAGGTGAAAAACAGCTTTCAAGAACTTATTCGCACGTGCAATCACTGCAACCTCATGGGACATACGGGGGTTCTGAAAAAAACGGATTTTAAAGATTGAGAATCTGTGAATGAAAAACGAGTTCTCAAATTTGCTTCTGAGACCCGTATTTTTGCCTTCATCTTTAAAGCGAAGTCGGATCAGACCGTTCTTTTTACACTGTTACTGAATAGTAGTGGAAGGCAGCGACTCCTGCGGGAACAGCACGAGCTGAAAGCCCCGCAGTGAAAGGATCACAGTCTAAGAGCGCAACATCCTGTTGCAACGACTGCGCTAAAACTTCCTATTTGTCGGAGTAGATTGAAGCCGTGCCCGCGGAACGCGTCTGCCTGGAACGGAAACCGAATGTAATGCAAAAATTCATTAGAAACATTCGTATAAATGAACTGAAATAGAAATGATTAAATTGATTCGAATAATGAATAAATAAGTTATCACTCATTTAACCATTTCACTTACTGATTCAATAACTTTTCAAAATCAAATTCAATTAACGGTTCATTGTGGACAAGTCTTCTTCGTATCTGACCTAGCAATTGTTTTTGATTCTCATCAAGGTTTTCAACGTCCCATTTTTTATGAAAAACGGTATATAAGGTAAAATCTCTTAGCTTTAAAAAGAGAGGAATTCTTTTCAACCAAACAAGATCGAACTGATTTTCTTTTTGATAACCTTCTAGAAAATGATAGAGAAGCTCCTGGCCAAATTTTGAACGAACCTCTAAAGTCTCATATCCTACCTTCCACATAACAGGGTAATAAATCGGAATAGCAATGTCACTCATGTAATAATGGTAGGAACAGTCGTCAAAATCAAAAGCATGGATTTCTCCTTCATGGTAAAAGAAATTACCTAGGTGGAGATCCGAATGGATTAGCCCAAAGCTCTCTCTTGATTCGGGAAGTGTTTTTATTTCTTGTACGAGTGCTTCAGCATCAGATATGAGTGTTTCATCTGTTGGGTTGGTTAAATACTGACGAAAGTTTAATAAATCTTCTTCGTCCCATCTTTCTCTCATACTGCCGATAGGTTGATAGTCCTTTGTGAAACGGTGCATCTTTCCAATGGTTTGACCAAGAGCTTCAAGTAGTTCAGGTTCAAAAAGATCATCTTTCATTTTAACTTGTCTCCCTAAGGCTTTGTCAAAAAGACATACGAAAAAAGAAGAATCTCCTACACTGATTTCTTCAACCAGTTGCCCACTCTCTGACAAGTGTACCAGTGATACCATTACACCATTTTTATGCAGATAATTAATCCATTGAAGCTCGGCTTCTACTTGGCTTCGTTTCCGATGAGAAGAATGGGTTAATCTCAATATAAATGGCGATCCATTTTTCTTCACTTCAAACACATAATTTTCAAAATCTCCAAGTTTTTTTGCATTTGTAGCATCAGCATCATATCTGCTTGCAGCTGTTTGTAGAATCTCTTCTGAAAATAAATCTTCAACCCACTGTTCCATAGCAGCACCTCATTTTTGATTTTTTTACAAACATTGGGATTAAAAAGATCCGAAAGTTAAAAAGAGCGAATTGCTCTAATATACAGATTATATAAAAGAAATTTCAATGTTGATCTGTTATTGTTAAATAGTGAGGTTTTTTTAAAAAAATAAGAAAGCATAAATTTTTTCACCAAGTTATTTAGATCTAGTCTCCAAGCTCCAACTGCTTCCGGAAAAAGGGTGTGCGTGGGGCAGTCGTTGCAACAGGATGTTGTGCATTTAGACTGTGATTATTACTCGGACAAATGCTTGTTGCAGCTGAACAAGTGTTTTGTGCTTTTCTTATAAAATAACGAACTTATTTATGAGAATTATAGGATGTTTAACAGGTTGAATCTAATTTATTTATTTCGTTCAAATTGAATGAGCTCGATTCCCGGTGCCACCTCAAACTTTTTTTTGATCCTGAATTTTGTTTTTAAATATAGATTTACAGCTGGAAGATTTTTAGCTCCAGTTTGCACGATCCAATTGTTTATACCAGGAATTTCGCTGAGTACAAATTGAAGAAGAGATCTTGCAATTCCTTTTCGAAAATGATTTGGGTGAACAATTAACCGGTGAATGTCGAGAACTCCATCTTCAGCAATAAAGCTAATAGCTCCACATAATTCATGACCAATGAAGTAGCCATAAAAAGTCTCGTTTACTTTTGAAAGAGAATCAATTGTATCGATGAGTCCCGGTATGCCATCGAATGAAAGGAGTTTAGCTTCTACTTGATAGGAAGGAATCTGAATTTCTAGTATTTTATCTAGCAATGGAAGGATCATGGTGTGAGAGTTTTTTGATCATGGTAATCACAGTCCTGTTCTGAATAAAATGTAAAAATTCTACTATTAAAATAATAATCGAAATAGAATGGATACGTCAAAGGAGAAATGGAGTATGACTCAGAAATGGAAGATTCGTTTATACGATGAATCTGATTACAAGGAAATTCAAGCAATCTGCAAAGAAGAAGGATGGACTACTTTTGAGAGAGAAACAGAAAGGGCGATGGAAGCGTTTAAACGTTCGCACGTTCAAGTAGCTGAACAAGATGGAAGGGTGATTGGCTATCTTCGATGTATAAGTGATCAAATGATCACAACCTATGTTTGTGAAATCCTTATTCATAAGAATTGGAGAGGGAGAAGTGTTGGTAGAAGTCTATTGGAGGCATGTAAAAAAACATTCCCAACCACAAGATTGGATCTACTAGGAACATCAACATCTCACTCCTATTATGAATCAGAAGGGTTCCGTCCTTTCTATGGATTTCGGAAACAGAGTTAAATATGTAGACAAGATTTTTTCATAATGTATGAAAAAAGACTGAGAGAAAAGAGGATGAAAATGGAGAATCCAAAACTACATAAATATAGTGAAAGTTGGTTAGTGGAATCGACGGTTGAAGAACAGCAAGAAAAAATGGAGAGTGGTGAACTAACGTCCAAAGAACTGGTTTTGATGTATATGGATCGGATTGGTAAATTCGACAGTGCAGGCCCATTCATTAATTCAGTTTTAGAGATAAATCCGCATGCTCTTTCTATCGCTGAGTCTCTTGATATTGAGAGACGAGAAAAAGGCCCACGGAGTCCGCTGCACGGAATTCCAGTCTTAATAAAAGACAACATTGATACGGGCGACCAAATGCATACGAGTGCCGGTTCTCTTGCTCTTGCAAATTCTTATGCACAACAAGATTCTTTCGTAGCAAAGAAATTAAGAGAAGCAGGAGCCGTTATTCTTGGAAAAACAAACATGACAGAATGGGCAAACTTCATGGCTGAAGATATGAAAAATGGTTATAGTTCAAGAGGTGGGCAAGTTCTTAATCCATATGGACCAGGTGTCTTTGACGTTGGTGGTTCCAGTTCAGGATCGGGTGCTGCCATTGCTTCTAATTTTGCGACAGTCGCGATTGGAACCGAAACATCCGGCTCCATTCTATCACCTTCTTGTCAAAACTCGTTAGTTGGCATAAAACCGACTGTAGGCTTAGTTAGTCGAACAGGAATTATTCCGATCACTCATACTCAAGACACAGCGGGTCCGATGGCGAAAACGGTAAAGGATGCGGCTTATTTATTGGATGCTATATGGGGAATGGATGAGAAAGACACAGCTACGAAAAAAATTCCTTCTAACATTGATTCATTTGTGAGCAGCTTAGGTGAGCATCACTTGATTGGCAAAAGAATTGGCATTCCGAGAGAAAGCTTTTTTGAACAAGTAGATGAGGAGGGCAATGCTTTAATGGAAGCAGCCATCGAAAAACTAAAAGAACTCGGTGCTATCATTATTGATCCAGTTGAAATTCCTTCTGCAAAATACAAATGGACGTACGACGTGTTAACTTATGAATTCAAAACAGGTTTAAATGCTTACTTAAGCAAGATTAGCACCATCCAATAAAGTGAGGACTTTAGCCGATGTGATTCAATTTAATGAAAAGAACAGAGAAGAAGCTTTAAAATATGGGCAATCGGTTCTTTTAGAATCTGAGGAAACGAGTGGCACCTTAACAGAAAAAGCTTACATTGAAGCATTAGAAAGACAAACTTATTTAGCGCAGGATCAAGGTATCGATCATGTGCTGAAGAGTGATAAATTAGATGCTTTACTGTTCCCTCACTATTGGGGATCAACAATAAGTGCGATCGCTCAATATCCATCTGTCACAGTTCCAGCAGGATACACTGCTAATAACGAGCCATTTAACATTACCTTTACGGGCACGGCTTTTTCTGAGAAAGAATTATTGGGTTTTGCCTATGCATACGAACAAAACACGAAACATCGAAAAGCTCCCATTCTAGGGTATAAATAAATTTTAATGAATAGTTAGACGGTCTTTCAATCGAACCGCATTGGGAAAAGAGTCCTCCAATGCGGTCTTTTTGGAAAGATAAGAAAGTGTTCCTGTATTAAAGCAAAATGAGGTTTGAACAAAAAAAAGTCCCTTTAAAAAAGTTCTTTTGGTGCCTGACTCCAGCCCGGCACTAAACATCCTCAATATCCCTAAGTATCTTAATTTGGCGTTACTATGTCATTCTTTTTTATCAATGTCGATCCCTAAATCTTTATCAGTTGGCATGACAATTGCAGCGATAATGTAAAGAATGAGAAAGAGCCCGCTCGTCATAATGATTAGGACTGCATAAATGATTCTTAGAAGAGTAGGGTCAAGTCCAAATAATTCAGCGATTCCACCCATTACACCTGATATGTGTTTATCATGTGTTGATTTATATAGCTTTTTCTTCACATCGATTGCTCCTCTCAGCTTAGGATCACCTTGATCCATTCATATGAAAATGAGTTCATTTATAGAAACAATAGGCTTAAATATTTAGTATTGATCATAACATGAAGGGAATGAGTCGAGAATTAGTCCTTTTTTTGTCTGAAAATGAAAGAGATTTTGAGATCGGCAGATTATGACTAGAAATATGAAGAAGTCTCCTTTATAATAGGCAATGAGAATAATTATCATTATCGATGCTTTGGAGGAGTGCAAATTGTTACTCTCAGAACTTAAAAAAGGTCAAAAAGCAATTATAGACGATTTTTCAACGCTTCATGAGTGGATTCAACGCCGTTTATTAGATATGGGGATTTCAGAAGGGTCAGAGGTATGTCTTCGATGTAATATGCCATTTGGTGGACCATGTATGATCGAAACCTCTGGGCAATGTGTAGGAATTAGACGAAATGAAGCTGCGATGATTCGAGTGACTCAATCATGACACAAGTTGCTTTATTCGGTAATCCAAACACAGGTAAAACATCTTTATTCAATAAACTTACCGGTTCATATGAATATGTAGGTAATTGGAGTGGCGTTACGGTTGAAAAAAAAGTTGGAATACTTCGGACAAAAAAAGGCCAGCTAATTGATTTACCAGGAATTTATTCGTTAGCTCCTTTATCGAAAGACGAAGGCGTTGTAACGAATTTTTTATTAAACGATGATTTTGAAGAAGTTTTAAATATAGTAGATGCTTCACAATTAGAAAGAAATCTTCAGTTAACATTGCAGTTGCTTGAATTTGGGAAGCCAGTCGTCATTGGGCTGAACATGATTGATGTAGCAAATGGTCGTGGAATCACTGTAGATTTGCAAAAACTAGAAGAGAGTTTAGGTGTTTCAATTGTACCAATCGTCGCCCGCTCTGGAAAAGGAGTAGAGGAACTTGGTGGTAAGCTCCTTAACGAGGGCCAACAAAAATCCATAGCTTTTCAACTTAATTATGGTGAAATTGTTGAAGAAGGCATTAATCAAATCGAACACTTACTTTCTTTAGTAGAGGGAAATATGCCTCCGAATAGGTGGTTAGCTATTCAATTGTTTGATGGCAATCAACCTGTCTATCATTATTTAAAAACGAAGATTGAAGAAGATAAGCTATTAGATATTATGGAGGAGACGACACGACGTCTTCAGGAAAAAAATATTGGACAAACGATTCATCAAGCAATCTATCTTAATAGAAGAAATTATATCAAAACCATTATTGCTAAATCGATGAAAAGTGAACGTATAGGTCAACTGACGTTAACGGATCGAATTGATTCCATAGTGACAAACAAATTTTTAGGAATTCCCATTTTTCTTCTGTTTATGTACATTATGTTTAAACTGACATTCGATTGGCTTGGTTTTCCAGTTTCAGACTTGTTGGATGCGTTTATATCAGGGCCGCTTACGAGCTTGTTAAAAGCAGGACTAATCGCGATCGGAGCATCTTCATTTATACAGTCCTTAATTCTTGATGGAATAGTAGCGGGAGTGGGGGGCGTACTTGTTTTTGTGCCTCAAATTTTCATTTTGTTTTTCTTCATTTCTTTTTTAGAGGATTCAGGTTATATGTCTCGAGTAGCATTAGTGATGGATCGGATCATGGAAGGCGTGGGACTAAACGGAAAAGCCTTTATTCCAATGATCATAGGATTTGGTTGCAATGTGCCTGGTGTTATGGCAGCTCGGACCATTGAGCAGCCGAAAGAACGGTTGTTAACCATTTTACTCACACCGCTTATGTCTTGTTCAGCAAGACTTCCAGTTTACGCTTTATTTGCCGGAGCCTTTTTCGCTCGTTATCAAGCCTTGGTCGTACTTTCACTTTATGTACTTGGGATCGTAGTTGCTTTTATTTTAGCAAAAGTTTTTTCTGCTACCATGCTAAAAAGTGAAGCTTCGGTTTTTGTTATTGAACTACCCCCTTATCGTTTTCCGCAACTGAAAGCACTTGGTAGAGGAACTTGGGATAAAGGTAAAGGCTTCGTTCGTAAAGCGGGTACGTTTATATTTGGTGGCTCAGTTCTCATTTGGTTGTTATCTTACATGGGTCCAGCCGGTGTAGCAGAGAATATGGATGATAGCTTTTTAGCATTAATTGGTGGAGTGATTGCGCCTTTATTTTCCCCAATTGGATTTGGTACTTGGCAAGCAGGAGCATCCTTGCTTACAGGGTTTCTTGCGAAAGAAGTAGTGGTTTCGACTATGAATATTATTTATCATGTGCCTAATATTGAGTCTCTTCAAGGATTGATGACAGAAGCATACACACCATTATCGGCATACAGCTTTATGGTATTTGTTTTGCTTTATGTACCATGTTTAGCGACAGTTGCGACGATCATGAAAGAAGCCGGTTCATCGAAATGGACGCTCTTTTCAATTGGATATGCGCTCGTAATTGCCTATATATTATCTCTAGTTGTTTACCAAGGAGGAAAACTTCTAGGATTCTCATAAACCTAGGAAAAGTCCATCTCATTGCCGTTACCAGTGAATTTCACTTTGGAAAGAAGGAATCTAAATGCTTATAAACATTCTATTAGGTATTTTAATTTTTGGTTACGCGATTTGGAGCGTAGTAAAATACGTCAACAAGAGTCGACAAGGAAAATGTGCAGCTTGTGAATTAAAAAAATCGTGCCAGACAGATTGTGGGCCAATCGATCAAAACGTATGAAAATAATAAAGCGGAAACAAGAGATTTTGGATCTCTTTGTTTCCGCTTTATTTGATTGAATGTACGTGGAAGATTCAATTTGGAAGGGGATTTTTTTAAGTCCTAGAAAGAATGTTTTTTTTGGATATGTGAGCGGATGTTGTTGATAAGAGGCAAAAATGAGCGAGTCGAGACCCCGTAGCGGTGGTTTTTAAGCCACTGAAAAAGTCGGGTTAAAGGGTGGGATAAGTACTTTTAAGCAAAAAAAGAAAAAAATCATTCAAATGAGTTTGACGAAGTATACTATCTTTCCGTATGAACCCTACGTAAATTGCACTAAATAGACGAAGATTTAAAGATTCTTGATTGAAAATGATTGGAACACCACCTGATTTTCGTACGCTAATGATAAGGAAAGCGCACGTTCAGCAACGACAAAATAAAAAGCGGAAGGCAACAATCGACTCCTGTGGGAATAGAGCGAGCTGAAAGTCTCACAGGAACGAAGTGACCAGGAGATGGAAGCCGTGCCCGCGGAACGCGTCTGTCTGGAACGGAATTCCATGGTTTATACACGCACTGATGTTCCAAGTGGACTTTTACCACTAGGTCTAGTCGTTATCGCGGACTCTATTTGCAGGTGCCAGGCACGCGACTGGCACCTGCTTGATAATAAAGACCTTTTATTAAATGAAGTAGATTTTCTCTAAAAAGAAGTTGTTTTTAATGGGAAAAGGATGATTTCCTCCTTTTTAGAAAAACCTATAAGATTTGAATGAAAAAAAAGAGTGAGTGCCCTCGTGATTTTTCAAGAGGAGGCTTGACCGTTCGTCTGCGGAAAGCGAGTTGTTTTTCTGAGTGTAGAAAAATAAACATAATCATTTAAAAAGTTCATTTTTCCAAAAAAAAATATAAATAAATGATAAGATTAGTAGGACAAAAGTAATATAGTTTAAAGGGATTTATCGAATTTTGTCGTATTATACAATAAAGATTCTGAAAATTATTCCACCCATAGCAGATGGAAATAGGATTCAAGACATAATATACACAAGGTGGTGCGGGGATGAATGAGATTAAAAGAGTTCAAGTATACTTATTAATCGTTGCTTTGCTTTCAATCATTTATACAACAATCTTTTATTTCACAAATGTTCAAGTTCAACAAACAGGCTCAACCATTTTCTTTCTCCTAGCCCCTCTTATTGTTTTCACCTTACAGATCCTATTAATAATTAAAGCAAATTCATTAAAAAAGTTCTTATTCTTTTTCTTCAGCATGAGTACGGCCGTTTATTTAGTAGCAGAATTTTATCAGTCTTTAAGCGGACATTTATGGGGTATTAATCATTTTCAAAACGTAGTTGTTTTACTATATGCATCATACACGATCCTCATAGGATTATCATTTATGACGATCTCATTGACTGGGAAAGATAAATTTCAAATGATCGATCTCCATCTTGATTTGATCATGTATTTTATAATGAGTCTATTATTAATATGGTTGTTTATTCTAGAACCGCTTTATGCGCACTTTAATCTAGGGACGATGGAGAATGTATATCCGTTCTTAAATCCTAGTGTAGATTTGATCATGATTTTCTCCATGATCATGTCCTTATCATTAAAATCAAAGTTGTACAGCGTTCAAACGATCTCCATATTTTTACTTTCGTTTGTGCTGTTTTTAATGGCTGATTTAAGTATCTTGTATCATGAAAGTTTTTTGCCCGCATATTTCGCGCGCTTTATCCGAAGTACAGCTCTATTGCTTCAAGGAATTGCGGCAGTGGCTATTTATTTAGACAAGGATTCTCTAGAGGAACTTCAAACAAAGTTCGTATACAAAGGCCGTTCTTTTTCGTTACTTAGAAGTATTATGCAAGTGGTTTGTATGATGATAATTAGTTGGCTCTATATTAAGCAGTCGAGTATTTTGACAGGTTGTGTTTTATTTATCATTATTTTGATCGTGTTCACTAGGCAATTTTTGGCGAATATTCAAATTCAATCATTAGCAAACTCATTAAAGTTTTTAGCGGGCAATTTAGAAAAAGAAGTTGAAGATCAGATCATTGAAATTAAGAATAAGAACAAGGCTTTAGAAATCAAAAGTAACGAGTTAAAACACCTTGCTATGCATGATAATTTAACAGGTCTTTACAATCGAAGAGGGCTTGAAGAAAAAATAAGTAATTTTTCCTCTAATCATTTAAATGAAACTTCCCGTTATGCGGTTCTTTTCATTGATATCGATAAATTCAAACATGTAAACGATTCATTAGGGCACTCTTATGGAGACGAGTTACTCATCCAATTTACAACTCGACTGAAGAAATCCTCTCCTGAAAAGTATTTTATTGTGAGACATTCTGGTGATGAATTTATTATATTATTAGAAGAAATAGTGGACCAGTCCGAAGTAAATCACTACATTGAAAAATTGATTAGTGAAATGAAAGGTAATTTTTTCATCTTTGAACATGCATTGAAGATAACATTTAGTCTTGGGGTTGCTCTATCTACGGATCAGAAAGAAGACATTCAAGAGCTTTTGAGAAGGGCAGACCTTGCCATGTATTCTGCTAAAAGGAAAGGAAGAAATCACTTTCAATTCTATTCAAATGGGCTTGAAAAAACATTTAGTAGAAGAGTCGAATTAATCTCTGAGTTAGAAACTGCACTTAAAGAAGAAAAGCTGGAAGTGTACTATCAACCACAGGTGTCAATTCAAAGTGGAGAGGTAGAAGGTGTAGAAGCACTTATTCGATGGGACCATCCTCAGCTTGGAGTCATTCAACCTGACCAATTTATCCCGCTAGTTGAGGATTTCGGGATGGTTGGCCAAGTCGATGAATATGTGATGGAGAAAGCGTGCCACCAAATCTCACAATGGTCCACTCAGTATCAGAAGTCGATATGCGTTAGTGTAAATGTCTCACCTACACAATTTTATCAACACAATTTTGCTCAAAAAATACAATCTGTTTTAGATAGAAGTGGGTTAAGATCAACGGAATTGAGTATTGAGCTAACGGAAAGAGTGATGATGTACAAGGAAGAGATTGTTCTAAATAGGATGGCTCAATTAAACAATATAGGTGTGAGTATGTGCATCGATGATTTTGGAACTGGTTATTCGTCCATTAGTTACTTGAAAGATTTCCATTTTCAAAAATTGAAGTTGGATCGTTCGTTTATTACGGAGTTGAGAAAAGGAGACAAATCCGAAGCAATCGTGAAGAGCATGATTGACCTTTCTCATCGTTTAGATATGGAAGTTATAGCAGAAGGTGTAGAAACAGAAGAACAATTTCAGCATCTTAAAGAACTGGGTTGTGATTTCATTCAAGGCTATTTATTTTCAAAACCGTTAAGTGAAGTGAATTTCGAAAGTCTTTTAAAAGGAGAGATCAACATTTGATCTCTCCTTTTTTTTAAGATTCAGTTGCGATTTGCCAGCGGACACCGAAAGGATCAACGATGCGACCAAACATGGCACCCCAAAACATTTTTTCAAAAGGCATCAAGACTTGTCCTCCGTTTGATAGTCCTTCAAAGGCAGCTCTCGCTTCTTGTTCAGTTGAGAATTCTAATGTTAAATCCAGCTGATTCCCATTTTGGATTGCATCTTTTCCTCCTTCAGCCATAAAGAATGTATGGCCGCAAGCCTGTAATGCTAAGTGCATGACTTTCCCTTTTAAATCGTCTGATATATCGGGCATTTGATCGAAAAGCTGCACACTTAACACTTCTGCATTCAAAGCTTTTACATAAAAGTCCGCTTGTTTTCTTGCGTCATCACAATAAAAATAAGGATATAAATTTGCCATCATCTTTCGCCTCCTAAACATACTCCTTTTAACTATTCGCTTTATAGTAGAGATACCCTCTATAATATCGATTGATTCATAAAAGATTCTAAATTCTTAATTAAATTCATGAAAACTTCTTCTTTTGGAAGAATTAAACTCATTCCGCGAATAACAGGGAATCGAGGGAAACGTGCATTCATTTCTTCCTCAAGAACATCAAGAGTAATCATGAGGTCTTCGTCTTCATGATGGGATTTTTTGAGTGACAGTAGACTATCTAATAATCGATTTTTTTGTTGGATTTTTTCAAAGACGTCATTATGAAACATATTTTTCAATTTAACTGTATTTAGGATAGGAGGTTCATTTGCCTTCATTAATCCAGTTACTAAATCATCCATTCTTTTAACCACATAGACCGAAAGATCATAAAAGTCTAAATTAAGTTTGCCTTTAATAATGGTTTCCATGAAAGAACGAAAAATCCCTTGAATCATTAAGTTAATATCCCAAACATATTTCTCGATTTCACTTGAATAAATCGAGAGTATGGCGTGATTATAAAAATCATTTTGTTCCATCTTCATTGTGATAATGAATTTTTTGATCGTATCGTTAAAAGGCAGCGCCTGCTCTCGTGCCTGCATAATAATAAAATCTTTGGAGTTATGGAGCTCATGGAATTGAAAATGAAGTTGCTTAATAAACTTGGTTCTTGGGTCTAATGGTTCCTTTCCAATCTCGTTAAGCTTATCGCTAATTTCGTAATAGTGATTTTGAAATACAGCTAAAAGGAGATCTTCTTTTGACTTGAAATGCAAGTAGACGGCTCCTTTGGATATACCGCTTTCATTCGCGATTTCTTGAATAGGTGTTGCGTTAAATCCTTTTGTTGCGAAGAGTTTCATGGCTGTTTTAATAATTAATTTTTCTTTTTCATCTCTATTTGTAGCCATCATTCTAACTCCTTTAAGTGAATTGACTGTTTGGTCAGTAATCGATTATTGTAATCTTTTACTATGATTATTTTTAATAATTATTTACACAAAGAATGTGGGATTTATTATTGGATGGTCTCAACTGGAAGAGAATAGAAGTTATTCATAATCCTTATTTAATAAAAGATTCATTTAATAAACAATATATTTAGTCGAATATTCACATATTCAATGTTGATAAATTGTTTCTGTTCAGTTATATTATTAACTATTGTGACCAATCGGTCAATTAGCAGAAGTGAAATAGGAGGAGAATGATGAATAAAGTTATTGGATTTGTCCTTAAGAATAAATTTGCTGTGTGGCTTATGACAATTATTATCATAGTTGCAGGCCTATATTCAGGGTTTAACATGAAAATGGAAACGATTCCGAACATTACTACGCCGATCATAACGGTCACTACCGTATATCCAGGTGCAACACCAAGTGAAGTAGCAGATAAAGTTTCTGTTCCGATCGAGCAAAAAATAAAGAATTTAAGTGGGGTAAAGGTAGTCAGTTCTTCCTCGTTCCAAAATGCTTCGAATGTCCAAATTGAGTACAATTATAGTAAAAAAATGGACGAAGCTTTACAAGAAGTGAAGGATGCCATTGGAAAGGTTGATTTTCCGGATAATGTTCAAGATCCAGATATTTCACGTGTAAGCTTAAGTGCATTTCCAATAATGACACTAAGTGTTACGAACAAAGATCAGTCTCTTACGCAGTTAACGAAAGCAGTAGAAGATAAACTTGGACCTGCTTATGAAGGAATCGAAGGCGTATCAACGATTCAAATCTCAGGCCAACAACTTCAAGAAGGTCAAATTATTTTTAATCAAACAAAGTTAAAAGAATTAGGTCTGCAAGAGGATACTGTAAAACAGCTCATCCAAGCTTCGGACGTTCGTGTTCCATTAGGTTTATTTACCTTTAATGACACAGACAAATCCGTTGTCGTCGATGGGAAAGCAACCACTATTGATGAGTTGAAAAACTTAGATATTCCTGTTGTTCCTAGTGCATCAAAGACAAGTAGTTCACAAGGACAACCTTCTGCTCCGCCTTCAAGCAATGGAGGGATTTCTGCAGGTCAACCGTCTTCATTTTCATCGCCTTTAGCTTCGGCGGAGAACTCTCAACAAGAGAAATCAATGAAACTTCCGACTGTGAAGTTAAGTGAAATTGCTGATATTAAGATCATTGGAAAAGCTGAATCGATTTCACGTACAAATGGTCAAGAATCAATTGGAGTTCAAATTATTAAATCAGATGATGCAAATACCGTGGATGTTGTAAACAATGTAAAAAAAGAAGTGAAAAAACAAGAAAAAGAAATGAAAGGGTTAGAAATCATTTCTACGTTTGATCAAGGGGGACCGATCGAAGATTCCGTTAAAACGATGATCAACAAAGCGGTATTCGGTGCCATTTTCGCAATGGTGATTATTATGCTGTTTTTACGAGATATTCGCTCGACTTTGATTTCTGTTATTTCGATTCCATTATCTTTATTGATCGCAATTTTGTTATTAAAGCAAATGGATATTACGCTCAATATAATGACTCTAGGTGCAATGACTGTAGCTATTGGACGAGTCATCGATGATTCGATTGTCGTTGTCGAGAACATCTATCGACGGATGTCTAGTCATGATGAATTACTAAAAGGAAAAGAATTGATTCGTGAAGCAACGAAAGAAATGTTTAAACCAATTGCTTCGTCAACGATCGTGACGATTGCTGTATTTTTACCATTAGGGTTTGTACAAGGGATGATCGGAGAATTATTTCTTCCATTCGCCTTAACCATTGTCTTCTCCTTACTTGCTTCCTTATTGGTGGCCGTTACAATTGTGCCAATGATGGCCCATTCTTTCTTCAAAAATGGTATTAAGAAGAAACAACAAGTACATGTTGATCAGCCAAGCAAGCTCGGTAAATTTTACAAAAAAGTGTTAAATTGGTCACTTAATCACAAATGGATTACGACAGGTATCGCGATTTTGATGTTAGTAGGCAGTTTGTTCTTAGTGCCGATCATCGGAACAAGTTTCTTACCATCTGATCAGCAAAAAATGGTCGTCGCTTCTTATAGTCCAGAACCTGGACAAACGTTGGAGGATGTTGAAAAAGAAGCAACGAAAGCAGAGAAATATTTCTTAGACAGAAAAAATGTTAATACGGTTCAATTTTCTGTTGGTGGTGGAAATCCATTCAGTCCTGGAAGCTCAAATCAAGGTTTATTCTTTGTAGAATACGATAAAGATACACCGAATTTTGATAAAGAAACGGAAAAAGTAATCAGTGATTTACAAGATCAATCTTCACAAGGCAAGTGGGCTAGTCAAGACTTTTCTTCAAGCGGTTCCAGTAATAAGGTTTCAATGTACCTATATGGAGATTCGATAAAAGACTTAACTCCTGTTGTCAAACAAGTTGAAGATGAAATGAAGAAAATAGGCGAATTAAAAAATGTGAAATCCAGCTTAACGGATTCTTACGATGAATACACGCTAGAAGCCAATCAAAAGAAATTAAGTGAATATGGTCTTACAGCAGGTCAATTGGGTGTCGCGTTATCACCACAACGAGAAAAACCGGTGCTTACTACCATTGAAAAAGATGGTCAAGAAGTAAAAATGTACCTGGCTGTAGACGAAAAAACGTATCAATCAATTGATGACTTAACAGATGAAACAATCCAGGCACCTTCTGGCGTTGAAGTACCTGTTAAAGATTTAGTTAGCGTTAATGAAGGGAAAACTTCGGATACGGTTACTCGCAGAGATGGGAGAATCTACGTTGAAGTAAGCGGAGAATTAAAAACGGATGATGCTAGTAAACCATCTGAGGAACTAAAAAAGAGAGTTGATAAATTAGATATTCCATCAAACATTGATGTTTCAACTGGTGGAGTTACTCAAGATATTAATGACTCGTTCTCTCAACTAGGTATAGCGATGCTGGCTGCAGTTGCGATTGTCTATCTGATACTAGTGATTACTTTTGGTGGAGGGTTAGCACCGTTAGCGATTTTGTTCTCTCTTCCATTTACCATTATCGGAGGATTAGTTGGTTTACTGATCGCTGGGGAAACGTTAAGTATCTCTGCAATGATCGGAGCGTTAATGCTTATCGGTATCGTTGTCACAAATGCGATTGTTTTAATTGATCGTGTTATTCATAAAGAAAATGAAGGATTATCAACACGTGAAGCATTACTTGAAGCGGGTGTCACTCGTTTACGTCCAATCTTAATGACCGCAATTGCGACTATTGGTGCGTTAATTCCTTTAGCGCTTGGTTTCGAAGGTGGAGGACTCATCTCTAAAGGACTTGGTGTTACAGTAATCGGTGGGTTAACGAGCTCAACGTTATTAACGTTAGTACTTGTGCCAATTGCCTATGAATCATTAATGAAGCTCAAAAACAAAGTTCGTAGAAAAAAATAACGAGAGTAAAGGGGGCTGTCCCAAAAGTCATTTAATTAGACTTTTGTGGGCTGCTCCCTTTTTATATTAAAAATGGCTTTGTTGATTTTGGTTACAGGCGGACGCTTTCCGCGGGCGGTCCATGAGTCTTCTTGTCCTAATCGATGGTACTGCAAAAGGTCTTGTGGAACATCAAGGAGAGTATAAGCTGCGGATTTCCGTTCCAGCGCTCGCTTTCCGCGGGCATGGCTTGAGCCTCCTCGGTCGCGAAAAGCTGCTCCCTGCGGGGTCTCAAAGCTCATGCAATTCCCGCAGGAGTCGAGCGCCATTCACTCCAATTCATTAATTTTTTACAAATTAACAGTACTATCCAACATAGCTTTAAAAATAAATAAAAAAACGTCCTATCTTTTCAAATGAAAATGACCACGCCGACATTTAGAAAGGAAGATTTTTATAGTTCTATAAAAAAGAATACTTAAACGACAGGTCGGTTAAATACTCGCATTTTTCTCTTATAAGCTGTGAATTTCCGTTCCAGGCAGACGCGTTCCGCGGGCGCGGCTTCAATCTACTCCGACAAACAGGAAGTTTTAGCGCAGTCGTTGCAACAGGATGTTGCGCTGTTAGACTGTGATCCTTTCTCAGCGGGGCTTTCAGCTCGCGCTTATCCCGCAGGAGTCGCTGCCTTCCGCTCCAATTCATTAATTTTTTACAAATTAACAGTACTATCCAACATAATGATAAAAATAAATGGCTCTGTTAAAGGTAATTGATAATATTTGATCAGAACGAACAAGTGTTCTATAATAAAGTCATTAAATATAAGTTGGAGATGACTGTGAGAGCAACCGATATCCTTAAAGCCATTCAAAAACTTAATTCAGCGGAAAAGCATCTTTTACGAGAAGTGTTAGAGAGAATTCATCATCAACGAAATGTAGACACAATCAACGATATAATGAATGGTAAAAGGAAATTTAATTCCAATTATGGAAACATATGATACACTAAAAATATCTAGGTTTACGGTCTAAACATTATTTCTTATTCAACTAAAGCACCCCTTATACACAGTATTTATTTCAAAACATTGATATATTGCACCTTTTATCATTGTTTACATGTAATCGTAGTTAAAGCGTTTAAGAACTTGACTTGGAACCTCTGTGGGCATGATGGGTCTTGAATGGCTGAAGCAGAGTTTCAGTGGTGGATCAGCCTATCACACCCACCCCTCCAAGTAAAGTCCTATCGTTGTTTACGTTGATAACTATAATTATTTACTGAATATAA
This sequence comes from uncultured Caryophanales bacterium, assembly GCA_963728315.1. Classification (GTDB taxonomy): domain Bacteria; phylum Bacillota; class Bacilli; order Bacillales; family CAVSKA01; genus CAVSKA01. Next base: position 179,774 of record CAVSKA010000022.1, read on the forward strand.
AAGATAAACAAAGATAAAAATCAGGCTGTTTTTGTATCTTTACTTACGTTAAATACGGTCAAAAACCAAACCATACTGTATATAAGCCCCAGTTAGGTTAGTGGAATAAGGAATATCTTTAAATGATATTTACGGGTGGATGTTTGACTTCAAATAAAAGTGTTCCGAATTTTACCATAAATGATGATACACTATAAAAATGGAGGGCGATAGTGCATGGAATTCAAACTTGGGAACGGTTCTTTTATGCTTCCCCCTTTACACATAACGATTATCGCAATAATTATCATTTTCTTTTTGGTAAGGTGGAGCAAGCAATTAGAAACACGACGTGTTACGATTTTTTTTATTTTATGATAAGCACTTACATTGCTCCAATTTATTCTCGCAGTACAAAAGAAGGTGACTTTCACCTATGGATTCCGTTGGGATTTATATTTGTTTTCTTTTACTTGTTCCGCAGCGAAAGAAACCATCCATCTAAAATGAAAGCAAGTATTTTAGGACTTTTGCATAGCATTATATCAGTTAATTCTTCAATATGTCAGATAGTTTTTGGTATTACACTAACGGATGCTTTACTTCAAGAAGGAGTAAAGCATTTTTGCATATTGGAATAACATGGCAAGTTTGTTGAAGAAAATAAGAGGGGGATAGAATTAATGGACAATAGTAATGAGCATAAAAACATTCCAGTATGGGCATTTGAAGCAATTGAGATAAAAAAGCCAGACCCTAGTTGGAAAGAAAAAGGTATTCGGGAGGGAGAAGAAGTTTACAATTCACTGTCAGCTTTTGGTGTTAAGCAAGTAGAACATATTGGCAGTACAGCAATTCCTAATTTGCCCGCTAAACCAATTATCGACCTAATGGCTTCTATTCCATCGTTTGAACTTATCGACGAAATAGTGGAAAACCTAACTTTACACGATTGGCATTATATACCTCCCGAATTAGACAAACAGCCCTGGAGAAGATTTTTTGTTAAAGTGAAGAACGACAAACGAGTAGTACATTTACATCTAATGCAAGAAGGAGAAAAACGTTGGGAAAAACAACTTAAATTTCGTAATAAATTAAGAACTAATTCAGACCTTGCAGAGGAATACGCTACGATTAAAAGCCAATTAGCACATGAATTCAATAATGATCGTGAGGGATATACAGTAGCAAAAACAGAATTTATAAATAAAGTGTTATTTAATTAAAGACTGCATTCATGCGGGGTCTCAAAGCTCATGCTATTCCCACAGGAGTCGAGCGCCTTTCACGACAATCTATTCATTGTTTAAAAACGAACAGTCCTATCAAAGATGTCTTTAAAGAGTAGGAACATCTTACGTTTGAATTTAGTGACATTCTACTTGTTTTAATAAACTGTGGATTCATGGAACACTAGGCTATGTAAGCGCGATTGAATATAAACGACCAACCCTTAAAAAGTTGTCTGATCATGAGCCGAGTTAAGCTGAAACCATCCTCAAAAGGTAGAATAAAACCAAATATTCATTCATTTATTCTGATATATTTGGAGTACCCGCCACTTGGTTTGTAATAAATCCTTTTTAATATAAAATAAACCAATTATAACAATTAATGTTATAATAATGGTGATGTTTTGTAAAAAAAGGAGAATTATATGAACGATTCTATGTTAGACATTATAACTGACAAACTTGTTAAGGAAGAATTCATTAAAGAATCTATTAGAACCTATTACAAATTTGAAAATGGTTTACCGGGACTCGGGGGAATTGGGAGGTCCTCAAGTCCACATATTCCGGGTGTATTAGTAAGTACCAACCTTCGTATATTATTTTATTCAGAGGTAAACCTCGCTCCGGTATTTGTTGAAATTGACAAAAAAGATATCATAAGCATTAAGGAAAAAAAAGATCAGTTTGCCTTATTTAAATTTATACCTATTATGGTTATTTCTCAGTTACATAAAGATAGAGAAGTGTTTACTGAAAAAGGAGATTTAACAAAACATGAAAAGCTCAAAGTTTTTTTTGAAAACCTTAAATCTGAACTCCCTAATTTGAAGAAATAATATTTAAATACGGCCAGTGTAAACCTTAAAAAGGTTTACACTGACCGTATCAACTTTTTTCAGTATACATCTTTTTTAAATAGCTGAATCAGTTTCATCTTTAGAAACCAGCTCTTAAAAGCCGAACATTTTATTCGGTTGAAGTGGCTGACGGCGACTCCTGCGGAATTAGCTTGAGCAAAGAACCCGCATGAAGCGGCTATCGATTGTAACTAGACACAATGAAGGGTGGAAGCGACGCTTTTTTGAGACAGTGAATACCAAAGGATCACAGTCTAAGAGCGCAACATCCTGTTGCAACGACTGCGCTAAAACTTCCTGTTTGTCGTAGCAGGCTGAATCCAAGCCCACGGAAAGCCTCTATCGATAGCAGAAACCAAATATCATGTAAAGGTTTCTTAGAAAGGTTCGTTTAAATGAGCTGAAATAGGAATGATGAAATTGATTCGAAATAGTATAATATTCTAAAAGCGTGGTGATATATATGTTGAATATTGGTGACATAATTTTTCAGTTATTTGCACTTTTTATTCCTATCATAATCATTGCAGTTATTGTATTTTTTGTTCGTTCTTCAAAGAAAAGAATGGAAAAATTAAATAGAATTGAAGAAAAGTTAGATAAAGTATCTGGACAATCGCCCAAAAAATAGACTATTAAGCTAAGTTTAAAAAGCCAAGCTTTTATACAATTTCTCTAATAGTGTTTACAGTAGAAAAATTTATCCTCTGATAAGAGTTGAGAAGCCTATTTATTATACGTTCCTGAGTAGGCGTTTTTTATTATGCCTAAGGAAACAATGCCAGAACAGGAAGTTATCAAGGTGTTTATGTGCTAAACCATGAAATCTATCCATCCATTTTTTATACTGCTTGTGATAGCCGTTAATGTGTTGAATATGGTATATGATAAAAAGAATGCCTATCTCAAATGATAAACAAAAGGAGCCACTCTTGAACTGCACCTCCATTGTTAGTTTTGTGTCTAACAATTTCGGTGCAGTTCATCAGGGGCTCCTTTTGTTTATTCTGCTTCCTCTAGTTGTACGCGAAGTACTTTTAACTCTTCCTCAATCGTAGCCAGTCTTTTCTCTGCATGAGAGATGGATCCACCGACCGATTCTAACTTTTCTAAATCACCTTGGATCCGCATATAATCATTTTTCAGTTCAAGAATTTGATATTCGATTTGATTTTTATTCATTTCATGTTCACTCCATCTTCATTTTTCTTTAGTGTAAACGAAAAACAGTAGAAGAGAAAGTGAACAACTTTTTGGGAAGTCAAAATGGATCAATCAAGTCTGTTAGATCACAAACTTGTTAATCTTGAGGATGGAGAAATAATTCAAGTTCTTTTTCAATTCGATTGCAAATGGCGTCTACTTTAAGGAAATTCATGGCTTCTCCGTAAATTTCTTCTAACTTTTTCTTTGCATTCTTGGTATCTTTTAATGAAGCTAATGCCTCTCTCATTTGCGCTTTATAAACAGACGAAATCCTTGCCAAATCAGAAGCATACCGTTCATCTGTTCCGTTCGCTACTAATACTTCATAAAGATCCAGTATTTCATCTCCAGAACGCTCAGGAACGTATTCATGAGGGGCGGTGGAATCAAATATGGCAAATCCAAGTTCTCTAATAATGACCATATCCAAACTCTGCGGGTCGAATCCACAATGATAAACTTCTACTTCATAACCATTCGCTTCCGCTTCTTTTGCCAATTTCTTTAGTAATGTCGATTTTCCTGTACCAGGTCTACCTTTCAAAAAGATTCTTTTTGAAACGTTTTCGGTTAATTGTGGAACAAAATCGATTGTTCCATAAGGTGTAGCTGCACCTAGAAATCTGTGTAATGCGATACCAGGTTCATGGCATTCCTGTTTCTCCTTTGGTATAAATCGTTTAATCAATTGATCCGCTAATAGATCTGCTTTCTCATAATCTAAATTGGAAATATAGTAATGCTCCCATTGATCATGGGTTTCCCGTGCTTCTTTAAAAAGTTGGTAAGCTCTTTTATGGGATTGTTTTATGATCGTTTTTAATGCGAGTATCTCATCACGATGTTTAGCGAGGTGTTTAGGATCCCAAGCTACTCCAAGGTTCACGTATTCTTCAATCGCTCCTGGGGCTTCAGGTTCCACGATATGAGGAGCTGTTCCATCGACGATTCCTGTTTTCATCTCAGGAAAAATAACAAAATCAATTTTTGTAGGGTCGGATGTACAATGTACCCATTCAACTTGTTGTCCTTGTTGATGAAGTTTGCCCCCGATTTTTTTCATTAACGTTGATTTCCCTGTACCGGGTCCTCCTTTTAAAATAAAGACGTGGTCTAGATTTTCAAGACTAGTCTTATAAAAATCAGTGTAGCCATCTGCTGTGTTGCCACTTGCGAAGTAATGTTTTTCTTTCGTCATTATGCTTCATCCTTTCTTGCTGCACATAGTTAGTTCTGCATCTTTACTATATGAGTAGAAGAAAAGGTTAGAACAAAAATAAGATTTGTCCGATTTTTGAAACTGCTTTTTATAAAATAAATGGATAGGTTTTGGTATGGAAGATAGCGCAGATTGGGTTGTATGGGTTGGAAATTAAGCGTAGCTTTAGTATAGTAAAATTAGATGCGGCTTATCCCGTGAATACTTAAATAAGAAGGAAGATACTATGATCGTAAAAAATGAGCAAGAATTAGAAGGTTTAAAAAAGGCTGGGCGTATGGTGGCTTCGATTCGTGAAGCACTTAAAGAAATGGCAAAACCAGGTGTAACAACGAAGCAATTAGATGATCATGCTGGAAAGATGTTTGAAGAACTTGGAGGCCTTTCAGGTCCGAAAAAAGAATATGATTTTCCCGGGTATACTTGCATTAGTGTGAATGATGAAGTGGCTCATGGAATTCCAAGTGACAAAGTGCTAAAAGAAGGCGACTTACTCAATGTCGATGTCTCCGGATCGATAGATGGTTATTATTCAGACACTGGTATTTCATTTGTTATAGGAAACGGTGATCCAAAGCTGCAAAAACTTTGTGAGTGTGCAGAGAGTGCTTTTTACCAAGGATTAGAAAAAGCGAAAGCAGGAGCAAAGCAGAATCAAATTGGGAAAGCTGTAATGAAAGAAGCAAGAAAGAATGGATTTCATGTGATCTTAAACCTAACAGGGCATGGAGTAGGAAGAGCGTTACATGAAGCTCCTGACCATATCTTGAACTATTTTGACCCTATGGATAGTGCTTTGTTGAAAGAAGGATCAGTTATCGCATTCGAACCTTTTATTTCATTAGGGGCTGATCATGTTATAGAACAATCAGACGGATGGACATTCAAAACACCAGATGGGAGCCTGGTTGCTCAAATTGAACATACGATTGTGATTACGAAAGATAAACCGATTATTCTTACGCTTTAAGAAATTTGTAAGAGGATAGGACGATAATGTGGACATGAAGGAAAGTCTGCATTGCCGTCTTATCCTTTTTTTCTTATATTCACAAAAATGGCTACACCAATAACGAATGAAAGGGCGTATGAAAAATATTCAACAGCAGGATAGTTCCCAGTGTTTTTTATCCCAATTCCAATTAGTGCCCAAGCAATGACAAGCGGATACGCCCAGTCATTCTCTCTAAATATAAAGCCGAGGGCAAGACAAGTAGCGACTATCATCATAAGAATTGTCCAGGCAACATTAGACAATCCCAGCCCATTCCATTGATAATAAGTAAGCACATAACTAATATTCGCGATGGTTGCGACACTAATCCATCCTAAGTAAACGGAAAAAGGCAATAGATCAAAGAGCGAATAATCGGTTTCTTTAATTTGGATATAAATGGCGATAAGCGATAAAAGCAAAGCGATCATGACGACTACTGTCCAAGCGAAGAATTCATAATGCCATAGGAATATCCATAATATATTTAAGACGCAACTCATCACAAAAAGAATCGAGGTCGTTTGATAAAGGGGACTATTTCCTCTGTCTTTAGGAAGCATGCGAAATACCCAAATCGCAAGGAGGAGGTAGATGACACCCCAAATTGAAAATACATATCCTGCTGGAGTAAACAGAACAGGCAAGCGATTCGATATCTCTCCAGTACTTTGTCCATTCAAGGGAAGGATGTTCGCGAAAGTGTTGACGATGATAACGAGAGCTAATGAAATGAGATTGACGATGAATCTTCCCATATTGACCTCCTACTGCTCGTTTAACTTTTTACTACTACTATTCCTTAATGTTTGAAAGAATAACCTGATTTAATGAAAGAATCTAAATTTTGATAGACAATACGAAAAGAATCAATTTAATTTATGAATCAAATAAAGGAAATAACTCCTTAATCAAGAACTTTTATAAAGGGAGTAAGAATTTCAATACATATTTTATTAAAAAGGAGAATGTTATTGTGTCAGTAAAAACGTATTCAACAGTGTGGGACTTAGAATCAGTATTTAGCGGAGGAAGCGAATCTCCAGCGTTGGCTTCTTTTATGAATGAAGTATCCTCAAAAATCGAGGCTTTTAAAGAAAAAATGGACGACTTTAAGATACCAACGTCAATAAGTGAAATGAATGAGATTGTTTCAATCATTGAGGATGTAAAAGTCATTACGCAGCACATGCGTCAAGCGGGAGCATTTATTGGCTGTTTAGAAGCTCAAAATAGTAAAGATACATATGCAGGTGTGCTTAGAAATAAAATGACGACTTTAAGTGCGAGTTTCCAAAATCCATTTTTAGATTTTCAATTGGCATTAGCAAACATGAATGAATCGTTGTGGAGTGAAATGGTAAACGATGAAGCACTAAGCGAGTTTGCATTTGTTCTAAACGAATGGAGAAAGAAAGCAAAAGAGAAATTGTCAAACAAAGAAGAAGCACTGATTCAATCGCTTGCAATTGATGGCTATCATGGTTGGGGACAAATGTATGATGTTATTGTAAATTCAATGAATTTATCTGTTGAGCTCGATGGGAAAACACAAACACTTTCGGTCGGTCAAGCCAATAATTTAACGTCGCATCCAACGAGTGAAGTACGAAAACAAGTTTTTGAAAAGCTTGAAGAAGCTTGGAGTGAAAAAGAAGAACTCTTTGCAGAAACACTTAATCATTTATCGGGTTTCCGTTTGCAACTTTATAAAGCAAGAGGATGGGAGTCATTCTTAAAAGAGCCCTTAGAGTACAATCGAATGGAAGAAAAGACACTAAATGCGATGTGGGGTGCCATTTCAAAAAGAAAAAGTAAATTCGTAGAATACTTGGATCAAAAAGCAGTGATGCTAGGGAAAGAGAAGATGGATTGGGAAGATCTTGATGCTCCTATGAGTCAATCAAATACGACAATGTCTTATCAAGAAGGTGCTGACTTCATCTTGCATCACTTCAGTCAATTTGGTGATGAGCTAGCTCAGTTTACAGAGAAAGCATTTGAAGAATCTTGGATCGAAGCAGAAGACCGACCAGGTAAACGTCCAGGTGGTTTTTGTACGTCCTTACCATTAAGTGAACAATCACGGATATTTATGACTTATTCAGGAACCATGTCCAACGTTTCTACGTTGGCACATGAACTTGGTCACGCATTCCATTCTTATGCGTTAAAACCGATGCATGCCCTTAACCGCAATTATGCGATGAATGTAGCAGAAACAGCTTCAACATTTGCGGAGATGATCGTTTCTGATGCTGCTGTAAAAGCAGCCACATCGAAAGAAGAGAAAATCAGTTTACTAGAGGATAAAATTCAAAGAAGCGTAGCTTTCTTTATGAATATCCACGCTCGCTTCTTATTCGAGACGAATTTTTATGAGGAGCGTAAATCAGGGATTGTCCCTGCTAAGAGATTGAATGAGTTGATGGAAAAAGCTCAAACAGAAGCTTACGCTGGAGGTTTAAACGAGACGCATCCGCACTTCTGGGCTTCTAAGCTTCACTTCTATATCTCGGATGTCCCTTTTTATAACTTTCCTTATACATTTGGCTACCTGTTTTCTTTATCACTGTATGCAAGAGCAATCGAAGAAGGAAAAGCTTATGAGGAGAAATATATGGAACTTCTACGAGATACGGCCATCATGAATGTTGAAGAACTTGCAATGAAACATCTAGGAGAAGATATTACCGAAGAAGCTTTCTGGGTAAAAGGGATTGAACTATGTGAACGAGACGTAGAAGAATTTCTTGACCTAGTAAAACAATAATGGAGCATTAAAGAGTTATGAAAAAAACCGTATTTCCTTGATCAAGGGAATACGGTTTTTTGATTATCAAAATAATTAAATGATGTCTTCTATAATTTCTTCTGTAGAAAGGACTTTAGCAAATATTCCATTCAATCCCGCCATGTACGCATCATGTACCGTTTGGGCTGGAACAACAACATCTTCACGTTCTAAACTTGTTGTCGTACAAGCATCCTCAGCAACTGTTACTGTAAATCCTAGATCAAACGCAGCGCGAGTCGTTGATTCCACGCACATATGAGACATCATGCCTAAAATGATTAAATGATTTACATCCGCTTCATTCAATTTCTCTAATAAATTTGTTTCACGAAATGAATTAGGGAAGTGCTTTGAAATCACGACCTCATTTTCTAAAGGTGTAACGAGAGAATGAATTCTCACTCCTTCCGTTTCAGGAACTAAATAATCCGCTCCTTCTCTTGTGTTAAAATGTTGAATATGAACGAGAGGAAGCTTTTTTTCTCGAAAGACTTCAAGTATTCTCACTGCTTGTTCTGTTGCTTCGAAAGGTCGTGCTAAAGGGTGACTTCCTTCAGGAAAGTAATCATTTTGAATATCGATTAATATAAGAGCAGTATTAGGCATTGCACTTCCTCCTTCTTTTCTTAAATCATAGCATGTTCGTGAAAAAAAGAGTAAGAGAAGTGTATATTAATTTTGGGATACAAAAAGGAGGGCTCCAATGAACTCTGTCCTATTATCAGATTGGGTAGAAAAAGGTCACTTAACAGAAAGTGATTATTTTCAAATGATTGAACTTCAAAAGAAAGTAAAAAAAGAAGATTCTATTTTATTTGAAATGGATAAACAGATGGCCAAAGAATGTTTGTTTTTACTTGTAAAAAAAGAAGGGAAATTGATTGCTTATGCTGCTATGTTTCAACATATACAATCAGAAGTTGAAGTGTTTGGCATGGTCGATCCAATGGAAAGAAGAAAAGGGATCTGGACTCAGATGAGTACAGCGATAAAAAAGTGGTCAGTGGATAAAGGAGTGAAAACTTTCTTTATTGTTGAACGAGCTTCTCAAACGGGTGGAGAATGGGTGAAATCTAATCAATTATCATCGATGTTCACTGAATTTAGGTTAGAGCGATCTTATTTAGGAGAATTAGAAGCGGTAGGCCGTAATAATCAGAACTTGATCATGGAACTCGCTACTTTAGAAAAGGCTGAAAGATATGCCTCGTTTGAACTGCACGCGTTTCAATCAAATGAATCTATGGAGGATCGAGTAGTCTTTATTAAACAAAGAATTGAAAGCAAAATGTATGACTATTACGAAGCGTTTGTTGGTACGCTAAAAGTAGGTCAAGTGTGTGTAGGACGCGAAGATCGTATGAATGGAATTTTTGCATTGGCTGTTCATCCCTCTTTTCGAGGGAAAGGGTATGGAGAAGATATTCTCTGGAAAGCCTTAAATCTGCTAAAGAAAACAAATCAGAATGATATCTATTTAGAAGTGAATACAGAAAATGAAACCGCACTTGGTTTATATGAAAGAGTCGGCTTCAAAAAAGTTTCTGCTTACGATTATTATTTACTCTAATAAGAAATTCCTCCGTATAGCTATGACAAAGAGAGGGATGAAGGAAACGAATTAGGGATCCTCTGTAATCAAACAACCACAGGATAAATTCGAAGCTTCCTGATGTATTGCGTTCTCCGATTCCATACAATTCACATAAGTTATTGGAGATTGGAACTAAATCTAGTAAACGAAAAAAATTCTGAATACATGTGACGAAATCATCTTGATTTCGTCTTTTTTTATTGTGAAATAGGTATGAAAACCATTTTGCAAAAGTAATTATTTATAGAACTTATTTTTAATCGATCCTGAAGTTGATTAAGGGTCTAGTGAAGGTAGAAAGGGGATCATTCATATGCTCGGTTTTTTACAAAGAATTGGTAAAGCACTTATGCTTCCGATCGCGGTATTGCCAGCGGTTTCACTGCTTCTCGTTTTGGGGATGAAAGACGTTTTAAATATTCCGTTTATGAATATGGCAGGTATTCAAGTTTTTGATCATCTTCCACTCATTTTTGCAATAGGCGTTGCAATTGGTCTTGCGAAAGACAGCAACGGTGCAGCGGCACTTGCTGGAGCAGTCGGGTATTACGTATTAGTTGGTGCAACAACAGCTATTAATGAGTCTATTAACATGGCGATCCTTGGAGGTATTATTTCAGGGGTGGTGGCAGGTCTTCTCTATAACCGTTTTCACAAAATTGAATTACCTGAATGGCTTGGGTTTTTTAGTGGGAAACGTTTTATCCCGATTATAACCGCATTTGTTATGCTCCTATTGGCTCTTATTTTCGGTTTCATTTGGCCGCCGATACAAGACCAATTAACTTCTCTGGGAGAATGGATTATTGACGCAGGAGCCCTTGGTGCAGGTCTATACGGATTCTTTAACCGATTATTAATTCCTTTGGGCCTTCATCATGTATTAAATAGCTTTATCTGGTTTGTTTTCGGGGATTACAATGGAGCAACGGGAGATTTAAACCGTTTTTTCGCAGGAGATCCTTCGGCAGGTTTATTTGAAGCAGGTTTCTATCCAATTATGATGTTTGGATTACCAGCTGCAGCCTTTGCCATGATCCTCGCTTCAAAAAAGAAGAACAGGAAAGTAGTAGCTGGCGTATTAATTGGAGGAGCATTAACCTCTTTTATTACGGGAATTACAGAGCCACTTGAATTCTTATTCATGTTTTTATCCCCATTGTTATTTTTAGTGCATGCGATACTAACGGGCTTATCATTAGCAATTGTCTATTTACTTGACGTTCATCAAGCATTTGGTTTCTCAGCAGGGCTGATTGATTACCTTGTAACGTTTAAATTGGCTAAAAATCCGCTTACTATTATTCCGGTAGGATTGATCTATGCAATTGTCTATTTCTTCGTCTTTTACTTCTTAATTAAAAAATTAGATTTGAAGACACCTGGCCGGGAAGATGATGATACCGGTGAAGCTTTGCAAGTTAGCAAGAAAACCATGAAATATGAGAAAATTGCTGAAAGTATTGTTGAAGGACTAGGCGGTTACGAGAATCTGAGAAACGTCGATCATTGCATAACTCGACTTCGGATTCAAGTCGAAGATATGAATCGCGTAAATGAAATTGATTTAAAGAGTGCCGGAGCAAAAGGAGTCATTAAAATGAATCAACATGATGTTCAAGTTGTAGTAGGGACAAATGTGGAATTTATTGCAGATGTCATTCAACGCAATCATAGGGAAGGATAGATAAGGAAAGGGGGAGATTTTCATTCAAATTCGAATGAAATCTCCCTTTTCCTTTTTGACATTTCTCCGGTGGGTGAAAACAACCTTAGTCCGACAGACAGGATGTTTTAGCGCAGTCGTTGCAACAGGACGTTGCGAACCTAGACGGTGTTCCTTAACTGAGAGCAAATGGCAGTCCAGTTCCAAACGCTAGCTGCTCGAGGTAATTTGTGAAATGTTTGTCGCAGATGTATCTGAAGTAATCGTATTTTCCAACAAAATGTTCGTGATGTCTAGTTCCAGCTCCTTGTGTCCATGTGAGAAAATCTGCCCGGCTGACGGTGATCAAAAAGCGCTCACCTGGCCGTTCGGATTTTTCACAGGACCCAGAACGCGTCGCTTCCACATTTCTAATTAGGACCATCTTAATGGCTGTACAGGCATGAATCCTTTTGTTTTTAAAAATTTCATTTCGTGACGGAAATTTTGCATGGAATCAGAACAATCAATTTGATCAAGATTGAGAGTGAGTAAACGATCACGATCAATCAGAACGGAAAGAATGGTGACCAATTCTTCGTGCCCGTTCGAAGGGTTCATTCTTTTTTCATTCACATGAACAAGAACTTGATTCAAAGGAAGAAGGGAAAAAGCATCTCGAGCGATCCTAATCGCACAGCTGCAAACATAATCTTGAACGTAATCGAAATACTTTGATTTAGGCATATCTTTCGTAGATAGCTTACCAGTTTTCGTTAAGGACTTTATTTGTGTGGGTACAACACCTTCTGTTAACACGTCATAAGAGACTTCGAGTTTTCTAGAAGAGTGAGTGGAGACGTCAAATTCACTCCCAAATGCCAATAAATCTTCAAATGGGTCCATGTCTTTTATGACTTCTATGTAGGCATCGGTATGGCCGTTGAGTATCCGCTTTGCAAGTGCGTTCATTTCTTCCCAAGTTGTGTATTCTTGCTGATCAAGTTTTTTTGCCTCTTCAATCGCTAGATTTAATTCGGTTCTTGTTTTTTCATCTTTATTTAAAATTTTTGCAAAGATTCCAGGCTGATAAGAAGCTGCTTTTTGAATGGCTTCTTTCTCATGAAATCCTTTTTGCCCGATTTGAAAAGGTGATGGACGATTTCTGACTTCATTCCAGTCAATCGGTTCATCCGCTTCTTTATGAATCGAATGAATCAGCTCGATCTGGTTTTTAAATAAATCGACTTCGATTTGATTTTGCTCGATTTCTTGTAACTTTTGTTCTTGTTTATTTTGTAAGGCAATTTGTCTTTGGTATGGAGAAGATTTATAGCGTTTTCCATTGGTTGTGACATAGGATAATCCACTTCCAGGTATGCCGACTGTTGTTGTCCTGCGACCACTTGAATGAACACTGTAGCGCATTCCGCGTCCTCCAAAACTTGCTCCAACTCCTCGATTCGAAACGTTCAAGCGAATTCCAGGTGCAACTGAAAAGCTTTTTCTCATACGAAAACCCAAATTTCCTCATCCTTTCATTCGTGATTTTTATCTTCTATAAGGATCTTGTCTATGTAACCATTTTTTTATTTGTCTTGTTGCTTGCCCGTACACAAAACTAAACACAAGAACAGCAACTCCAAAAACATACATAAGGCTTTGCATTTCAAGGAATAAACTAACGCAAAAAGATGTAAATGGAATGAGTGTCATCCAGCCGATATCTCTTCTTCTTGTTACCATTTGCTGGAATTCGCGCTCTTGTTGAGTGTTTTTTTCTTGGAATTCACGATATTTTCTTGGCTCATCTAATAAACTTTGAATTTGATTTGGAAATCTTAATAGTGGTTGAACGTATCTTTGGACCGTTTTCCAGCCGAAAGTAGAATCTGAATCTTCTCCTCGGTTTGCAATCCATTTTAATAAAAGAGGCTTACACATTTCAATAAGGTCTGCTTCGGGATCAAGCGTATACAATACACCAGTGAAGATGGAAATAGCACGACCGAAAAAAGCGAACTCGCTTGGCATTTGCACCGGTTCATTTCTTACGATGTCTTGAATATCAATGAGCAATTGATCCATCATCATACTATCGAGTTGAGCGTATTCCATTGTTTTTTGAGCTTCGACTAGTTGACGAATCACATCTTCAAGCATGCGCTTATTCGCGTTCGGTAAGAGAAATCTTAGTTCTTCGAGCCCTTCGATCACTTCGTCATACCGTTCAAACAAAATACCTTCGACGATTCTTTGTACGGAAACTGAATCCTGCTTGTTAATTCGGCCAACCATTCCGAAGTCGATTAATACAATCGTTCCATTCGATTTAAGTAAAATGTTTCCGCCATGTGGATCAGCATGAAACATTCCCTCGTTTAAGAGCTGTTCTAGAAAGATATTGACGAGCTGATTCGCAAGTTCTTTTCTATTTAAATGATGTTGACCGATAAAAGTTAAATCCGTAATCTTTGAACCTTCGATCCACTCCATAACGAGCACTCGTTGAGTAGACCATTCTTCATAATAATAAGGAATTTTGACCTTATCGAAGTCTTTGTAGCGCTCGATAAAATCTCGTCCATTTTGTAATTCTTTACGAAAATTTAATTCATCCCCAATTGTTCTTGTCATTTCACGATAAAGGGAAGTTAAGTCCATTTGTTTTCCGACTCTCGTAAAGTGTTTCGCAAGCCAAAGAACAATTCGTATAGCTCTAAAGTCCGTTTTAATTATGACGTCAATCCCAGGGCGCTGAACTTTAACAGCCACTTCATCACCGTTTGGAAGCGTAGCCTTGTATACATCTCCGATAGAAGCAGAAGCGATGGGTTCTTGCGAGATCGATTTTAAAATTCGATCATGAGAAGTATTCCATTCTGCTTCTAAAACTTTTTTTGCCTTTTCCCATGGAACTGGAGGGACACGATCTGTTAGATCATCTAATTCTTTTAAAAAGGACCTGGGCATAATATCGGCTCTAGTCGATAAAAATTGGCCAAGCTTAATCATAAGTCCTTCTAATTGTAATGCGACTTTTTTATAGTCCTTTGCTTGACGGCCAGCAAGTTCCTCCCACTTTAATTCAATTTCTTTTGTCCATGGAGCAGGGTGTCTCTTTTTAAACCAAGTTAATTGAGTAAACACTTTTACCGCTAGCCAAACGATTTTCCATATTCGATACAGTGCGAGTTTCTTCAATTGAAATCCTCCTACTATGACAACGTGTCTGTACGATTTTCTTTCAAAATAAGTGTATTGTTCAATAAGGTGAATCTTCATCATGAGAGTCAACGTATGTTTTGATTCAGGATAAAATAATCATACCACGAACAGAATAGAATCTATAAGATAAGCAAGCAGTTGATTGTAATTAAGGTGAAGAGGGTAATGAAATAGAGTAGATGTAAAAAATTTAATGATAGAAATGACGACATATAAAGGGGGAATTGAGATGGAAGAGAAGTATGAAGTGCTGAAAGGTGCAGAATCAATTTATAATGAAGGAAGTAAGACGGGGATTTTGGTTATACATGGTTTCACTGGGACAACGGAAAGCATGAAATTCCTGGGTGACGAATTTGCTAAAGATGGTTATACCGTGTGTTTGCCTCGTTTAAAGGGCCATGGTACTCATTATAATGACCTTGAAGAGTCCGTTTATCAAGAGTGGATTCATTCTGTCGAAGAAGGACTAGGATGGCTAAACGAGCGCTGTGATCGAATATTTGTAACAGGACTCTCAATGGGAGGAACGCTTACATTATACTTAGCTGAGAAGTACGATTTTATTGCTGGAATCATTCCGATCAATGCTGCCATTGATATACCTGCAATGGAGTCATTAATTGTTGGAGACCAGCCTCAATATATTGATTCAATAGGCTCTGACATTAAAGCCGAAGGAATTGAAGAATTGTCGTATGACAAGACGCCTGTCCGTTCCGTTTTAGAACTTCTTAAGCTAATGAAGTTAGTTAAAGAAGATTTAAGAAGTGTTCATATGCCGACACTTGTCTTTTCTTCAACAGAGGACCACGTCGTACCTCCTCTAAATGCAGAATTAATCATGACTCATATATCTTCAGAGAAGAAAAAGAAAGTTGATCTACAAAATAGTTATCATGTAGCCACAATGGATCATGATAAGGAAGAAATTGTGCGTCAGAGCTTAGCATTTTTCCGTGAATTATCTTAAAAATTTTATGCAAAGAGAACGATTTCGCTACATAACGATATTGCTTTATATGCAGTTATGGAAACAAAAAGGATTAAACGAATGTTCTTTGTGGAATAAAGGTTATAGGTGATTCCTGGTGCAGACGGACGCTTTCCGAGGGCATGCTTGCGCCTTCTTGGTCGAGAAAAGCGTGCTCCCGGCGGGGTCTCAAGGCTACTGATATTGAGGGCACTGAAAAAGTACTCTTGGAACGTCGATGCGAGTATAAGCCGTGGATTTCCGTTTCAGGCAGACGCGTTCCGCGGGCACGGCTTCAATCTCCTCGTCACTGCGTTCCTGCGGGTTTTTCAGCTCGTGCTGTTCCCGCAGGAGTCGCTGCCTTTCACGACCACTCTGTAACGGTGTAAAAAGAACGCTCTTATCCAACTTTGCTTTAAAGATGAAGACAAAAATGTCGTTCAGTCTATAATACGTGTCTTAGAAGCAAATCTGAGAGCTCGTTTTTCTTTTGCAGCTTTTCAACCTAAAATAGTTGGACTTTTTCAGTGGCCTCATGCTATTTCCGCATGAGCCGCCGTCTTTCATGATAATCACCTGCTGAATTTAGAATGAGTAGTAATTTAGTACCTCACTGTTACATCATATGAAAACTCAATCTAGCCGGAAATTTCGGTGATTGAGATGGCTTTGGAAAGAACAAACATTAAATATTAATCCATTATTGTGGAGGACTCGCTAACAAAATTTCGTGATCAAATAGAAGTGAAAAACAGAGAGTCTGCACGTATATTGTTATAGAATGGCAGCGTAAATACGACTAAATGATATTCAGATACAAGGACTCACAGACATCTTTTGTGAAATCAAAAACAATTTTTAATAAGAAATGGAAGGAAAAGGAGAGATTCGTTCAATGTTGGAACGAAGTCTCTCCTTTTTTGTTTCGTACAAGTAAGCCTCAGGTCTTATTTATTTTTCATTCCTCCGCTCGTTATCTGAATAAAGGAATCAAGATAAAATAAAGACATGAAAGGAGACGATAGTAAATGAAAAAAGCAGGTCTCGTAGTAGCAGGTGTAGTAGCAGCGGTTGTCCTTCTTACACAAGTAGGTCCAATCATAGGTCTAGGAATTAGCTTGTTCGTCCTTTACTTCGCATATAAACAATTTATAAAGACAGATCGTACAGGTAAGAAAATCGTGTGGGGAATCATAGGTGTCATTGGATTACTTGCTTCAATTTCCCATTTGCCAGCTCTTTTAGGCATTGTAGCTTTAATTGTTCTTTATAAGATCTACAAAAAATGGAACGAAGAGAAAAGTCATTCAAGCGATCCTTTCACTAATTTTGAAAAGCAATGGGCAGAAATGAAGCGGAATTAAATGACGAGGAGAGATAATTTGATGAACCTATTCAATCGATTTAAACAAGTAGTGGAGGCAGATCTTCACGAAATAGTCGACAATAAAGAAAAGAAAAATCCGATTGCTGTATTAAATCAGTATTTACGACAGTGTGAAATCGAGGTAGAAAAGGTTAAGAAATTAATTGCAAGACAATATTTACTTCATAATGAATTTACAAAAGAATACAACGAAACCATGATGATGTTTGAAAAGAGAAGAAAACAAGCGGAAATTGCAGCCAAAGCGGGAGAAGAATCTATGCATGAATTTGCTGTAACTGAAGCATCACAGTATGAAGAGAGAGCATCCCAGTTAAAAAGAATGAAAGGGGAGGCAATTGAACAACTCAGCGAACTTGAAAAAAAATATCAGTACATGAATCATAAGCTGAAGGATATGTATGTGAAGCGAATGGAAATGATGGGGAAAGAAAACATCGCTCGTGCAAACCAACACATCGATGAGGTCTTGAAAAGTGAAAATGGACACGATTCCTTTTCTAGGTTTACAGAGATGGAACAATACTTAGAACAAATTGGTAACCAAGTTGAAGGAGTATATAAGCGATCAACCTTTGATTCACGAATTGAACAATTGGAAAAAGAGATGGAAAACAAGGAATTTCAGGTTAATTAAATCTCAGGACATGGTATGCTAAGAAGAGCGTAGAAGACTACGCTCTTTAGTGTTTTTAAGAGAATGAAAGGAGGATTTTAACATGAGAAATAACACAGACACGGAAAAAATCAGCTGGCTCATCTGGATCGGTTTACTTATGATTTTGATTGAGCTCTCCTTTCATCACAGCGCCCCCATGTTCTTTCTCTTACTCTCTCTTGGTTGTATCTATATTGGAAGAAAGAAAATGAACAAAATTCGAGGAAAAGCCATTTTTTGGTTTGGTATGATCGCGTTCATCTCTTCTATATTATCTACATGGGCTTTTAAATTTTTCCTTTTGGTTCTTGTATTTTATTTCATTGCCAAATTTCGTCAAAGTAAGCATGATCCTACTATCATTCTACCTAGTTTGAAAGAACCCGTAGAGAAATTAGCTGAAGAGTTTATCGTGAAAAAACCCTTATTTCAAAATAAATGGGTTGGAAATCAAGAAACAAAAGATCATATTTACGAATGGGATGACATTAATATCCAATGTGGAGTAGGAGACACAGTTGTTGATTTGACGAATACAGTACTTCCAAAAGGCGAGTCAGTCATTTTTATTCGTAACTTTATCGGAAATGTTCAGGTCGTTGTTCCATATGATTTAGAGCTATCTATCATTCATTCATCCCTCGTAGGTACTACAAATATATTTAGTCATAAAAGTGAAAGTATGTTTAATCAAACGACCATCTATCGATCTGGAAATTATCTCGAGGTTAACCGAAAGATAAAAATTGTAACTGCTCTATTTATTGGTGATTTGGAGGTGAGACGGGGATGAGCACAGTGAATCGACAAGTGCTTTTTACTCTATTTCTTACCTTTTTTATTATGATTGTCACGTTAAGTATGACCTTTTTTGTTTTTCCGTTCGAGCATCTTTCTTTGTTATGGGAAAATAAAATCATGGGATTGCCCTATATTGTAACGATCTTAGGCGTGAGTCTTGTAGCAGGCGGGGTTAGTGGATTCCTTTTTGGACTTGGCACGAGAAGTGAATTGAAATCGATTTATCAGGGATTAAAAGAAATTGAAATTGGACGAAAGCTAAATCCCGTTCAACCTTCTAAACAAACCGACATTTTGATGATTCAAAATGAAATGGTGCGAATAAGCGAGCGTTGGAGAGAACAAAGAAAGGCTTCACAAAAGCTTATGAATGAAAAGGCGGAGGAACAAGAAAAGAGAATTCAAAGTTTAGTTTCACAAGAAAGAAATCGTTTGGCCAGAGAATTACACGACTCAGTTAGTCAACAGCTTTTTGCTGCTTCTATGATGATGTCTGCAATAAGTGAGAGTGCACCTGTAAATAATCCTTATGGTAAACAATTAAAGTTAGTAGAAGGCATGATTCAACAATCTCAATTAGAAATGAGAGCACTTCTGCTACATCTCCGTCCAGTTGCTTTAAAAGGAAAAACGTTAGAAGAAGGAATTCATGAACTATTAAGAGAATTATCTCAAAAAGTCCCAATGGATATTCGTTGGACGATCGAATCCATCCCGATGTATAAAGGCATGGAAGACCATCTGTTTCGTATCTTACAAGAATCCATTTCCAATACATTACGACATGCAAAAGCATCCTCCCTAGAAGTTTCATTTCTGAATCGAGATGGTTTACTCATTCTGAGTGTCTTCGATGACGGGATTGGATTTGATATTGAAAAAGAAAAAACAGGATCCTATGGTCTTCAAAATATGAAGGAACGAGCCATTGAGATGGGTGGATCATTAAAAATAGTTAGTTTAGCTAATGAGGGAACAAAATTAGAAGTACGTGTCCCAATTGAAAGAACGAAGGAAAAGGAGCAATGACGATGATAAAAGTATTATTTGTTGATGATCATGAAATGGTTAGAATCGGTGTATCGGCCTATCTAATGACTCAATCTGATATTGAAGTCGTTGGAGAGGCGAGTAATGGCCGTGAAGGTATTGAGAAAGCATTAGAGCTCCGTCCAGATATTATTCTTATGGACTTGGTTATGGAAGAAATGGATGGAATAGAAGCGACAAAAGGGATTATTTCAAAGTGGCCGGAAGCAAAAATTATCATTGTTACGAGTTTCTTAGATGACGAGAAAGTCTATCCAGCTCTAGAAGCAGGAGCAATCAGTTATATGCTTAAAACGTCTAGAGCAAGTGAAATAGCAGAGGCCGTTCGTCAAACTTTTCATGGCCAATCTGTTTTAGAGCCTGAAGTAACAGGGAAAATGATGACAAGAATGAGGCAAGGATACAAATCACCGCTGCATGATGAACTTACGAATCGAGAAAAAGAAGTGCTGTTGCTCATGACCGAGGGAAAAACGAACCAAGAAATAGCAGATGACCTTTTTATTGCGCTAAAAACGGTAAAAACTCATGTGAGTAATATATTAGGTAAACTAGAGGTACAAGATCGAACTCAGGCTGTTATTTATGCTTTTAAACACACGTTAGTAAAATAAAAACAGGACCTCCTCAAAAGAAGGAGATCCTGTTTTTGTGCTTATTCTTGATTTACTTAATACCCACTATCAATTAGGTCTAGTTTTCCTGTAGTAGGATCAATGACTAATCCATGGGTGGGAATATCCTTCGGCATGAGCGGATGCTGTCTTATTGTCCGAACGCTGTTTAAGACACTTTCTTGTACATTAGAGAATCCTTTCATCCAGTTAGGAATGTCTATGCCAGCGCCTTTTAAATCATCAAGCGTTTTCTGTGAGACGCCGCGCTCGATCATTTTATCTAATGTGGAGTCACTATCGATTCCTGTCATCCCACAGTCATGATGACCGATGACAAAAATTTCATCTGCTTGTAGTTCATATACAGCGATCAAAAGGCTTTTCATAACGCTTCCAAAAGGATGAGAAAGCACTGCTCCAGCATTCTTTACCATCTTTACATCACCATTTCGAATTTTCAGCGCTTTTGGTAGAAGTTCGATTAATCGTGTATCCATGCACGTAAAAACAACACAACGTTTATCAGGAAATTTCGATGATACATATTCCTCATAATTTTTCTTATCAACAAATTCCCGATTATACTCTAGTATTTCATTTAAAAGGGCCATGACGATATCCTCCTAGTTTCGTATTCTTGCTACCACGTTTATTTTCTCTTAAAATAGAATAAAATTCAAAAATGAAAACTCAAAACGACATTTTTTAAACAAATAATTTACTCATTCACGAAGGAAAGAGCTTCTCCTTCATTTTAAATTCGCTATGTATGATTAGTCGAAAGAAAACTCCTATTGGTTACACTTTTTTTAAAAAAATGGACTTGTTAAATGATTATGCTGATTTATTTCTCTAATAAGCCATTGCTTTCCGTTTCAGACAGACGCGTTCCGCGGGCACGGCTTCAATCTCCTCCGACAAACAGGAAGTTTTAGCACAGTCGTTGCAACAGGATGTTGCACTCTTAGACTGTGCTTCTTTCTCTGTGGGCCTTTCAGCTCGCGGTACCCGCAGGAGTCGCTGCCTTCCACTACCATTCAGTAACGGTATAAGCTGACGCTAAATGTTCATCAGCGACTGTTATTAGGTTTTCCCCCACATTTCACCGATTTTATATAAAGAAGTAGAGATGAATCGTTCATAGATTTCTGTCGTATGAAATCCAGCTTCTTGAACTTCACTCATCCATTCCTCCATCTTAATCCAGTTTCCGTCTAGAGCGTATCTCGTTAGATCCTCAACATAGTGACTTCATCCGCTACACATCCTTAAAAAAACAAAAATTTATCGATATATCTATAATAACATACTTGTAAAATAAACGAACATACGTACTTAATACACTAGGAATAATTGACATGAATTATGTACTTAGCTACTATAATAGATGATTATGAACGGTCTATCTAATGAAGTAAATCAAACATCGTTTGTGGTCTTTTTTTTGTGAAAGATTATTAGGGTAGATGAAGACTGTCAAAAGGATTCATTATGTGAAATGAAAGATCAATTATCTATATTCGAATAAGGGTCTTGATTGATAGAGGGGGAAGAATGAAATGGTACAAAGAAATGATGAAGAATTAGAAGGATTATCTCTATTAGGCAACCAAGGAACAGGCTACACGTTTAACTATGATCCAAAGCTTTTAGAATCTTTTGATAACAAACATCCAAATCGTGATTATTTCGTAAAATTTAATTGTCCTGAATTCACGAGCTTATGTCCAAAAACAAATCAACCTGATTTTGCGACGATTTACATTAGCTACATACCTGGTGAAAAAATGGTTGAAAGTAAGTCTCTGAAATTATACTTGTTTAGTTTCCGAAACCACGGTGACTTCCACGAAGACTGCATGAACATCATCATGGATGATCTCATCGAATTGATGGACCCGCGCTACATTGAAGTATGGGGTAAATTCACACCACGTGGTGGAATTTCCATTGATCCTTACGTCAATTACGGCAAGCCTGGGACGAAATATGAAGCCATTGCGGATCACCGATTGATGAACCATGATATGTATCCAGAAACAATTGATAATCGATAATAACGATCTTTAAGAGAAAAGTGAATTCGCTTTTCTCTTTTATTTCGCTTAGAAAAAGAAGTTAAATAAAATGAGATTCCTTATATATACAGTTGTGATAATATAAGAGACAGAATATTGCCAGATTATTTTGTTGAAAAGGCGGGTTCAGATGGAAACGAAAAGTCATGTATTAATGAATGGTTGGACGATTATCACTCATCCTAGTTATAAAATTTACACGAATCATAATTCTTATATTGTGTTAGATCACGATGGTGATTCAGTCATGAGATTTGCTGTGCAGGAAAATGAAATTGAAGTGTTCAGTAGCAATTGGAATCTAAACTACAAACTCAATTTAGGGTTTAAAACATTAAAAATTAAAAATCATCCAGATGTAAATGAAAATTAATTCCGTTTTATACTCAACAACATGGCTAGCGGGACTTCAATGGTTGTTTTTTATGTTTGCGAATACGGTTGTAATTCCACTGACAATCGGACATGCCTTTCATTTGCCTCCGGAAGAAATTGCGGGGGCATTGCAACGTTCTTTTATTTTTACAGGTATGGCTTGCGTTCTACAAAGTGTGGTTGGTCATAAATATCCGATCATGGAAGGTCAGTCAGGGTTGTGGTGGGGAGCCATTTTAAGTTTGTGTGCTTCGGCTTCTGCTGCTGGAATGAGTTTGACTGAAGTAGGAGGAGGATTAGCACTTGGCATCATTGTGTCTGGAATCCTTGTAGCAATCCTTGGAGCACTAGGTATGGGAACTGTTCTGAACAAACTATTTACTCCTATAGTGATGAGTGCGGTCCTTTTTCTGTTGGCTAGCCAGCTTCTGATTATTTTTACGAAAGGAATGCTCGGTTTGTCGACTGGAAAAAGCATTGATCTCCCACTTGCAGGTTTATCAATCTTAATCATCATACTTGTCGCTTTCATGAATATAAAAGGTCCGAAAATCCTGCAGAACTTTTCGATCTTAATTGGAATTGTAACAGGATGGATCATTTATGCTATTTTCTTTCCGAAAGAGGAGACGGCCATTGCTACATCTGCACACCTATTTAGTATTTTCCCCTGGGGGAAACCTACATTAAGTACAGGATTGATGATCATGGCTGTTATGGCGGGGTTAGTCAATACAACCAATACGATGGCCTCGATAAAAGGGATAGAACCACTCGTACACAAAAAAACCACTGATCGTCAATATCGCCAGTCTTTCATTCTGACGGGAATGAATTCAATAGTTGCTGGATTATTTGGCCTTGTTCCATATGCACCGTATATTTCATCACTTGGTTTTTTGCAATCGACAAGAATTTTTGAAAGAATGCCAATTGTAATTGGAGGAGGCTTGTTCATCCTGCTTGGTCTCGTCCCACCGCTTGGTCATCTTTTTTCTACTTTACCTGTCAGTGTAGGGGACGCTGTGTTATTTGTAGCATATTTACAATTGTTTGGTGGTGCGCTAACAAATTTAAATGGGATTCAATTTAGTTCAAAAACAATCTATCGAATTGCGGCTCCTGTTCTATTTGGTATCGCTATTATGAATCTACCGTCCGAAACGTTTCAATCCGTACCTATGCTGATTCGACCATTGATCAGTAGCGGAATGTTAATGGGTATTCTTACAGCTATTATTTTAGAGAACACAATCAACTGGTCAAAAATTAAGTAGAAGACTTTTTGATAAGTCTCTAATAAGAAAAGAGCAAAGTGACCGTTCAGGCTTTTATCGATTGAAAATCAGTAAAAGAAAAAAGTGCCTTAAGATTCGTTTCTAAACGATGTGTTTTACACTGGAAGACATTTTTGTTCCCAAAAAAAGTAAGCCTTTTTTGTAATTCAACCCAGTTTTAGTGGCATTTGTGAGAGACGCAGCAGCTCGGGACGAGTAGGCTTTCCTTATTAATAGTGGTTTTTTGGCTGGATCGTCATGTCCTTAGAGGCTCCATGACAAGTTGTAATTATTCATTCACTTGTATAGAAAGAGATATAACAAGCAAAAGTGTACATTTTTATACGGACATTTAGACTAATCTGGAGAGGAAGGCAGCGACTCCTGCGGGAAAAGCGCGAGCTGAAAGCCCCGCAAAGAAAGGATCACAGTCTAAGAGCGCAACATCCTGTTGCAACGACTGCGCTAAAACTTCCTGTTTGTCGGAGTAAATTGAAGCCGTGCCCGCGGAACGCGTCTGCCTGGAACGGAAATCAACGGCTTATACAAGCATTGACGGTCTAAGAAAAAAAATTTTATAGGTGGCCACAACAAAGTGACGAGGAGTTTGAATCCGTGCCCGCGGATAGCGCCTGCCTGGAATAGATCCCTATTAGACCCTAACTTCTTTTAAAAATGGATACAAACTCACGGCGAGGTGAACATTAAGAAATTGCTGGGAGTCTGTTAAATCGATGGAGAGAATCTCTTCCATTCTTTTCAATCGATAGAGCATCGTGTTCGTGTGCACATGAATAGCTTCTGCAGCTTCTTTAGCATTCTGATTGAATTCAAGATAGGTAATAAGTGAAGGGAGAAGCTCACCTTTTCGGGACTTGTCATAATCGATAAGTGGTCCGAGTACTTCGTTAATGAAATCATTCAATTCTTCTTCTGAATTTTGCAGAAGAAGTCGTTGTACGCCTAAATCTTTATAACTGATAACCGAATTTTTTTGGCCATAACTATGAATATATTGAAGGCATTTTGTTGCTTCTTGTAGAGACTTTGTCACTTTCAATAAGGTAGAATGGATTCGGCCGATTCCGATCGAAACAGTTATGCCCCAATTTTTCATCTGTATTTCTTGATGAAAATGAGCGACAAGCTCTTTGACTTGAAGAGAAGCATAAGTGGTAGAAACCTTTTGTTGGAAAGTGAGAAGAACGACAATTTGATCGTGATTTCGGACAGCGATTCCATGTAAATAACTTTTTAGAAAGACATGGTTGGCCATATGCACTAAATGACGAAGGATACTATTACGATTAATGCGTGTCTCATTTTCATCCAAATTAATAATGACAGCGATATAGTGACTCATCGGATCAAAGTTCATTAATTTCGCTTTTTGTAAAATACTCTCATCGATTTTCCCGGAAAATAATACATCAATTAATTCCCCATTCATTCGTTCCTGCGTTTCTATAACCGCTTGTTCTTTTACCATTTCAAGAGAGATGACTGTGCATGCATGTTCTAATGCGGCAACATCCACTTCGCTAATCATTTCACCAGCAACAATAATTAAAGAACCAAACAATCTCGGTCTCGTACCTATAGGGAGAAGAGTGATACTAAGCATTTTTTCACTTAATTCGATATCAATAAAAGAATGAGTCAGATCAGGTAATTCAATTAACTCTAACGCTTTTTGTTTAATTAGCAGAAGGGAATCCATTGCTACAGGAGTTTTGTAGCTTGAAGAGATGAGTTCTCCTAAATCATCGAATAACAGAATCGGATAGCCAATTTTTTGATAAAGATAAGAAATAATTTCATCAAGCCCTTCTCCATGCAAAACGAGATCAGCGAGACTGTTATGAATGTCGACAGAACGAGAGAGCATTTTATTTTGCAACGAAATCGTATCATTGAGCTTTTCGAGTTGTTTAACAGTTTTTTCTTTTTCCCGGTAAAGATTCGCTTTTTCCAAGGCAACAGCAGCTTGATGGGCAATTGCCTTTAAAAGATTAATATCTTCTGGGATAAATTCTAGTGAAGCATCAAAGGAATCCAGTGTGATGACGCCAATACATTCCTCTCTTAGAAAGATGGGAGTACAGATTGAGGAATATGGTAGTGTAGGAATCGAATCCATCATTAGTTTTAGATTTTTCTTTGTTAAAGTTGAAGTGGCTTTTTCTACTTCTTCTCGATTGCGAAAAATTAAGCACTGTCCTGAAGAAAAAGCCATTCCTGTCATCGATTCCCCGGGCATTAATTTAACATTTTGAACGACCTCTGACTTGAATTTGCTGTCAGATTTCGCAATTAATCCATTTTGCGCAGGATCATATAAAAAGAGAACTCCTCCATGAGCGGCTTCGATCACTGAAACAGTTTGGATCATAATCGAGTCTATGATTGTGTCGATGTCTAATGATGAGTTCAAAACATTGGAAACTTGAATGAGTGACTGAAGTTGACGGTGACTCAAAGTATCTTTCATCTGGCACCTCTCATCTACTAAAATTTAAAACCATAAAATTAATAATTTTGTTTATTGTAACAAATCGAGGAGGAAATTAGATAGATTTATAAATATATTTGAATTTTATGGAAAATAATGAATACTGTTTGTGCTTTTACACAAATTGTTTTAATCAAATTTTGTGAAGAAAAACATATTCATATTTATTAAAACATTTATAATTATTAGAATATTAAGTAAATCAATATAATAATTAGAAATCAGCGCTTGAAAAACGAACCTCATGCAAAAAATTCTTGGAAACGGTTGTGTAAATGATCCGAAATCGGAATGATGAAATTGATTCAAGTAAATAAACAAATCCAGCGTTATCTCAGGTCTAATAAGCAACTCTGGTAGAAAGAGAGGCCACATGATTAATCAAGAACGATTGTGGGAGCGACTGCAAAGGTTAAGTGCAATAGGAAAATTAGAATCAGGCGGTATTACTCGTCTTTCTTTTTCAGAAGAAGAAAGACAAGCGAAAATACTCGTTACTTCTTTTATGAAAGAAGCAGGATTATCAGTAAGGGAAGACGAAGTAGGCAACTTAATTGGCAGGAAAGAAGGAGTCCATCCGAATACACCGGTCGTGCTCACAGGCTCTCATGTCGATTCCGTCTATAACGGGGGGAACTTCGATGGACCACTAGGAGTGCTCGCAGCAGTGGAAGCCCTTCAATCGATGAATGAAAACAATATTATGACACAGCATCCGATCGAAGTCATTGCTTTCACAGACGAGGAAGGCGCACGATTTAGCTTTGGAATGATTGGGAGTCGAGCGACTGCTGGAACATTAAAACAAGAGGACTTGTTAAACGTAGACAAAGAGGGGATTTCCATTGCTCAGGCGATGATTTCTCAAGGATTGGAACCAAAGGAAATCGCTAAAGCAACTAGAAATCCCGAAGACGTTAAAGCATATATAGAAATTCACATCGAACAAGGAAAAAGACTTGAGAAAATAAATTTATCTACAGGGATTGTTTCAGGTTTAGCGGGCCCGTTATGGCTGAGGTTTGTTTTAGAAGGTGAAGCGGGACATGCAGGAACGACGCCCATGGATATGCGGCGGGATTCATTGACAGCTGCGTCAAGAATCATCCTTGCTATTGAAGAAGAATCAGCAAAAACAAATACTACGGTCGGAACGGTGGGGCAGATCAAACTTTCGCCGGGAGGAATCAATATCATTCCAGGGCGTGTGGAGTTTTCACTAGATCTTCGCGATATTAATGAAAATGTTCGAGACCAAGTAGAGCAATGCATTAAGAATGAAGCATCAAAAATATGTGAAAATCAAAAGATTAAATTAACGATTGAAGAGCTTCAAAGAATTCCTCCAGCACCGTGCTCGGAAACCGTGCAAGATGCGGCGAAAAAAGCGTTTGAAACACTCCAAATGGATAGCTTAACAATGCCAAGCGGTGCGGGTCATGATTGTATGCAATTTACTGACTTATGGCCAATGGGGATGTTATTTACTCGTTCAAAAAATGGAGTAAGTCATGATCCAGAAGAATGGAGTTCAAAACAAGATTGTGCTGATGGAGCAAATGTTTTGTATCACACCCTTCTAAATCTTGCTGTCAAAAAATAAGTTAAGCACACACAATTAATTTCTCATAAGGAGCTGGAATAAATGAGTACAAGTACTACATTAAACCTTAACCAATTAGCAGATGAAATGAAAGATCAAGTGATTCAATGGAGAAGATATTTACATGAAAATCCAGAATTATCATTCCACGAAGAAAAAACAGCTCAATTTGTGTATGAAACTCTGGAATCATTCGGACATTTGGAACTTTCAAGACCAACAAAAACGAGTGTCATGGCTCGTTTAGTCGGTACTGAACCAGGAAAAACGCTGGCGATTCGAGCGGACATGGATGCCTTGCCCATTGAAGAAGAGAATGATTTTGATTTCGCATCAAAAACCCCTGGAGTCATGCACGCTTGTGGTCATGATGGCCATACAGCTATGTTACTTGGAACAGCTAAAATTCTTTCAGGGCTGAAAGAACAGATCAAAGGAGAAGTACGATTCTTCTTTCAACACGCAGAAGAACTCTTTCCTGGAGGTGCTGAAGAAATGGTACAAGCAGGAGTAATGGATGGGGTAGATCTTGTGATCGGAACACATTTATGGGCACCGATCGAGATTGGAAAAGTGGGAGTTGTCTATGGCCCGATGATGGCTGCTCCTGATACGTTTTGGGTCACAATTACAGGAAGAGGTGGACATGCAGCTCTTCCACATCAAACCATTGATTCAATTGCTGTAGCGGCTCAAGTCGTAACAAACTTACAGCATATCGTTTCAAGGAATACAGATCCTTTAGATAATCTTGTTGTATCTGTTACGCAATTTCTAGGTGGTACGACTCATAATGTCATTCCAGGATCGGTGCAACTATGCGGAACAGTAAGGAGCTTTGATGCTAAATTGCGAGAATCGATGCCAGCAACAATGGAACGTATCATTAAAGGCGTGACCGAGGCACACGGTGCTACGTACGATTTGAAATATGAGTTTGGTTATCGTCCAGTGATTAATGACGTTGAAGTAACAAAGGTCATTGAGGAAACGGTAAGAGAAGTATTTGGTGAAGAAACGCTTGATATGATGAAGCCAAATATGGGGGGAGAAGATTTCTCCGCTTATCTTCAAAAAGCACCCGGAGCTTACTTCTATGTAGGAGCTGGAAACAAAGAGAAAGGTATTACGTATCCTCATCACCATGCTCGTTTTACAGTAGATGAAGATGCTTTTGATACAGGAGTGAAAACATTTTTACATGCCACATTTAAATTCTTAGCTTAAATAAACGAACCATTAGGAGGCCAAATGATGAACATGCGACACGTATTAGCCATTATACCGTTTATCGGATTGTTAGGCGGTATTATTATCTTTAACCAAGTTACTCCTTATGTGTTAGGAATGCCTTTTATCTTGTTTTACATCGTTTTGTGGGTCGTCTTGACCTCTGGTATTATGGCAATCGTTTATAAAATGGACCCTGCAAATAAGGAGGAGGAAATCTAATGAATGCAGCCTTAGTCATTATATTTGGATTTTTATTATTTTCAATCTTCCTGGGGATTAAAGCGCGAAAAGGCAAGGATATGGACCTTGAACAGTGGTCAGTTGGTGGAAGAGGTTTCGGATCGATCTTTGTCTTTCTTCTAATGGCTGGGGAAATTTATACAACGTTTACGTTCCTTGGAGGAAGTGGCTGGGCATATGGAAAAGGCGGCCCAACCTTTTATATTCTTGCATACGGGTGTCTCGCTTATATCATGTCCTACTGGTTGCTTCCAGGTATTTGGAAGTATGCGAAAGATCACAAATTAATGTCTCAACCGGACTTTTTTGTAAGTAAGTACAAAAGCCCTTACTTAGGGATACTCGTTTCAGTTGTAGGGGTTGTCGCCCTTATTCCATATTTAGTTCTTCAATTAAAAGGTTTAGGAATCATCGTTTCTGAAGCATCATACGGCTCAATTTCTCCGACGATAGCCGTTTGGATTGGTGTCATTTCAGTTACCGTTTATGTCATGATTTCAGGAATTCATGGTTCTGCTTGGACAGCAGTTATTAAAGACATTATGATTTTAGGAGTCGTTTTGTTTCTTGGTATTTACCTTCCGATTCACTATTATGGCGGCTTCCAAGACATGTTTGAAGCAGTAAATGCAGCAAAACCAAACTTCTTAGCACTGCCGAGTAGTGGATTAAGCGTATCATGGTTTATTTCAACTGTTTTATTAACAGCACTAGGGTTTTATATGTGGCCACATACATTTGGCTCAATCTATTCTGCTCAAAATGCAAAAGTTTTCCGTAAGAATGCGATCATCATGCCAATCTATCAACTTGTATTGTTATTTGTTTTCTTTGCTGGATTCGCAGCTATCTTGCAAGTAAAAGGTTTACAAGGAGCAGAAGGTGACTTGGCGTTACTAAAAATTTCGATGCAAACATTTGATCCATGGGTCGTTGGGCTAATTGGTGCAGCAGGATTATTAACGGCCATTGTACCAGGATCGATGATTATGATGGCCGCTTCAACACTGTTGGCCAAAAACGTGTACAAAGTTTTTGTACCTAAGGCGAGCGAACAACAGGTTACGAAACTAGCAAAAAGTCTTGTACCAGTTGTTGCATTAGTTGCATTATTCTTCACATTTCAAGGTGGAAACACACTCGTAACGCTTCTATTGATGGGGTATAGTCTTGTAACTCAATTGTTTCCAGCACTTGTTTTCAGTCTTTCAAAAAATAATGTCATTACTAAACAAGGAGCATTTGTCGGGATTTTAGCAGGGGTATTGACCGTTGCATATATTACGATTACTTCAACAAGCGTCGGTACATTGTTTCCGTCCTTGCCACAAGCCGTCAAAGACTTGAATGTCGGAATTATTGCTTTAATTGTTAACTTGGTTGTAACTTTCGTAGTCAGTTTTGCGACAAAAGGTCTTCGTGCTTCAAGTGAAACAACAAAAGAACGAATTGCTTAACAGACACCTAGTCACAAGCGAAAAAACCGTGTAGATTTTATTCTGCACGGTTTTTATTTTTAGGCTTTGTTAAACTAAACGATGTTGTTGATCGTAAGGAGATCTCTCACTAATGGGAAAACAGGTTGGCAAGATCCCATAACGAGGCACGAGCGAGGAGCCTTGTCAGTTCGTCTGCAGGAAGGGAGTAGATTCCCTCTTTTTAATAAAAAATCAACAGTAAAAGTGAACTGAGCCTATTTTTAAAAAGAAGAAATTTAAGGAATCAAGTATTGGCGAGGGGTCCCGACTTGAACCACTTGATCATAAGCAGGGTGAACAGAGACGAAATGAACGTAGATAGGTGCATTCAGAAGTTTAGGATATTGTTTATAAAGTTTACGATCTCCATAGACGATAGCCGTTATTGCAGTATTCAATTCTTTACGGAAAATATTAAAGCGTACACGGGATTGTTCTTCATTGAATTCTCCTCCGCTTACATACACGTACCCTTGTAATACATAATTGCTATTATTATTCACCCATTTTGCTATTACTTCATCCCGAAGCTTCAGATTAACAGAAAGTAAATCAAAACGATTTCCAATTTTTAAGAATAATTGTCCAGTTGCATCAGAATGTGTAAGGGTGTATTTTCTGCCTTCGAGGGGCTGAGAAGAAGTAGCGGGAGGGATGAATGTGACAGTTAGTTTTTTAGGATCAAATGTAGGCATAGGTTATCACATCTCCTTTTTAATACGTTGTGACATCCTATTCCCAAATGGGGAAGGGGTGAAAAAAAGAGCGTCCTCCATTAAAAGTGGCTACTGAAAAAGTACACTTCGTTTATCAAAGTCACTCCATCTCGATTGATCGAAATAGAGTGACTTTCTTTATGGATTCTTGCAAACGATGTAGTCGATTTTCTAAAAAACAGGAAGGGATTTTGGCTATTGGCGAGTAAATGAGCTTGTAAGGCGAGTACTCCAGGCTGTAAGGCGAGAAAACCAAGCCAGAGCGCTCATTTTCAATAAAACCGATGTCAGAAATCCGGCTTGAAAGGAATTTTTCATCTATAAATAAACATTTTTCACGAAATGGAACAGGTTTAAGCTGAAAAGAGGTAACAGAGTTCGGTTTGAGAAGATTTAGGAATATGGGAACTCGTCAAATCGTCCGATTTTCTAAAAATAGGAAGGGATTTTGGCTATTGGCGAGTAAATGAACTTGTAACGCGAGTAATCCAGGCTGTAAGGCGAGTAAACAAGCCTAGAGTGCTCATTTTCACCTATACATAAACATTTTGGATGGACCTAAAGAAAAATGATAACATTAGGATAAGTAATACAAAGAAAAAGGCATATCACACGTACAAAATTGTAAAACATAAGTTTTCAGTGGCATCAATTTTATGAGGACGATTCTATTTATAGCATAATAAGTGTGTACAAACGGGGAAAACCAGAGTGTTAAAAAATGTTGTATTAAGTCATAAAGTGAAGTGATCTGGCAGCAATTCTATGGTGAAAAAAGGATAATATTTGATGATGTGGAATACATAAAAGAGACAAAAAGGAGGAGAATATCATTTTTCCAACAATCGAAACAGAACGACTTCAGTTAATTGAAATTCGTCTAGAAGATACTCAAAATTATTTTGACATAATGTCCAGAGATGTGGTGACCAAATACTACGGAATGAACAGCTTAACTAGTAAGGACCAAGCAGCGAAAATCATTGATTCTTTTCACAATACGTTTAAAAGTAAGAAAGGCATTCGATGGGGAATAGTCTTAAAAGAGAATGGTGTGTTTATTGGAACAATTGGTTTAAATAATCTTAATCTGGCTGGGAAAAAGGCAGAAATCGGTTACGAGATTCATCCTACATATTGGAGAAATGGCATGACAACGGAAGCGATGAAAGCTGTACTCACTTACTCCTTTGAAGAGCTAGATTTGTTTAGAATCGGTGCTGTAACGTTTCCCGAAAATACAGCGTCCTCCCAATTATTAAAAAAGAATGGATTTAAAGAAGAAGGAACCTTACGTGGTTATCTCTATCAAAATAACAAATCGAATGATGCGCTTGTTTTTTCGATTTTGAGAACGGATTAGGTATAATTGTAGGTTTTAGATCGTTTCTCAGTTAGAAAATTGATGGTTTATTTAATTGAGTTCATACAACATTTTGAACTTAAGACTATTTAAAGGTTCTAGGTAGATGAGATCCTCAAATATTAAAAAATCTTGGATGAGATCGATCTCATCCAAGATCATATTTATTAAAATGGAAATTGACGGTATTCGTTTTGAACGCTAATCCATTTGACAGTAGTGAACTTATCGATGGCCCATTCTCCACCGAAGCGGCCAACACCAGACTCTTTTTCTCCACCGAAAGCAACGTGGGCTTCGTCGTTAACAGACTGATCATTTATATGAATCATGCCCGTAACCACTTTCTTCGCCACTTCTACTCCATGATGACGATCTTCCGTAAAGACGGATCCACTTAAACCATAAGGAGAGCTGTTTGCAATTTCAATGGCATCTTCTTCATTTTTTGCTTTCATTAAAACAGCAACTGGTCCGAAGATTTCATTTTTAGCAATTGGCATATCACTTGTTACATCACGTAAAATAACGGGATGCATTAAGTTTCCTTCTACTTTTCCACCCATGATTTTCTTCGCACCCATTTCGATACTTTCATCAATGTCTTTTTGAATACGCTCGATTTGTGCATGATTAATAAGTGGGCCAACGACTGTTTTTTCTTTAGAAGGATCGCCAACTTGTAAGCCTTCAACATGTTTTTGGAATTGGGAAACAAAGTCTTCATAGTTTGTTTCTCCAATAATGACACGATTTAATGCCATGCAAATTTGTCCTTGGTGCAGGAATTTTCCAAAAGCAGCAGCTTTAACTGCTTTTTCAAGGTTCGCATCATCAAGTACAATCATCGCATTATTTCCACCAAGTTCTAGAGCTGCTTCTTTTAGATTACCACCAGTCAGCTCACCGATATGCTTACCAACTTCTGTTGATCCAGTAAACGAAATCACTTTCGGAACTGGGTGTGTGACGAAATCATCACCGATTTCGGATCCACGACCTACAAGCACATGTAAGGCGCCTTTAGGTAATCCAGCTTGTTCAAATAAATCTGCGATAATGAGTCCGGATGTGACAGGCGTTTCGGAAGCTGCTTTTACCACAACCGTGTTTCCAACAGCTAACGCAGGTGCAATCGAACGCAACGCTAGATGAAGAGGGAAATTCCAAGGGCCAATCACCCCGACAACTCCTTTTGGGAATCGATAGACACGGTTTTCTTTTCCGGGAGTATTTGAAGGGAGAATTTGACCGTGTACTTTTGTAGGGAAAGTAGCAGATTCGATGACAATGTTGTAAGCGGCTCTGAACTCAACATTCGCTTTGATGACTGTACTTCCTGACTCTTTAACAAGCCAATCTATTATTTCATCTTTTCGTTCTTTCATGTACTGAGCAACTTTTAATAAAATTTCTTGTTTCTCAGAAGGGAGTGTATTTGCCCAATCAGGCTGAGTTTTTTGTGCAGATTGATAGGCTCGATCTAAATCTTCTTTATTTGCTGAAGAAATAGTCATAATTTTTTCTTCAGTATAAGGATTTAAATTGTCGATCGTTTTATCGCTTGATCCTTTTACCCATTCACCGTTAATAAATTGTTCCGTATATGATTTCAAAATTAATTGCCTCCTAATGTACGATATAATAATATTTGTTTCAACTCTCTATATTAATACCCTTAAATTCATATAAAAAACGAAAGTGAACACATCGATCATTTTTGGTGTTGATTTCTATTTTCAGAAAATATATAATTATCATATATTAATGACCGGAGGAGGTGAAGAAGAGATGAATCGTTCTATCTTGCCACAACGTACAACTGTGGATGCACTGTATTTTTACCGTGCAAATTTTTATCCTTTTTTCAAACAAGGGACACGTATGCCCTTTTTTCAAAATAAGGATAAATGGATAGAATGAATCGACTCTTCGCACCCAATACGAATGATCTTGATGTAAAGAATAAGGAAATCCTTATCTTTACACGTCGCAATCAATCGCTGGAAGGAAGAATCCTTTCAGTGATTTTTTTATGGAAAAAAATGAAAAGAATACGATTCGACGTAGCTGAACTTTAAAGATAATTGGAGGAAAACATGATGATTATGATGAGTGTTCAACAAGTGAGCAAAATGTACGGAGGAAACCCTGTACTTGAAAAGATAAGCTTTGAGGTAAATGAAGAAGAGAAAGTAGCCTTAATCGGTCGGAATGGCTGTGGAAAAACAACGTTATTAAAAATTATTTCTGGAGAAGAATCAGCAGATGAAGGAATCGTTCATTATAAAAAAGGATCAAAGGTTGGTTATTTAGCACAAATTCCATCTGTATCGGATGAAGTAAAAGCAATTAGTGTTCTCGAAGAGGCTTTTGGTGATTTAAAATCGATGGAAGTTCGAATGAAAAAAATGGAGTTGGATATGTCAGAATCGGGGAGTGTGGACCCTTCACTCATGGAACGTCTTCTTAATGAATATGGAAAAATTCAAGAATCATTTACACAACTGGGCGGATATGAAATGGATGCAAAATTGTCTAAGGTGATTCAAGGATTAAAGTTAGATGACCTGATCGAGCAACCCTTTTCATCACTGAGTGGAGGAGAGCAGACGAAAATTGGTTTAGGTCTGCTTTTATTAAAAGAACCAGATTTATTGCTGCTGGATGAGCCCACAAACCATTTAGATATTGAAGCAGTTGAGTGGTTAGAGGGTTTCTTAAAGGAGTACAAAGGAACCGTTATTGTTGTTTCGCATGATCGTTATTTTTTAGACGAAGTCATCCAAAAAGTAATCGACATGGATGATGGTGAAATGGATATTTATCAAACCAATTATTCAGATTTTCTAAAAGAACGAGAAGAGAAATTAATGCTTGAATTTCACCATTATAAAGAACAACAAAAGAAAATCAAAAAGATGAAAGAAGCCATTCGCCGACTGAGGCAGTGGGCAAATGAAGCCAGTCCCCCGAATGAAAAGTTCTATCGTAAAGCAAAAAGTATGGAAAAAGCTTTAGAACGGATGGAAAAATTAAAGCGACCAGTTCTTGAACGAAAGAAAATGGGGCTGCAATTTGAGATGGGTGCAAGAAGCGGGAAAGATGTGATCGAGTGTCAGGGAGTTGAGTAAGTCTTTTGGTGAAAGGATCCTATTCGAAAATGTTCAGTTCTTAATTCAATATCAAGATCGAGTTGCTATTGTCGGCGCGAATGGTACAGGGAAATCAACATTGCTCCATATGGTATTAGACAACAATGGATCTGAAAATCTAAAAGTAGGAAGCAACGTAAAGATTGGATACCTTTCTCAACATATGGTTTTTTCTGATCCTCATCAAAAAGTGATCGATGTCTTTCGAGATGAAGTTCAAGTACCTGAAGGAGATGCTCGACATTTACTTGCCCGCTTCCTTTTCTATGGAGCTGCTGTTTTTCGTGAGGTTGGTCAACTAAGTGGCGGAGAGCGAATGCGATTACGTCTCGCACAATTGATGCATCAAGAAGTGAACTTGTTTGTTCTTGATGAACCGACAAACCATCTTGATATAGAATCAAGAGAAGTATTAGAAGAAGCACTTGAGGATTTCGGTGGAACGATTTTAGCTGTTTCACACGATCGCTTTTTCTTAAATAAATTATTTGATCGAACATTTTGGATTGAGAATCAACAATTGCAAATATGGGAAGGGAATTACGATTTAGCAAAAAGGAAGAGAAATGAAAAACAAGATGACAAGTCAGTTGTGACTGAAAAAATGGTACCTAAGAAAAAATTGCGACATTCCACTTCCATTACGCACGAGGATCAAATAAAATCGATTCAAAAAATTGAAAAAGAAATCGAAGAGTTGGAAGGAAGACTACAGGAATTAGATTTATTAATGAGCAAAGAAACACAAATTGAAGAAATCCAGCGCTGGTATGAGAAGAAAAAAGAATTAGAATCACTTAGAGAGAGGAAGTATGGGGAATGGGAAATTATGACTGAACAATCCTCTTAACTGAACAAGAAAGGTTTCACAATAGATAAAGAAGGAAAAAGAGTTAATGACCTTACTGTAAGTAAGTGAAAAGGGGACTACTACAAAATGAGCAAATTCACAAAAGAAGATATTCATATACAACTTGCTTCACAAAAGGATATTCCCGTGTTACATGCTGTATACAATCGAGCAAAAATGTCTCTTGAAGAACAAGATCTATTTCAATGGGATGATGTTTATCCAAGCCGTGCTTTTTTTGAACATGCTTGTATGCAGGAAGCATCTCTACATTGTCTCAGAAGGGAAACGAATCATCGGAGGCTTTGTCTTAAATGAAGATCAAGATGATGAATGGAACAAGTTGAGTGGGAGGAAGATGAACCAGCTTTAGTTGTCCATGCTTTATGTGTTGACCCACTCGATCAGACAAAAAGGAATTGGTTCGATCATCATCGATTTTTGTGAAGAGAAAGCAAGAGAAGATGGTTATTCCAGTCGATTCGATTGGATACGTATTCTAAAAATGAAAAAGCGATAAGTCTTTATGAAAAAAAAGGATTCGATTATCGTGGTGACGTCATTTTTTCTTCAAAAAAAGAGGGCCATCAAAAATATTTATGCTATGAGAAGAGAATCGTCCAACCAGAAAACGATGCTGGATGAGTTTAGAAAGTCCATTTCATCTTTTTAATCTTAAATGCGATTCGTTTATTTGAATATTGTTTAATCATTCGATTTTTGTTTTCGACAGACGATTTCTGGGGCTCGTGTCGACTTAACTTAAGTTAAAGCCTAAGTGGATTTCGACGTCATCGCTCTCTTACACTCGAATCGAAATCAATGTTCGATTCTATTGAAATGATGATTATTTATGTAATTGATTCGAGTAAGTAGGAAATAGCCAGAAAGCTTAAACAGATTTTTCTAATAACCATAAAAAAGTGACCGAGATTGTATTGCAATTCGGTCACTTTTTTATTTAGGCTTTGTTAAATGATCATGTTGATTTTTCAACATTCAGCAAAGCAGCTCGCTTTCCGCGGACGAACGGCCGAGCCTCCTCGTGAAAAACCACGTGGACACTGAAAAAGTCCTCTTGGAAAATTCAATGCGAGTTATAAGCCGTGGATTTCCGTTCCAGGCAGACGCGTTCCGCGGGCACGGCATCAATCTACTCCGACAAATAGGAAGTTTTAGCGCAGTCGTTGCAACAGGATGTTGCGCTCTTAGACTGTGATCCTTTCACTGCGGGGCTTTCAGCTCGCGCTGTTCCCGCTGGAGTCGCTGCCTTCCACTTCAATTCAGTAACGGTTTAAAAAGAACGATCAAATCCTACTTCACTTTAAAGATGAATACAAAAATCGTTTTGTTGATTTCGTTTCGAGCCGGACGCTTACTGATGGGTCGCACAAATACCACTAAAAACGTGTTGATTTGCAAAAAAAGCACTTCTTTTTTGGGATGAAAATGTCACCCAGTCTAAAATACGTGTCTTAGAAGCAAATTTGAGAGCTCCTTTTTCATTTGCAGATTTTCAATCTTGAAAAGCTGGACTTTTTCAGTGGACTCAAAAACCACACTGCGGGGTCTCGACTCGCTCGTTTTTCTGCAGGCGTCTCTTCGTTTTTGCTTCTTTTTAAGATCATCCGCTCACATAGCCTATTTTTTATGGGGTCTTTTTAATACTTGCTATCATTTGATCTAGATTATCATTCCTCCCTTGAACCAAGGCTTGAGAATTCGTATGTTCAAAGTTTACTGTTAAATGAAAATGACGTGATTAACTTATAAGCATTCTACTTCTGTATGAACTAGTTGACATGAAACCATATGGTTTTATATAATCTCTTAAAGAGAAACCAAATGGTTTTATATTCAGAAATGAAAGTGGGAGAATAAATGGAAACTAAATTACCAGATATACAGCAGAAAATTATTTTTGATGCACCAATTCAAAAGGTGTGGGAAACAGTATCGACGCCAGCAGGAATTGCATCATGGTTTATGCCAAATGATTTTCAACCTGAAATAGGATACAACTTTCATTTACAATCGCCTTTTGGTCCATCTCCATGTAAAGTGACAGAAATTGAACCACCCAATCGACTTTCTTTTACATGGGATACGGAGGGATGGGTAGTTACCTTTATATTAAAAGAGATTGGTGATCAAACAGAATTCACATTAATACATGGGGGATGGAAAGAATCGCATGAAATGATTCAAAAGCCGAATGAAAAGAGTACGATTATTCGGGATAGAATGACTCAAGGCTGGGTAGGAATTGTTCATGAACGCCTCAGAAAGGTTGTTGAAAGCTAAGTGTCCTCTTCAGCACATAAGTATGATGTATTTCAAGCTATTGCAGATCCCACTCGTAGGGAAGTATTAAGACTACTTGCCGAAAATGAGTTACCTATATCAAAAATTACGGCTCAATTTCCAATGAGTCGAACAGCTATTGCCAAGCATCTGCACATACTTTCAGAAGCAGAGTTGGTAATTGGACGAAAAGTAGGTAGAGAAAAACGATACAATATTCAACCAGAACCCCTAGCAGAAATAAAACAATGGCTATCTTTTTATGAACACTTTTGGAATAATAAACTTTCAATTCTTAAAAACGTTGTTGAAAATCAGGTAGAAGATGGATTAAAAGAAGTTAAGAAAGATTAACAAGTAGAGAAAATAATAGCTAACAACACTTTCTTCTATTGAAATAAACATTTGAGAACTTCAAAAAGTATAAAAAGACTAGCTTCGAGATACTTTTGAAAAAGGTGTTCATCGCAATTAAAGAAAAATGTTAATTTTCACAAGAAGTGAAAGGGAAAGCAATCATAAAAATAACCGCTGATGTTAGAATCAGCGGTTATTTTTATGATGTTTTTAATTGTGTATAAACGACTAATCGATGACTGAAATTATGTGCATCATGATTAAATTTACCCGTACAAGTAATAAGATTCAAATTACTATTATAAGAGAAACCAAAAATTTCTTTGAGTGGTGCTTTGTCATATGGATACGTCTTTGTTTGAATAACTTCAAAAGTACGTTTTTGACCTTCTTTATCCCAAACGTTTATTTCGTCACCTGGGTTCAGTTTCTTTAAATCATAGAAAATGGCTGGCCCTTTTTTACTGTCGATATGACCACCTATGACGGCATTTCCTGGTTCGCCTGGTTTGTAGCCTTTGTCATACCAAAAAGTAGTGGTAAAGTCTTCTGTTACATCCATTTCACCATTTGCTTTGAGACCAACATGATCGATTGCGGTATCGACACCGATCGCTGGAATTTGAATTCTAGCCGGGTCAATTCCTTCACGAGTATCTTTTAAAATTTCTTTCGAAAAAGAGGAAGGTGTTGTCGTATTCTTTGACAAATCATTTGTTGTTTCTTGCTGTGCTGGTTCTGATTGCTGAGGTTTAGGGTCTTCTTTAGATGTCTGAGCACTTGAAGAGCCGCTACACCCAGCAAGCATAATGAAGACAGCAAGAAGTACACCAAGTAAGTTAAATTGCTTCATCCTCATTCATCTCCTTTTTCCTGGGGAATATGGGTTGGGGTATTTATATTAAGTAAAAAAAGGGGAGGGGGACTCCCCTTTTTTCTTCAAAACTTATTTTTGGTCAGACATTTTTTTGCGAAGAGCCAATGCACCAAGTCCAGCTGCTGCAAACAATCCAGCTAGTACGCCTTCGAATGGTACGTTGTTTTCATCGTCTGCTGTTCCACCCATACCAGTGTTTGGCATATCGGATGGCATAGTTCCTTGGAATTTTGCAGGGAATTGATCAACGAATGCTCCAGATAAACCTTTTGCAGGCATTTGCATGTGTGCATAGGCTTCACGGGCAGTTGAATAAGCTGTCGTGTAATCTCCTGCTGCATAAGCATCAAATGATCCAACTAGTTGTTTCACGTGTACTTGTAGTCCAGCGGATAAATCAGCTGATTTCACGCGACCTTCTGAAGCAGTATCGATGAATTTAGAGAATTCAGCACGGTAGTTTTCAAGGTTCTTCATTGCTTTTTCTTTTGCTGCATCATCTTTTGCAGCCGTTGCTTTCACGTAGTCCACGAAGAATCCGATGTGATTGCTCCACATTTCTTTAAATTGTTGCCCAGCATCCGCACCGTAGACAGAAGCGATCGCCGCTGTTAGGTCATCTGTGTTCATGGAAAGAGCTTTTGCAGAAGCTTCAAAGTCTTTTGAACCATCAATCCCATTTTGCATCGCATCAACCGCAAGTCCAGCGTGCTCCGTTAAGAGATAGTCAAGTGTTCCACGAAGATCTGAAGCCGGTGTCACAGCCATGGTGTTGTCGAATTTGTCAGGGAATTGTTGGGTGATGGCATTTGAGAATCCTTTTGCCACCATGTTCATGTGTTGGATCGCTTCGCGTTCGTACATATAAGCTTTGTCGTAATCTCCAGCTACATATGCATCAAATGCGCCAATTAGTTGGTTAATGTGCATTTGAAGACCTTCAGCTAATCCGTTTGCATCTAAACGATTTCCAGTGGCCGTTGCAAGGAATTTAGAGAATTCATCTTTGTATCCAGCAAGGTTTTTCAGTGCTTCGTCTTTCGCTGCTTGATCATTTGCACCGGTTGCTTTTACATAATCGACGAAGAATCCAATGTGACGTGTCCAGATGTCATTAAATTGTTTCCCGGCATCTTCACCATAAACCGATGTAATCGCTGCAGTTAAATCATCAGTGTTCGCACTTAGCGCTTTCACGGAAGCATCAAAGTCTTTTGATCCTTCTGCCCCTTTTCTCATCGCTTCAACAGCTAAGTAGGCATGCTCACCCATAAAATGTTGTAAGTTCGAACGAAGTTCAGCACCAGGTGTAGCCACATTCGGTTTTTCCATTTGTGCAGCACTCGCTACTCCTGCATTTGCGACTGGGATTAAAAGAGCCATGCTCATTGGTACAGCTAAGTATGATTTACGTAATTTCATTTTCATCCATCTCCTCATGTTTTGATTTTCAGTAAGCTAACGCAAGGGAGGTGGAGTTGGATCACTATTTGGAAAACTTTTTAAATATTTTAATCGTTTTGTTTAAAAATATAGCTTTGCTAATGGGTATTTTTATGTTGAATAGAATTTTCTATGTGATCGATTCTGCCTGGAAGGGCAATCGAATGTAAGGCTAAGAGTACTTAGAAATGTTCGTATGAATGAGTCTGAAATGGGAATGATTCAATTAACTCAATTAGCAGAAGAAAAAAGCTCAACCTATGGAGAGTATCCAGAAGTTGAGCTTCATTAAATGTTTTTTAAAAATCAGGGAAGGCCGTTTCTTATAATGAGGCGGCCAAAACAATCTTTCCCTTTGGGGTTTGACTATTGGCATCGGGTTCGAGTGTGACAGCGACCGTGTCCCAATTGGTCTGTGATTCTTCATTATTTAAATCAAATATAACAGAACCATCTCCGGTTTTGGAGGGAACGAACGTTCCTGCACGAACTGGTTTATCTTTTTGGATCAGCCATACTTGGTAAACTTGATCTCCTTTAACCTTTTCAAGTTGAGATGCCTGAATGACCATTTTTGTATGGTCACCCTTTTTCACCATTGAAGCCGTTGCTTTCTCGTTACCTTTTGTTGGAACTAGTGCTACTGTATTTAAAAGGTGATCGACAGCAACATTGGCCGTATCATTACCATCCGTGCCATTTTGTGAAAGGAAATAGGCATTTCCGGCAACTGAGAGAAACAAAAGGGCAGCGATCGTATAAAAAGTGTTATTTCGTCGCGGCTTTTTTTTAATCACTTCAGGTTGTATTTTTTGTTCGGATTTATTATTTAATGGAGGAGGAGTCATTGGAATGACATTTCCATTTTGCTTTAATTCTTCATTAAAAACGGCTGATAAAACTCTTTCCTTCATTCCTTCAGGTGTTGTAACCGGTTCGGACGAGAAAGGGAGGTCTGCCGTTAAAAGTTCGAGTTCTTCTAATTCTTCCCGACAATTTGAACAAGTTTTTAAGTGTTCTTCAAATAATTGATGTTCTTGTGGTGTGAGCTGGCGATTAAAGTAATCAATAAGTGAATCACATAGACGTTCATTCATGTCCTTGGCCTCCTTCCTCATCTATATTTCCTCGTAAATGTTTTAGTGCGAGCCTTATTCTTCCTTTTACAGTTCCTAATGGAAGTTGTGTACGATCGGCAATCTCTCGCTGTGTTAAACCTTTAAAATAAAATAAGTGAATCATTTCTTGTTGATCTGCTTTTAGTTTTTTTACTGCTCTTAATAGAAAAGAGCGATTTTCTTTCCACTCATAAATCGAGTCTGGGGTTTCCTCAGCCACTTGTAAAGAATCATTCTCTACGTATTCATAGGTTTCATTTTTTTTGTTTTTTCGAATTAAATCCATTGCAGAGTTACGTACCATGGTAAGTAACCAAGAAGAAAATTTACCTTTATCGGCAGAGTAAGGAGAATGTGACCTCCATA
This sequence comes from uncultured Caryophanales bacterium, assembly GCA_963728315.1. GTDB lineage: Bacteria > Bacillota > Bacilli > Bacillales > CAVSKA01 > CAVSKA01. Next base: position 223,362 of record CAVSKA010000022.1, read on the forward strand.
GTTTAATAAAAACCTCTTGAACGACTTCTTCTGCTAATGAGGCATCGTTCATGATCTTGTAGGAAAAAGAAAAGACCAATTTTTCATATCGTTCATAAAGTTGTTCCATTGCCTGAGGATCCTTATTCAGGATCCTTTGATATAGGTCATAGTCTAGGTTATCCGACATATCCGTCTCCTTTATATAGATGATAGTAATCTCATCATACTAGAAGGAGACGATCACCTCAATTTTTTCAATCTAATTGATCATTTTATTTTATTATACTAAGCTAACGCTGACCACAAGATTTTGGATCACTTTCTTTCTTTTTTTGATGGCCGTGTTAAATGATCATGTTGAATTTTCTCCTTTCAGTAAAACAATTCGCTGGGAAAAAACAAGAGAGCACTGAAATCGTTCGTTTGGAATGTCGTTGTCAGTATAAGTTATTGATTTCCATTCAAGGGAGCACGCTTTTCGCGACCGAGGAGGGCTCAGGCAATGCCCGCGAAAAGCGAGCGCTGGAACGGAAATCAATCTAGCCATTTTTAATAGGAAAAGGGCTGCCATACAAAGACAATTTCAAATAAATTTTGAGAAATCCCCTTGTTTTTGTTTATGGAATGGAACGGTTTCGTACCAGCTCGAATTATATAAAAATCTCCTCAATTTTATCGAAAAGCGGATCTGTTTTTAAAAGAAATCCATTCCATACCCCAAAATCCATCTTTTCGACTAGATGCAGTTTAGATTTTGATGAAAAAAGCTCTCTGGATGGCGTTACTCGCCTTACACCTATATTTACTCGCCTTAGAGCAGACTTTACTATCCTTACAGCTCCCATTACTCGCCTTACACGCACATTTACTATCCGATGCCAAACCCTCGGCCAACTCTCGCCCTAAATTTGCTCATTTTGGTGCCTGACCCCATTACACGAAGTCCAAGCTCCCTTAATTTTACATTTTTCTCTAATTAGCCATGGATTTCCATTCCAGGCAGACGCGTTCCGTGGGCACGGCTTCAATCTACTCCGACAAACAGGAAGTTTTAGCGCAGTCGTTGCAACAGATTGTTGCGCTCTTAGACTTTGATCCTTTATAAGAGGGGCTTTCAGCTCGTGCTGTTCCCGCTGGAGCGGCTGCCTTCCACTACCGTTCCGTAATGGTGTAAAAAGCACGGTCTTATCCAATGGGAAGATTACCTATTAGTGAGGACATTTATAGAGACGGACGCTTGCTGCCGGTTATCCGTGAGCCTACTCGTCACAAGCTCGAGATGCCACTAAAATCGTGTGGATTTGCAAAAATAGGGCTTTTATTTTAGGGACAAAAATGCCTCCTAGTTTAAAATACGTACCTTAGAAGGGAATATGAGTGATGGTTTTCCTCGCAGGAGCCTCTTTGTTATTGCTTCCTATCAAAAACATCTGCTAACATAGCCTTTTTGAAAAATCATTGATTTGGGCCTGACCCCAGGTGAATGATTTCAAGTGAGGTCAGGCCCAAAAATTGTTATTTCGTTATTTTTTGAAGTTTGTGTATGACACTGAGTGAACGACCTGTTCCGATTGCAACAGATTCTAATGGACTTGGTGCAATATGAACTGGAACGACAATTTCTATGCTTAACCAATCTTGAATGCCATTTAATAAAGCACCGCCACCAGTTAAGATGACTCCGCGATCGACAATATCACCGCTTAATTCAGGAGGACAGTTTTCAAGAGTCGCACGGATGGTTTCGAGAATGTGAGAAAGTGATTCTTTCAATGCTCTTTGAATTTCAGTTGAACTAAGTTCGACTGTTTTTGGTAAACCCGTTACTAAATCTCGACCACGAATATCCATTGTTAAAGGTGAATGCTCGATGAGTGCATAACCGATTTCCATTTTAATTCGTTCAGCTGTTCTTTCACCAATTAATACATTGTAGTTCTTTCTTACGTATTGAATAATGTCTTCATCCATTTGGTCTCCGCCGATTCGAATCGTGTTGCAAGAAACGACGCCACCATATGAAATAATAGCAACTTCCGTTGTACCTCCACCAATATCAACAATCACATTTGCTACAGGTTCACTAACAGGCAGGTCAGCCCCAATAGCAGCTGCAACAGGTTCTTCTATTAAATGTACGGTTTTCGCACCGCTATTTCTGACTGCATCTTGGATCGCTCTTCTTTCAACAGATGTTGCTCCAGAAGGGGTACAAACTACCACGTTTGGTTTACGAAGAGATAAACCAAGAATTTTACTCGCTTTTTTCATTACTTGTTTTAACATTTCAGTTGTGACATCAAAATCTGCAATAACCCCATCTTTTAATGGACGAACAGCTATGATTTTACCAGGCGTCTTACCAATCATATTTTTAGCATCCATTCCTACTGCAACGACACTCCTTGTTTCAGTGTCTAATGCAACAACGGATGGCTCATTAATAATAATGCCTTTATTTTTACTGTACACTAGTATATTAGCAGTTCCTAAATCGATTCCAATTTCAGCGTTTGAAAACATTTAAATTCCTCCAAATCCGTAAGTGACTCTTATTCTACATAGTCTTAAACTAGTATAGAGGATTTGCAGAGGTGGAAGAGGTGGTTGATATTTCCACTATTGGAATGTTACAAAAATATGTGATCTGTTACATAAGAAATGATGAATAAACCCTTTAAAAGTAGGGGTTAGTTGAAAAGGGAGCTACAATAAGATTCAGAAGAAAGAGAAACGCCTTGTTAAGAATTTTTAATCTTTCTGTAAACTTAATTATTAGGTGATTCCCTGTATTTAGTTAAAAAATGGAATGATTAAACGGTTATTATCATGAATGGGATAGCTAGTTTCAACTTTTAAAGTGTGAATTTATCCAATTCGTTAGTCATTTCGATTGTCATTTTTTCGAGAAGTTTTATTTTATCTCCCATTTGGGCAAAAGATTTCAGTTGATCTTCAGTAGAAGCAGAGATTTGTTCTGTTCCTGCAGCTGTTTCTTCTGTGATCGCGGAAATATTTTCAATTGTTGAAGTCATCAGATTTGTTAATTCCTTAGATTGCTCCATTCCACTCATTAAGCTGGAAAGTTGATCATGAATTCTTGTGACATGATTCGAAATATGCGTAAAAGATTCTTCCGTATTTTCTGTTGATGCCAATTGTTTTCTAGAAAGAGCGTAGCCTTCGTCTGTCGATAAAACAATTCCTTGAATATCTCGTTTTATATGCTGAACCATGGTAGTAATAGATTCGGTTGCCCGACGAGAATCTTCTGCAAGTTTCCTAACTTCCTCAGCCACTACAGCAAATCCTTTTCCAGCTTCACCTGCTCTAGCAGCCTCTATCGCTGCATTCAGTGCTAGTAAGTTCGTTTGTTCTGCAATACTTTGAACGAAACGAGCCGATTGTTCAATTTCCCCTGTGTATTCAGAGAAAAGTTCAACTGTTTTCTTTATCTCGTTCGTTGATTGTGAAAGGTCATTTGTAATATCTCGTTGAAGTTGGACGGTCTTTTGGCCTTCCAACACAGCATTCAATGATTCTTTACTATATGAAGAAGATTGTTGAGATTGTTCAAGATTAACAATAAACATTTCTTGCATTTTGCTCATTATTTCTGCAGAACCTTGAACGTCTTCAGAGATAGACTGGCTTCCTTTTGCCAACTCGTCAGTAGAAGAAGCCACCTGTTGACTACTTTCTGTTAGATAAATCATTTGAGAAGTCACTTCAGAAGTAAATTCATTTACTCTATTTCCTATATTTTCGATCGATGTGACTGTTTCACGAAGGTTTCGTACCATATTTTCAAACGAATAGGACAACTTATGAACTTCAAATTTACTATTTTTGTGCAGGCTTACAGAAGGTAGATCAATAGAGAGGTCGCCTTGAGCTACCTTTTCTGCTAATACAACAACACGATTCATCGGTTTCACGATTCTAGATGATAAAATTAACACAAATAGGACAGAGAGTAGAATGAGTGCTATAGCTGCAATGAGGGAGCTCATAACAATAAATCCAATCTTTTGCTTTGTATCTTGTAGCAGCTGCTCATACCAATCATTTGTTTTTAAGTTGAGTATATACATATCGTTCAATACACCAGAAATTCGAATGGCTTGTCGTTTGACTTCCGGTTGGTCACCTTGATTGAAGGCAGTGGAGGAAGTTGATCGTATTTCGTCGAACTTCATTTGAATAGATTTTAAAAGTTTACTCTGTTCTTGTGTTCGTGAATCTTTTGAAAGGTTTATTATTTCGTCTTGAACATTATTTAAATATTTTTTTGCTTCTTCTCTAGTGGCACCAGATGGATTATACGAATAGTTAGACAACGTTTGTTTTGTAACTAGCAGATCTCCATTTAATTTCTCTGTATCTAATAAAAGGGCAACATCGCTCTTAGCAGAACTTTGAATATGAATCGTTTGGTAAATCATATAGCTGATAATACCGGTAGAAAGGAGGAGTGGAACGAGTGCAAGGATAAATAGTCGATTTCTTAAATTCATTTTATTTCCTCTTTCATTCTGAGCCATCTTTTATAGTAATAGCGCCAGAGATAATTTTTTCTTTTGCATCATTTAGCTGTTGCTCTTCTTCAGAAGTAAGGGGTGTAACTCTTACTGGTGCTAAACTAATCCCTTTTTCTTTTAAACCTAATTCGTATGATCGTTTTGAAAGTTTACCATTTTTTTCATATTCCTTTACTTTTGAATAAACAGCTACATCAATATTTTTCAACATAGATGTGACGACTGCTTTTTCGGCCACGTAAAATTGATCGGAATCGACACCAGCAGCCATTTTTCCATTAGACTCTGCAGCTTGAATAGCTCCAACACCTGTGAACCCAGCGGCTGGATAAATGAAATCGATCCCATTCTTCAATTGTTTAGTAGCGATTTTATTTCCGATCGTAGCATCGCCAAAATTATTTGCGTAATCAACTGTTATTTGAGATTTAGGGTTTACATATTTTGCACCCTGGGAATATCCATCTAAGAAATGATGAATGAGGGGGACATCCATTCCACCAATAAAGCCAAGTTTTCCATCATTAGATTTCATTGCTGCTACCATTCCTACTAGGAAACTACCTTCATTTTCTTTAAAAGTAATGGAGGTGATATTTTTAAGGTCGCTCGTTCCATCAATGAACAAAAATTGTTGTTTAGGATATTTCTTTGCCTCTTTTTCTAGTACTTCCTGAACGGAAAATCCAAGCCCGATAATCAGGTCATTGTTTTCTTTGACTAATTCCTCTAGTTTGCTTTCAGAATTACCTTTTGGTGCTTCCCGATAATCAAATAAGATGCCTAATTCATCACGTGCTTTTTCTAGGCCTCGAAAAGCTGAATCATTAAAGGATTCGTCTCCTAAACCAGTATCAGATAATAAAATACCAACTCTTAAAGGTTTCTTGCTTTTTTCCTCCATTGTTGTGGGAGAGGAACACCCTGTGATCAATAGAAAAAGGCTAAAAACACTTGTAATCAATCGTAATTTTTTCATTATTTCCTCCATAATAGTCTAATAAATCGAAACATTTTGATAAAAAAGGAATTTTTTTCCTTCTTTTATATTGAAGGTAAAATCAAAATTAACACCCAAAACAAAATGTAAGCACTATTAATCAAAAAAAAAATCTTCTGATTTCTCAGAAGATCAAAAAAAATCAATTAATTACAATAATGGTGATTTTATACTTTTTTCCTCAAAAATTTGAAACATTATTCCGTAGACAATCGCACTTGCTAGAGCAAGAATGGCTAAAATAATAAAAGTCCATTGGTAACCTAGCCAAAGAGATCCGGTAATAGCGAGCGGAGCAATCGTTCTAGCGATTGTGAAACGTAAACTGGCTGCTGCGAAATACTGCCCACGCATATTTTCAGGCGCTAGCTTGGAGATAAATGTTTGGCCAATTCCAGCAGTCATAAGCTCTGCGAAAGTAAAGAGGGCGATTGATCCGATCATCACCCATACAGAATGGGTCATACCAAAAATGAAGATGGCGATGGTATATATAAGAGAAGAGATAATAAATACATTTCTTTCACGTTGACGATTCATCCATCTTGTAACCACTACTGTTAGCAAAGCAACAATCAGTCCGTTTTCTGATAAAAGTAATCCGAAAACCTGTTCTCCGCGTAGATGTAAGAGGAAATCACCGATATGAATTAAATTTACACTGCTAATCGTTTCTTTAATATAGACAGGAATCAAAAGGTCGAGCTGCATAAAAGTTTGCCCTACAAGAACACCTGCTATGATAAAAAGTAAAAATGCACGGTCGCGAACGATAACAGAGTAGTCTTGAAATTGTTGCACTAGGACTTCATACCATAGTTTCTTACCTTCATGTTCTTTTGAAAGAGATGCGTCAACTGGTACAGTTTCCCGTGTCCATTTACTAAGCATGAATGCAAGAATGATACACACAATTGCTGCGAAAAGTAAGAGTTGAAAGCGATAGTGCACATAAAAAATACTTCCAAGAATCGGTCCAATGACAACGGCAATGTTAATCGACGTATAGAATACGGCAAAAACATCACTACGATCTTTTTCCGGTACAACATCCGCAACCATGGCTTGACTAGCTGGCCAATAAAAAGATCCGAATACACTAATGAGAGAAAAACAGATAAACCCAATTAGAGGAGAGTCAAGCCAAGGCGAGCTTGCAAGAGCAAATAATAGAAATGCAAGTCCTTGACCAACTGATGAAAAGATCATCATCCTTTTTCTTCCGAATCGATCGGCACAGTAGCCGCCCATTAAGTTCGCTAAGACAGCAAATACCTGCGAAATAATTAACATAAAGCCAGCCGCCTGTTTCCCAAATGCGTCTGCAAAATAAATCGTTAGAAAAGGGAAGAACATCCAAAACGTGATGTTCATCATTCCTTCTCCAAACAATCTTACTTTTAAATTACGATCCCAATCTTTTAATCTCATCTTTCCACCCCTATAATTTCTGAAAAACCATGGTTGCTCTTTATTTAAAGGATTTGTTAAATGATCATGTTGATTTTTCAACATTCAGCAAAACAACTCGCTTTCCGCGGACGAACGGTCGAGCCTCCTCGTGAAAAACCACACTGCGGGGTCTCGACTCGCTCGTTTTTCCGCAGGAGTCTCATTGTTTTTGCTTCCTATCAACAACATCCGCAAACATAGCCTATTTAAAAGATCGAAACATGATTGCTCCTTTGAAAATCTGCGCGGAAAAAACTCTCACCTTTTCAGGTAAGAGTCGTAGAAAGAATTAGATTGTTAGCATGCAGGTAACGTCAAAATGCCCAATCACCACTGCGGAATACAGCTTCTTTGTCGCCGTTTTCTGTAATGCCATCAATGTCCATTTTATCTGAACCAATCATGAAATCTTCATGAACGATACTTGAGTTAAGACCATTTTCATCTAATTCTTCTTGTGACATTTTCTTTCCGCCTTCTATACAGAACGCATATGCGTTCCCAATTGCTAAATGATTTGAAGCATTCTCATCAAAAAGTGTGTTGTAAAACAAAACATTCGATTGTGAAATAGGTGAGTTGAATGGTACTAAAGCAATTTCACCTAAATAGTGAGCACCTTCATCCGATTCAATGAGATTTTTCAGTAATTCTTCGTTTTCTTCCGCTTTAACATCTACGATTCTTCCATCTTTAAACGTTAAAGTGAATTTATCAATGACATTCCCGCCATAACTTAATGGCTTTGTGCTAGAAACAGTTCCGTTGACTCCCGTTTTTAAAGGAACCGTGAAGACTTCTTCAGTAGGCATGTTTGCCATAAATACATCGCCTTTTTCATTTGTACTGCCAGCACCTACCCAAAGATGGCCACTCGGTAGCTCAACAGTTAGATCGGTTCCAGGAGCTGTATAATGAAGTTTTTTGTAATTTTTATTGTTTAAGTAATCCACTCTTTGATGAAGGGATGCGTCATGGTCTTTCCAAGCTTGCACAGGATCAGCTTGATCCGCACGTACAGATGAGATAATTGCATCCCAAAGTTTTTCAATATGCGTTCCTTCTTCAGCATCAGGGAATACTAGCTTTGCCCATCTATCAGAAGGAACGGCGATAACCGTCCAGCTAATTTTGTCTGATTGAATGTATTGACGGAATTTACTCATCGCTTTTCCAGCAGTTTTATGATTGTTTGCAATGCGTTCCGGATCGACACCTTTTAATACATCTGGGGAAGAAGAAACGATCGACATAAGGGCTGCGCCTTTAGAAGCTAGATCTTCCATTTCTTTTGCTTTCCATATAGGTGCATCAAGGAAAGATTCCCCAGGTGCAAGATCATATCGAAGACGAGTAACTTCGTCATCACTCCACATGACATTTACATGTCTTGCTCCAGCTTCATATGCTTTTTTTGTGACCAATCGTACAAAGGGAGCAGATTCAATAGAAGCATTAATAACTAGGGTCTGATCCTTTTGAATATTGACACCAACTTGAACGGCTAAATCTGCATACTTTTCAATTTGAGTTTGTAAGTTTTTCATTTGAATTATTCTCCTTTTTCTGAATCTTCTATTCTATTGTATCAGTGCTATTATCCTTTGCAACTAATTTTAATCGAAATAACTGAGTGAAGTTTTGAAAGGAGAAAATAAGGTGAAAAATCTCAATGGAATCGACGTCTTTTTGAGGAAACAAATGAAATAATCCGGTAGAAGAGTTGGGTGAGAGATTTCGGCTAAATGAATTTGATGAAGGTGATTATCTCTCGGTAGGAACTTCTCATGAAAGTAGATAAATGGACGAAAAGAAAGAGACTATTGATATAAAATTATTCAAGACACCCCTAAATGAAGTGTCTATATTAGACAAAAGCGATCACTTGAATTTCTGTTTATTTAAATATAGAAGGTGATTATCGTGAAAGGCGGCGACTCCTCGGGAAAAAGAGAGACAGTTAAAGCAGGCAGAGAGAGGCACTGGAAAACTTGTGTAAAAAAATTTGAAAAAATGATCTCGAGCAGCGAGCGTTTGAAAATAGAATGCCATTTGATCTAGGAACGAAAATCCAAAAAAGGGTTTGAACAGATCCATAAACAAAAAAAAGCCACCTTATCTCGATTGATCGAGATAAGGTGGCTTTGATAAACGTAGTGTACTTTTCACTGGCCACTTTGTTGAGAGCTTGATAGGTTTGATTGAAGAAGAATTTGATAGGCCTCTGGATCTTGAATCAAATCAGAAAGGGTGTATTGATCGAGAACGGCAAGATAAGCAAATAATGCTTTATGTAAAACGTGCCTCAATCCACAAACAGGAGTAATAACACAACTGTTTTTTTCTTGGTTAAAACATTCCACAATTTGAAAATCTTCTTCGGTTTTTCGAACGATGTTCCCAATGTTAATTTCAGAAGGTGCTAAAGCTAATCGGATCCCGCCATTGCGACCGCGAATCGTCGTAATCATGCCCATTTTTCCTAATTCATGTGTCACTTTCATTAAATGGTTTTTCGAAATGTCATAAGCATCAGCAATATCTTTTATATTAGATAAGGAATTTTCTTTTTTTGATCCTAAATAAATTAATACACGCAATGAATAATCGGTATATTGTGTTAATCTCATAAGTTCACCTTTTTAAAATAGTCTTAGTTCATTATAACCACAAATCCTGTTACTGTCGAAATTGTGTCCGTTTTTCAAAAGATGTATAAGATATATTGCTTTTAAAAGCAAAGAGGAGTAACTTAAAGATGTACTTAAAATATATCTTTAAAAAGTGAGGCGTTTTAGCATGTTAACAACTAAAACCATTGAGATTATCAAATCAACCGTTCCAGTATTAGCAGTAAAAGGGAATGACATTACAACTGTTTTTTATAAAAATTTATTTGAAGATTATCCTGAACTTTTGAATATTTTTAACCATGCAAACCAGAGCAAAGGAAGACAACAAACTGCATTAGCAAACACTGTGTATGCGGCTGCTCTTCACATTGAAAAATTAGAAACGATTTTACCGGTAGTTAAACAAATTGCCCAAAAACACCGTAGTTTAGGAGTTAAGCCTGAACATTACCCGATTGTAGGCAAATACTTATTAGCTGCTATTAAAGAAGTTTTAGAAGAAGGAGCGACAGAGGAAATACTGACTGCTTGGGGAGAAGCATATGGCGTCATTGCACAAGTGTTTATTGATGTTGAAAAAGAAATGTACAAAGAAGCTGAAGAGAATTTAGGTGGATGGGACGGTTTCAAAACCTTTACTGTCATGAAAAAAGTGAAAGAAAGTTCTCATATTACGTCTTTTTACTTGGCTCCAAAGGATAAAGCTGTATTACCAGTTTACAAAGCTGGTCAGTTTGTCACCGTTCAAGTAAGAATACCAAACGAATTGTATATGTTAAACCGTCAATACAGTTTGTCTAATGCTTATGGAAACGAATTTTTAAGAATCTCTGTTAAACGTGAAATGATTCAGACACCTGTTGGGAAAGTGTCAAACTATCTTCATGACAATTTAGAAGAAGGCAACGAAATAAGTTTAAGTGCTCCTGCCGGAGATTTTGTAGTTGACCAAGACCAAGAAGGACCGATTTACTTCATTAGTGGAGGCGTAGGAATTACACCATTATTGAGCATGCTAGAAGAAGAAGCAAATAAAGGTGTTGATCGAGAAGTATATTTCGTACATGCTTCGAAAGATGAAGCTTCACATGCCTTCCAAAATGAAATCATGGATCATTTGAAAAAAATACCTTCAGCAAAATCTTACACAATCTATGAAAATAACGAATTGGGTAGCTCAATTGCTAATTGGACTGGCTATTTAACAAAAGAGAAGCTTGAAGAAATTGTTAAAGAGAATGGAACATTTTATATTTGTGGACCCGTTGTGTTTATGGAGAGCATTGTGAGATCACTTACATTGCTAGGGATCAATGAAGAAAAAATTCATTATGAGTTTTTTGGACCTGCTCTTCCTTTAGATGTGAAAGAAACAGTTAAGAGTTCTTAATCAATAGCACTTTTCGTAAATTTTGTTGCTATTTGCTGTTTCGCTAAAATCGACTAGCTATCCTTGGACAAACATCTATACGAGTAGAGGGGCAGTTTCGTGCCAGGCAGACGCGTTCCGCGGGGCAGGATTTCCCGATATTCTACAGGAGTCTCGCAGATTTACGCTCCTTACACAGTGATTTAAATGAGGCAACATTTTAAAGAGGATAGGAAGAATTTTATAAAAATACAACAATCTATGTGGTATTAGCTTAAATATATAAAAGACAAAAGGCCGAACTCTTAAGGAGATCGGCCTTTTGTCTATTAAAATTACCCGTTATTTTAAACAAAACCTGACCAATCAAATTCTCATGGTGATGGGCCACTAAAACGATAAGGAATTCCTATGTCTTTTTTTGCTTTTTTAATAACAGAAGCAGGTGAATATACAGCTTTTGCTAAATGTGCGAAAATGATCAAAATATTCTAAAAAAATGAATAGGTTTCCGAATATAATGTAAGAGAATACAAATATAGGAGGTAAGAAAATGGATCTCTTTAGTATTTTAGCAGAACAAAAAATTAAAGAAGCTTATGAAAACGGTGATTTCGATAACCTACCTGGATTTGGAAAACCACAAGATCTTGACGATTTGTCTCACGTCCCACAAGAATTAAGAGCGGCTTATCGGTTAATGAAAAATGCGGGATTTTCCCCCGAAGAATCCGCTATAAAGCAGGAGATTATGACCGTCGAATCTTTAATTAAATGTTGTGAGGATGAAGAACAAAAACAATTGTTTCAAAATCAATTAAATGAAAAGATGGTTCGATATAATCAATTTTTATCACAAAAACGAATAAAAACAAATTCTTCGGTGTTTAAGAATTATGGTCAGAAAATGGAAGAAAAATTGTCGCGATAAGCAAACGATTTCAGTGTATAAGAGGTGCTCTTGTAAGAAAAACATTGACGAAATATAAGACGAAAGGGGAGAGAGAAAATTATATCTTTCTCCTTTTATTGATTGTTGAGAAACAATTGTTAACGTTCAAGCCATTTTGCCGATATAGTTAATAGAGTTTAAACAGAGAATAAGAGATTAGGGTGTGTTGTATGGATAAAACGTCAATTATTGGTGTTGTTTTAGGTATTGGTGCGGTTTTTGTAGGAATGATCTTAAAGGGGATTTCACCAGGGGCAATATTTGTGCCCGCTGCGATTATCATCATTATTGTTGGAACCATTGCTACCGTTACGATTGCTTTTCCAACAAATGAAATTAAAAATGTACCAAAATTATTTGGTATTTTATTTAAAGAAATGAAACTTCAAAAACCACAAGAAATTATTCTTTTATTTTCAGAATGGGCTCAGTTAGCTCGAAAAGAAGGCTTGTTAGCGCTTGAAGCAAAAACGAATGAAGTAGATGATCAGTTTCTAAAAAATGGTCTGAGCTTAGCGGTAGATGGGCAAAGTGCAGATTACATAAGAGATGTGCTGACAGAAGAGATTGATGCTATGGAAGAACGACATAAAGTAGGGGCTTCTATTTTTACTCAAGCAGGAACATATGCCCCAACATTAGGTGTGTTGGGTGCAGTACTTGGACTAATTGCAGCACTAGGAAATATGGATGATACGACAGCACTAGGGGAAGCAATTGGTGCTGCATTCGTAGCCACTTTGCTAGGGATTTTTACTGGATATGTTCTATGGCATCCATTTGCTAATAAGCTTAAAAGAAAATCTCAACAAGAAGTGAGAGTCAAAGAAATGATTGTAGAAGGGATTCTTTCGATTCTTGAAGGAGAGGCTCCAAGAGTGATTGAACAAAAACTTGCATCTTATATTCCTTCAAGTGAAAGGGAGAAATTCTTTGAACAGAATGGAGTGAGAAAAGGTGAAGAAGCGTAAAAAAAAGCATGAAGAGGACCATATGGATGAATCTTGGTTGATTCCTTATGCAGATATTCTTACATTGTTACTCGCTCTTTTTATTGTTTTATTTGCAAGTAGTAGCGTAGATGCTAAAAAGTTTGATTTAATGTCCAGGGTTTTTAATGATATGTTCATAGGTGGAACGGGTTCAATGGAATATCAAAATCCGGTTGTTGAAGATAAAATTAGTGAAACAGAGCAGAAAAAAGATAATGGAGATTTAACAAAACAGCCTAACAATCAGGCAAAAGAATTAACTGAAAAGCAAAAACTCGAGGCTTTCAAGCAACAAGACAAAAATGATCTGAAAAAGATTCAAGCAAAAATTGATCAATATATTCTGCAAAACAATTTGACGGGTAAGTATACGACCAAATTAACAGATGAAGGTTTACTGCTCACATTACGGGATAGCATTCTTTTTCAGTCCGGACAAGCTGAAGTCAATTCAAGTTATACAAATTCGGCTCTTGAACTTTCTAAATTGCTCGAATTAGATGTCCCGAGAAATATTGTGATAAGTGGACATACAGACAATATACCAATCCACAATGCTAAATTCTCTTCAAATTGGGAATTAAGTGTGATGAGAGCCGTTAACTTCATGATGCTCTTGATTAAAAATCCTGACCTTGATCCTCGTGTTTTTAGCGCGAAGGGGTATGGTGAATTTAAACCGTTGACTTCAAATGATACTGCGGCAGGCCGAACGAAAAATCGTCGCGTTGAAGTGCTGATCTTGCCTCGCAAATTTGAAGAACAATAAGATAAGTTACAAGAGCCTTTCAGAAAAGGTCACTAATTAAGAAAGAGTCCTCTAATAAAGTCCGCTTAATTTACCAAAGCTCCCCAATCTCGATCTATCGAGATAGGGGAGCTTTTCTTTATCATTTATAGGTGATTACAGTTGCTTTTGCGAAGGCCACTGAAAAAGTCCTCTTGGCACACCAATACGTGTATAAGCCATGGGTTTCCTGGATTTCCGTTCCAGGCAGACGTTTTCTTACCATTAGTCAAGAGTTTCCCGATTTATTTTTCAGAAAAAAATAGTGATTTAAATGTACTAATCGGTTGATTGTTCATTTCAGCGCTCGTTTACCACCGGCATGAGCTTTGAGACCTCCTCGATCGCGAAAACCAGCGCCTTGCGGGGTCTCAAGGCTCATGCTATTGAGGCCACTGATAAAGTCCGATTTGAAGATCAAAGACTGAGAATGAGGCATGGATTACGTTCATAGGCAGACGCTTTCCGCGGGCACGGCTTCAATCAACCTCCTTGGACAAACAGGAAGTTTTAGCGCAGTCGTTGCAACAGGATGTTGCGCTCTTAAGACTGTGATCCGATCACTGCGGGGCTTTCAGCTCGCGCTATTCCCGCAGGAGTCGCTGCCTTCCACTGCCATTGGAATAACGTTTTAAAAAGAACGATCCTATCTGAAAATGCTATTTTAACGATGTCCAAGGATGGTTGTTTAAAGATGAAGACAAAAACACGTGTCTTTTGAGTGCTCCTTTTTCATTTGCATCTTTTCAATCTTTGAAATTTGGACTTTTTCAGTGGCCTCATTCTCTTCCCTCAGGAGTCGAGCACCTTCATGAATGGTTTGAAAATAAACAACGTTAGGCAGCCTCGCTTTAAAAAAAGGCTAAGTTAGCGGATGTTATTTTGCTAACTGTAGAAGAATCAACATGACCATTTAACATAGCCAAAAATAAAGAAAAATATCGTCTGATATTGTGATATGAAAGTGACCACACCAACATGTTGAAAGGACGATTTTTAATATTTGGATGGGGATGTTGATTTCCGTTGCAGGCGGACATTCCAGTGGCCACGCAAGGGCATGAAGTGAGGGAGAAAATAAATGAACACAATAAAAGTCATGCGTGCTCGTTCGTTTTCACAGACTTTTAGAAATTCCTTTGTTTTTATTTATTTCTGCTTAAGAAGAATGAATGGAAGAATAGGAATAGTTCTTTTTCTTTTTTAATCTTACGATCATGAAGGAAATAGTAAAGGATGACACCCACTAGAATATAGAGAGAAATATATAGATACAACTGAGAAAAACCTAAATATGTCACCACAATTCCTAATACGAATGATCCTAAGCCAATTCCTGAGTCAAAGAAAGTGAAGAAAGTAGCAGTTGCCATTCCTCTTCGATTAGGCTCTACTGATTTTAATGCCAGAGTTTGAAAGCTTGGAACGATACTCCCATAACCTAATCCGATTAACGCACCCGAAGTCAATAATAATAGGGAATTGTTCGCTTGGCTTAGGACAAATATTCCAATTGAAAAAATGACAATAGATGGATACATAATTCGATTTTCACCATATTGGTCAAACCATTTCCCCGTAAAGGGTCTGGACAATAAAATGGCTGCTGCAAAAACAACAAAGAAATAGCTTGAAGTGCGAACGAGATCTAATTCTTTTGCATAAACCGAAATAAATGATAATACACCTGAATAACCGAATGACATAAAACTACCGATAAGGGCGATGGGTAATGCTTTTTTTTCGAATAATGAATTAAAGCGAAAAGGGGTTCGAGCTTTTCTAGCAAAAGGATCTTTAGATGATTTCGGCAATTTTATTAGCAAACTAAGAACGAGTGCCATTACTGAACTAACTAAACACATAGCAAAAAGTGCTTGAAATGACGAAGTTCTTGTAATGGTTAGACCTAGAAACGGTCCAGCAACCATCGCCAAATTCATAAACATGGAAAAATAGCCCATTCCTTCTCCTCTGCGATGATCGGGAATAAGATCCGCCGCTATCGTACCAGATACTGTAGTGGCCATTCCGAATCCTAGTCCATGAATAAAACGAATCATAAGCAATGTGGAAAGTTGATCACACCAAAAATAGGCCAGAGTTCCAACTAAAAAAAGAGAAAGAGAAATGATAAGTAACCATTTCTGATCAAGAAACTCTAATAATTTTCCAGTAATTGGTCGAATGATTACTGCCGCAATGAGAAAAACGGTTATGACGATTCCAATAGACTTCTCATTTTCATGCAAATCATTTAGTACAAAAATAGGAAGCGTAACTAGTAAAGTGTAAAACGTTAAAAATAAGAAAAAGCTGATGAGGGAGATGCTAATGAAATCTTTTGTCCAAAGTTTTTGTGAGGTTAGTGTCATGATGATTGTCCTTTCGTAATCGCTTGAGAAAATTCACGAATAGATTGAAGAAGTTTTTCTTCTTCGGTCTTCCCAACTTGAGTAAGGATCGATTGTTCATAATCATTCACGATCCTTTCCCAGACAGGGTATAGAGTATGTGCCTCTTCTGTTAATTCGACCGCTTTTTCGCGTTTGTCTTTCAAACTAGTCACCTTCTGAATCCATCCCTCATTAGCCATTCTTGCAAGGGTACGCGTAATCGTTGATTTTTCAACTTTTAAATATTCACTAAGCTGGGATGGCAGAGAACGGCCATTTTTTTTCAACAGATAGATTGTGGCCCATTGTGAGGTAGTTAGCTTAAATGGGGCAAGTTGCTCATTCAGCTGCTTTGTCAGTAATCTAGAGAATTGCTGAATCTCATGGAAATATTCGTGTGTATTCATCAAACATCCACTCCAATAAATTAGTTGCCTATGCAACTATATAGCAAGGGAGGAAATATGTCCATTTTTTATTGCGAAGTGAATCAATTCCATAACAGATCATCAGTTCAATGGAACCGAACATTAAATTTGATTGTAGTATCAGAAGACGAGCCTCGCGGAAATCGTCCATCAAAAATGAAAATCGAATTGATTAAATAATTTATTAAATTGAAATGTTTGCTTTTAAGATTGAGGATTTAAAGAATGAATTTGACTCATGGGGGGTTTAATATTCGGAATAAGTAGATTTTTCAATAAACTTTTGTTTATAATGTAGACAAATGTTTAGGTGGGAGGTTGAGAAATGAATGATAAAGAGAAACTTCTAATTCAGTCGATTCAAAAAGATCCATTTATAAGTCAAAATGAGTTAGCAGATCGAACAAACTTATCTCGTTCAGCTGTTGCAGGCTACATTTCCTCTCTAATAAAAGAAGGGAAGATCCTCGGTAGAGCCTACATATTGCCTGAGAAGAAAGGTATTGTCTGTATTGGGGGAGCAAATGTAGACCGTAAAATTCAAACGACGAAAGAAGTAATATTAGGAACATCAAATCCTGCTAAAACAAATCATTCTGCAGGTGGTGTTGCAAGAAATGTTGGAGAAACACTGGGTAGATTAGGACAATATGTTTCGCTTCTTTCCTTAATTGGAGATGACCATGAAGGAAAATGGCTCTTAGAAAAAACAGATGCATTTGTAAATACGGCTCCAACACGAATCGTACCTAATGCAAAAACTGGAACTTATTCTGCCGTATTAAATGCGAAGGGAGACTTAGTGGTTGCTCTGGCAGATATGAATATTTATGACTTAGCAGACCAAGATTTCATTGAGAAACGATGGGGATACGTGCACGGCAGTGACATGGTTTTACTCGATACAAATTACCCTAAACACATTTTGACCTACATTATTGAGCGCTGTAAGGAAGAAAAAATACCATTATCATTGGTTACGGTCTCTGCACCAAAAGTAGTTAATATACCTGAGCGGTTAGTGGGAGTAACCTGGTTTTTATGCAATAGAGAAGAAGCAGAAGCGATGTTTTCGTTTAAACTAGAAAATGAAAGCGATTACTTTAATGCTGCAGAACGAATTATCAAACTTGGTGCGGAAAAAGTGGTCATAACTAGAGGAGATAAAGGTGTAATCTATTTGACAAAGGACGGGGAAGCTGGCGTTCTTATTTCCCCTAAAGTAGAAGTGAAAGAGGTAACAGGGGCAGGAGATGCCCTAGTATCCGGGATCATTTATGGGCATGTTGAAGGACTGAGAACAGAAGATGCTTGTAAAGTCGGTATGGCTTGTTCATTCCTCTCATTGCAATCAGTGGATACAGTAAGTACTTTAATAAATAAAGAGAAATTACAAGAAACCTATCAAACTTATTTTTGAGGAGTGAGTAAAATGAGTTATACAAAGTGGCTTGAATATTCGGATGAAGTACGAAAAGCAAAAAAAGATGGGATACCAGTAGTAGCATTAGAGTCCACCATTATTTCCCATGGAATGCCCTATCCTCAAAATGTTCGTACAGCTACAGAGGTAGAGGAAATTGTTCGAAATCATGGGGCAGTTCCTGCAACAATTGCGCTCTTAAACGGAAAAATAAAAATTGGTCTTTCAAGAGAAGAACTTGAGTATTTGGGGCAAAGTAAAAATGTGCTTAAAGCCAGTAGAAGAGATATTCCTTATATTCTTGCTTCCAGAAAGGACGGTGCAACAACGGTAGCATCTACCATGATTTGTGCCGAAATGGCTGGAATTGAAGTGTTTGTAACAGGTGGCATTGGAGGTGTACATAGGGAAGCAGAGTACACGATGGATGTTTCAGCTGACCTCCAAGAATTAGCTAAAACAAACGTCGCTGTAGTTTGTGCTGGTGCTAAATCGATCTTAGATATTGGACTAACGCTTGAGTATTTAGAGACACAAGGTGTACCAGTAATCGGCTATCAGACACAAAAACTTCCAGCGTTTTATACGAGAGGAAGTACATTTGATGTGAATGTTCGAATGGACACAATCTCAGAATTAGCTGAATTAGTGAGAACGAAATGGCTTCTTGGGTTGCAAGGTGGAATTGTCATTGCAAATCCTATTCCACAAGAATTTGCAATGGAAGAATCCATGATTAATAAAGTAATTGAAGATTCTTTAGCTGAAGCTAAAAATGCTGGCGTGACAGGGAAATTTGTAACACCATATTTATTAGGAAAAGTGAAGGAACTTACTGAAGGAAAAAGTTTGGTTGCGAATATCGCTTTAGTTAAACACAATGCAGAAGTAGGATCAAAATTGGCTGTCGATTTATTTAAGCAATGACTTTAAAAGAAATACTGGACCTAATTATTTTTAAGTCAACGTTTGTAAAAGGATCCTTAAGTTCAGGTAGAAAAAGAGTCAAAACCTTGTTTCTAAGGTTTTGACTCTTTTTCTAACTTTGGATCATTTCAATTTAGAGTGGATTTATGCCTATTTCCTACTCGCCAATCGTACTTTCGTTCATTCTCTTATAACGTCTTTGCAACTTTATGAAACGAGCGACATGAAGAACAACAGTCTTAAGAACAGCATAAGTAGGAATAGCTAAGATCATGCCAATTGGTCCTGCGAGTTTGCCGGCTGCTAGAAGTAGGATAATAATCGTTAGCGGATGTGTATCTAATCGTTTTCCAATAACCAATGGAGAAATTAAATGGCCATCTAGTTGCTGGACAATCACTACTACCACAATGACAAGTAATGCTTCAAAAGGAGACTCTAATAGACCAATGATAAAAGCAGGTGCGACACCAATAAAAGGTCCTAAATAAGGGATAATGTTGGTTATCCCAACGAGAACGCCAAGTAAAAGGGCGTACGGCAGCCCAATTGTAAAATAACCAATCGAGGTTACAATCGCTACAAATAAAGCGACTATCATTTGCCCTTGAATATAAACTCCTAGCGTCTTGTTCATTTCTTTCATGATCGTAAATCCTTCTTCTCTGTATGCGGCGGGGATGAAGTTCATTGCTGCTTTAGGAAGACGACTACCATCCTTTAACATATAAAAGAGAATGAAAGGAACTGTAATAATGGTTAAGGCGACGTTCGTAACGACTCCAAAAATAGTTTGAAGGCTATTTGTTAAAAAGTGATTAGAATTAGTAGAAGAATTCATTGCTAACTCTTTCGCTTTTTTAAACGATACGTAATCTTGATTCACTGTCCATTTAAACCATGTGGTATGAGATAAATGATTGATAAACCCTTGTGCCTTGTTTACGTACGTAGGGATATTTTTTATTAAATCAGAAAACTGAGATGATAATAGCGGACCGACAAAACTGACAATCAGTGTAACAATGCCAATACAGATAATATAGAGAATAATGATTGCTAAGATCTTGGGAATTTTGCGTCTTTGTAAAAGTGCAACAATGGGACTAAATAAAAAGTAAAGGAACCCTGACACAATAATAGGGAAAAAGATCGTAGAAATTAATACGACAATTGGTGTGAATATGAATGACATTTTTGTACAAATAAAAACAATTAGAGCAATCAAAAGAATTTCAACTGTCCAAAAATGAAATTTTGATTTAAAAGCAAACATGACTTTCCCCCTGAATACAAAAAGGCAACTTAAGTAGCGGCAATTTAAGTTGCAATCTTTGTTTAAACTTTATTTGGTCTAACTTCCCTATTTATCAATGAAGTAAACAAACGGATTTTGTGAATAGCCTTAGAAAACATAAATTATACATGATTTTTTCAGAAGGCTGTTTTCGCATAGATTTTTGTTTTTTCATAAAAGGGCTCCGTATCCTCTTTAAAGTAGTCGCCTCATTTAAATTACTGTATGTTAAGCGTAAATCTGCGAGACTCCTGCAGGAACAGCACGAGCTGAAAGCTGAGAAAGGATCACAGTCTAAGAGCGCAACATCCTGTTGCAACGACTGCGCTAAAACTTCCTGTTTGTCGAAGGAGATTGAAGCCGTCCGCCCGTCTGCCTGGAACGGAAATCAATGGCTAATTAGAGAAAAGTGTAAATTTAAGGGAGCTTGGACTTCGTGTAATGGGGTCAGGCACCAAAATGAGCGAATTTAGGCCGAGAGTTGCCTGAGGATTGGCATCGGAGAGTAAATGTGCGTGTAAGGCGAGTAATGGTAGCTGTAAGGATAGTAAAGTCTGCTCTAAGGCGAGTAACGCCATCCGGAGAGCTTTTTTCATCGAAAATCTAAACTGCATCTAGTCGAAAAGATGGATTTTTGGGGTATGGAATGGATTTCTTTTAAAACCAGCTCCAATTAGATAAAAATGACCTCATTTTTATCTAATTGGAGCTGGTCAACGGAAAGCGAGTCGATATTAGCGAACCAACAATTAGCAGCAAAATCTACGAAATGAGCTTTTCAGAATAATACTTCCCTCCTTGTCGATCTGTTATGACCTTACCACCTCGTTAAGAACGATGATTAAAATATAGAGTTAGAAGGCATCATTAGTAAAAAAGAATAATTTTTTTCTTTATCTTGTTAAATCAATGCTTAACAACTTATCATTAAGTATCAGCTAGAATTGAAAGGAAGTGACTCATCATGACAAATGAACCTATAAATGAAAAGCAAATTGTAGAATTCATTCCTCTTCCCGCATTTATTACTGACTGTGAAGGGATCTTAATTGCCTCAAATGAGGGGTGTGATTTCATTCCAGTTAATTTATCGAAAGAAGTGATCTCATTAGGTAATATATTTGGTGAGAAAGCTGCTCGGTCAATCATACAGCAAGCCGTTCAATTTAATACTTTTGAAGGAACGGTTTGTTCAATCCATTCTTTTTATCCTAAAGAGATGACTCTATTGATAAAGGTATCTGAAATAAACAACAAAAAAAGATTACTCATCGTTATAGTGAAAGAAAATGAAAGAACAGATCTTAATCCCATAATGAAGCAAGAAGTCTTAGACGAATCTCTAGTTAGAAGCATAGATTCAAATTTTGTTATGTATCAATCCTTGATCTACAATTCACCAACGTCTGTCGTTATCGTTAATAAAAAAGGTGAAATTTTGGAGATGAATCAATCTTTTAGGGAATTGTTTCATATGGAGCATTGGACAATAGGAGAACGTTTGGTCGATTATTCAATTTTTAAATCCTCTAATATTGATAGGTTTATTCAAAATGGTCTTACGGGATTAAGTGTATCGAATCAAGAGGAAACATATGGATTGGAAAATGGTGAATATATTACAGTAAACATGACCCTATCACCTGTGATTGGAAATGAAAAATTCTCTCGAGAAGCAGTTGGGTTAATTTTTCATAATATGACTAAACAAAAAATAATAGAAAACCAATTGGTATCGGTGAAATTGGAATTAGAAAATACTCTTAAACTACAAAAAACGATCACTTTTAAATTTGAAAAACGCGATGGTGCTTTTTATGTGAATATGGCAACTGGAGAACTCTTAAATAAGCTTCATTTACAATCGGAGGAAATGATCGGACACTCTCTAGAACAATTATTCGGGGATCCTTATGTAAATCGAATTCGACAATATCTTGATACTGCTTGGGACGACGGGAATGAAGTAGTCTTTGAGAATGAGTTTAGCAATTTTCAATACATTGCTTCGGTTGTTCCTGGACCTAAACAGGAAAAGAAAGAAATAATTTGTACATTGACAGATATTACAAAATTAAAGGAAACCGAAAACAAACTTATCGAAAAGGAACAAAAATATAAATCACTTGTAAAATATAGTCCTGATCACATTTTTGTTATGGATTGTAAGGGTTTTATAACAGAAGTAAACCCGAATGTTGAAAAAAATATTAAACTGAATACGAAACAAATCGTTGGCCATTCTTTTGTTGAGTTTATTCCAGAAGACCAAGTGAATCTTGCACTCGAACATTTTCAAATGGCCTTAAATGGCAAATCAAACAGGTATTTAGCAGAAATTATTAACACTGACTTTACCAAAAATTCGTTCTTATTCACGTATGTTCCGATCTTTATTCATGGGAAGATCAAGGGTGTTTATGGAATCGGGCGAGATATGACTGAAATAACCCAAATTCAAGATGAACTAAAAGAAACGAAAGAACTATTTGAGTCATTTTTTCAGCATTCTGGAGATGCTACTTGCTTATTAGACACGAAAGGGAATGTAATAAGAGTGAATCGGATGTTTACAAAATTATTTGGATGGAAAGAACCTGAGATTATCGGAGAGAACATTCAATTAATTCATTCAGAAGAAAGTAGGAAGGAGTTCTTCCATTTAAATAAGTTAGTGATTTCTGGACATCATATTAAAAATTTTGAAACAGTGAGAATGAAAAAAGATCAAAAACCGGTATTCGTAAATATGAATATTAGCCCGATTATGAATGCTAAAGGTGAAGTGATCGGGATGTCTTCTATTACTCGTGATCTTTCAGATAAGAAAAAAACAGAGGATCTGTTAAAAAAGTCTGAACAATTAGCGATGATTGGTCAACTTGCTGCAGGAGTTGCACATGAAATTCGTAACCCATTAACAACTATTAAAGGGTTTATGCAATTAATTCAAGAGAATGATCAACAAAATCCGCATATTGAATTGCTTCTTAATGAACTCGATCGGATTGAATTGATCACAAGTGAATTCATTGCGTTGGCAAAACCACAAGTGACTAATTATAAACGTGTCACGTTAAATGATTTAATAAAAAGTAGTGTAGAATTTATTGGCATGGAATGTACGAAGTTAGGAATTGAGGTCAGGCTTAAACTTGAAAGAAAGGTTCTCCTTAATGGAGATGCGAATCAACTTAAGCAGGTTTTTTTAAATGTCATGAAAAATGCTTTAGATGCGATGCCGAATGGCGGGTATCTAGAAGTGTCTCTTAAAGTCGTTGGTCAAAGAGCGATCATTTCGATCATAGATAATGGATACGGTATTCCTCCTGAGCGACTTAAATTTTTAGGAGAGCCCTTTTATAGTACGAAAGAAAAAGGGACTGGCTTAGGGTTAATGATGTGTCAAAAAATCATGAAAGAACATCAAGGAACATTGAAAATAGAAAGTGTGGAACGGGAAGGCACAATGATTGATTTAATATTCCCACTAGATGATACAAATTTATATGAAGATTAAAGAGTCTTTTCAATTGCAAGTGAACATTCTTTTGTCTATTGCATTGATACATGTAACACTATAAGTGTTGAGCACACGTATTCTATGAGAATAGAATACGTGTTTTTATGTCAGATCATGTCGAAGTGTTTTTAAAGGATTTCCTAGACTTCAGTCGAATTGACACTAAAACCAAGTAGTGATGGAGGAAGTCAAATGATTGGAGCGAACGTGGATTATCCATTGGAAAAATGGATGGTTCAAAACATCCCAGGAATTAGCTTTATGGTTCGATCTACAGGTGAAATTTTAGCCTCAAGTGTTGAAGGAGAAAAACTATTAAAATCTTTGGATACTATAGATGGAATGAATATAGAAGAAATTATTCCGAGTGAAAGCTGGCATGAATTAAGCCAAAAGGCCTCAAGCTATAATGAAGCAAAAGGCCATTACTGGCTTAAAACTCCTTTCCATCAAATTAACATGGAAATTAATATTAAGAAAACGGATGGGTTTGCCCATACTTCCTTTATTCTTCAAATGATTGAATCTACAGGTAGAGAGTCAATTGAAAGTGAGTTTCAAGAGGATATGATGGCTCTTTTAGCAACTAATCCTTCTCTATCAGTATTAGTTGCCTCAATAATGAAAAGGTTTGAAAAACGTTTTCAAAAAAAAACCAAATCTGCACTAATCCTGAAAGACAATGAAAAACTAGAATTTGTTAAAGGGATAAATGTTCCCTCTAATTGGAAAGCGATTTTGAACTCGATTCCATTCTCAATCTATCTAAACGAGGAAAATGATCAAAGTTTAAGAAGTCGGTGCTTGTATAGTGAAAATATTGAAGAAGATACTAGATTTAAAGATCAACTTTCTATTTTAAGAAAAGCAGAAATTTCGTCTATTTACTCCGTGCCGGTCTTCCAATTGAATGAGCGGATTGGCTCGTTAATCATCATGTTTGAAGTACGAACGGTTCTTACAAAGGATGAATTTAATTGGTTATTTAACAGTGGATATTTGATTAGTTTAGCTGCAAAACAGGAAAGAGTCAGAAAATTATTTGAAATGGAAATTAAGAAGAAAATCCGTGTTCTTTTAGATTCTTCATTCAATGCAGTCCTTTATATAAATGAAGAAAATAAAGTGATAGAGGCAAACTCTGAAGCAGAAGTTTTATATGGTTTAACAGAATCAAACTATCATAAAAAAGGACTTAGTGAAGTAGAATCCACCAGCAATAGCGGGAAAACGTTGCTTTCCTTTATTTCTCAGATGTTAATGAATCAAAACCTAGATATAAACGGAGAGAAAATGGAAACTGAGATTGTAAATGATTATGCGGTTTATCAATATGAAATGAATGTGATTCCAATGGTCGGACTTAACCAAGAAAATTATGGGAATATCATTGTAATGAAGGATGTTACTCTCCAAAAACATTCTTCAGCAGCCATTGTCAACATGACAAATATGCTCGGAATTGTGTCAGAAATTACTCCTACCGCGATTGTCCTTATGGATAGTAACGGGTCTGTTCTAAGAACAAATAAATCTTTCAGAGAAAACTTTCCTCAAATAAATTTTGTACCAAATCAAAAGCTAAATCATCATGATTTTTCTACAAATAAAAATCTAAACAAATATGTAACAAGAGCACTTAATGGCTACTCTACAAATTTAAGGCAAGTATTATTTATCAATCAGAACAAAGAGGAATTCTATTACAATGTAAATTTCGAGCCCATCAAAGATTTAAATGCAAAAGTTATAGGAGCAGCAGCTTTTTTTTCAAATATGACAGAAAGTTTTCGAATGGTGGAAGAGTTAAATAATGCGAAATCTGTCGTCAAAAATGTTTTGAAAATACAAAAAACACTTACGTTTAAATATAAGAAAATAGAAGACACCTATAAAATAACATTTATTAATGGAACCGTTTTTAATAGTGATGATCAAACCAAAATCATTGGGAGTTCTGTCAGCTCTTTTTTACCGGAAAAATATTTTGATTCAAAAAAAGAGATATTTGACAGAGCATGGTCTGGTGAGGAAATGATTCTAGAAGAATTGCAATTTGAAAATAAATATATCATCTCTATATCACCACTTTTGAGAAATGGAAAAGTTATCGAAGTAATGGTATCAGTAACAGATGTCAGCCATTTGAAAACCATTCAAAATCAATTAATGGAAGAGAAAGAAAAATATAAATCATTGATTAAGTATAGTCCAGAAAGCATCATCTTGCTTGATCGCGAAGGAAATATTACTGAGACGAACGCGATGGCAAGAGAAATGTTTGCTTTAAATGAGGAAGAAATGCAAGCAACACATATCTCTAACCTATTTCAAGCTGATCAAAATGAAATTGATCTTTACTTGCTACAGTCATCTTCAATAGAAGCAAAAACTTTCACGATTTCATTACCTGGGACAACTGGACATTTAAAGGATTTCGTCGTTACGAAAACACCGATAAATGTTAACAATGAGTTGGTTGGAAATTTCTGTATTATTCGGGAAAGTACCAATGAATTTATTATGAAAAATGAACTCATCGAAGTAAAAGAAATAGTTGAATCTTATTTTAATCAAAGCAGCGATGTCATTTGTTTATTAGATAAGGATGCAAGAATTCTCAAAGTAAACGCCCATTTCGAGAAAACATTTGGATGGCGAGCCGACGAGATTATAGGGAAATCTTTTGCCATACTCTATGACAAAAATCAATGGAAAGAGTATTTTGACTTTTTCTCAAAAGTTAAAAAAGGATACCATATCAATGGAGTTGAGGGTATTCGTTTTACCAAGAATCAGATACCAGTACATATTATGATAAGTAGCAAGCCGTTACACAACATACACCATCAGTTAATTGGTGTTTCGATCATCATAAAAAATTTATCAGCCATGAAGCAAACGGAAGATCTATTATTAAAATCTGAACAATTAGCCATGATTGGACAACTTGCGGCAGGGGTTGCACACGAAATACGAAATCCGTTAACGACCTTGAAAGGTTTTATCCAATTATTTAAAGAAGACTCACGTGAAGTGAATTATTACGATGTTATCTTAGATGAACTGAATCGAATCGAAACAATAACGAATGAGTTCTTAGCACTAGCTAAGCCGCAAGTAGTAAAATTAGAAATTTGTTCGCTAGATAAAATTGTAAGAGAAGCGGTTGAATTCATGCGAATGGAATGTTTAAAAAATGATGTTTTACTGGATTTAATTGTTCTTGAAAAAATGCTCATAAATGCTGATAAAAATCAATTAAAACAAGTCATTTTAAATGTTATTAAAAATGCAATTGAGGCCATGAATAATGGAGGTAAGTTAACGGTTGAATTAAAAATGGAAGCGGGACATGGTGTAATAAGTGTACATGATACGGGACATGGAATTGACTCAACTAGACTAAAGCATTTAGGCGAACCTTTTTATAGTACGAAAGAAAAAGGAACGGGCCTTGGTTTAATGATTTGCCAAAAAATCATGAAGGAACATGGGGGGACATTGAAAATTCACAGTGAATTAAATGAAGGAACAACCGTCAAACTATCGATTCCAATCATTCCATAATAAGAATGCACGTTTTCTTTCGAGTAACAAACTCAAATGTTTAAACCATTGTTGAAAGGGAAAGTTACTATTGTTGATTATGAAATAAAACTATTTGAAGGAGATGTGTTAAGCATGGCTAAAATTGCAGTAGTAGTGACAGATATGTTTGAAGACTCCGAATATACAGGACCGGTAGAAGCTTACAAAGAGGCTGGCCATGAAGTTATAAATATTGAAAAAGAAAGTGGAAAGACGGTTAAAGGTAAACAAGGAGAAGCAAAGATTACGATTGATAAATCAGTTGATGATGTCAAAGTCGGTGACTTCGATGCACTATTAATTCCTGGAGGGTTCTCACCAGATTTGCTACGAGAAGATGATCGTTTTGTACAATTTGCCAAAGGGTTTATGGATGAAATGAAACCTGTATTTGCTATTTGTCACGGACCTCAACTATTAATTACAGCAAAATCTTTAGAAGGCCGCTCTGCAACAGGGTATAAATCGATTGCGGTGGACATGGATTATGCAGGAGCAACTTATAAAGATGAGGAAGTCGTTGTTTGCCAGAATCAATTGGTAACTAGTCGAACTCCGGATGATATTCCAGCCTTTAATCGTGAGTCCTTGAAGCTACTTTCTTGATAGTTGCTTTAGAACCCCCAAAGAAATCTTTTCTTTGGGGGTTTACTTCGTTTGTGTGTATAATTACTGATCAAAAGTATTAGTGGAATGACTTTATTCGTTCGATCGTATACTTATATTCATGTAGTTCTTATTACAAGTGGTACTTTCATTAACTAAATAAATACAATAAAATAACAATTAGAGTGGCTATTGAAAAAGGGGAGACATCTATGATAGTTCGAAAATCTGAAAGAGAAATAGCAGCGATGTATGAAGCAGGAAAATTGCTGGCGACTATTCACAAAGAGATTAAAAAGATGATCAAGCCAGGGATTACGACCTGGGAAATCGATCAATTTGTTGAAAAATTTCTTACTGAAAATGGTGCAACTGCTGAACAAAAAGGCTATCGAAATTATGAGTATGCAACGTGTGCAAGTATTAACGACGAAGTCTGCCATGGATTTCCAAGAAGAGAAGCACTAAAAAAAGGCGATCTAGTCACCATTGATATGGTCGTTAATTTAAATGGAGCATTAGCTGATTCCGCTTGGTCATATTCTGTTGGGGCAGTCACGGAAGAAACCCAAAGACTGATGGATATTACTAAAGAAGCATTATACAAGGGAATTGAACAGGCACAAGTTGGGAATCGAATTGGTGACATTGGACATGCGATTCAAACTTTCGTAGAAGATCATGGATATTCGGTCGTGAGAGAATTTATTGGTCACGGAATTGGCACAGTCATACATGAAAGTCCTCAAGTCCCTCATTTTGGTGAAAAAGGAACTGGAGCTCGATTGAAAGAAGGCGTAGTCTTGACTATAGAACCTATGGTCAATATCGGGGGTTGGAAGACAAAGCTTGATGCAAATGGCTGGACAGCTAGGACCGAGGATGGATCTTTGTCAGCTCAGTATGAACATACGATTGCAATTACAAAAAAGGGTCCCTTGATTTTAACTGAACAAGATGAGTAAAGAAAAGGAGAATCCGTTCCATAATGGAAAGGATTCTCCTGATACTAACCTTGTTTTCGAAGAGCACCAAGCTCTTCAACAATAGCCTGCATTTCATTAGGACTAAAAGATGATTTCTTGTTAACCATTTCATATAGATATTTTAAATCTTCATACATATCTTCGTCAAAAGCTTCGGGTTTAATCGCTCCAGCATTGACCATTTTCAGTTTCGCCTTAATTTCCTCAACCATATATTCTATATTTTCTGGTGTCTGCAATGAAAGATCCACCTGATTCATCCTTTCGTCTTCAATCATCTTCCTACTAATGTTTCCATTAATAAAGAGTCTTGTCAATCAAAAGAATGCTTTCTTCTATTTTAAAGCTTCTTTTATTCGTTTTGGCCACCATTTAAACATTATTTTTATTTAAAGGTTTGCCAATTCTTAATTGAGGTAAAATATAAAGCAGTAAGGTTTTGTATGGTTTGAGGGGAAGGACGTGAATAAACGATTATGATTCGAGTCTTATTTGTTTGTCTTGGTAACATTTGCCGTTCGCCAATGGCTGAGGCTGTTTTTCGGCAAAAAGTTAACGAAATAGGATTAAGCAAGTACATAGAGGTAGACTCTGCGGGTACCGGAGACTGGCATCAAGGAGAGCCGCCTCATCAGGGCACAATCGACAAGCTTAATCAAAACAAAATAAATACAGATTATTTAGTAGCACGTCAAATTAAACAGGATGATTTAAAGAACTTTGATTATATTATTGGAATGGACCAAAAAAATCTTCTCGAAATTCGTTCCCTTTCCCAAGATTTAAAAAATGTTTATTTATTTATGGATTTTGTGAAAGAGAATAAGGGTATAGACGTACCTGATCCATATTTTACTGGTAACTTTGAAGAAGTGTATCAAATGGTCAGTCACACGACCGATGAAATTATAGATTTTATGAAAGAAAAACATACTTATTTACCTTAGGAGGAAAAAAGAATGGCAAATAACAAATTAGTTCAAGGTATGCTTTTAGGTGCAGTAGTAGGCGGACTAGTCACATTAATTGATCGTAAAACACGTACAGAGGTTCTTTCTACTTCAAAAAGAAGCTCGCAACAGGTTAAGAAAATTGTGCAAAGTCCAAACTTAATCGTTGATGCAACGAAGGAAGTATATGAAAAAGTAAAACAAACAGCTGAACAGGTTCAAGAAGATGTCCATTTTATTACTGAAAAAGTGGATGAGATCAAAAGAATGACTCCTCAAGTGAAAGAAATGATTGATGAAACAAAGGAAACTTTCCAAGACTCAACTGATAAATATAAGGAAGTTTTTGATGAAGAAGAGGGGCATCAGGGATCTGATTTAAATACTGTTACTTCTCCCAGATATCCCTCATAAAAGGGGGATTTCGATGGAGTTCAAAGAAGTTAAAACAAGATCTAAACCTTTGTTTAAAGCTCTAAAGGAAAGAATGAAAGAGACAGATATTCCAGGCATTGCTGCACAACTAGCCTATTTTTTCCTGCTGTCTCTTTTTCCTCTTCTTATTTTCACTGTTTCATTGCTACCATATTTACCGATATCACAAGATGAATTAATTAACTCCGTGTTACATTTTGCCCCTGGGGATACGATGACTTTCATTCAAAGTACCCTTAAGGAAGTAATGTCTTCTAAAAATACAGGCTTATTGTCTATTGGAGTTTTAGGTACGCTTTGGTCTGCTTCTACCGCAATGAATAATATCATTAAAGCAATGAACCGTGCTTATGATGTAGAAGAGACTCGTTCTTTTATTATCGTTAGGCTAATGTCGATAGGATTAACGATCGCGATGATTTTTGTAGTCATTCTCGCTTTAGTTCTGCCGGTATTTGGAGAACAAATAGGAACGTTTTTATTTTCATATTTAGGGCTTTCTGATCAATTTACCTACGTATGGTCATTTGTCAGATGGTTAATGACACCACTTGTTATTTTTACCGTGTTTTTAATTATTTATTTCCTTACACCTAATCGGAAAATACCATTAAAATCAGCGATTCCTGGTGCAATTTTCAGTGCAATCGGCTGGATTGTTGTTTCATTTTTGTTTTCTTATTATGTAAGCCATTTTGGTAATTATTCTTCTACTTATGGAAGTATTGGTGGGATTATTATCTTAATGGTATGGTTCTATCTAACAGGTATTATTATTCTAGCAGGTGGAGAAATTAATGGTATTCTAACAGAAAGAAAAAAAGGATTTATACGCAAAGGAAAATCGGATAAACCGACTATGTAAAATATATTTATTAGTAGACTTGAGTCAATTTCATCATTTAAATCCTCAATCTTAAATGCGAATATTTCATTTGAATCTCGTTTAATCATTCGATTTTCGTTTTCGACGGACGCTTTCCGGGGGCTCGCGTCGAACGAACTTTAGCTAAAGCTTAAGTGGATTTCGACGTATTCGCTATCCCCTAGGAGTTGTCGTCTTACACTCCAATCGAAATCAATGTTCAGTTCCATTGAAATGATGGCCATTTATGAAATTGATTCATTTAACAATCATTTGTTGAAAAGTCCACTTTATTCTTTCAAAAAAGAGCTCCAACTAGGTTAACTTAAAAAGTACCCTATAAAATAGACATTTTGAAAAAAGTCTATCTTATAGGGTGCTTTTTTTATAATGGCTTTGTTAAATGGTCATGTTAATTTTTCAACATTCAGCAAAACAACTCGCTTTCCGCGGACAAACGGTCGAGCCTCCTCGTTTTCCCACTATTGAACGTTTTTGCTTCCTATCTTTGGTCATCTTAAAGATAAAAGTAATACAAAATTGCGAGTCATTCGAAGATATACGACCAGAAGTGAAAAAATTTGATCGTGGGCAATGGAATTTAAAAAAGATGCCTAGAGTTTTTTTCTCACAATGTCTTTTACAGAGGATACACTTTAATTTGGGAGAGGGTCTTATTTTAACTTTTACTTGCCTTTTTTCTTTTTGAAATTAATACGAATTGATATAACCCCAATAGGATCGCAAATGTAATTAAGGCGTAAAAGCCATATTCACGTGGGACTGTAAAGTATACAATTACCATAGCGAGAACAAACACTAAATAACCCAAATAATATCCCTTATTAAAAGTCATCTCTCAAGCCTCCTTTGTAAAATTATACCATAAATTCAAAGCTTTTTTTGGGACATTTTCACCTTTTTTTATCGATCTATCCCTATGGATTGCTACTGTGTCACTTATTATCGTTTTTTTGAGTATTCCTATTCGAAAAGTTGAGTGGAGTGGAGAACTCTATCCTTTGACAAACAGGAGGTTTAGCGTAGTCGTTGCAACAGGAAATTGCGCATTTAGACGTGATCCTTACCAGAGCAAACGTTGGTCGAGACTGTAACGCGCGATTTCCAACTTCGATGTATTCTAGCTCCAGCTCAGTTGAGTCCACGTGATAAAATCTGCTCGGCTTGCGGTGATCAATAAGCGCTCACCTAGCCGTTCGGATTTTTCACAGAACCCAGAACGCATCGGCATATAATGAAAATCAACTAAATCGTTTGAACATAGTCAATAAAAGAGATAAGCCACCATTTCTCGATCAATCGAAAAAAGGTGGCTATGGTATATAAAGTGTATTCTACATGCACTATATTAGGAACTTATTAACCAGTTCTGTGACTTTTTCTAATTCATTATGATTTCAAGAGTCTTAGTCCATTAAGAATAACCAAGATGGTACTTCCTTCATGGCCAATCACACCAAAAGGTAAGTCAAGAACTTGCAAGAAGTTAGATATGATAAGCAACATGATGACTGAAATCGAGAAGATTACATTTTGCTTTACGATTTTTTGCATTCTCTTTGAAAGTTTGATGGCTTCAGCAATCCGAGGGAGATCGTTTTTCATTAAGACGACATCTGCTGTTTCAAGGGCAACATCGGTACCTTCTCCCATCGCAATTCCGACATTCGCAGTTGCTAGTGCAGGGGCGTCATTAATCCCGTCTCCTACCATCGCAATGATACCGTACTCATCCATTTTTTTCTTTAATTCTTGTACTTTTGTTTCAGGCAAACATTCTGCAATGTATTCATCTATGCCAATCTCATTTGCTATGACGCTTGCCGTTTTTTCGCTATCGCCAGTAAGCATAATGGTATAAATTCCTTCCGCTTTAAGCAAAGCGAGGGCTTTTTTTGCATCTTCACGAACGATATCTTTTAAAGCAATTAATCCAACAATTATTTCATTGCTTTGAATGAATACAATTGTTTTTCCTTCTGCAGCAAGGGACTTGTATGCTCCATTTTGAAAGGCATTGGCATTGTCTTCGCCAACAAAATCCGCTTTTCCGATTTTCCACTCAGATCCTTGGAAATCAGCGCGGATGCCCCATCCAGCTACATCTTCAATGTGATCAGGTGTTGATAGAACGATATCATGTTTCTCTTTGGCGAACTGTACAATGGATTGAGCGAGTGGATGATTGGATTGATTTTCAATCGAAGAGGCTACACGCAATACATCTTTTTCTGTCCAATTGTCTGATACTAATACATTCGTTACTTCTGGTTTTCCTTTCGTAAGTGTCCCCGTTTTATCAAAAGCAATTGCTCGAATGTTACTTGCATTTTCTAAATGAATACCGCCTTTAAATAAGATTCCATGTTTGGCTCCATTCGAAATAGCAGATAAAGTAGCAGGCATAATAGAAGCAACGAGTGCACAAGGGGAAGCAACGACTAACAATACCATGGCTCGATAAAGTGTTTCCGTCCAACTCCATGCGAACAAAAAGTGAGGGGCAAACATCATAACAAGTACCACTAATAAAACAATTTTTACATAAGTTCCTTCAAATTTTTCAATAAAAAGCTGGGATGGTGACTTTTCAGATTGAGCTGATTGTACGAGTTGGATAATCTTTTGAAATAACGTCTCATCATTTGATTTCGTAATTTCAATTGTGAGGGCACCATTAACATTGACTGTCCCAGCAAATACTTCATCATTTGTACTCTTCGATACCGGGATGGATTCGCCAGTTATCGCAGCTTCATCAATCGTTGAGCGTCCTTTGGTAATTTTACCATCTGAAGGAATCCGTTCACCTGGCTTTACCAAAATAAAATCGTGTATCGAGAGTGTAGACACGTGAACTTTTTCTTCTTGTCCGTCAAGAATAAGCCATGCTTCTTCCGGTTGCAGCTCCATTAATGAAGAGATTTCTCGTTGGCTCTTGTTCATCGTATAAGTTTCTAAAGCACCACTCATCGCAAATATGAAGATGAGGATTGCTCCTTCTGTCCAATAACCAATCACAGCAGATCCAACGGCAGCAAGGATCATCAACATTTCTACATTAAGTTCGCGATTCTTAATCGTCTCTTCCAGACCCTCTTTTGCTTTCGCGTACCCGCCAATAATAAAGGCTGAAAGAAATAGAATAACGGATGATGTCTCAAATCCTTGCTTAGTCATGATCCAACCAGCTGCTATTAAAATCCCACTAAAAATAGCAGCGATTAATTCTAAATGGGGCTTTATTTGTAGAAAGAGTGTAGAGGATGCTGATGATTCTTGACTTCGAACAGATAAAGCTTTTGCCTCTGTACTCATAAGTGAGCCTCCTTGTTTGTTTGAAGAAAATAATAAAATTCTAGTGTATTTAAGGTACGTCTTTATGTTGGCCAAATGCGTGTCGTAACTGAACAATGATTTTGCCGCTTTCTATTCAGTCGAGGCTAATCTTGCGGTTTTCGCTTTTCTAATTGAGAAAGAGAATCAAGATCAGTATCCCCATTAAACAACGAAAGCTGTCATCAGGGTAGATGACAGCAATTCTATAAGGTTTGACCGCAGTTAGCGCAAAATATAATGTAATTAAAGTCATATTATCATACAATGATAAAGTTGGAAAGAATTATGTCTATATTTAATTACAATAGAATTCATAAAATCTAACCACTCAACATTATGTTCTTTCATTCATATGAATGAATTAGAAATCAGCTCTAAAAAGACGAACGTTTTATTCGGTTGAAGTGGCAGCCAGCAGCTCCTGCGGGGAAAGCGCGAGCTGAAAGCCCAGCATGAATACGTCTGCCTGAAACGGAAAACCGAATCTAAAGAAAAGGTTTCTTAGCAATGTTCGTATAAATGACCTGAAATAGGAATGATGAAATTGATTCATTTATATCATTTTTTTCAAATAGGTATTGAATGGATAGGTGAACAAGGAGGATGTCTTTTGACGGCAAAAGGTTTTTTTACAAACCCCATAGGACTATGGATATCAGCGTTAGGTGCTACTTTTTTGTGGGGAAGTGCATTTCCATTTATTAAGATAAGTTATGTTCATTTAGGCATTCATTCTAATGAAATAGGAGAGCAAATGCTATTTGCAGGCTATCGTTTCTTCTTTGCTGGTATTTTACTCTTTGTATTTTTTTCTCTTCTCAAAAAGAATATAAAGCTTAAACGAAGTGACACAAAAGAATTAATTAGAATCGGCTTTTTCCAAACTTTTGTTCAATATGTTCTTTTCTACATAGGTTTAAGCATGATCACAGGTATTCAAGGTTCTATTATTGCAGGGACAACTTCATTCTTTCAAATGGTCTTAGCTTTTATTATTTTCAAAGAAAAAATTTTTACGGGAAGAAAAATAATCGGATTAAGTATTGGCTTTTTGGGCGTCATTTTTGCGAATTTATCAAAAGGTGCTTACGTTCCGCATTTTGGCTTAGGAGATCTTCTTCTTCTCTCTGCGATGATCTGTAGTGCATATGGGAATCTATTAGCGAAGATAGGTAGTAATCGAATGGATGTAGGCTATTTGACAACTTACCAAATGATTTTTGGATCCATTGGCTTGCTTCTGATCGGCTTGATTAAAGTAGGAGTACATTCCATTCATTTTGAAGGCACTACTTTTCTTATTTTAATATACCTTTCTTTCTTATCGGCAACAGGTTTTCTACTTTGGAATAATGTGATGAAATATAACGAAGTTGGAAAAGTATCGGTTTTTTTGTTTCTTGTTCCGGTCTTTGGTGTTTTTCTTTCCTCTGTTATTCTAAATGAAAAGCTGCATATCTTTTCTTTTATTGGATTAGGGCTTGTCGCAACTGGTATCTTATTGATCAATATTAAAAAGAAACAAGCAAAAATGAAAACCGAAATCGTCCAAAGATGATTTCGGTTTTTTGTATATTATGAATTTGAATCTTCTTTTGCGAAGGAAAGAGAAGCATTTTTTCTTGAAGATTGTTTATGGGCTAGCAAAATGATGAAAATTGCCCCCAGGAACAGACTAACAAAAAGAAAATAGCTTAACCCTGAAAAAAGTTGAAGGGTGACTCCTCCCAGGAATGGGCCACTGATACTTCCAAGACTAAAAACCATTCCACATAATAAATTTCCAGCCGGCAATAAACTTTTCGGCAATAAATCGGTCATGTAACTTATGCCAAGTGAGAAAGTAGAACCTAGAGCCATTCCAGCAATAAAAAGGATCACCATTGTTAACGGGATCGAGTTTTCAACAACACCTCCAATGGCAAAGCTTATACTACCGATACCCATAATCAGTTTAAGAATTTTCTGCCTTCCAAGTCTGTCGCTTAATATCCCTAAAGGCAGCTGAAAAATAATACCACCCAATGCGAATGCTGGTATAAGAACAGATACTTGGGATAGGGATAACCCCTGACGCAGCGCATAAACTGGATATGTACCATTAATAGATGCTTCTAAGAAGCCGTAACCAAATGGCGGAAGAAGAGCAATCCAAGAAAGCTTCCAAACTTTTTTAAATCGTGAAAAAGTATTATTATATGTTCCACTTGAAACATCTTCCGTTGGGAAATCGTTTCTTAGTAGAAAAACAAAAATCCAAACGAGAAAACTTAACGTGCTGGCAATAAGAAAAGGGAGGAAGATACTTTTTTCAACAAGTTGTGTTAATAAGGGACCACTAGCAAACCCCACTCCGAAGAAAAGACCGTAAAGTGAAATATTTTTTCCGCGATTTTTTTCAGTAGAAGTGCTTGTAATCCACGTTTGTGTGGAAAAATGAAGCATATGATCTCCAATTCCGATGAAAAGTCGTAAAATGAACCAGAATATAATGGAGTTCCACAATGGAAACAATAGGAGAGAAGTGAAGACTGTCGCGCCGCCAATCACGATCATTGGCTTGTACCCCCATTTTTTAAGAGGTGCTTCCATGAGTGGTGAGGCTAAAAGAATGCCAATATATAATGCAGAGGCATGAAGCCCATTTATTGAAGCGGGCAGCCCTTCTTTTTCAAGTAATACAGCCATCAAGGGTAGTAGCATTCCCTGAGACATGCCAGATATTGATACAAGTGCGATGAGAATTTTAATTCGAGTAGATTCTTTTTTCATTATTTAACTCCTCTTGACAATTTACTTCTAAATCGTACCTTTTTGAGTATGCATTGGCAAGTTGGTTTGAATTAAGTAAAATAGGGAGAAATAAAAGAATGAGAAACATATGGAAGTGGAGTGAAGGAAAATGAACTTTAAAATGAAGGATAATGGCTTTACGAGTGATCTTGACTTTGGACAACTTTTTATATCCGGTCAAGAAGAGTATGGATTTAGACCTTATCAATTACTTCTTTCTTCTGTGGCGGGCTGTAGCGGAGGAGTACTGAGAAAGGTTTTAACTAAAATGAGAATTGAATTTGATGATATTGAAATAGAAGCTAATGCCATTCGAAATCCTGAAGAAGCAGATCGAATTGAAAAGATCTCCATGCATTTTATCATTAAAGGTTCAAATATAAATGAAAGTAAAATTGAAAAAGCGCTTATCTTAACTAAGAAAAATTGCTCGATGGTTCAATCGGTCATCGGTTCAATTGAAATCGTTGAGACATTCGAAATTTTATAATGATCGATAGTCATAAAAAAGAATAGAGGTAGAATATGGGGAAAATATTTTTGGCACTTGTTTTTATAGGAGTTCCTGTTTCAGTTGTAGGTTCACTATTACATTGGCCAAGTATTATGATGTTTATTATTTATTGTTTGACCATTGTTTCATTGGCAAGTTTTATGGGAAGAGCAACTGAAAGTTTGGCTATTGTTTCTGGTCCCAGAATAGGAGGACTCCTTAATGCGACATTTGGAAATGCAGTCGAATTAATTATTTCGATCTTTGCTCTCCAAGCAGGATTATATGAAGTCGTTCTTGCTTCATTGACGGGTTCAGTTTTAGGAAACTTATTGCTTGTAGCTGGTCTTTCGTTCTTTATGGGAGGAATCAAGTTTAAACGTCAAAAGTTTAGTGTGTTTGATGCACGGCACAATAGTTCGCTGTTAATGTTTGCCGTAGTCGTTGCGTTTGTAATTCCTGAGATTTTTTCGATGAGAATGAACGAGCACGATACGACAACTTTAAGCATTGGTGTATCGATCATCTTAATCGCTTTATATCTAGCAGCTTTATTCTTCAAACTTGTAACTCATCGTGGAGTTTATCAACATTTAGAGGAAAAGACAGAAACGGATCATGAAGAAGAAGAACCAGAGTGGAGCAAAATGAAAGCTCTTATCGTGCTCGGATTAGCGACTCTGGCTGTCGCTTATATTTCTGAGAATCTGGTACATACATTTGAAGATGTCACAGCGCGTTTTGGTTGGACTGATTTATTTATTGGAGTGATTATCGTTGCCATTGTGGGAAATGCTGCAGAACATGCATCTGCCATTATGATGGCGCTAAAGAACAAAATGGACGTGACGGTTGAAATAGCTGTTGGATCAACATTGCAAGTGGCCATGTTTGTGGCGCCAGTTCTTGTACTCGTTTCATTATTATTCGGTAAATCAATGCCACTTGTATTTACGATCCCGGAATTAGTGGCTATGATCACAGCAGTCTTATTAACGATCAGCATTTCAAATGACGGCGAAACTAACTGGTTTGAGGGACTTATGCTATTAGGCGCATATGTCATTATGGGAATTGGTTTCTTTCTCTTATAGAATTCATTATCTGTAAGAAGATTATTGAATTACGTTTCACCATAGATTAAACACAAATAAAAACTCGGTTTAAGCATCTTGATTGCGCTTAAGCCGAGTTTTTAACTTTTAAACAGAATGGAAACTAAAATACCTTCTTCACGCTCCTTATTATTAATAAAAATGATATGGTTAAGGTGTTGTCATGTGTGTAATACTGTCATTCCATCCCTCCATAAGATAATTGAGTTTATAAATGATATGAATATACTCAATCGTACATTTGTTAATGACTAATTAAATAAACGCGAGATCCATCTCTTATCGCAAACCTCCTTTAATAAAGGATGATGGGATTTAATGATTAAGTACTTATCAGATTAGTGTGATTTTCAGTCATCGCATTCCTCCTAAGCAATAAATGTGGAATAATAACTCAATTTTCACACTCCTTATTTTATGAATGAATTGCTAATAAATGAGTGAAAATTCTTATAAAATCTCGTTCACCGCATTCCTCCTACTAACTTAATTATTGTGATGAACGTCCCTCCTTTAGTTGAGATTAGACTTAGTATAAATCAAAGTCGGAATTTTGTAAATATTCAATTTATTATTTTTAAGATTTTTTTGAGTTTTTATGGATTGGATTTTCATCGACTAGGTATTTCAGTTTTGTTCCTAAGTTGCGTTGTCCTTCAACATCTTGTACCATAAAGTAAAGCTTCCATGCGCAATATTTACTTGAGAGGAGTGAAAGGAATGGGTAATGCAACAAATGATCAAGACTCACAGCTGACTTATTTAAAGCAGCGTTTGAATATGTTTGTAGAAGTATTAGATTCACTTGATCCAGAACATGCAGAGT
Source organism: uncultured Caryophanales bacterium (assembly GCA_963728315.1). Lineage (GTDB taxonomy): Bacteria > Bacillota > Bacilli > Bacillales > CAVSKA01 > CAVSKA01. The sequence continues at coordinate 263,084 of CAVSKA010000022.1, forward strand.
TAGAAGATATTGATCGCTTAATTCAAATGATGGACGATCTTGAACTTAAAGTGGAGCAATTTAAAAAATAATCTTATATTGAGGGAGCTGTCCGAAAAGTCATGTGAATGGACTTTTTAGGACAGCTCCCTTTGTAGATTAATCATGGACTCGGTTGATTATGTTCCAGGCGGATGCATTCCTTGGGAGAGTGCCGAGCCTCTTCGTGAAAACCACGATGCCACTGAAAAAGTTCTCTTGGCGCATCAATGCCCGTATAAGCCATAGCTTTCCGTTCCAGGCAGACGCTTTCCGCGGGCACGGCTTCAATCTCCTCCGACAAACAGGAAGTTTTAGCGCAGTCGTTGCAACAGGATGTTGCGCTCTTAGACTGTGATCCTTTCTTTGCGGGGCTTTCAGCTCGTGCTGTTCCCGCAGGAGTCGCTGCTTTCCTCTACACTCCATTTAAAAATGATTATTCATAGACAACAACAACATCGCATTAAGGACGATTTGTTATGCGCAATCCAAAGATGACGAATTTAAAAGGTGTGGGAAAAAGATAAATGCCTCGAGTAATTCACAACAAAAATGAAAAGAGTTAAGCTGAAGCTTTAAGATTGCCTCTAAATGAGTTTTCCACATGTTGAATCATTTTGTACTGAGCGTACGACCCTGCTAGTAGCAGACCAGCTATGAACGTGAATAAAGTTGGTCCTCCGAATTGTTGAAAGAAAATCCCTCCAATAATCGGTCCAATTGTTCTTGAAATATCCCAATGAATACCAAATAATGAAAAATAGCGACTGCGTTGATTTGTAGGTGCCAACATTGAGACAAACTTTAGTAGGTGTGACATGGCTATACTTTGTCCGATCGTAAATAAGAGTTGTGCTACCAAAAATAGGCTTAGTCCTGAAGAAAATCCATAACCTAAAGCTGCAATTGTATAACTACTATAAGCAACGAGAACAATTTTGCTCATCGACCAGCTTTCGGTTTTTTTTACTAACCAAATTTGTAATGTGACAGCCGTCAAGAGCTTGGGCTGTAGCAAGTCTTGAAAGGATAACAAGGTAGTTTTCAAATTTACCTTGCACATATAAAGGGAAAACGGATTCCGTTTGGGCGTAAAATAGACTGATGGGCAACATACATACCATGAGACCAAGCACGAGTTTGTATTGTGAAAAGAAAGAGTTACATTTCTTTTCTACGAATTGTTGATTAACCCTTTCGGCTTTATCCGTTATCATTGGAGTTGTTTCAGGTACTTTCCACCAGAATAAGAAGAGATAAATGCCGATCGCCAATGCATCTAATCCAAAAAGGGAAGCAGGGTTGTGCCGAAACAAAACGATTCCAACAAGTGGGCCAATAGCCATGGTGGTATATCCAATCGTGCTAAGAAGAGCAAAGACTTCAGAACGTTGGTTTTCTACTACGGCATCGGCAATTTGAGCACGCTCCGCCGGAATATAAAAAGATCTTCCAATGCCATTTAATACATAGAGAAGACCAAAAACGATCACCGATCCTGCAAAAATAAATCCTGATCATCGCAATCAATTGAAGCGAAAGAGCCATCATAATAATCGGTTTTCGACCGAACTTATCAGCCCATCCTCCAGCAATAAATGTCACAACAAGATCAGTCAGTGGCTGCATGGCAACAATCATTAAGGGAAGAAGAATAGATCCTCCTATTTTTTGATGTAAATAAAGAATCAAAAAAGGAGCAAGCATGGATCCAGATAATCCAGTTAGCAATTCTCCAACAAGTCTGATCCAAATGAGCGAATCGTAACGCTTATAATACGATATCATAATCGATTTCATATCATGACCTCCTTTGTAGAATAATCATATTGGAGGACATGAATTGTAAAAAGAGAAGAGTTTTGACATGTCTTTTTTCATGTTTTACAGGGGAGTGATATAGATGCAAATGATCGATCATTATTTGAGAATTTTCAGTTCAGACACAAACTTTCAAACGCAAGTAACGATCGAGCTTTCACTGGAAGAAATCTCTAACATTCTTTTTTGTACGACCAGAAACAGCAAACTTATCTTAAAGAAGATGGAAGAACTTAATTTAATTACTTGGATACCAGGGCGCGGAAGAGGAAATCGTTCACGCATTCAATTTCATTTAGAGCCTTTAGATATCGTTTTCGGACACGCAAAAGAGTACGTTCAAACTGGTGAGATTCGATCGGCAATCCAATTAGTAGAAAAATATGATCAGGTCATTCCATTTTTAACAGAGAAGTTTCAATTGTGGTTTAGGAGTCAATTTGGTTATCATGTAGAGTCAAATGAGGACAAAGTGATGGACGTTTTGAGAATTCCACAGAGAAATCTGATCCTTTCCTTAGATCCTGTGCATACATTCCTACGCACGGAAAATCACTTAATTAAACAGGTTTGTGACACACTCGTTCGCTATGACGATCGTACAAAACAAATTGAACCTCATTTGGCTTACCACTGGGAAATGAATGAAGAAGGAGACGAATGGATTTTCTATTTAAGGAAAGGAGTGTTTTTTCACAATGGTGTGCACTTAACCGCCAAGGATGTCGTTTTTACCTATAATCGGTTACTTGAAAAGAACACTACCTCTCCTTACTATTGGCTTGTGGAAGAGTTGAATGAACTGATCATAATAAATAAGCACACCATAAAAATGAAATTGAACACTCCTAATTATTTATTTTTGCATTATTGTAGCAGTGAACACCTGTCGATCTTGCCAAAAGAGTATTGTGAGCAATTAGGGAATGACATTGAAAACATGTTGGTCGGTACTGGCCCTTTTAAAATTCTTCGAAATGATGCATCGATGTTTGTATTAGAAGCTTTTGAGTCTTACTTTTTAGAAAGGGCTCATTTAGATCGGATTGAACTTTGGATCATTCCTACTTCTGAAAGTGAAATTGAATTCATTGATGAAGAAGATTATATGATCCAGTATGCGAATCCAACTTTAAATAATAATTATCAAAATTGGAATTTAACATCAAAACTTGAGTGGAGTGTTCAGTACATTACATTTAACATGAAAAAGAAAGGTCCACTTCAAAATCAAGATTTCCGAAAAGGCTTAATAAAAATACTTGATCGAAATGAAATGGTAGAAGAGCTAAAAGGATTTCGACAAGTAGTAGCCAACCGTATGTTGCCGGGAAATGAGGATAGCCTTTATTCTCGAGAAAAGGATGAAGAAGACTATTTGGATCTCTTTAAAGGACAATCACTTCTTCTTCACACATTTGAAGACTATGATCATATTGAAGATTGTGAGTGGATGAAAGAACGGTTATTAAAATACGGAATCATACTCGAAGTGAAATACTTACCAACGCTCGATCTTCTCGATCCTAATTTAATGGAAAAAGCAGATATCCTTCATGATAGTGCCACTGTTGAGGAAAATTATAGTCTTTCTTTTATAGACATGCTTCTATCAGGGAACAGTTTTATGAATGCCCATTTTGGACATGAAATAGTAAGCTATATTAATAAAGAAATAAGTGCTGTGTGCCAAGTTAAAACCGATGAAGAGAGAAGAGCCATTTTTAATAACCTAGAGGATTTTCTTATAAAAGAATATGCATTCCTTCCTCTTTATCGGAATGAAGCGCAACTCATCAGTCATCCGGACCTACAAGGGATTCAAGTTAATTCTCAAGGTTGGGTCGATTATCGAAAGCTTTGGTTTAAGCAGTCGATTCTTGAGAAAAAAGAGTGAAATCGATTTCAATCGGACCTTTTCACCATAAGTATCAATAGGTATAATGACAATGACAAAACAAATATAAAAAGACATTGCATCATTGGAAGGGGAAAATCATGAATATTCAAGCCTTAGAAGAAAGTATGTACAATCTGATTGTCGAAACATCTACAAATCTTCCGAAAGATGTTCGAAGAGCGATTAAAGCAGCTAAAGCAAAAGAAAATGAAGGCACACGTTCTGCCATGAGTCTTGCGACCATTACGAATAACATTCAAATGGCAGATGACAAGGTATCTCCCATTTGTCAGGATACGGGGTTACCTACATTTAAAATAAAAACACCGGTTGGCGTGAACCAGCTGGAGATTAAAGAAGCCATCTATAAAGCGATGGTTCGTGCAACAGCAGATGGGAAAATGCGTCCAAATTCTGTAGATTCATTGACTGGAGAAAACAGTGGCAACAATCTTGGTGGCGGTACGCCGGTTGTGAAATTTGAACAATGGGAAAAGAATGATATCGATGCTCGTCTCATTTTAAAAGGTGGCGGATGTGAGAATAAAAATATTCAGTATAGCTTACCATGCGAATTAGACGGACTAGGACGAGCTGGTCGTGACTTAGACGGTATTCGAAAGTGTATACTTCATTCAGTCTATCAAGCACAAGGGCAAGGTTGCAGCGCAGGTTTTATTGGTGTTGGAATCGGTGGTGATCGTTCTTCCGGTTATGATCTTGCAAAAGAACAGTTATTCCGTTCAAGTGAAGATGTCAATCCAATCGCAGAATTACGGGAATTAGAAGACTATATCGTTGAAAATGCGAATAAATTAGGGATCGGAACAATGGGGTTCGGTGGAGAAACAACTTTGCTGGGCTGTAAAGTTGGAGTAATGAATCGTATTCCTGCAAGTTTCTTTGTCTCCGTTGCTTATAATTGCTGGGCTTACCGTCGCCTTGGTGTCACGATTTCTCAAGAATCCGGGGAAATCAATGAGTGGCTCTATCAAGATGGAGAGAAAATTGAATTTCATTCAACCGATGAAGAGAAGAAACAGGAAGCAGAAGCGGCACGTCGTATCGTGAAGTTGAAAGCTCCGATTTCTGAAGCGCAAATTCGTGAACTAAAAGTAGGAGACGTTGTCAGCATTGAAGGCATGATGTACACAGGTCGCGATGCCATCCATAAATACCTAAGTGATCATGATTCACCGGTTGATTTAAATGGACAAATCATCTATCACTGTGGTCCGGTTATGTTAAAAGATGAAGAAGGAAAGTGGCACGTGAAAGCTGCTGGACCTACAACATCAATTCGTGAAGAACCTTATCAAGGGGATATTATGAAACGTTTTGGCATTCGTGCCGTGATTGGAAAAGGCGGAATGGGACCAAAAACGTTATCTGCATTAGAGGAACACGGTGGTGTGTACTTGAACGCTATTGGTGGAGCAGCTCAGTATTATGCAGATTGTATTAAATCTGTTGAAGGTGTAGATTTGACGCAATTCGGTATTCCAGAAGCAATGTGGCATTTAAAAGTAGAAGGGTTTACAGCAGTTGTCACGATGGACTCACACGGAAACAGCTTGCACAAAGAAGTCGATCAGTCTTCTTTAGAAAAGCTGTCTCAGTTTAAAGAACCAGTATTTAAATAAAATAACTTCGAGGGAACCTTCCATTTATTGGCGGGTTCTACTTTTAACTTAAAGGAGATCCTGCATATGTCCATCCGGATTGCCGCAAAAGCTGTTATTATCGAGAATGATCAAATATTATTAACAAAAAATAAAGATAAAGTAGATGGGCTTGATTATTACTTATTGCCTGGTGGTGGACAAGAAAAGAACGAAACACTAGCACAGACAATTGTACGTGAATGCCTAGAAGAAATTGGTTCAGTTGTATCCGTAGGGGATGCGATCCATATTCGAGAATATATTGGTAATAACCATAATCAAGTCGAGCGGCATGGTGAATTTCATCAAGTTGAATGCATCTTTAAAGCAGAATTGAAAGAAAAAGGAATGAAGCATTTTTCTCCAATTGCCCCAGATGACTATCAGACGGATGTCCAATGGATCCAATTAAGCGAACTTAATCAAATTCGATTTTATCCGAAAGATCTTATTCCCCAATTAATAAAATCCGATACAAAAAAAGTGTATGTTGGAGATATTGATTAAAGAATAGTTTGTCTCTTTTCCAATTTATTATCCGCATGAGATCACTCTATATGGAAGAAGCTAAAGAAGAGTTCTTTCATAAAGGGAGGGTTATTGAATGAAAAAGGGACTCATATTGGTGGGAGTAATGCTTTTCTCTTTATTTATTTCAACCACTGTTGTAAATGCAAACATAAGTCAAAAGACGTACCATTGGGGTCTTCAAAAAGCGCATGATGGTATACCAGCTGAAGCGGGAGCAGAACTTGAAACGCTAATAAAAAAATACGATTCTTTTTACAAAGGAGATCCAAAAAAGAAAGTCATTTATTTAACATTTGATAATGGATATGAAAATGGAGAAACGGTAAAAATATTAGATGTTCTCAAAAAAGAAAAAGTGCATGCGACCTTTTTCTTAACAGGTCATTACATCAAAAGTGCACCAGACCTTGTAAAAAGAATGGTGAAAGAAGGACATATTATTGGAAATCATTCTTACGGACACCCCGACCTAACAACGATTTCTGATGAACAAATTAAAAAAGAATGGAAAAGTCTAAAAGAGGAAACCGCGAAAATTGTTGATCAAAAAGAAATGATTTACAACCGCCCTCCTCGAGGTATTTTTAACGAGCGTGTTTTAGCATTAGCTAAAGAGGAAGGATACAAAAATGTTTTTTGGTCAGTTGCCTATGTAGATTGGAATACGAATCAACAAAAAGGTTGGCAATATGCTTATAACGAAATGATGAAACAAGCACATCCTGGTGCGATTTACCTCTTGCATTCAGTATCCTCTGACAATGCTCAAGCTCTTGAAAAAGCCATTACTGATTTAAAAAAGCGAGGATATTCATTTAAGAGCTTAGATGATTTTAAATAATAAAATCTTTTGACTTCATTTGAAGCCACTGAAAAAACGGCGTTAAAAAAATTGTTCGTCCTTCAGATTGAAAAAAGGCGAGATTTCGTTCGATTTTGAACGAAATTTCGCCTTTTCTTTGCGAAATCAACAAAACGGTTTTTGTCTTCATTTTTAAAGAAAAGGTGGATCAGAACGTTTTTTTAAACCATTACTAATAGTCGTGGAAAGCGTCTGCTTGGAACGGAAATCTACAGCTTATACTCGCCTTAATGTTCAAAGTGGAATTTTTCAGTGCCCATGTCTATGTGTGCTCTTTTTTTATTTACAAATTTAAAGGTGATGATTGATTGATGAAATTTCTTGAAGGTGAAATACAGTCTATGGAAAAAAAGGAAAAAAGATTTACATCGATTTGAACACTCTATTTTCAAAAATGATTCATGGTCAATTTGCTGTAAAAAATCGTGCTATAATGGCGTATAAGCAAAGTGCGAAAAGGAGAGTTACATATGTGGAATGAAACGATTCAAATTGAGGGACCTTATAATATGGATCGGGTGTTGGAAAGACTTTCCTATGATTCGCTAAATGAAGTAGACCTCGTTCAAAGGCGACTTCGCTTTCCTTACTACCCGAGTCATGAAGTGGTAAACCTTGAAGCGACTGGAACAACTGAAAAACCAGAATTTCAACTTTCTGGGGGAAATGAATCAACGAAAGCAGAAATTATCGATCATGTATACAATATGATGCAATGGAATCACTCCTTAAAAGAAGTCCACAGTCATTTTTTACAAACAGATTTGAAACCGATCTTTGAAGAACATGTTGGAACTCCGATCATTCTCGATGTGAATCCTTTCGCTTGTCTAGTGAGAAGTATTATTCACCAGCAGCTCAATATGGCGTTTGCACATACTTTAACAAAGCGTTTTGTGGAAAAATACGGTGATCAAAAAGAAGGTATTTGGTTCTATCCATCTCCAGAAGTGGTCGCCAGTATTAAAGTGGAAGATTTACGTGAAATGCAATTTAGTCAAAGAAAAGCTGAATATGTTATTGGCCTTGGACAATGGGTTATCGATCATCCAACGGTATTTCATTCATTGGAAAATCAGACTGATGAAGAAATAATGGACATTTTAATTAAAATTAGAGGAGTTGGCCCGTGGACAATTGAGAGCTTCTTAATGTTCGGCCTTGGCAGACACAATCTCTTTTTAAAAGCGGATGTCGGCCTGCAAAATGCGATTAAACTTTTATATAAAATGGACCGAAAGCCGACTGCTGAAGAACTTGAAACAATGAGTGAAAAGTGGAGACCTTATATGAGCTATGCATCGATGTATTTATGGAGAAGCATTGAAGGAGGAAATTAAATTGGTTAATCAAAAAAAAGAACAAGCATCTAATATGAGGATAACACTTAACCAAACCTTTCCTCTTACGATAAAACGATTAGGAATTAATGGGGAAGGAGTAGGATACTTTAAAAGACAAGTTGTCTTCGTTCCAGGAGCACTTCCTGGTGAAGAAATCGTTGTCGAAGCGACGAAAGTACTTCCGAAGTTCGCTGAAGGGAAAATTCGTAAAATCAGAATTGCTTCTAAAGAGCGTGTGACACCTCCATGTCCTGTTTACGAGGAATGTGGTGGCTGCCAATTGCAACATCTTTCATATAATGGACAGCTCGATGGAAAAAGAGATATTTTAATTCAATCACTCGAACGTCACACAAAATGGGATCCTTCGCAAATGACGATTCATCCTACACTTGGAATGAATGATCCTTGGCGTTACCGTAATAAAAGTCAGTTTCAAGTGAGTGAAAAAAATGGAAAAGTCATTGCAGGCTTATATGAATTAAATTCGCATAAATTGATTAATATTCCTGAATGTATTGTCCAACATCCAGCCACAACAAAAGCGACAAATGTAGTAAAGCAGATTTTACAAGATCTTCGTATTTCACCTTATAATGAAAAAAGTAAAAAAGGAATTGTGCGAACGATTGTAACACGAGTTGGAGTTGAAACCGGAGAAGTACAAGTCGCTTTAGTTACTGCTAATAAGGAGCTGCCAAAAAAAGAGTTATTTCTAGCTGAGATGAAAAATCGTCTTCCTGAAGTCGTTTCAATCATTCAAAACGTAAATGACCGGAATACATCGCTAATTTTTGGTGATGAAACGATTCTTCTTGCTGGAAAAGAAGCGATCAAAGAGAAACTTCAGGAGTACACATATGAATTATCAGCGAGAGCTTTTTTCCAACTAAATCCCTCTCAAACAGTTAAGCTTTATAATGAAGCAAAGAAAGCTGCTGACCTTACAGGTAAAGAAAAAGTGGTTGATGCTTATTGTGGAGTTGGGACGATTGGGTTGTGGTTAAGCCAAGGTGCTCATGAAATAAGAGGGATGGATATCATTGAAGAGTCCATTCAAGATGCCCGACAAAATGCTGAGAATAAAGGACTGAAGAACACAACATACGAAGTAGGAACAGCTGAAAAATGGCTCGCTAAATGGCAAGCGGAAGGATTCAAACCAGATGTTATTGTCGTAGATCCACCAAGAACGGGCTTAGGAGAAAGTCTTATCCATAGCATTAAACAAGCAAAGCCAAGTAAAGTTGTCTATATCTCTTGCAACCCATCAACGCTTGCAAAAGATTTAACACTCCTTAGTTCTCTATACAACATTAGCTATATCCAACCTGTGGATATGTTTCCGCAAACCGCCCAAGTGGAATCGGTTACACAATTAGTGTTGAAAGTGTCTAACTAAAATAAACATTTCCGTTCCTGACCCTGATTTTGTTGAAAAAAACTTTTCCGATTTCGGGGTCCGTATCCAATACCATCCCGGGTTTTTCTCAATATCTCCCGGACTTTTTCATGCCCTTTTCAATAATAATCCAAAACGATTCCAACACTGTTCAACCGGATGAACCCTTGTCGATCCAGGTTTTTTAAAATTTTTTCTCTCTTTTCCATTGAATAATTTATTTACATTGACTTGGAAAAAAACGGCATAATCCCTTGGAGAAGAAGGGATGGGAGAGGTTGTGTGGAGAAGGTCGTTAGGGGAAGGGCCTTTTTACAGGGGGACAATTATGTGACCTATTTAAAAATGAAATTGAGCAATTCGAACAAAACAACCAGATGTTAATGGAATCGATTGTGAAATGAATTGAGGCTGGGACAGAATTAAAATACCCAAGTTAAAAAGCGAACATTTCAATTAACTTTTAATTAATCATTCGATTTTCGTTTTCGACGGACGCTTTCCGGGGGCTTGCATCGAACTAACTTAAGCTAAAGCTTAAGTGGATTTCGACGTCTTCGCTATTCCCCAGGAGTCGCCGTCTTACACTTCAATCGAAATCAATATTCAGTTTCATTGAAAAGATCATCATTTATGAAATTGAATCAACGAAGAAAATAATAAAGTGAAAAACCGAATGATTTAGCGAAATTCCACTTAGAATTTTGCTGAATCGTTCGGTTTTTTCTTTCCCTAAAAATACTTTTGTCCCATCCTCTTCTTAAGTTACTAACAATAATGTCCTTGAACAGTGGGAAGTTTTAAAGCAAATCCCGTTTGAATTGAGAACCAAGAAAATTCATGTCGTGCCTTCTGATATCGAGATTGAATTACTGGCAAAGAATGATTATCTAAAGAGAATAAAGAATGAGAGAGAAATGGTATTTAAAAATCCCTTTTACTTTACATTCGGTGTCAATTATTCCATTTATGCTTGTTACACACAGTCCCCAATAAAGGTATTCGGGCTCCTCGGAGCACTGAAAGTGGTATTAAAAGTATTGCCCATATCATCGAAAGCTGAAATTGTCCAAGTTCCGATATTTGATAAGTCAATGGTTACCTCAATAGTGACGTCAAAGATCCCATTAAATACATTACCCTGAGCCATTGCCGTACCATGAACACTTGCAGCTACCCCATCTTCACAAGAAATATCGATTCTTCTGCCTTGAGTGAAATTAATTGTAGTGCCTGGAGAACCAAAAGAAATACTAAAGTTATCTACATTTGGATTGCAACCAGAACCTCCGATAAAACATTGTACGGCGGTAACATTTATGGTGCCTGTTAAAGTAGAGGGAACACCTGATTCAGATATTTCAACTGTAGCTGGTGCCGAATTGCCTTGAATGCCCAAACGGAATTTACAAGGACATTCTATTGGAGGGCACTCAACTTCAGTTCCTACATCGACTATAACTGTTTCACCGTTGACTGTTGTATCAGCGGTTACGATTATGGATATCAATGGCGTATCCAGAGGGATAGTTAATGTAGTGGAAAAGTCGCCATTAATATCTGAAATAGCAGGATTGGGACTAAATTCCCCAATGATAGGGAAATCCGTGAAGGAAATTTCTGCTCCTTCCACTGGAAGGCCACCGCAACTAATGTTTCCAGTAATAGTACCATCACATTCAATTAATGGTGGTACATTTAAGGTCATTTGACAAGAAACATCCGGACAATCGACGGTCATGGTGATGGTCTCTGATAGCACTTGTCCATTGACTGTTGTAGTCGCAGTGATATCAACAGATGTAGGAGGCGTGTTTGGTGGAACAATTATTCCAGCAAAATAATCGCCGTTGGATCCTGTTATAGCGGGGTTAGGATCAAACGTAAGTATACTCGGGATACTTGAGAAACTAATCTCCGCTCCTTCTATTTGGGTATCTCCACAGAAAACTTCTCCATCAATAAACCCATCGCATGTTATGCTTTCAGGTCCAAAAAGAAGAAGGCTGCATTCAGCTGCTGGACATTCGACTATAGTTCCTAAGGTGGATGAGTAAACGATTCCATCAATGGTTGTAGTCGCCGTAATTGTCACCGGTGTCGGAGTGGTCCCCTCTTGTACTGTTATGGTCAAAGAAAAATTTCCGTTGTTGTCAGTAAAAGATGGGTTCGGAGTGAAACTCACCACATTGGATGATGATTCAAAAGTTATGGAAGCATCACTTGTTGGTGAACCATCACAAATCAAAGAACCACTAATACTATCATCACAAAATATTATAGCGGGTACAAACAGATTCAAAGAACAATTTCCACAGGTAAAAGGAGCTTCTGAACCATTTTTTCTAATCCTAAATGAAGAGCTTTGTACTATCCAATCATAGACTTTGTCAACTCTCAGACATTGAGCTTTCGGTTGAATAAGATGAATGGAATCCTTACTATGCGCTGTAGAGGTATTATCAACTTCAGGCCCCTTTCTTATTGGTTGACCATTGAAGACATCACATTGTTGCGGAAGGAGAGAAAGTGAACAATTTCGGGGGGGAATTTCTTCTCTAGGCAAACATGCATCCGCTGTAAGATTTATGACAGTATTCGCTACAGCTTGTATATTTTGACATATCTCTAAATTGATACTTACAGCATTGTAAGAGTTGTTTACACACTCGATAAAGGCAGAACATTTAAAGTCAGTAACTTGACACTGAATTCTGGTACCCTCAGGAGCACATAAAATTATCTGTTCAATTTTAGTGAAAAAAATTGGTTCCGATTGGCACGTATCTATACCGTCCGTTACCTGAACAACCACATATCCCGATTTTTGAATGTATATTTTTTGAAGGGTAACCTTATCATCACTAGGCAAGATTACTTGTATATTCTCTCTTTTGTCAAGATTCTTTATTTCTTCACATAACAGCGTCGATGGATCAATTGGGTCACCATTTTGATCGGATAAATAACAGGATACCTTCCCCCCTTTGGCTACGATTGTACATAATTCCGAATTCATATTTCACACCTCGTTTAATGAATTATCTAACTAATTTATTATATGAATTGAAATAGAAGAAGTTTGTGTTTGACGATGAAATTAATCAAAATGGTGAAGGCGACTAGATGATCGATCAAAAATACATTAAAAAATTGATAGAGTAGAGATATCAGAGATTCAAGTCAAATATATTCCTGTGCCCCCTAACTTTCTTCTTCTCTATTGTTAAATAGATGGTGAACGGAGGGAGAAAAAGGGAGGAGAAATTGGGAGCGGCCGCACAGCACAAATGTAGCGGTTTTCCTTCATAAAAAGACCCAAACGAGAGGCTGAATCAGAAATGGTTCGGTCTCTTTTTCTATTTCTCCAAAATTCCGCAAAACCCAAGATCCGCAAGGCTTATAAACTATTTGTGCCTTTCCCTGAGAGCGGTTTTCCATTCTTTTTTCTCAGTCTTTTTTGGACAAAATACGCCAAACTATTTCATGCGTTTTCCATTCCTCTTCAGTCTTTTCTAGGGAAGAACTTAATTAATATTTCAGAATATTGTGTACGATTAAAAGAGAGAAAAAGAGGGCGAATTGTGGTGTTTTCAGGGAAGAACTTAATTCCATTGACTCTGGGCAAAAAAAAGGCGGAATTCTTTGGGGAATAAGGGATTGAGGAGGGGGGAAATCGGAAGATTTTATTTTGTGGGTACAGAAAGCGTAACGAACATGAGAGTTAGATAGGATAAAAATCTCTCTAATTCAGAAGGAATAACTTTCATAAACTAGGAAAAATATTAGCGTTGTTGTATATGGACGAAACTGAATTTAAATGGAGCGGAATGGAAATAGATATTATTAAACATTCGAAACCTAAATAGAAAATAGATAAGCGGAAAAGACTTGGAAGGAGAGGAGAAATCCTTATCTCTCATGTCTTTTTTTTGTTTCGTTTCGAAATAGGACTCAGGGTAATGTAGATCTTTTACAATTATTAGGAGGATTTACAGTGAATAGATTGATCAGTGATGAAGCGGATTCAAATAAATAGAAGGTGATTATTAACTGATAAAGGTGTAAAGAATATAAGATGATTTTTCAGAAGGAAAAAATTTCAGGAGAATTATTATTGAGTTAAATGAGAAAAAGGTGATGTACCTTATTTGTAGATGGTACAATACCTTTTGAAGACTTTTTTTTGATCGTGACTGTTTGATTATGTTATCAAGAGGATATTGAAATAGAAGGAGAATGAATGGTTTGAATACTAAAGAAGAAAAAAATGAGTTACCAGCAAATTATGAGGAATTAAAAAAATCAGCCAATCGAACGTCGAATTGGAGAGAACGTTTAGATGCGGTTGAAGAACTTGGTCAACATGAGCATGAGAAAGTGATCGATGTTCTAAAGAATCGAATGAAGAACGACGCTGTTTATAAAGTACAAGAGGCTGCATATAAAAAACTAAAAGCTTTGGGCGAAGATGTTCAATTGCCAGCAAGAAAAAAAGGTGAATTAGTTAAAGGTGTTAGTAAAATCTTGTTAAGAATTAAAAAGAGTTTACCTGAAGGTCATACGTTTGAAGAGTTTAAAGAGAAGCTAATGAAAATGAGACTCGATGTATATGATACATATGAAGGCGAAAAGGGTGCTGACTTTGATAAGTGGCTAGAAGGTACTTGGGCTTCGTTACAAAAAAGGTGAGTTTTCATAAATCGTTATTTCTTAGAACAAAATGATGAAAGAGGCTGTCTAAAAAAGTCCCTAAACATGAAGAGCATTCGGAAAATCTACGGATTTTTCGAATGCTTTTTTGTGTAGTTTTTTATGAGGTTAAAGAAAGTCTTTTCGTAATTGGATGAATGGAGTTCGTTTCTAATCTTCAGCGGAAAATCGAGACATTCATTACTCAATATCCCCCGGTGAGATCGAGGAGCATCTGTGTTCCTCTACGGAACAATCGGAAAAAAAGAACTAAGTCAAAAGGGAGACCAGTCTGATCGTTTTTATAGACTTTTATTGGTCAACAATTTGGTTGGAGATTAGCTTTTATCGTCATTGTTGTAATCGGAATAATCGCTTTAATTTCTAACAGTATTCTCGTACCATCTGATTTACGAAATGGGAAACGTACAACATTTCGTGATCAGTCCAAATTAAGAAATCAACTCTTAAAAGAAGAACATCTTAATCGGTTGAAGTGGCAGACGGCGACTCCTGTGGGAATAGCTTGAGCAGAAGACCCCGCAGAGTAAGGATCACAGTCTAAGAGCGAAACATCCTGTTGCAACGACTGCGCTAAAACTTCCTGTTTGTCGGAGGAAGATCAAGTCAAGCCCACAGAAAGCGTCCGTCGAGAACAGAAAACGAATGCATTACAAATAATTCTTAGGAATGTTCGTATGAATGATCTGAAATAGGAATAATGAAATTGATTCATTTGTTGAATAGCAATGAAAAGGAAACGAGAAAAGTGTTGATTGGTATCGTATCCGGCAAAACCTATAATTATAATGACAAGTGTAAAGACAAGTGTTAGTATTCTATTTGGGTAATCTAAAAGAATGACAATCTATTATATATATCAGGTTCATCATTAGAAATCAGCTCTTAAAAGACGAACATCTTAATCGGTTGAAGTAGCAAACGGCGACTCTTGTGGGATTAGCTTGAGCAGAAGACACCGCAGGAAGCGTCCGTCGAGAATGGAAACCGAATGTCATGCAAAGATTTCTTAGAAATATTCGTATAAATGATCTGATATAGGAATGATGAAATAAACTCAAATACCAAAAGTCTTATTGTGGTTGTTTATTAACTTTATGGTCTGTTTTCTAAAGGAAAAGGAGGAAAATATGAAAATGAAGAAAGAGTTTTCAGATAAAAAATTACTTGGAATTGCCGGGCTTGGTTGGATGTTCGATGCAATGGATGTTGGCATCCTATCATTTATCATCGTTGCTCTACAAAAAGATTGGGGAATTACGCCTTCTCAAATGGGTTGGATTGGAAGTGTGAATTCGATTGGTATGGCGGTTGGAGCATTGGTCTTCGGCTTAATGGCAGATCGAATCGGTCGCAAACCCGTTTTCATGATTACCTTGCTCTTATTTTCAGTCGGAAGTGGTGTTTCAGCGTTTACAACTACTCTAACTGCTTTCTTGGTTTTAAGATTTATTATTGGAATGGGACTAGGTGGAGAGCTTCCAGTCGCTTCCACACTCGTTTCTGAGAGCGTGCCAGTCGAGAGACGTGGAAGAGTCGTTGTTTTACTTGAAAGTTTTTGGGCAGGAGGATGGTTAATTGCGGCTTTAATTTCTTATTTCATTATTCCAAAATTCGGTTGGCAACCTGCTCTTCTAATTATGGCGATACCTGCTTTATATGCTCTTTACCTTCGTCTGAAGTTGCCTGATTCACCAAAATTTCTCGCTATTGAGAAGAAAAAAAGACCAACCGTTATCCAAAATATAATAAGTGTTTGGTCGAAAGAGAATGCTCGTCAAACAACGATGCTTTGGATCCTTTGGTTTTGTGTCGTGTTCTCTTACTATGGAATGTTTTTATGGTTACCAAGTGTCATGGTCTTAAAAGGATTCAGTATGATTAAGAGCTTTGAATATGTGTTAATCATGACACTGGCTCAATTGCCTGGTTACTTTACAGCAGCTTGGTTTATTGAACGATTAGGAAGAAAATTTGTATTGATTTCCTACCTTATTGGAACAGCCATTAGTGCTTATTTCTTTGGATCTGCCGAAACACTGCCATTCTTATTAACATCTGGTATTTTTCTTTCATTCTTTAATCTCGGTGCATGGGGAGCGTTATATGCCTATACGCCTGAACAATATCCAACAGCAATTCGGGGTACAGGGGCAGGAATGGCTGCTTCGTTTGGAAGAATCGGGGGAGTTTTTGGACCGCTCCTTGTTGGATATTTTGTTGCTCGAGAAATATCGATTACAACGATCTTTACCATTTTCACTGTTGCCATTTTGATTGGGGCATTGTCCGTATTCATACTCGGAAAAGAAACGAAACAAAAAGAGTTATATACATATAAATACACGTTTTTTTCCTCTATGAAAATGGCAGGAAATAGGCTGCATTCAAGCAGACTTCAAACGAAGTCTGCTTGAATAAGTTTACGTATGTTCTAAACAGTTATTCACAAATTTATTCACAAGTAAAATGGCTATTTAACGGTTATACACATAATTATCCACATTGTCCACAGGTTAGTCTAATTATTATCCACAAAAATACTCACAATCATAAAAGCGTTTTCAAAGTATTGAATAGTGGGAAGGATATGAAATATCCACACTTGTGCAAAAAGTGTGGATAACTACTTCTGTTAATAAATTTCGCGTAAGGCTTGATCTAGTGAAGGGTATTGAAATTGAAATCCATTCTTTTGTAAAACTTCAGGAATAACTTTTTGGCCATCAAGCACGAGTGTGCTCATCTCTCCTAATGCTGCTTTTATAGCAAAGGCTGGTGCAGGGATCCAATGCGGACGTCTGAGAATCTTAGCGAGAATATGCCCAAATTCTTTCATTCGCACGGGAAGAGGCGCAGTCAAATTCACAGGACCCCTTATAGAAGGAGTTTCAGCAATAAACTGAATGGCTCTAGCTACATCACGGAAATGAATCCAGGACATCCACTGTTTCCCATCCCCAACTGTCCCTCCGACAAAAAAATGATAAGGCATTGCAATCTTTGGCAATGCACCTGCATTTTCACCTAGAATAATTCCGAAACGAGTAAAAGCTGTTCGAACACCTAGAGCTTCTGCTTCTGCAGCTTTGCTTTCCCATAGTTGAACAACATGAGCCAAGAAATCATTATTTGTTTCAGTTGATTCCTCAGTGTAGGTGGCTGTTTCTGAAGCTTTATAATAACCAATGGCACTTGCATTTATTAGCGTGGCTGGCTTTTTATTAACCTTTTTAATAATACGGAGAATTTCTTCGGTTGAAGACATTCTACTATCTAGTATTTTCTTTTTTCTTTCTTCGGTCCATCGCCCACTATTAATTGATTCTCCGGCAAGGTTAATAAAGACGTCAGCTCCATCTACTTCCATTTCAGGAGTAGACTTTTGGGTTAGCCATTCAACGTAAGTTAAATGATCTCGATTTTGATATTTCTTGGGAGTTCTTGTAAGAATAATGACTTCAGCACCGGAATGTAGAAGAAGTTCAGTTAAAGTCTTCCCGATGAACCCTGTACCTCCAGTTATAACAACGCGCATAATAATCCCTCCTTATCCTTAATCATACCCGCTTATCCTTAAAATAACATTCGATCGATGTGTTAAAGTAATAGAAAAGGGGTGAATGTTATGCCGATCATTACAAAAATCTCTTCTCAAATAAAAAACAATGAACGATATAATGTTTTTTTAGATGAAAAGTATGCGTTTAGTGTCGATGAAGATGTCCTTATCCGTTTTCAATTAACAAAAGGAAAAGAAATGAATGAGATGGATCTTTCAGAAGTTCAATTCAGTGATGATATACGCAAAGCTGTGCAGCTCGCCATTCATTACCTAGGTTTTAGGATGAGATCTGAAGGAGAGCTGCGAGCATATCTCCTAAAAAAAGAAGTGGAAGAAACGTTCATCCCTGAAGTGATCGAAAAAATGTATCACTATAAGTATTTAGATGACATTGAGTACGCAAAAGCTTTTGTAAGAACACAAATCCAAACAACTGATAAAGGTCCCACACAGATTAAACGTGAGTTGAAAGAACGCTTTATTCAAGAGCAAGATATGGAGGAAGCGTTAGATTTATATACAAAAGAAGCTCAAATAGAGAAAGTCCATCATTTGATTGAAAAATTAATGAAAAAATATAAAAAGGATTCTTCGTCGCAAGCCAAACAAAAAGTCGAAGCTTCAATCATGAGAAAAGGATACACGTGGGAAGTGATTTCGATTGCGTTTGAAGAACGAAAAGAAATAAATGAAGCAGATGAAGAATTTGACGAGTTTGAGGATGATCCCGATCTTGAAGCAATTAAATTTCAAGCAGAAAAACTTGAGAGGAAATTAGGGAGCTCCTATGATCGAACGACGAAACAAAAAATGAAACAAGCTCTATATCGTAAAGGATTTAAACTTGATCTGATTGATCAAGTATTAACGAAAATGCAGGAAGAGAGTGAATAAAATACGGTGATTTTTTTCATAAAGAATGAGCCTGAATTCTAAAGAGGCCACTGAAAAAGTCTACTCATCATTTCTTTGCGAGTACTTGAACAACCTGTCGTTCAAGTACTCTTATTTTTTATAAAATAAAGGGTACCGGTGCTTTCCATTGCTAGCGGACGCTTTCCGCGGACGAGCGCCGAGCCTTCTCGTCTGTCTCGCATTTTTCTCTTATAAGCCGTGGTTTTCCGTTCCAGGCAGACGCTTTCCGCGGGCACGGCTTCAATCTCCTCCGACATACAGGAAGTTTTAGCGCAGTCGTTGCAACAGGATGTTGCGCTCTTAGACTGTGATCCTTTCTCAGCGGGGCTTTCAGCTCGTGCTTTTCCCGCAGGAGTCGCTGCCATTCACTTCCATTCAGTAACGGTGTAAAAAGAACGGTCTTATCCAATTTCACTTTAAAGATGAAGACAAAAATGTCGCCCAGTCTAAAATTCGTGGCTTAGAAGCGAATCTGAGGGCTCGTTTTTCATTTTCAGATTTTCAATCTATAAAAATTGGACATTTTCAGTGGCCTCTCGCTTTTCCCGCAGGAGTCGCCGCCCACAAGGAAAAGCACGAGTAAATATGTGTTCTTTCATCTGGACAAGCAGTCTTTCCCTCAGCTTATTGAGGAAAAGACTGCTTGTTTTTGTTGAATAATAAGTGGACGAATATCAGAGGAAAAGAAGAGATTTCGTTCGATATTTGAACGAAATCTCTCCTTTTTAATTGGAAGTACTTACGCCACTCTTTAATCCAAGTTTTTCAGTGGCCACAATTCTAAACAGGATCTTTTTTTTCTAGGTCAGGCGTTATAAAAACGTTGAAAACGATATTTTATTTTTTTGACTCGATAATGATCTCATGTTTTTTGGCAGCAGAATCGAAAATGACCTTAGCAACTTCCTTGGGTGAACGGAACTTTTGAGGAGCTTCTACATGATTCGTATCGTTCCAAAAAGGGGTGTTCATTCCTCCCATATAAGCAGCAGTTACATGGACACCGGTATCGGCTACTTCTTTTTGAAGACTCTCTGTAAATCCTCGTAGAGCGAATTTGCTAGCAACATAAAGGGATTCATTCACTTTTCCTCGTAAACCAGCCGTAGAAATGATATTAATAATATGCCCCTCTTGACGATTAATCATGGCAGGTAATAGTTGCTTGGTCGTTTCGATCGCAGCGAACACATTTGTATGAAACATTTCAAGATAATGTTCTTTGCGGGATTCAAGTAATGGACCGAAATAACCTATGCCGGCATTATTAATTAGCTGTTTGAATTCAATCTCTGAAGGGAGTTCATTTAATTTAGACAAGAACTCGTCTGTGTTTGACAGATCAGCTGATAAACAGATTGCTTTACCGCCTTGATTTTCGATTAATTCTTTCGTTTCTTCTAAATTAAGATGGTTTCTTCCAGAAAGAATAATCATTTCATATTCATTACTATATAGAAGAGCCAGCTCTCTTCCTAAACCAGACCCTGCCCCTGTTATCAAAGATGCTTTCATAATTGTATTCCTCCTTCTCTATACTTCCTTCTTCTAGTACTTTTCCTATATAATATACACGTAAAAGGTGGTGGACGCATTGGAAACGGAAAAACGTTATAGTCGAATGACTGAATATGAACTAAATCAAGAAATTGCCGGCTTAAAAGAGAAAGCACGTAAGGCTGAACAATTAGGAATGGTCAATGAGTTTGCCGTATTAGAACGCAAAGCTACGATGGCACAAGCATATTTGCTAAATCCAAAAGATTTTAAAGCAGGAGAAATATATCGCATTTTGAGTAGTGATCAAAGTTATTTTAAAATAGAGTATCTTAATGGAGTATTTGCTTGGGGTTATCGCCTAGATGGTGATGGGAAGGAAGAAGCGATTCCCATTTCACTATTAGAGCTTAAGAAAAAATAAGAAACATGATTTTATTTGGAGAGAGGTGTTAAAATGAATGATTACCAAGATCAATTAGTCAAGCTCTTATTAGATAAGAACGAACATCTTTCAGTCGATAAAGCTCAAACATTTGTCGAGCTTTTATGGGAAGATTTTGAAGCCACTTATGCAAAAGCGGGACGCGATTACAAAGGTGCAGAAATGACGGAACGGATTGTACGTCAATGGATTGAACAATATGGTCCCAATCTACATGAATTTGTGGCTCGTAATCCTAAGTACAAACATTTATTAGAAGGTAATGAAGGTTTATTGAATTAAATAAAGTCGCTCTCCCAAGTTGAGTGTGGGAGAGCGACTTTTTGTGGTAGATCCTAGACACCGCTTTCGTCTGGAAAAATTTCTAGTTTTTTTCTTAACTTTTCTTCACTGAAAATCCAACCAGTATAAGAGCCAACTATGTTTAATTCATAATCTAGCTGAACCACGGCGACAAAAGGGTAATGGCCATTGCTTCGATAGCGTAAATCAATGAATCGCACTTCCATGATGTCATCATATTCTTCAATTTCCCAGCGGTAAACAGGAGAAAAATGTAAAAAAGCAGCTAAATTTTTATCTTCTTTAGCTTTTTCAATAACAGGTGTTTCAGGAACTGGAACTCTTTTGAACTTGTCTAGGACTGTAATTGATCGTCCATAAGCTCTAGCCACATAAAAATTCTCTTTTGTCATGGCTGCAATGCGCCACTGAAAAAAACGCATCGTAGGCGCAATAATCACTTCCTCCGTATCAGGAATCAGTCTTTTCACAGACATTCGCACAGCATGTTGGACTTGAAACCTGAGAACATAATAGAGGAAAATAATGCAGTACATAATGAGAAAAGTATAACCAGGATTGGATCCTAAAGCCCACAATAGCAATCCAACGATGTGGATGCCAAAAATAATCGGATCAAAAGTGTTGATAACACCCAAAGCAACCCATTTTGATGAAAATGGTCGCAAAGCCTGTGTGCCATAGGAATTGAAAATATCTACAAACACATGTATGAAAACGGCTATAAAACTCCACATCCATAAATGGAGTAAGTTTGTCCCTGAAAAGAATGGGAATATTACAGCGGTTATGAGCAATGGCCAAAGGATCACTGCAGGAATTGAGTGGGTAGCACCACGATGATGGCGAATGTAAACTGCGTTATTACGAAGCTTTAATACGGTATCAACATCGGGTACTTGAGAACCGATGACTGTAGCAAGTAAAACACTATGGGCAGTGATTGAATGCTCAGCTACGACTGGGTCTAGCATCGCGAGTCCTCCGATAGCAAACCCCATAACAACGTGTGTACCGGTATCCAAATGATATTCCTCCTTTGATGAGGGGTGCAAGTCGTTACAACTCATCTTTATCTTTGTTTTCAACATATTAGATGATCAACTCTACAATTGCAATGGACAATTCGTTCTTCATACGTTTAACTAAGAAGTGATAAACGAATTGACCAATCATTTTTTTGTGAAAAAATTCATCTAACTTATCTATTCCCGTTTTTAACTATAAATTAACATGAAGGAGCATCGGAATGAAGAATCCGACATTCATTCATTTGGAAAAAGTTAATGTGACAGCCTTTCAAGATGAATTAATTCATTGGTTTTCCAACGAAATGAGAATATTACCATGGCGTTTAGATCAAGATCCATATAAAATCTGGGTATCAGAAATCATGTTACAGCAAACAAGAGTAGATACTGTCATTCCCTATTTTAATCGATTTGTGGATAAGTTTCCTACAATAAAAGTATTAGCTGAAGCAAATGAAGAAGAGGTCTTAAAAGCGTGGGAAGGACTGGGATACTATTCGCGAGTCCGAAACCTACAATCGGCTGTTCGAGAAGTTCATGAGCGCTATGATGGAATTGTACCAAATAATCCGGCTGAAATTTCAGGATTAAAAGGGGTTGGGCCATATACAGCTGGGGCTATTTTAAGTATCGCTTATGGAATTCCAGAACCTGCTGTAGATGGGAATGTGATGAGAGTGCTTTCAAGAATTCTTTCGATTTGGGAAGACATTGCAAAGCCTGCAACAAGAAAAATATTTGAAGAAGCTGTGCGCGTTCTCATTTCCCATCAGAATCCTTCTTACTTTAATCAAGCTTTAATGGAATTAGGGGCATTAATCTGTACACCTTCTTCACCATCTTGTTTACTTTGCCCAGTTAGAGAGCATTGCCATGCTTTTTCTGAAGGTGTCCAAAATGAACTTCCCATTAAATCTAAGAAAAAAAAAGCGCGTCAAGTGAAACTAGTCGCAGCCGTGTTAACAAATGACCAGGATCAGTTTATCGTTCACAAAAGACCATCAGAGGGCTTATTAGCAAATCTATGGGAGTATCCGATTATTGAATTAGGTCCTCACGGAACCGATCGAGAACAGCTAATCAAAGGATTAAAGTTGCAGTACAATTTAGAAATTCATATAGAAGAGCAACTAACTGAAATCCAACACGTATTCTCTCATTTGATTTGGGACATTCGAGTTTTTAAAGGAAAAGTCCGAAATCCATTAGATGAGTTAAAAGAAGTCGCAGTTGTAGATGAAACTGAAATGGAAAAACTTCCTTTTCCAGTTTCCCATCAGAAGATGTGGAAAGCATGGATGGAACAAAAAAATTCTAAGCACTTCCTCGATCTTGAAAGTTAGGTTGTTGCACAAGTCGAAAATAGGTACAATAAAAAGTATGTATAATTGAAGGGCTGGGATTAGAATGCATGAAAATAAAGTAGCATTAGTAACAGGAAGTAGTAGAGGTTTAGGGAAAGCAACTGCGATTGCGTTAGCGAAGGAAGGATACGACATCGTCGTTAACTATGCGAGAAGTCGTTCTGCGGCAGAAGAAACAGTTGCAGAAATTGAAGCTTTAGGACGCAAAGCAATTATGCTCCGTGCAAATGTTGGAGACGTAGAAAAAGTGAAAAAAATGTTTCAACAAATTCGTGAAGAGTTTGGACGACTTGATGTATTTATTAGTAATGCTGCATCTGGTGTGTTACGACCATTAATGGAACTTGAAGAATCTCATTGGGACTGGACAATGAATATTAACAGTAAAGCTTATCTTTTCTGTGCAAAAGAAGCAGCATTACTAATGGATGAAGTTGGTGGCGGGAAAATGGTAAGTATCAGCTCATTAGGCTCGATTCGCGTTCTTGATAACTATACGACAGTAGGTGTTTCAAAAGCAGCACTTGAAGCATTAACTCGTTACTTATCGGTTGAACTAGCTCCAAAAAATATTGTCGTTAACACTGTTTCTGGTGGAGCAATCGATACAGAAGCACTAAAACACTTTCCGAATCGTGAGGAATTGCTGGAAGACGCGCGTCTAAATACCCCGGCAGGCAGAATGGTAGAAATTAATGATCTTGTGAATTCAATCTTATTTTTAGTATCTGATGCATCTTCAATGATTAGAGGCCAAACGATTATCGTTGATGGCGGTCGTTCTTTACTCGTATAAATTCTTTTTTCTTTTTTTGAATACTCCACACTCATTTAGGAAAGATTAATGTTTGTGGAGGTGATTATGATGGCAAAACAACCAAACAAAACGACTTCTGGTACAAACATTCAACACGTTAAACAACAAAACGCTCAAGCGACTGGTCAAGCTTCTGCTTATGGAACAGAGTTTGCAAGTGAAACTGACGTTCAAAAAGTAAAGCAACAAAATGCTCAATCAGCTGGGAAAGCTTCTCAAGCAACTGGCCAAGCTTCAGCTTATGGAACAGAGTTTGCAAGTGAAACGAATGTTCAAAAAGTGAAGCAACAAAACAGCCAATCCGAGGCTAAAAAGAACCAAGCTTCTGGAAAAAATAATCAATAATCCTCACGAATAAAGGCGAAAGGGATAATCCCTTTCGCCTTTATTATGTACAAAATAAGAAACGAAATGAGATCAGTCATATGAATCATGTATGAAAGGTATCGACGGATGTAACATCTTTTTTTATCTCCCCATCTTATTGGCCATTTATCACGCTGTCAAGGTAAAAATCTTATTAAGACTTTTTCTTGTTTTCGACAAACAAAGTTTTGATCAGACAGGATTAGTCAAAGGGATTTCTTATGAGTATCTTGAAGTTATTTCATAACATAGTGTGAAAGGAAGATGAAGCTTGGACGATTTTGTTCTTTTAGTACAAAAACAAATGCAAACGATGGAGCACCTTCTTTTTTTACATGAAGAACTAGATAAAAGTAAAAAACTTGAAATTCGATATCTTGAAAAAAATGATGATGTACAATTACTTTTATTGAGAAAAGAAATTGATGTGATGAGAAGTGAGATCGTAAAAATTCAGTCTTCATTTGACCATGATACGAAGAAGATTATCGAATCGTTCGAGCACAGCAATCTTTCTAAGCGAACATCATTAGCATGAGTAAAGAGAAGAACCTTGGAGTACGAATAGGTTCTTTTTTTTATGGGTTTTTATTGCATAAGCAAGAGAAGTGCCTGCTCTCATTTGTAGTTATTTGAGGAATAAGTCCATCTTTGTTTAAAAATTCATACATAACCGTTATAATAAGGAATGATAAAAAATTCTCCTGGGTGAGGAGTCTTTTTATAAAGCACATATAGATAAGGGTTTTTTGGTCATGTGAGCAATAAAAACAAAATAAGGCGAAGAGTACAAAGGTGGAGAAAGAAGGCGATAATCTATGGCGGTTCCCGTGGAAGGAGTGTCCATGCAAATTCAAAGTTACAAGCACAATGGACACATTCATAGAATATGGAATGAAACAACCATCTTAAAGGGTTCCAAACATTTGATTATCGGAGGAAACGATCGAACCATAGTAACTGAATCGGATGGACGAACGTGGATAACCCGTGAGCCTGCAATCTGCTATTTCCATAGCGATTTATGGTTTAATGTCATTGGAATGATTCGAGAAGATGGGATTTATTATTATTGTAATATCAGCTCCCCATTCGCATTTGACGATGAGGCGTTGAAATACATCGATTATGACCTAGATATTAAAGTTTTCCCTGACATGACGTTTAATTTATTGGATGAAGACGAATACGAATTTCATAAGAAACTAATGAATTATCCTGAAGAAATTGATGGCATCTTAAAGGAAAATGTGGCAAAACTGATTTCATGGATACGTCAAAGAAAAGGACCATTTGCACCTGATTTTATTGATATTTGGTACGAGCGTTATTTATCGTACCGTCGATAAAAGAGGAGGCCATTCCTTATGCAGGAAGAGCAGCCTGTTGACTTGATTCAACAGGTTCTTTGATATGTCAGGTTAAGAGGGAGGCATAAAAGCTTGGACATTATTAAAAGATATATGAAATTTGTTAAGCCTTATACTTGGCAAATTATTGGAACATTAATTATAGGGATTATTAAGTTTGGGATCCCTCTGTTATTACCGGTCCTCATAAAATTTGTTATCGATGATGTTGTAGGAAATGGTGCGCTATCAACAGACGCCAAGCTCCATAAGCTTTATTGGGTGATGAGTATTATGATTGTATTATTTGTCGTCGTACGTCCACCAGTTGAGTATTTCCGTCAATACTATGCCCAATGGACAGGAAGCAAAATTTTATTTGATATTAGAGACGAAATGTTTGGGCACATTCAAAAGCTTAGTTTTAAGTTCTATGCTAATAATCGTGCAGGCGAAATTATCTCTCGTATCATAAATGATGTTGAGCAGACGAAGAACTTTGTGATTACAGGTCTGATGAATCTTTGGTTAGATGCGGCGACAATCATTATCGCAATCATCTTTATGGTGTCAATGGATGTGAAATTAACAATTGTTTCATTGTTGGTATTCCCATTTTATGGGTTATCCGTACGTTACTTTTTTGGTAATTTAAGAAAATTAACAAGAAATCGCTCTCAAGCGTTAGCCGAAGTACAAAGTTATTTGCACGAAAGAGTATCAGGAATGTCATTAATAAAGAGTTTTGCGTTAGAAGATCATGAACAAAAGCAATTTAATCATTATAATGGAAACTTCTTAAATAAAGCACTTGCTCATACAAATTGGAATGCTAAAGCCTTTGCTGTCGTTAATACCTTGACAGATTTAGCTCCATTACTTGTTGTAGGCTATGCGGGTTATCAGGTTATCCAAGGAGAACTAACGGTAGGAACTATGGCAGCATTTATTGCATATACTGATCGGCTGTACAATCCGCTTCGTCGTTTGGTGAACTCGTCAACAACAATGACACAATCGATCGCTTCAATGGATCGCATGTTTGAGCTGATTGATGAGAAATATGATATTGAAGACTCTCCTCATGCCATTCCATGCGAAAATGTAAAAGGAAAATTAACCTTTGATCATGTTGAATTTGCATACAATGAAGGTGAACCAGCTGTTTTGAAAGATATCCATCTTCATATCAATCAAGGAGAAACAGTTGCGTTAGTCGGGATGTCTGGAGGGGGAAAATCTTCTTTTGTCAGTTTAATTCCTCGTTTTTATGATGTGACAAAAGGACGTATTCTTTTAGATGATATCGATATCCGTGATTTTAAAGTAAGAAGTCTTCGTGATAAAATCGGAATGGTACTCCAAGATAATATCCTATTTAGTGAAACTGTAAAAACGAACATTTTATTAGGGAAGCCCAATGCCACAGATAAAGAAGTGATAGCAGCTGCAAAAGCTGCTAACGCACATGAATTTATACTAAACCTTACGGATGGTTACGAGACAAAAGTAGGGGAAAGAGGAGTCAAATTATCAGGCGGCCAAAAACAAAGAATCGCGATTGCACGTGTTTTCTTGAAAAATCCACCTTTGCTTATTCTTGATGAAGCGACTTCTGCATTAGATTTAGAAAGTGAGCATCTCATTCAAGAAGCAATCGATAAATTAGCAAGTGAACGTACAACTTTCATTGTCGCTCATCGCTTATCGACGATAACACATGCTGACCGAATAATTTTAATTGAGCATGGTGAAATTACTGAAATGGGTACACATAAAGAGCTGATGAAAAAGCAAGGAAATTATTATCAATTGTTTCAAGTACAACAATTGGATGATTAAGCTCTCGTTAATCCAAATAGGAAACGGGGATGTCTATTAAGTCGCTGATATAAAACAGGCGTAGAAAAGGAGAGCACTGAAATAGTTTTTCTGGAATGTTAATGCGAGTATGGGAACGATCTCGTTCCCATACTCGCATTTTTCTTTTATATGCCTTTGATTTCCTTTCAAGCCATGCCCGCGGAAAGCGAGCGCTGAAACGAAGAGCAACAGCTTCATCCACCAAAATCACTATTTTTTTTCTGAAAAATAAATGGGAAAACTCTGGACTAATGGTAAGAAAGCGTCCGCCTGCAACGGTAATCACCTGTACCCTTTATCTCATAAAAAAAGAGTACTTGAACGACAGATCGTTCAAGTACTCGCTAAGTATGGATAAATAGAATTTTTTTCAGTTCCTCTTTTTCTCATTACTCATCAACTGGATCAGAAATACTCAGTTGGTTTTCGTCAACATGATGAGTTTTAAAGCTATAGATCATTTTTTCTAAATGTTCTAAGTGCTCGTCATATTCTAGAATCGACGAGAGGATATGCATAAGATGAAAAGGTTGGAAATTTGAATCGATTGAATCCTGGTTGAGTTCAATCTTATATAGTTCAATTAATTCAGCTCTGTTCGAACATACTGATTGGACCATCTCTTCTTCGAGATGAGGTTTTACTTTGCCTACAAACATGAGGAGTAATTGCTCATGGTGACTCATAAGACAATCTAGTTGCGACTGAATAATTTTTTGAAGTTCTTCTGGAAGTTGATGAATTTCATTTTCATAACGATGAAGCCTGCGAAGAATATCGAAGCTTCTTCGTCCCGAAACAATCATTTGTCGATAAACGACTAATTTACGAATTTTTGCGAGTTTATTCTTTTTAAAATAAGCACGTTCTTCTTTGTACAAAAGGTAAAGTTGATCTATTCCAGAAAGTTTTGTTCGTATTTTTTCAATGTCTTTCTTTAAAAGCCGATGCTCAGATGCATTACGTGTATTCAATCGAATCCATTTAAGTGTTTCTTCTGTCACACTCGAAATACGGTAGTAAAGTTTTGTTTCATATTTTGGTGGTAGAAAAATGAGATTAACAATAAATGCCGCAAATACCCCTAACATGACTGTAGAGAAGCGATTGAAAGCAAATTGGATGAAATCTTGACTAGGTGATTCCATGATGGCAATCAATGTTACGAGTGTTAGTCCTACAGTTTTCTCGATTTTGAGTTTTACGGCTAAAGTGATCACTAATATAGCAGCAAATCCTACAATTAAGTAATGGTTACCAAATAATAAAACAAAGATAACAGCAGTTAAGGCTCCGATGAGGTTACCTTGTATTTGTTCGATAATTGTTAAATAAGAGCGATAAATAGTAGGCTGTATGGCAAATATAGCCGCAATTCCAGCAAAAACTGGAGAGGGGAGGTTGAACCAATCAGCAGCGAGTAAGGCTAATGTAATGGCAATTCCCGTTTTTAATATTCGGGCACCAAGTTTCATGTTATTAACGTATCCTTTCTTTCTGCTATTCTTTTATTTTTGTCTGCATAAAGAAGTAAACAATATTGTACTATACAATGACAAAGAATGAATAGCAAGTCGATCCATTATATTCAACTTGTATATTTTATCATGAGAATATTTGTTCTAGTTAAAGAATCGACCCCTTGACAAAATGGGAGAGGATACTGAAAAAAGTTCTCTTGGAACATCAATGCGAGTATAGGAACGAAATTGTTCCTATACTCGCATTTTTCTCTTATAAGTCGTTGATTTCCGTTCCAGGCAGACGTATTCCGCTATTAATCCGTAATGGTTTTAAAAGAACGGTCTGATCCAACTTCGTTTTAAAGATGAAGACAAAAATGTCGCCAAATCTAAAACACGTGTCTTATAAGCAAATTTGAATGCTCTTTTTTTATTTACTGATTTTCAATCGATAATTGTTGGACTTTTTCAGTGGTCTTAAAAATGGATCGTAAGAGAAATATTTTGATTATTCAGTAGAAATTGCTGGATCGGCTTGTTCTTTTTTCGGAATGATTTGATAGAAATGTTCTTCCGGTTTCTCAAGTAATAGACTAAGTTCTTCTCTTTCGGGATCACCCTCACGTAAGTTTGAAATATATAAACCTAATAACTCTTCAAGATCAGCAATCCCTTCGGAGTCAGGTACTTGAATGACTACATTTGCTCCGACTGCAAGTCTCTTCAAAATTGCTTTCTTCGTTAGACCCATTGAAGGGTTTTTTCTTAAATAAATAACTCCACCGGTCATCCCTGCACATATCCATGGCCCCGGATCACCTAGGACAAGACCTCTGCCATTTGTCATATACTCAAAGGCAAATCCTTTAATGGATGAATGAACAGTTGCATTCCCTTCATCATTTTCTGAAATGGGATATAAAAGAGGACCTCCTACAATGAGATCGGCTCCTGATAACCGAATTCCTGCACGTGCATCAGCCACACCTTGAACCATCAATAATCCTTTTTGAGCCCCGTAGCCGAATCCTTTACCGACAGAACCATTAATATATTTACCATTGGCTCCCTTTGACTTAAGAACTACGATTTCTCCACCAATTGAAGTTTTACCTGTTCCGTCTTGAACGCCGCCTTCGACCAAATACTTCGCACCTTCTATTAAATAGGCACCTAAACCATTACCAGGGATCGATCCATTTTTCGTATGAATTTGAAAAGGGATTACCGACTCTCCTTTATTATTATTTTGATCAATTACTCGTTCATGTATGAAATTAGCCCCTAATACTCGTTGATCTGAATTGATACGCTCAAATTCGATTCGATAATTCGAGGGTGGTAAAAGAGACTCAGATTCCATTCCAGAAGCAAGTGAAAAGGAAGCAATCGAATCTTTTTGTGCAATTGAATTTTTGAATATTGATTCAATGCTTGAGAGTTCTAATAAGTTTTGAAGATCTAGTAGTTCTCTTCCTCTTAATTGCTCAAGCAAATCAGAACGACCAACAATATTTTGAAGATTAGATTCTCCTAAATCGGCTACTAATCCTTGAATCTCTTTTCCAAATGCTCGGAAGAAACGTTTTAGCCCTTCAACTGCCATATCGTGTTCCCTTGGAACAAATCGTCTAAGGCCATGTTCTTTCGCTTGAGCTTCCGTATCAATTTGTGTAGCGATTCCCACATGACAGGTATCTAAATGGCAACCTCTGCAAGTCGTACATCCGATTGCGATCATTGATAAGGTTCCAAATCCAATGCGATTTGCTCCAAGAAGCATTACCTTTATGACATCTTGGGCACTCTTCATTCCACCATCTGCCCAAATTTCTACTTCATTTCTAAGTCCGGCTTCAAGCAGTGCATTGTGAGCAGCTTTAACACCAATTTCGATAGGAAGACCAACATGTTGCAATGCGTGAATTCTTGCAGCCCCGGTTCCACCATCAAATCCACTTAATGAAACGATATCGGCTCCTGCTTTAACAATTCCCACAGCAATCGTACCGATATTTGGTACAATAGGTACTTTTACTGCAACCCTCGCATTTGGGTTAATAGATTTGAGCTCATAAATCATTTGAGCCAAATCCTCTATTGAATAAATATCATGGTTATTTGAAGGTGAAATGAGATCGGAACCGATCGTCGCATTCCTTGCTTCTGCAATTTTACTTGTCACTTTTGAACCTGGAAGATGACCACCCTCACCAGGTTTTGCCCCTTGCCCAATTTTGATTTCGAGAAGGTAAGAAGAATGAAGAAGTTCAGCATTCACTCCAAACCGACCAGAGGCGATTTGCTGGCCTCTTGTACGTGGATATTTACCGATCATATCCTTTATTTCTCCACCTTCACCATTCATACTGATCATATTTAATTGTTCAGCTGCTTCTGCATAAGCACGAAAGGCCACTTCATTTTGCGAACCGAAAGACATAGAGGAAATCACGAATGGAAAAGCGTGTTCACCTACTTGGATATTTACGGATTCTGGCGGCACTGAAGAATCAGCTTTTTTTAAATCCAATAAATGTCGTACAGTTAGTGGTTGATTCGTTTCGAAATCACTAATTTTCTCCCGATAAGGTTCATAGTTTTCTGTTAAGGCGACTTCTCCAAGTGATTTCCAAATACGTGGGAATAGAGAGAAACTTTTGTTGAAGCGTTGTTCTTCATCTCCATAATCATTCATTCGATCAATGGCGTCCTCTTTCATCGAAATCCAATTGTTCGCTAAATTGGATGAACTAAAGAAGTTGACAATGTGTAAATATTTCACCACTTCTTCTGGTAATCCAATTGAGCTAAACAATCGATTGTAACCCCGAAGTTCGTGGATTCCAATTGTTGAAATGACTTTTTCAATTCCTTTATTAAGAGCACTAAATAGAAAATGACTTTTTTCATAGGTTTCTTCTTCAATCGTCCAAAACATATAATACGGACTAATGGCATCTGCGCCGAACCCAATCGCTAACATAATGTCATGGAGAGATCGAATGGAAGCTGAACGTAAAATCAGGGATGTCTGTCTTCTCACGTATGCTCCGCTTAAAGCCTGATGAACGGCTGAGAGTGCCAAGTGAGGATCAAGCCAAAGCTTACCAGCTTCATGGGCACCACTATCATCCAATATTAGAAATGACTTTCCGTGGTTTACTGCAGCCAAAGCCTCTTCTGAAATTCGATTTAAAGCTTCTGGGATCGATTCATTTTCTGTAAATGTAAT
Organism: uncultured Caryophanales bacterium; assembly: GCA_963728315.1. Lineage (GTDB taxonomy): Bacteria > Bacillota > Bacilli > Bacillales > CAVSKA01 > CAVSKA01. The sequence continues at coordinate 295,551 of CAVSKA010000022.1, forward strand.
CGAAATCACGTAAGACAATTGTTTTTCATGGAATGATTCAAACAATTGATCATAGCTCGGATGAAGGGACTCTTCATAAATAAATGCTCCAGCTTTACCTTCTATTAGAAGGGGTGAATCTATATTGAGCAAAAATGTTGGCTTTCCTATCTCTTTTAAATCTGGGCGGGCCCCCAAAAGTATTCGTCGAGAAAAGTGCTCTGTTTCACGATCACGATCAATCGCCGGATTCGTAACGACAGCTACACTTTCTTTAATAAAGTCAGCAATATTTTTTCTCTTAGGAACTAGACTAGCTAATGGTGAGTCATGCCCAATTGATCGAATTGGTTCTGCTCCTTTGGCTGCCATGTGCTCAACAAACTGAATATGCTCGCGTTCCCATCCAAATGCATTATATTGCCCAGGGGTTAATGAATCTGGGGAAGTAGCTGAAATGTATTTTGCGACGGGCAATGAAGATTCACAACTACCATCTATCTTCCATTTAGCAAGTAAACGTGTAGTGACTTCTTTTTGTAGTTGTGGATATTCATAAATTTTCACTTTCCCATTTTCATAAGTAAGTCCCATTTTCTCTCCAGGACCAAGTGGTTTGGGGTCAGATAACATTAATGATGTCGTCGAAATGCCAGGTTCTGAAGAAAAGAGAATGCAATCTTCCAAATCTACCTTCCACAATGGACGAAGTCCTAAAGAATCTACACTAAAGACGGCTTCATTTTTAAATCGAGAAATAATCCCTGCTGGTCCTTGGGCAAAGTGACCCCAAGCTTGCCTGATGGTTTCATATATTTTGCGCGTTTTTTCTTCATAACGTTTAATTTCGTTATGGATAGGAGGGAAGACGATTTCCATGGCTTCAAACAAACTAAACGAATAATCGATAATGAGCGTTTCAATCGTTCGATTTAAATCTTGTGAATCACTACCTTGTGAAGGAAGATCAACGCCAATATGTCGAGCCTCTTCTCGCAATTGAGCAATCGTATTTATTTCTCCATTATGTCCAAGAAGGCTAAATGGCTGGACTCGATAAAAGGTTGAAAGTGTATTCGTAGAAAAACGATTGTGGCCAAGTGTCATCGTTGATTTTAATAAAGAAGAAGATAGGTCGTGATAATAATGACGAAGCGTTTCTCCAGAGCCCATTACTTTATAAACGACATAATCTTGACTTAAGGAAGCAACGTGGATCATTGGGTTTTTTTCTAATTGAAGTGTAATGGTTAATAACTTTTTGTCGAGTACTTTTTCTTTTATAGAAAGAGGGACGCTCGCTGCAACTTGAATGAAGTCGAGCTGTTCATTTTTTCCAGACAATCCAAGTGCTGAAGGGTTAGTACTATCATTGAAAGACGAGATAATTTGAATGTCAGCTTCATGAAAAGCTTGTTTAATTATTTCGACACATGCCTGAGAAGCTTGCCTATGAACAAAAAAATGACCTACGATTAGACAATCGTTATCGAATGAAAAAGGAACATTTTTTAAAGAAGAAATTTTTGAATACCATAGCTCTTTAGGTAAATCCATGTGTATTCCAGCTCCGTCACCCTCGCCTTCTACAAAGCCTGCACGGTGATTCATATTTATGAGAGCGTCTATACAATGGTCGACATTTCGTTTTGTAGGGGACTTTTTCTTTTCAATACAGGCCACTATTCCACAAGCATCATGCTCGGATAAGTGGAAATGTTTAAAATCATTTGGATTCCATATTTTTTGCTCTGTGATCATATACAAGCACCTCCATATAGCCAGTTAAAGTCTTGGTGACTAAAATTCAGAAAAATCGAAATAGTAAATATAATAGTAGCATAATTAATTATTGATATCAATTTACTATACATAGAGATGGATAAAAATAAATGATAGTATAGAAATACTGAAAACGCTTTCATTTTCAAGAGAATAAAACCCCTCCTATTTTAAAAGAGAAAGTAGGAAGGGTGAATATTTATACACTATTATTATTTTTTCATTCAATTCATTTTTTGAAAGGCTACTTTTACTGCTTTGATTGTTTCATTAATATCTTCTTCTGTATGTGCACTTGTAATAAAGAGGGCTTCATATTTAGAAGGAGCCAAGTTAATCCCTTGTGCAAGCATTAACTTAAAGAATTGAGCAAATTTCTCACCGTCTGTCTTCTCAGCTTGCTTATAATTTGTAATCTTTTGATCTGTAAAGAATACGGTTAAAGCTCCTTTGAGGCGGTTAATGGTAATCGTTGTCTTCGTTTCTTTTGCTGCTAGAAGAATACCCTCTTCTAGCATAGACCCTAAACGATCTAATCGATCATATAGGCCTTCTTCTTGCAACACTTCTAAACAGGCAATACCTGAAAGAATAGAAGCGGGATTGCCTGCCATTGTGCCTGCTTGATAGGCAGGTCCGAGGGGAGCAACTTGGTCCATTACTTCAGCTTTTCCACCATATGCTCCTATTGGAAGTCCGCCACCAATGATTTTCCCTAGTGCAGTAAGATCTGGTTTAATTCCAAGGAAGTCCTGAGCACCACCATACATAAATCGGAAAGCTGTAATCACTTCATCATAGATGACTAAAGCTCCTGCTTGATGGGTTAATTCGTTCACTTCTTCGAGAAAACCTGGGAGAGGTTCTACAATCCCGAAGTTTCCGACGATTGGTTCCACGAGTACTGCTGCAATTTGATCGCCCCATTTAGCAAGTGCTTCTTTATAAGGCTCTATATCATTAAAGGGAACTGTGATCACTTCTTTTGCAATGCTTTTAGGAACACCGGCAGAATCAGGTGTTCCTAGCGTTGCTGGACCAGACCCGGCTGCTACAAGAACAAGATCAGAATGTCCGTGATAACAGCCCGCAAATTTAATGACCTTATCTCTGCCGGTATAGGCTCTTGCTACACGAATTGTTGTCATAACAGCTTCTGTACCTGAATTGACAAATCTTACTTTATCCATGTATGGCATCGCGTCTTTTAACATTTTTGCGAATTTGACCTCATGACGAGTAGGAGTACCATACAATACACCGTTCTTCGCTGCATTCGTAATGGCTTCTGTAATATGTGGATGAGCATGCCCTGTAATAATCGGACCGTAAGCTGCAAGATAATCAATATAACGATTTCCATCTACATCCCAAAAATATGCACCTTCACCTCTTTCCATTGAAACAGGTGAACCTCCCCCAACAGCTTTATATGATCTTGAAGGACTATTAACTCCACCCACTATATGTTTTAAAGCTTCAGTATGGATTTGTTCAGAATTAGTATGTAACATCATTTTCTCACCTTTCAAATGAAATTCATTCTTATTCTAGACCTGATCATGATCGGACGCAAATGTCCGATTATTCAAACGCCTCAGCCTTTTTTATATTCAACAGGCGTTTGTCCATTCTGCATTGAGCAACTTGCATATAGTGTATAAGGGCATACCTCCTCAGTAATCGCTCTAAGTTGAATAGGAGTTAACAATTTGTTAACTCCTATTTTTTTCGTTTTTCTATTTCTAGTATCCAAACCCCACAATGGTTTCAACAAGTCGATAATATTATGAAATGGGAAAGTAAATATCGCGATTCATCTGACGATATGTATCGGGTGACTAGTGTCTATTTTAAACGAGCTAAATACACTGCGGTGACCAAAAGAATGAAAACTTAAAGTGTGCTTAGTAGGTTTAATCAGTGATAAAATATAGAAAAGTGATGGAGGGAAGCGGTTACTGTGAAAATACTATTCACCTTTCCATTAAAGGATGAAAGAAAACTTACGCTTGAAAGTGAGTTTCCAAATGTAAGTTTTTACACTGTGAAGAATATTGATGAGGCCAGAAGTTTTTGGAATGAAGTTGAAGTTCTAGTCACCTACGGAGAAGACTTAAATGCAGAAAACGTTCTTTTATTCGAAAATTTAAAATGGGTGATGGTCGCTTCAGCAGGAATTGAAAAGATGCCTAATAAATTTTTAGCAGAAAAAAAGATACTCGTTACAAATGCGCGTGGAATACATAAAAAGCCTATGGCAGAATACACAATGGGCTGTATGCTCGATCACGTGAAAAATCGAAAATTTCTGAGCCAAAGTCAAAGTGATCATGAATGGCAAACGAAAGTTCCGATTACAGAACTAGGCGATTTAAATCTCTTAATCGTAGGTACAGGGGCAATTGGAGTAGAAATTGCACGGTTAGCAAATGCATTTGGAATGAAAGTACACGGAATTAATCATGACGGGAGATCAATTGATGGGTTTCAATCTGTCCATTCACTCGATCGAATCAGCGAAGTTCTATCTACTAGTGATTTCGTGGTGTCAATTTTACCTAGTACCCCCGAAACCAGGTATGTATGGTCAATGGACTTTTTTAGGATGATGAAAAAAACGGCTGTTTTTATTAATATTGGAAGAGGGGACGCAGTTGCATTAGATGTACTGATGAACGCGCTCGAAAATGAAGAATTCAATTATGCTTATTTAGATGTATTTGAAAGTGAACCACTTCCAGCAGACCATCAATTATGGGAAATGAAAAATGTTTCCATTACACCGCATGTTTCTAGCCATTCGAAAAATTATGTTCCAAGAGCATTAGAAATTTTTAAAGAAAATTTACATGCGTACTTGAATAAAGAAGAATATTATAAAAATAAAGTAGATTTAGAAAGAGGGTATTAATTATGAAGATCTATACGAAATCAGGCGATAAAGGAACGACATCACTAATCTACGGAGAACGGGTATCAAAAGCGGATATAAGAGTGGAGGCTTATGGAACGTGTGACGAAGCGAATTCAATGATTGGTCTTGCACTTAGCCATCTTACTCATGAAAATTTCGATGACCCTTTTTGGAATCAAACTTTTCATCACATTCAAACGAACTTGTTTCATGTTGGAGCTGAATTAGCTACTCCTACAGGGAAAGAGGTTAAATGGAAGTTAGAGAGTAAACATATTGAACAACTTGAACAAGCGATTGACCGATGGGATCAGGAGCTTCCTCCATTAAAAAATTTCATTCTTCCAGGTGGACATCCCTCAGGGGCAGCACTTCACTCAGCAAGAACAGTTGTTAGGAGAGCAGAAAGGCAAGCGGTATTAATTGGTGAAACGGTAAATCCGCTAGTTAAATCTTACTTGAATCGATTGTCTGACTTTCTCTTCATTGCTGCAAGATGGATCAACTTCAAAATGAAATGTGTGGAACCCACCTTACATGCGACACAGAATGAAGAATAATTGACAATAGATAGCGTGCTGATTACACTAATTATAAGGTAAGAATAAGAATTCGTTAGAAATGAGGTGCATGACGGATGACTGTTGTTCAGCTAAAAGAAGCCATAGTTACGCTTAAAGACACAGGTGTTCGCATAACTCCGCAACGTCATGCGATTTTGGAATACTTAATTCAATCGATGTCTCATCCAACTGCAGATGATATTTACAAAGCTTTGGAAGGGAAATTTCCCAATATGAGCGTTGCTACGGTTTATAATAATTTACGGGTATTTAGAGAAGTGGGACTCGTAAAAGAATTGACTTATGGAGATGCTTCAAGCCGTTTCGATTTTGTCACAACCGATCACTATCATGTTATTTGTGATGATTGTGGGAAAATTGTTGATTTTCATTACCCAGGCTTAAATGAAGTTGAACATTTAGCTTCTCACGTCACAGGCTTTAAAGTTAGTCATCACCGTATGGAAGTTTACGGGAAGTGTCGTGATTGCCAAAAAGAACACGAAACTCATTAAGTGAACTTCCATTATAAAAGAATTGCATAAATGACTATTTAAAAAAACTGGAGGCTTAATGGCCTTCAGTTTTTTTTCTTACTATTATAGTTTTCATCAAATTCTTTGCCTTCAAGTGTCGGGTCCAGTGTAAGTGGTTCGTCACAGTGCATACAGATATCTACTCGACCCAAGACCTTTGTCATCTTTTCACAATTAGGACATCGAACTTGAACGGCTCTTGTTGAGAGTAGTCCGATCCAGAAATAAACAACGGTACTAGCAATAATCGATAGCAAACCTAGAATCATAAATATTACCATGACTTTAGGATGTTGACGAAAGTAAATTCCTGCGTACATAATAATAAAGCCTATAAAAACTAAACTCAGAGCAAAAGTACGGATTTTGTTAATTTTGTTTGAGTATTTGAGCATTTAGTTCCCTCCCAAGAGTATATAATAGCACATTCCGCTTTTTTTTAGTGCCAATCGAGCAGGGAAGTATATCGAAATGATTCTTTAGTAAGAAGGAATTGTTTAAGATTTGTCGAAATAACTCACAATCAACTCAATTTGGAGGATTCAAAATGGAATCGATTCTACGTCCGATCTATCAAGAACGTGCAAGTCAACCGAATACACTAGGTGTCTTACTTATAGAAAAACGCCAAAAACAAAGTTCTATTACAGACACATTTGATGCGGTTCTTTTAATCGTTGTAAAAGAAGCGGAGCAAAAGGTATTTGTAAAACACTATACATATCAGGAGAAAAAAGCGGCTCTCCAAATTGTAACGGAAGAACAGTTAAAAGAATGGTTACTGTTAGGTACAAACCGAAAAATCGTTGAGTGGCTTTTTGAAGGGAAAATTCTTTTTGATCGAAACGAATACTTTCAAGAATTAAAAATGGAGTTAAGAGAATTTCCTTTCTATGGACGAAAAGCTAAGATCGGCCTCGAATTTGCTAAGTTAATAAGAAGATACATGGATGGGAAATCGTTTTTTGATAACCGACATTACCTTGATGCATACAATCACATTGTGCATTCTCTTCATCATTTAGCACGATTAGCAGTGATCGAAAATGGATTTCAACCAGAAGTAACCGTTTGGAACCAAGTAAAACAGATTGAACCAGAAATATTTAAGTTATATGAAGAATTAGTGAGCAGTGATGAAAATATGCAAAAAAGACTTGAACTTCTTTTCCTTGCAAGTGAGTTCTTAATCCATTCTAGAACCAAGATTGGCGCAGCCCATATTGTTGGAGTCATGGAAGAAAAAGAATTTTGGAGCATTGATGACTTGCTGAATCACTCGGAACTTAAACATTATTCTGTAGACTTAGGTGTGACATTAGAATATTTAATTGATAAACATATCATTCAAGTTGAAAACGTTGAAACCAAAGGGCAAGGGATTTATCACAGGTACTATAAAAAAGGTGTTTCTTCTATATAAGATAACTAAAGCAATTTTGTCTTCATAGATGAGCAACGAAAGAGGAATTCCTTCGTTGCTTTATTGTTTTTTAAGGATATTAATAAGGAGTAATATCAAAATAGGATTGAATTTAAATCTTTTTTTTAAAAACTATCGTAAAATATCAAAAATGCATTGACTTCTGTTTGAGTAGTTGGTATATTAATAAGCGTCGCTGATGAACAAGTGAAACAAACAAGCAGACGCAAAAAACTATTTTAAAAAAGTGATTGACATTACTTTTAGAAGATGGTAAACTAATAAAGTTGCTGTTGAGAGTGAGCAAGTGAAACAAACAAGCAGACGCGAAAAACTATTTTAAAAAAGTGATTGACATTACTTTTAGAAGATGGTAAACTAATAAAGTTGCTGTTGAGAAACGGCGAAGCAGATTGAACCTTGAAAACTGAACAAAGCAATACGTCAACGTTAATCAAGTTTTAAGTAATAAACTTTAAGAGCTATATCAAAATCTTTTCGGAGAGTTTGATCCTGGCTCAGGACGAACGCTGGCGGCGTGCCTAATACATGCAAGTCGAGCGAACATTGAGAGAAGCTTGCTTCTCTCAATGTTAGCGGCGGACGGGTGAGTAACACGTGGGCAACCTGCCCTTAAGATCGGGATAACTTCGGGAAACCGGAGCTAATACCGGATAACACTTTTCTTTGCATAAAGAAAAGTTAAAAGGTGGCTTTCGAGCTATCACTTAAGGATGGGCCCGCGGCGCATTAGCTAGTTGGTGAGGTAACGGCTCACCAAGGCCACGATGCGTAGCCGACCTGAGAGGGTGATCGGCCACACTGGGACTGAGACACGGCCCAGACTCCTACGGGAGGCAGCAGTAGGGAATCTTCCGCAATGGACGAAAGTCTGACGGAGCAACGCCGCGTGAGTGAAGAAGGTTTTCGGATCGTAAAACTCTGTTATAAGGGAAGAACACGTACCGTTTGAATAAGGCGGTACCTTGACGGTACCTTATCAGAAAGCCACGGCTAACTACGTGCCAGCAGCCGCGGTAATACGTAGGTGGCAAGCGTTGTCCGGAATTATTGGGCGTAAAGCGCGCGCAGGCGGTTCCTTAAGTCTGATGTGAAAGCCCACGGCTCAACCGTGGAGGGTCATTGGAAACTGGGGAACTTGAGTGCAGAAGAGGAGAGTGGAATTCCACGTGTAGCGGTGAAATGCGTAGATATGTGGAGGAACACCAGTGGCGAAGGCGACTCTCTGGTCTGTAACTGACGCTGAGGCGCGAAAGCGTGGGGAGCAAACAGGATTAGATACCCTGGTAGTCCACGCTGTAAACGATGAGTGCTAAGTGTTAGGGGGTTTCCGCCCCTTAGTGCTGCAGCTAACGCATTAAGCACTCCGCCTGGGGAGTACGGCCGCAAGGCTGAAACTCAAAGGAATTGACGGGGGCCCGCACAAGCGGTGGAGCATGTGGTTTAATTCGAAGCAACGCGAAGAACCTTACCAGGTCTTGACATCCTCTGATCACTTGAGAGATCAAGCTTTTCCCTTCGGGGAACAGAGTGACAGGTGGTGCATGGTTGTCGTCAGCTCGTGTCGTGAGATGTTGGGTTAAGTCCCGCAACGAGCGCAACCCTTGATCTTAGTTGCCAGCATTCAGTTGGGCACTCTAAGGTGACTGCCGGTGACAAACCGGAGGAAGGTGGGGATGACGTCAAATCATCATGCCCCTTATGACCTGGGCTACACACGTGCTACAATGGGCGGTACAAAGGGTTGCGAAGCCGCGAGGTGGAGCGAATCCCATAAAACCGTTCTCAGTTCGGATTGTAGGCTGCAACTCGCCTACATGAAGCTGGAATCGCTAGTAATCGCGGATCAGCATGCCGCGGTGAATACGTTCCCGGGCCTTGTACACACCGCCCGTCACACCACGAGAGTTTGTAACACCCGAAGTCGGTGAGGTAACCTTTTGGAGCCAGCCGCCTAAGGTGGGACAGATGATTGGGGTGAAGTCGTAACAAGGTAGCCGTATCGGAAGGTGCGGCTGGATCACCTCCTTTCTAAGGAAAATAAGACATTGACGTATGTCGCTTTGTTCAGTTTTGAAGGTTAAATCCTTCAAGCAAGAAACTTTTTTTATGAGAAACACGTTGTTCTTTGAAAACTGGATAAAGCAATAGCTGATGTAAGACACCGCATGATCGTATGATCATGCAACCGAGTATCGCCACCAAAGGATGAAAATCCAATGAATGAATCATCAACTCTATGATCGCCATAGAGCATGGTTAAGTGAGAAAGGGCGCACGGTGGATGCCTTGGCACTAGGAGCCGATGAAGGACGGGACTAACACCGATATGCTTCGGGGAGCTGTAAGTGAGCCCTGATCCGAAGATTTCCGAATGGGGAAACCCCTTGTTTTTAATCGAACAAGATCCTATCTTCAATACATAGAGATAGGAAGGCAGACCCGGGGAACTGAAACATCTCAGTACCCGGAGGAAGAGAAAGCAAATGCGATTCCCTGAGTAGCGGCGAGCGAAACGGGATCAGCCCAAACCAGAAAGCTTGCTTTCTGGGGTTGTAGGACACTCTATACGGAGTTACAAAAGAAACCATTAGGCGAAGAGGTCTGGAAAGGCCCGTCACAGAAGGTAACAACCCTGTAGCTGAAAATGGTTTCCCTCCAGAGTGGATCCTGAGTACGGCGGAACACGTGAAATTCCGTCGGAATCCGGGAGGACCATCTCCCAAGGCTAAATACTCCCTAGTGACCGATAGTGAACCAGTACCGTGAGGGAAAGGTGAAAAGCACCCCGGAAGGGGAGTGAAATAGATCCTGAAACCGTGTGCCTACAAGTAGTTAGAGCCCGTTAATGGGTGATAGCGTGCCTTTTGTAGAATGAACCGGCGAGTTACGATTTCATGCAAGGTTAAGTTGAGAAGACGGAGCCGCAGCGAAAGCGAGTCTGAATAGGGCGTTTTGAGTATGAGGTCGTAGACCCGAAACCAGGTGATCTACCCATGTCCAGGGTGAAGTCCAGGTAACACTGGATGGAGGCCCGAACCCACGCACGTTGAAAAGTGCGGGGATGAGGTGTGGGTAGCGGAGAAATTCCAATCGAACCTGGAGATAGCTGGTTCTCTCCGAAATAGCTTTAGGGCTAGCCTCAAAGGAAGAGTCTCGGAGGTAGAGCACTGTTTGGACTAGGGGCCCTCATCGGGTTACCGAATTCAGACAAACTCCGAATGCCGAAGACTTATCTTTGGGAGTCAGACTACGAGTGATAAGATCCGTGGTCAAAAGGGAAACAGCCCAGACCACCAGCTAAGGTCCCCAAGTTTACGTTAAGTGGAAAAGGATGTGGAGTTGCTTAGACAACCAGGATGTTGGCTCAGAAGCAGCCACCATTTAAAGAGTGCGTAATAGCTCACTGGTCGAGTGACTCTGCGCCGAAAATGTACCGGGGCTAAACGTAACACCGAAGCTGTGGATTGACACCTTAGGGTGTCAGTGGTAGGAGAGCGTTCTAAGTGCTGTGAAGTCAGACCGGAAGGACTGGTGGAGCGCTTAGAAGTGAGAATGCCGGTATGAGTAGCGAAAGAAGGGTGAGAATCCCTTCCACCGAATGCCTAAGGTTTCCTGGGGAAGGCTCGTCCGCCCAGGGTTAGTCGGGACCTAAGCTGAGGCCGAAAGGCGTAGGCGATGGACAACAGGTTGATATTCCTGTACCACCACTTCATCATTTGAGCAATGGGGGGACGCAGGAGGATAAGGAAGCGCACGGCTGGATATGTGCGTTTAAGCAGAATGGCGGTAGATGAGGCAAATCCCATCTACAATACGCGAAGCTGTGATGACGAGGGAAATTTAGTACCGAAGTTTCTGATTCCACACTGCCAAGAAAAGCCTCTAGCGAGATGAACGGTGCCCGTACCGCAAACCGACACAGGTAGGCGAGAAGAGAATTCTAAGGTGAGCGAGCGAACTCTCGTTAAGGAACTCGGCAAAATGACCCCGTAACTTCGGGAGAAGGGGTGCTCTGGTAGGGTGAAAGCCCGAGAGAGCCGCAGTGAATAGGCCCAGGCGACTGTTTAGCAAAAACACAGGTCTCTGCAAAGCCGCAAGGCGAAGTATAGGGGCTGACGCCTGCCCGGTGCTGGAAGGTTAAGGGGAGTGCTTAGCGCAAGCGAAGGTGCGAACCGAAGCCCCAGTAAACGGCGGCCGTAACTATAACGGTCCTAAGGTAGCGAAATTCCTTGTCGGGTAAGTTCCGACCCGCACGAAAGGCGTAACGATCTGGGCACTGTCTCAACGAGAGACTCGGTGAAATTATAGTACCTGTGAAGATGCAGGTTACCCGCGACAGGACGGAAAGACCCCGTGGAGCTTTACTGCAGCCTGATATTGAATTTTGGCACAGCTTGTACAGGATAGGTAGGAGCCTTTGAAACCGGAGCGCTAGCTTCGGTGGAGGCGTTGGTGGGATACTACCCTGGCTGTGTTGAACTTCTAACCCACATCCCTGATCGGGATGGGAGACAGTGTCAGGCAGGCAGTTTGACTGGGGCGGTCGCCTCCTAAAGAGTAACGGAGGCGCCCAAAGGTTCCCTCAGAATGGTTGGAAATCATTCGTAGAGTGTAAAGGCACAAGGGAGCTTGACTGCGAGACCTACAAGTCGAGCAGGGACGAAAGTCGGGCTTAGTGATCCGGTGGTTCCGCATGGAAGGGCCATCGCTCAACGGATAAAAGCTACCCCGGGGATAACAGGCTTATCTCCCCCAAGAGTCCACATCGACGGGGAGGTTTGGCACCTCGATGTCGGCTCATCGCATCCTGGGGCTGTAGTCGGTCCCAAGGGTTGGGCTGTTCGCCCATTAAAGCGGTACGCGAGCTGGGTTCAGAACGTCGTGAGACAGTTCGGTCCCTATCCGTCGTGGGCGTTGGAAATTTGAGAGGAGCTGTCCTTAGTACGAGAGGACCGGGATGGACGCACCGCTGGTGTACCAGTTGTTCTGCCAAGAGCATCGCTGGGTAGCTATGTGCGGAAGGGATAAGTGCTGAAAGCATCTAAGCATGAAGCCCCCCTCAAGATGAGATTTCCCATCACTTTAAGTGAGTAAGATCCCTGAAAGATGATCAGGTAGATAGGTTCGAGGTGGAAGTGTGGCGACACATGGAGCTGACGAATACTAATCGATCGAGGACTTAACCAAAATGAAAAGGGAAGATCGTTTGGTCAACAGCGACCGCCATTTGAAGACTTGTGAGGAGGGTTGTTTTCACCCACCGCAGCAAGGCAAAAATGAACAGAGCTGTTAACGATCGGAACTAGATCTGATGATTTATCGGCATACATCGGTTTTATCTTATTATCAGCCTGCTTTATCCAGTTTTGAGAGAATAATTTCATTTTTCTCTTGAAATTACTTAGAAATTAAGTATAATTATATTTTTTGTCTGGTGGCATTGGCGAAGAGGTCACACCCGTTCCCATCTCGAACACGGCAGTTAAGCTCTTCAGCGTCGATGGTAGTGAGGGGTCTCCCCTTGTGAGAGTAGAACGTTGCCAGGCGGATATCATTCCGCAGTAGCTCAGTGGTAGAGCAATCGACTGTTAATCGATTGGTCGCAGGTTCGAGTCCTGCCTGCGGAGCCATTTGGAGAGCTGTCCGAGCGGCCGAAGGAGCACGATTGGAAATCGTGTAGACGGTCAACGCTGTCTCAAGGGTTCGAATCCCTTGCTCTCCGCCATCTGCAACTGGCCCGTTGGTCAAGCGGTTAAGACACCGCCCTTTCACGGCGGTATCACGGGTTCGATTCCCGTACGGGTCACCAATATGGAGGATTAGCTCAGCTGGGAGAGCATCTGCCTTACAAGCAGAGGGTCGGCGGTTCGATCCCGTCATCCTCCACCATTTTACAAATTAATAACGTCGCGGGGTGGAGCACGAACGAATAATCTTCTTCGAGCAAACATCAGCGTATCCGCCGAGTAATCTTCTTGATTTACATAAGAGGTGGAGATGGTTCGTATCAACAGAAGTCTATAGCATAGAAATATTATGCACATATTATCGTCGCGGGGTGGAGCAGTTCGGTAGCTCGTCGGGCTCATAACCCGAAGGTCGCAGGTTCAAATCCTGCCCCCGCAATTAACATGGTCCCGTGGTGTAGCGGTTAACATGCCTGCCTGTCACGCAGGAGATCGCCGGTTCGATCCCGGTCGGGACCGCCATTTTAATTAAGTAGTACCATTAGTAAGGCTATGGTTTTGAAAAGTATGAAGATCAAGTAAGCTATCTTAAGAACATCACAGCGTATATTCATCGTTAAAGATGTGAATGACGAAGCTGAAATAGCCATTTACTTAGTTAAAATTCAAATATTGTATGGCTCAGTAGCTCAGTCGGTAGAGCAAAGGACTGAAAATCCTTGTGTCGGCGGTTCGATTCCGTCCTGAGCCACCATTTTTTTAATTTCATGTGGAGGGGTAGCGAAGTGGCTAAACGCGGCGGACTGTAAATCCGCTCCCTCAGGGTTCGGCAGTTCGAACCTGCCCCCCTCCACCATTTTAGGGGCATAGTTTAAAGGTAGAACAGAGGTCTCCAAAACCTCCGGTGTGGGTTCAATTCCTACTGCCCCTGCCAATTATTAATTCAAATCTATCCTTCATGGCGATTGTGGCGAAGTGGTTAACGCACCGGATTGTGGTTCCGGCATTCGTGGGTTCGATTCCCATCAGTCGCCCCATTTGTTTTTTTGGGCTATAGCCAAGCGGTAAGGCAACGGACTTTGACTCCGTCATGCGCCGGTTCGAATCCAGCTAGCCCAGTTTTTTGCGGAAGTAGTTCAGTGGTAGAACATCACCTTGCCAAGGTGGGGGTCGCGAGTTCGAACCTCGTCTTCCGCTCCACTCTTATATGGCGGCATAGCCAAGTGGTAAGGCAGAGGTCTGCAAAACCTCTATCACCGGTTCAAATCCGGTTGCCGCCTCCATTATATCTGACTGATATAAATGAATAATCCTATTAATGGATTACGTGCCGATGTGGCGGAATTGGCAGACGCGCACGACTCAAAATCGTGTTCCTTCGGGAGTGCCGGTTCGACCCCGGCCATCGGTATCAAAAAGAAATAGAAAAAAGACTTCAACCTAACCGTTGAAGTCTTTTTTCTATTTGATGAGTTGCACTATTAAGTGCAGTACCTAAGCAGAAGCAAAAAAACTGGTTCTATACTAAATGTTGGGTTTCTCACACAACTTTGAATAAATAAAAAATGCACGACATCATCCATTCTTTTATACTTGAGTTGTCTAGACAAAAGTATAGAACGGAGATGCGTGCAGATGAATTTTACCATAAAGAGTCCATTTTCAGAAAATTGCCAAGCACCCGTTCTGCTGCCACAAGCTTTTGCAGCTTGGAGGAAGATCCAAATAACTTTTTTCTATAAAAAAAGCCTTTGATCTGAAGTAATCAGAACAAAGGCTTGTCTTGACGTCTGGATTAAATACCAATTCATTCACTATTTATATGATCGAAGAGGTATTTAGTGGGCGTTTGGAAAAACTCTTTGAGTCATTTTAGAAAATTCCTCAAATAATCCTACAACTGGTTTTCCATTTCGAAGTTTATTTGTGTAGTTATCCATATGGTCAATAAAATCAGGATTTGCTGACACATAGACATGATCAATACTTGAATCAGTGGCCCGTACTGCATCTGAAATTTTCTTTTGAAGTTTATCAGTGAGTTTCTGATCATTTTGCAACACTACGGCAACAAACGCATTGTTATCTGTAACGATCACACTGGCTGCTTTCACATCATTCACATTGGTTACTTTTTGTGCAGCTTGATCAGCCAATACCATATGGTTGTTCGTATTATTTACGTTCGTCATATCATTAGTATTCGGCTCGTTGTATCGGACATTTTGAACCCCGTCATGTGTGTTATTTGTGCCAACGGTGCCTTTGTTATCCTTATTATTACATCCAGCAAAAATTAAACTCATACTCAACATACTGATCAAAAGTATTCCTCTTTTTGCATTCATATTGTGAGTCCTCCTTTTCTTTGATTTCTTTTTATATGATCTCTATAAGACGAATTCTTATTCATATTTAAGGATAAAATGAGAGAGATGTTGTGATAGGAAAGAACAGAATAAAAAAATGATTACTTCGATTGAAGTAATCTTCCCACATCTCATTCATTAGAAATCAAGTGATGTCCTTTTCTTAATTGGCTGTTTTCGCATAGATCGTTGTTTTTTTAAAAAAATTTCCTTTTTATAACTGCTTGCTTATCTTAAATCACTGTATAATGAGCTGAAATCTGCGAGACTCCTGTTGAAAACAGAACGAATCGATACTATGCAGGAGCTTGCATCGAGTAGGCTCACGGACCACCAGCAGAAGCATCCGCCTTGAAACGAAATCAACAATACGATTTTCGTCTTCATCTTTAAAGAGAAGTTGGATCAGATCGTTCATTTTTAAACCGTTCATGGATTATAACGGAAGGCAGCGACTCAGGCAGGAACAGCGCGAGCTGAAAGCCCCGCAGAGAAAGGATCACAGTCTAAGTACGCAACGTCCTGTTGCAGCGACTGAGCTAAAACTTCCTGTTTGTCGGAGGAGATGGAAGCCGTGCCCGCGGAACGCGTCTGCCTAGAACGAAAATTTATAGCCTATACTCACATTGATTTTTCCAGAGGACTCTTTCAGTGGCTTCGAACAAAGTGACGAGAAGCTTTAGCCAATTCTGCGGAAAGCGAGTGGTTTTGCTGAATGGAGAATAATCAACATGATCATTTATCAATGCCAAGTAGAAAAGTTAAGAGGAGTATTCATTTACAGATACATGGAGGTTAATGAATGATAAATTCACATGAAAACGATCCCTTAGTAGAGAGTAACGATGACTTGACTGAACGATTTGAAGTGGCATTTAATCTTATTCATAACGTTCTAAAAAGATTAAATCCATATGCTGAAAGTGATGCTTTTACAAAAATGCTTTCAATCTCACGGAGAAAACATGCCTTTTTAAACTCTTTTTACTATGAACTTAAACAATTTGCTAAGTTGAGAAACGCTCTTGTTCATGAAAAATTTGAGAAGCAAACCTATATTGCTACTCCTCACGAAAAAACAGTTGAAATCATTGAAAGAATTGCTAAATATTTATCTAAACCTCCTAGTGTGATGGAGATTGCAACTAAAGAAATTGTTCAGTTTCATTTAATTGAGTCATTAGAAACGATCCTAAAAAAAATGGATATACATTGTTATCATCAGTTTCCTGTTTATAACAATGAAAAATTCGCTTTTCTGTTAACGGACAGGGGAATAACAAAGTGGTTTTCTTCTCATATCAAGAATGGAGTGATTGAAATTGCTCAAGCAACAGCTAGCGATTTACAACCTTTCGAAAATGAACACTATGTTCTATTTGTTTCAAAAGAAATGAATATCTTTGAATTAGAAGAAATATACGAAAAATCTTTTAAAGAAAGTACAAAGCTGGAGGCGGTGATTGTTACAAATAATGGGAGTGTCTTTGAGCAACCACTGGGAATGATTACTGCATGGGATTTAATTGAAATTGATTTGTTGTATTCAGAAATTATTGGAAGTTAATCCAGATAGATAAGTTCATATTTTAAATAGTCATTATTTAAAATAGCTGAACAGCATACAGAAAGAAAAGGTGGTCTTGGTCGCAATAGTATGATGATAAATATTTCTATACACATATGATCGTTTCAAAATATAGTCTCTCGTTCAAGTGCATAAGATAGATTATTTAATTATATTTCTAAAAATGGTGCAATCCTCAAGTTGAAAAATCCTATGAATACCAGTCTTATTTTGAATAATTTCATATGATGATAAGAAAATTTGGAGAGAAGGCCAGTTTTCTAAACATACATTTGGAGAAGTAGAATGAAATCATAATCCGAAAATTTTTTCGAAAGAATAGTGCCTGCTGCATTTAGTACTGGAGTGGTCGTACCAGGTATTGAACCTTCTGAAGATAAAATGTTACATGGTAGACTTTTTGTTTATTCCGATACACAACGTTATCGTTTAGTCGCTAACTATCTACAATTACCTATTAACTGCCCACTTACTCGTGTGCAATATCATCAACGAGATGGATTTATGCAAATAATCAGCAAAATCATCGATTCATTATGAGCGAAATTTTCATGGAACGGTTTGCCGGAAAAAATGATAAGGGAAAATATTGATGTTCAAGCAGGAGGAAAATATCGAGATTTATCACCTGAACATCAAGATCGCTTGATTAAAATCATTGTAAACGTTTTTGAAAAAGGGACTGATCATACTGTATTATTCAGGACGAGCCATTTTCCTAACTGATGAAGAGTTAGGCACAAGGCGTGTCAACGCTTAAGATCCTTAATATTGAAGGTGTTAAAGAAAAAGCTAATTCAAATGAACAAGTGTCTATTTAAATATGATTCAGAAAATCCTTTTTCTATTGAGCGAGTTTTTTAAAATTAATTTTTTTTTGATTTATCCTTGCATTATTCGACATGTTATTCTATAATAATATTTGTACTTAAGAAAACGCGGGTGTAGTTTAGTGGTAAAACCTCAGCCTTCCAAGCTGATGATGTGAGTTCGATTCTCATCACCCGCTCCATACATATGTTTATAACGCAGTATCTCGTTTCTAGAAAACGAGTTATTGCGTTTTTTTGTGAGTAAATCGCTTACCACTCTATAAACTGTAAAGATCCCCTGAAGTCCATTGGACTTCAGGGGATCTTTACAGTAATAATCGAATTTAAAGTTTTAATGTTTCCGGAGGATTTCCTTTGTTATTCATCAAGCGAATGCGAGTGGGATCAATCTCTAACACAACATATTTTGGGTCTTCTGGTCCATCAAACCATGGTTTTAAATGCTCATTCCAAATCTTTTTCTTAGTCTCTTTATCTTCTCTAACAGTTGCAGTTCCTTGATATTCGATATACGAATCGCCAAATCCCTCGCCATCATATCCAAGTAAAATATGTACGTTTGGATTCGTTTCAATTTCTTCTGTTTTATGAGTATCGCTACTTGTTGCAGTAAAAAGTTTGAAATCTTCATTAAAGAAAGTCATGTAACGTGCATGGGGCTTATTCTTCTCAACTGTTGAGAGCGTACCTACTTTGTTTTCTTCTAATACGGTTTGAATCTTTTCTTTCAATTGATTTTGTTCCAAATGACTCATCTCCTAAATAATATTTGTCCATACTCTATATCTTCCTCAAGAGAAGAAGAATTAAACGTTCAAACTGTTTTAGGGGATGTCCGATGTTCTAACTAATGATAAAGGTGGGGATCATGCCTCATAAATCTTATTGAAGTTTTGAGTGATGCATAACTTCCAATGGCTGCATATCCGTAAAAAAATCCCATGAAAATACCTGTCCATAGATGATGCGGATGACTAATAAAGATGGATATAAGCAGTCCAAATACGATTGCAGCGGTGGGTACATATAACTTTTTAATATGAAAAATCGTTTTGAATAGCTGAGTTACTATAAGGACAACTGGTACTGCAATCACAGCATCCCAAAAATTTGTATGGATGGAAGGAAAGTCCATAGTATTACCTCCTGTAACATATTAATAATGTTAGCCATTACTCTTTTTAGAATGGCACTTTAGGAGAAAATTATGCATTTTTATCCATAAAAAAAGATGCCTATGACGACATCCTTTCTTTTAACCTTATGCGCTCACGATCGAATAATTGCCTTCACCACCATGGATTTGAAGGAACATATTCATTAAGGACTCGGTTAATTTTTCTGCTTCTTCTAGCTGTGTTGAAGGTTTTAAGTAAATAATTTGAATCGCATTTGTAGTTTTAGGGCCAGTTGCTGTTCTAGCAGAGTCAACGAAGGGACTGCCAAAAGGACCAATATTATCACTAGTAACTAATAGCCGATTTAATGAATTCATTCTTCCGTTTAGACCTTCGTATTCTTCACTTTCATTTCCTAAGCGCATCACTACATCACCAGAGATTTTGTTCGTGTCATAAATTCCGATTGGTACTTGGTATCGAAGTGAAAAGAAATTGTTTACATCCATCGCAGACTGAACCGATGAAAGGTAATTTTGCTTTTGGATTCTTCGATATAATGCTTCTGCTGAGTGACGGTATCGATTGGGATCTTTACCTAGTATCTTAAAGGTTTTGCGCCATTCAGAAATACCAGCTAACTCAGTGACAGAATTGTCCACTAAATCAAAGTAAATCGATTCTTGAAAGAGCTGAAATCGTCCTTTTAACATTTGTGGAGAATCGCCTACTTGAATGTTATGGTAGTTTATTACACCGATTTTAAATGTAGGTATTTTTTCGAAAATGGTTGAATCAATCTTGATTCCCATCGTTATCCCTCCCAAATTTCATAAAAATAGTTTATCATATAATGATGTATCCTTCAGAAAAAAACGTTCCAAATAATGGTTGGAGTTTGATATAAGATTAATTTTGCGAAAAGAAATAGAGTGAATCAGCTTAATATAGAAGTAAGAACGGTGGTGTACGATGAACATTGAAAAACTAAAAGAAGAGATTATTGCCTATAGCTGTTCCATTGGTATTGATAAAATTGGTTTTGCCTCCGCTGATCCTTTTACAGAAATGAAAGATCGGTTAGTGAAGCAGCAAGAACTGGGCTATCAGTCTGGCTTTGAGGAGAAAGATTTAGATAAACGAACACAACCGGGATTACTATTAGAAGATCCTCATTCGATCATTTCGATTGCCGTCGCTTATCCTTCAAAAATGGAAAATCCGCCAAGAGGAAAAGTCGGTGAGAGAAGGGGGATCTTTTGCAGGGCATCTTGGGGTGAAGATTACCATTTGATCTTGAAGAAAAGACTGAAGAAATTAGAAGCATTTATATATGAACGCATGCCTCAAGCAGAATGCTTATCAATGGTTGATACAGGAGAATTGGTCGATCGTGCAGTTGCACAAAGGGCTGGAATTGGTTGGAGTGCTAAAAACTGCTCCATCATTACTCCAGAATTCGGTTCATATGTTTATTTAGGTGAAATGATTACGAATATTCCCTTCTCGCCAGATCAGCCATTAGAAAGCAGATGTGGGACGTGCACAAAGTGTATTGATGCCTGCCCGACAGGTGCAATCGTAGAAGGTGGAAAGTTGAATTCTAATCAATGTATTGCTTTTATTACGCAAACAAAAGATATGATCAAAGAGGAGTTTAGAGAGAAAATAGGAAATCGCTTGTATGGGTGTGATACTTGCCAAACAGTATGCCCAGAAAACAAAGGGATAAATGCACATCTTCATGCTGAAACTGAGCCAGACCCTGAACTAGCAAAACCATTGCTAGAGCCTCTTTTAAGAATGAGTAATCGCGAATTTAAAGAACGGTTTGGAATGGTGTCTGGTTCTTGGAGAGGGAAAAAACCGATTCAACGAAATGCGATTTTGGCTTTAGGTCATTTTAAAGAAGAATCGTCTGTTCCAGAATTAATTGCCATTTTACAAGAAGACCCACGACCAGTAATTAGAGGAACAGCAGCTTGGGCATTGGGTAAAATTAGGAATGAAAAGGCACTAGAAGCGATAGTCAAACAAAAAGAGATTGAAACAGATGATGCCGTGTTAAAAGAACTACACAGTATTGATACTTGAATTTTTAGTCATATGTCTCTTCACCATTATAGTTACTTCGTTAAAATCACCACTTTTTTGCACAATCATATGGCTGACATGAAAGTCCAACAATGAAAAAAGCATTTGAAAATTCATCGATTTTTCAAATGCTTTTTTCTATAGGAAGGAACGAGTATGAAAAAAGCATGCAAGCTGCCAGTTCATTCGGTTTCACTGATTTTCTAGAGAGTCTCGTTTTCTAATGTTCTCCTTCATTACATAGAATAATGAAAGGAGGGATTTTAATGGATGAAAAATTAAAAACATTGCTTAAGCAAGAGCAACTGGACTTACTCAAAGGTGAAGGTAAGAACAAATGGGTTCGACAAAAATTATCTCTATGGAAAAAAAGAAACGTAACCCTTCTTCAAGTTTTAATTAAGGACTATTCCGTTCATGAAGATCGATTTCATGCTCCAATGATAGAAGTCCGTTATCAATTTGTGTTAAGACAAAATGGACAAATTTATATAGAAGAAAGTCTTGAAAATAGAAGGATAAATAATGATTTATTAGAAGAAGTCACTACTGCCTATCCTCTTGGTGTCGAAAAAAGTGTAACAGTAACTACTCATTTTGAAGAGACAGGTTTGCGAAATTCACGTTTTGTATATGACCGTAGAGCCGCTGTTCGATATGCAGAAAAATGGTGGGATTCTTATAACCCTGCTTATCAACACTTTGAAGTCGATTGTACGAATTACATTTCCCAATGTTTAAAAGCAGGAGGATTCCCGATGAAAGGATACCCCAATCGCTCTAGAGGGTGGTGGTATCAAAATCAAACGTGGAGTTTTAGCTGGGCGGTTGCAAATGCACTTCAAGCTTACTTAGCAAATCCATCAACATCAGGAGTCCTGGAAGTGAAAAAACAAACGTTACTTTTACCAGGGGATGTAATTTGCTATGATTTCGAAGGGGATGGCCGTTACAATCACTCCACAATGGTTGTTGCGAAAGACCAAAATGGAGAACCACTTGTAAATGCACATACTTCGAATAGTCGAATGAGATATTGGAATTATGAAGATTCAACAGCTTATACCCCAAATATTCGCTATCGATTCTATACAATCGAAGGGAATCCGCAAAGGGCATAAGAATAGAGGCATCATTTAGAGCATGGTATACTATTTAGGAAGTTTGAAGCAGAGGTGAAAGTTTTGGCTAATCATGTAGTATTATATCAACCACAAATTCCAGCTAATACTGGTAATATTGCACGAACTTGTGCAGCAACAGATACGTCATTGCATTTAATCCGACCACTTGGTTTTTCAACGGATGATAAAATGTTAAAAAGAGCGGGACTCGATTATTGGGAATATGTCAATATTCAATATTATGACTCACTCGACGATTTTTTTGAAAAAAATCAAGAAGGTGAATTCTTTTACTTATCGAAGTTTGGAAAACAAACACATTCCGACTTTGACTTTAGTCAACCAGAAAAAGAGTATTACTTTGTGTTTGGAAGAGAGACAACCGGACTTCCAAAGGATTTTATTGAAGAAAATAAAGAACGGGCGCTTCGAATACCTATGAATGACAATGTCCGTTCTTTGAACCTTTCAAACACTGCAGCTATTCTCGTTTACGAAGCACTACGACAACAAAACTACCCAAACTTACGTAAATAAGCGAATCCTCTTTGAAAGGGTGAATGAGATGAATTCAACAATTGAAACGATTTTAGCTCATCGATCTGTCCGTGCTTTTACAGATGAAAAATTATCGAAAGAGCAAGTTGAAATGTTAGTGAGAGCTGCCCAGGCGGCTTCAACGTCAAGTTTTGTACAAGCCTATTCGATTATCGGTATTACAGATTTAGAAAAGAAAAAAGCTTTAGCTGAATTGGCTGGAAATCAATCCTATGTAGCAAACAACGGGCACTTTTTCGTTTTCTGCGCCGATTTACATCGCCATCAAGTATTAGGTGAGATGGAAGAAACAGAGGTAGTGACTTCGATTGAAAGCACTGAGAAATTTATGGTATCTACCATTGATGCGTCGTTGGCCGCTCAAAATATGGCGATTGCGGCAGAATCCATTAGGATTGGGTATTTGTTATATTGGTGGGATACGAAATCAATTAAAAGGCGTGGACGAAGTATTAAAAACCCCTGAACGAGTGATTCCTCTTTTCGGAATGGCGGTTGGCTATCCTCAAGAAGAAACGAGTGTAAAGCCAAGATTACCACTAGCTCATATTTATCATGAGAATGCTTATGAAGAAGACCCTGAAGTAATGAAGAAAGAACTTCGAGGAATACAATGACCAAATTTCTGCCTACTATCATGAGCGTACTGGCGGGATACGTCAGGATCGTTGGACCGCTCAAATGGCTAAAATGCTTAGTAATCAGTCACGTCTGTACATGCATGATTACATTAAGGACAAAGGTTTAAATAAAAGATAGTTCAAGAAAGATTTCTAATTACGAAAAGAGGCTGGGACAAAACTAGTCTCTAACCCAAAATGAGCGCGTCCGTTTTAACGGACGCGCTCATTTTGGGTTAGAGAGGGACTGATTTCCTTAGAATCCCGCCATTTTACGCATCTATTTTCGAAGGTTGTCGGCCATCAATGCGAGGCCGATCTCGTTTTTCACCTTCGTCTTTCCGCTTCTTGGAGTTTGACTTCGAGATCTAGAGGAAGGATCAGTTGATACATGGTATAATCTTTAAACATAAGGATACTTCGTTCAATTTGGATTTTGTGTGGTAACTTAATTCTATCAGAAGTGTCCTTTTTTATGGAGTCAAAATAGTGGCCCGTGCGCATTCATGAAGTCGAATGCGCACGGGCCACTACTGTTTCGGTTGGTTTTTTAAAAGGAGAGCTGGGACTAAATGGAGAGGTCTTCATCTGGTTCAAGATCAAAAAAGTCGAAAGTGTAGGGCAGGTGCGACTCCTGGGCGATCAGCACGAAACGAAAATCCATTCGCTTAGACCAAGGTCTAAGCGAATTAGTTGAGTTCGTGCCGCCAGGAAAGCGTCGCCTGCCACACTTTCGACAAAATGAAAAAGGGCCAGGACAAAATATATATTTGTCCCAGCCTCTTTTATGTGGAATAAAAAATAAGTTCAATGATTACTTGTTAACTCCTGGCTTATCATCGTACCCAGCAGTAAAAATGGATGTTAAGAATGTGATTGCAACCATGATAATAATGACAAATCTCATGACAGGTAAAAAGCCTCCTTTACCATTGATTCATTTTAGATTCTTAGTGCACTATGCTTATTATAGACTAATCTTGACAATAAAAACAAGATTTCTCTGATTAATTCATGACAATTCATAAGAGCTTTTTTCCTTCATCATGAATGTGAGATTCTTTTCATAAGATAAATGAACGAGTCGATTTCAGATGAACAGGGAGGATATTATGAGTATTTTAAATAAGCTATCTAGATATCGTGAAGAAGAAGAAAAGTTAAAATGGACGGGGACATTTAGCGAATACTTAAGTTTGTTAAAAGATAAACCGTGGGTTGCCCAATCTGCTCATTCTCGTGTCTATGAAATGATTCGTGATGCTGGTATTGAAGAAGTAAATGATCAAAAGAAATATGTGTTTTTCGATCACGAATTATTTGGGTTACAAGAACCTTTAGAGCGGTTAGTAGAAGAGTATTTTCATCCAGCAGCAAAAAGATTAGATGTTAGAAAGAGAATTCTATTATTAATGGGACCAGTAAGTGGAGGGAAATCTACGCTTGTTTCGCTTTTGAAAAGAGGATTGGAAACCTACACAAGAACAGATAAAGGCGCAGTATTTGCAATAAAAGATTGTCCGATGGCAGAAGATCCATTGCACTTAATTCCAGATCATTTAAGAGCAGATTTCCACAAGGAATACGGAATTCGAATTGAAGGAAACTTGTCACCATTAAACATGATGAGAGTAGAAACGGAGTATGATGGCAGAATTGAGGATGTATTAGTTGAACGCGTCTTTTTCTCGGAAGACAAACGGCTCGGTATTGGTACCTTTAGTCCATCCGATCCAAAATCACAAGATATTGCTGATTTAACAGGAAGTATCGATTTCTCGACCATTGCAACTTATGGCTCAGAGTCCGATCCTCGTGCTTATCGGTTTGATGGAGAGTTGAATAAAGCAAACAGAGGAATGATGGAGTTTCAAGAAATGTTAAAATGTGATGAGAAATTCCTCTGGCATTTGTTATCGCTTACCCAGGAAGGGAATTTTAAAGCAGGAAGATTTGCGTTAATTTCAGCTGACGAGCTTATTGTCGCTCACACAAATGAAACAGAATACCGTGCTTTTATTTCGAATAAGAAAAATGAAGCCCTTCATTCTAGAATGATCGTCATGCCGATTCCTTATAATTTAAAAATTAGTGAAGAAGAGAAAATTTATGAAAAAATGATTTCTGAGAGCGATGTTTCAAAAGTGCATATTGCACCGCATACATTAAGAATCGCTGCTACTTTTTCAATTATGACTCGTCTTAAAGTGCCAAAACGCGGTGATATTGATTTAATGAAAAAAGCAAGACTGTACGATGGAGAATTACTTGAAGGTTACAACTCTGCTGATCTTGATGAGTTGAAAAAAGAGTATCCAGATGAAGGAATGAATGGAATTGATCCTCGCTACGTCATTAACCGGATTTCATCGACAATCATTAGGAAGCAAATGTCTTCGATCAATGCACTTGATGTATTACGATCATTAAAAGATGGATTAGACCAGCATGCTTCGATCACAAAAGAACAGAAAGAAGATTATTTAGGTTTCATTTCATTGGCTAGAAAAGAATACGATGATATGGCGAAGCGTGAAGTACAAAAAGCATTCGTATATTCCTATGAGGAATCTGCAAAAACATTGATGGACAATTATTTAGATAACGTTGAAGGTTACTGTAATAAAGCACGAATGAAAGATCCATTGTCTGGTGAAGAGATGGGACCTGATGAGAAACTGATGAGATCGATCGAAGAACAAATTGGAATCTCTGAAAATGCAAAAAAAGCTTTCCGTGAAGAAATACTCATTCGAATCTCAGCATACGCCAGAAAAGGGAAGCGATTTGACTACCATTCACATGATCGGTTAAGAGAAGCGATTCAGAAAAAATTATTTGCAGATTTAAAAGATGTCGTGAAAATCACGACATCAATGAAGACGCCAGATGAACAACAACTGAAGAAAATAAATGAAGTCATCGCAAGGTTAATTGAGGAACATGGCTATAATTCAACTTCTGCGAATGATCTATTACGTTATGTAGGAAGTTTATTAAATCGCTAAATGATGATACACAGCATCTGATTGTCTAGCACTATTTTTGTACATGATGAAAGATCTCCACATAATAATGGGATTGTTTTATAGAATAGGCCTTGTTAAATGATTATGTTGATTTTTTACATTCAGCAAAATAATTTGTTTTCAGCGGACGAACGGTCGAGTACCTCATAAAAAAACAAGAGGTCACTGAAAAAGCTCTCTTGGAACGTCAATGCGAGTATGGGAATGATTTCGTTCCCATACTCGCATTTTTCTCTTAGAAGACGTTGACTTCCGTTCCAGGAAGGCTCGTTCTGCGGGCACGCTTCAATCTCCTTGTCACTGCGTTCCCTGTGGAGGTTTAGCTCGTGCTGTTCCCGCAGGAGTCGCTGCCTTCTACTCCCATTCAGTAACAGTTTAAAAAGAACGATCATATCCAGCTTCGCTTTAAAGTTGAAGATAAACATGTCATCCAGTCTAATTTTCCGAAAGAGTATCGTCATTTTTACTTCCTATCAATCTCATCCGCTAACATCGTCATAGAATAAAAAACATTTTCACTCTATGTTAGTTGTCAAAAAATTAGGAATAATTTAGAATGGTAAGTAATTAAATTCTCTTCCATACCACTTCATCACTTAGCTTGGGGATAAATTTGAAATAAGGAGGTCCTTGTTTTGAGGGGAAAGTTTGGTGAACATGTTCCATTGCATTTAGGTAAGTTTGAAGCTGCAAATGATGGGAGTATACTCTCACCTGACAATGAAACAATGGATGAAAAGGATTCGGCCATTCCATTTGAAGATTATGGAGTTCCTTTTAATCTTAGAATGAGAAGAATGGATTGTACAGCTCATCCAAGCTCGACTATTTATGCTGTTTGTGGTAAAAATGAAAGAGAACAAGAGAAACGGCTTTTAGAGAGTTGGATTAAACAAGAAACTGAAAAACGGTATGATTAGACGGACAAGGTATTTTCAGATTGAACGATAAAGGGTTTGAAGGAAGAAAGATTTTTCTGTACTAGTAATAAAAAGGGGGCGAGAAAGATGAGCATCTCAACGATCTTAAAATGGGTATCTGGTGGTTTAGAAGGTTTTTTTGGCATTCCGATTTTAGGTGGAGCGATTATTATAGGATCGGGGTACGCACCACTTGGTTTTTTACTTGTTCTACATATTCTTACACTCATTTTTTCAATGCTAGAAAAACGTTCAAAACATGGAAGCATTCTTGGAATCATTACAAATTGCCTTGCATGGATCCCCGTTTTAGGTATGTTTTTACATATTATCACTTCACTTGTTCTATTAGTAAATGCATTTATGAATACCGTCAAAAAACAAGATAGAGAAACTGCCATCTAAAGTCGCCTTTAAATAGGTGACTTTTTTTCGATTTTATAAAGAAAGAGTATGAATATGAAGCAAATGATTCGCAGCTAATTATCATTGACCTAATGAAAGCTTATTTCTTCCATATATAGAATATTGATTTCTTAGAAAGTGGTCATTAATCATTCAACTGTGTTGGTAAAGGAACATTCATCTTGTGCAATTCGTTTTATCGGTGCTTAATGAGCGCTTTCCGTTTTTCTTATCAAAATGGGGTGTAAATTGTGAAGAGTCCGGCATACGATAGAGTAAACTATTTCTTTTCATGGAGCCAAAGGGATTACTGAAAGAACATAGGAGGGGTAACGTGTCCCGTGATGAGAGCTCATATACCATTTCACAAGAAGATTGGTCACTTCACAAAAAAGGGAACGACGATCAGGTGCGTCATCGTAAGCGAGTCGAAGACGCAATAAAACAAAACTTACCTGATCTAATTACAGAAGAAAGCATTGTGTTATCAAACGGTAAAGATGTAATAAAGATTCCAGTTCGCTCTCTAGATGAATATAAAATCCGATACAATCATGAGAAAACAAAGCACGTCGGTCAAGGAGATGGAGATTCGAAAATCGGGGATGTTGTTTCAGCTGGTTCACCTTCGCCCGCTCCGGGAAAGAATGGTGAAAAAGCGGGAGATCAGCCTGGAGTGGATTATTATGAAACAGAGGTTTCAATGGAAGAATTAGAAGAAGCACTCTTTAAAGAGTTAGAACTTCCAAACCTAGAAAAAAAAGAAGAAATGAATTTTGAACTAGAGGATATTGAATTTAACGATATTCGTTCAACTGGGCTAATGGGAAATATAGAAAAAAAGAGAACGATGTTGGCCGCTTATAAAAGAAACGCCATGAGTGGGAATCCACAATTCCACCCTATTTATCCAGAGGATATCAAGTTCCGAACATGGAATGAAATTGTCAAACCAGAATCAAAAGCAGTCGTACTCGCGATGATGGATACGAGTGGTTCGATGGGACTCTTTGAAAAATATGTTGCAAGAAGTTTTTTCTTTTGGATGGCTCGGTTTTTAAGAACAAAATATGAAAAAGTAGAAATTGAATTTATTGCCCATCATACTGAAGCGAAAGTGGTTTCAGAAGAAGACTTTTTTGCAAAAGGGGAAAGTGGAGGAACAATTTGTTCTTCTGTATATGCAAAAGCACTTGAACTCATTGATGCAAAGTATCAGCCTTCTCATTATAATATCTATCCCATTCATTTTTCTGATGGTGATAATTTAAGCTCTGATAATTCCAAATGTGAAAAGTTGATTCAGCAATTGTTAGAACAATCCAGTATGTTTGGGTATGGCGAAGTGAACCAATATAGTCGAAGATCAACACTGATGAATTTGTACAGAGAAATTGAACATGAGAAACTTCGTTATTCTGTTTTGAGAAAGAAGACAGATGTTTATGAAACATTAAAATACTTCTTTCAGAAAAACGCCTCAGCAAATTGGTGATCCTGTAGAATGATTTGTTCTCTGTCGAATATTCCCGTATAATGAAACATCACGTGGAATATTCGAGCGAAGAAGGAGAACAACAAATGGATAAAACGATCGGATTTATCGGATGTGGAAAGATGGCTCAAGCGATGATCGGTGGTATGATTCAGTCTGAATATATCACTTCTAAGCAAATAATCGTTAGTGCATTTACAGAAGATACCTTACATGAGGTAGAATCAAAATGGGGTATTCGTACGACAATGAAAAATATTGAAGTTGCTGAAGAAGCTGACTTTTTGTTTTTAGCAGTTAAGCCGGATATTTATGAAACGACTGTGGATCAAATTGAATCGAAACGAAAAAAAAATGGGATTATTATCACCATTGCAGCTGGCATTGATTTTGACTTTATTGATTCTTCATTTGGAATTAATGCTAAGGCTATTTTAACAATGCCAAATACACCATCACTCGTAGGAGAGGGAATGACGGCAATGTGTGCAAACCATAATGTCACAAAAGATGAGCTTGCAGAAGCTGTCAAGCTTATTGAGACGTTTGGAAAAGCCGAAATTCTACCAGAAAACTTGATGAATGCTGTTCCTGCAATTAGTGGTTCTTCTCCTGCATATGTCTATTTGTTTATTGAGGCTTTAGCGGACGGTGGTGTACGTCAAGGAATTCCTCGTTTACAAGCATATGAAATGGCAGCTCAAGCGGTTCTAGGCGCCGCAAAGATGGTATTAGAGACAAATAGCCATCCAGGAGAATTAAAAGACCAAGTGTGCACACCAGGTGGAGCAACGATTGAAGGTGTTGCTTCTCTTGAAAAAAATAATTTTCGCTCAGCAATTCTTGAAGCAATGAGTGCCGTTACTATGAAAGCCAAATCTTTAAAATAGTTCTTACAAAACAAAGGAGGCTGGGACAAAGCTAGTCTCTAACCAAAAATGAGCGCGTCCGTTTTAACGGACGCGCTCATTTTGGTATATAGAGGGACTGATTTCCTTAGAATCCCTCATTCTACGCATCTATTTTCGAAGGTTGACGGCCATCAATGCGAAGCCGATCTCATTTTTCACCTTCGTTTTTTCGCTTCTTGGAGTTTGACTTCGAGATCTAGAGGAAGGATCAGTTGATACTTGGTATAATCTTTAAACATAAGGACACTTCTTTCAATTTGGATTTTGTATGGTAACTTAATTCTATCAGAAGTGTCCTTTTTTATGGAGTCAAAATAGTGGCCTGTGCGCATTCATGAAGTCGAATGCGCACAGGCCACTACTGTTGCGGTTGGTTTTTTAAAAGGAGAGCTGGGACTAAATGGAGAGGTCTTCATCTGGTTCAAGATCAAAAAAGTCGAAAGCGTCGCCTGCCACACTTTCGACAAAATGAAAAAGGGCCAGGACAAAATATATATTTGTCCCAACCTCTTGTGACGTTTTAATTAATTGCTGTTCCCACTGGAGTTGCTATCTTCAAATCCCATTCAGCACGAATTAAAAAAAGCAGTCTTATTCATCTTCTCTTTAAAGATGAATACAAAAATCGTTTTGTTGATTTCGGTTTGAGGCAGACGCTTTCTATAGGTGATCCGTGAGTAGTATGATTAATAGGTGGATGTCTCGTTTCAATCAATTAACTTGTTAATGAGGTAGAAAAGCTAATTGATAAATGAACAATAGAGCAAACAGGTAAACTAATGGATGAACGACCCTCCATTGTCCTTTTGCAACTTTTAATAGGGGATAAGAGATAAATCCTAAGGCGATGCCTGTTGCAATACTTGAAGTAAGGGGCATACTTATGACAATTAAGAATGCCGGGAATGCCTCATCTAGTTCATCCCAATTAATTTTTGCGATACTACCCATCATAAGTGAACCAACAATGATAAGAGCAGGGGCTGTGATGGCTGCAAGACCGGAGACCGCCCCGACAAGTGGGCCAAAGAAAGCGGCTAATAAAAAGAGCACAGCAATCGTAACAGAAGTAAGACCTGTTCTCCCGCCTGCGGCAACACCAGCTGAGGATTCGATATAAGCGCTTGTTGGACTTGTTCCAAAAATAGCTCCAACTGTCGTTGCAATGGAGTCAGCGAGTAAAGCTTCACGTGCTCTTGGCATCGTTTTGCCTTTCATTAACCCAGCTTGTTGGGCAACACCGACCATTGTTCCTGTCGTATCAAAAATGGTGACGAGCAAGAATGAGAATACAACAGTGTATAATCCATATTGCACGACATCACCAAAAGCATGTAAAGGGTTTGAAATGATTAAACCTTGCGGTAAAGATGGTAATTTCATAAAACCGTGTTCAAACGAAAGGTTGCCTGTAAAATACGCAATGAGTGCTGTTGCAATCATTCCGATGAATAAAGCGCCATTTACATTCAACACCATTAATATTAGTGTGATCGCTAGTCCAGCCAGAGCGAGTACTGCACCAGGAGAGTGTAAGTCTCCGAGTGTAACAAGGTTCGTTGGATGTTTTGTAATGATTCCAGTTAGTCTTAAACCGATAAAAGCGATAAATAATCCTATCCCAGCTGTAATACCATGTTTTAAGTTATCTGGAATGGCTTCGATTAATTTTTGACGAAAAGGTGTTAAAGATAAAATAATAAATAAAATACCAGCAACAAACACTGCTGAGAAAGCGACCATAAAGTCAATGTCTTTATGTGCTCCCACGACTGAATAAGCGAAGTATGCATTCAATCCCATTCCAGGTGCAATAGCGATTGGATAGTTTGCGAATAAACCCATCCAAAGTGTACCAATTGCTGTTGCGATGATGGTGGCTAAAAACACTTGATCAAAAGGAACACCAGCATCTCCTAAGATGAGTGGATTGACGACTATTATATAGACCATTGTTAAAAAGGTAGTTAAACCTGCAATAATTTCTCTTTTTACTGTTGTTCCATTCTCTTTTAGCTTAAACATATGAAACCTCCTGAAAAACCGAACGATTTTTAAACACTTTTATAATATTATTCGTTTATAAGTGAATAATCAACACATTTATAAAAAAGTAATATAAACTTATTTTTTTTTGATTCATTCCTTTATTATTTGAATCAATTTCATGAATGATTCAATCACATTCAAATGAAAGGTTCGCATTTAAGATGGAGGATTTAAATAATGAAATTGACTCAATTAGTGCATCTTTTAAATAGTTCTGTTCTAAAATGATATACTATAATAAATTAAGGGTTTGCACGATATGCAATGTATAAAGATAAGTATTTCCGCTCTTCGAAAAACTAATATGATTGAAAAAACAAACAAGAAAACGGTAGTTTTAAAAATCATTCAACCATTTGTGAATATAAAGATACAAGATTATTGAAGTAAAGGTGGTTAGGGAAAATGATGGGCAATAAGGAAGAGCGCATATTAATTATCGTCATGGCGATTGTTGCTGTTATTTTGTTCTTAAATATATTAAGAAAATATGTGTTCTGATCATAAATCAAAGGGGTTGTCCAAAAAGTCATTTAGAGTGACTTTTAGTGCAGCTCCTTTATTTCATAGCCTTGATAAATGATCATGTTGGTTTTTCTACATTCAGTAAAACAACTCGTTTCCCGTGGAACGCGTCTGCCTGGAGCGGAGATCCATGGCGTATAATCGTTTGATATCCAAAGAGTACTTTTCTGTGCCCTCTTTTGCAACGAGAAGGCTCGGACCCTCCCCAGAAATTGTACGCCTCGAACCGAAATCGAAGGAACAATTTTTGTCTTCATCATTAAAGCGCAGTTGGATCAGACTGTTCTTATTTAAAAGTTACTGAATGGGAGTGGAAGGCAGCGTCAGCCTGGAACAGAAATCCATGGCATAAATTCTCCTTGAGGTTCCAAGAGGCCATTTTCAGCGGCCACAAAAAACACACTGCGGGGTCTCGTCATTTTTAATTCCTATCAACAACATCCGCTAACACTGCCTTTTACATAAAAAAAGAGCACTTGAACGACAGGTCGTTTAAGTACTCTTAAAAATGCTGAATAACCTTTTCCATCTGTATTAAAATCATGGACTTATTTGACATTATTTTTGTTTTTACGATTACATGAATAAATTTAAAACGTAATAAATTAGACCAGCTAAAGTAGCTGAAATAGGTAGAGTAATGACCCATGTAATAACAATTCTTTTAGCTGTTCCCCATTTAACTCCTTTAATACGATGTGAAGATCCAACACCTAATATAGAAGAAGAAATGACATGTGTCGTACTAACAGGTAAGTGTACATAGCTTGCTCCAAAAATAATCAGGGCAGAAGCCAAATCAGCAGCAACCCCATTAACAGGGCGGATTTTCATAATTTTACCACCGACAGTTTTAATGATTCTCCACCCACCAACAGATGTTCCAATTCCCATGGCTATCGCACAACTCGCCTGTACCCAAAAAGGAATGTCAGCAGAAGTACGGTATCCATTTGCAATTAAAGCAAGTGTAATGATTCCCATTGCTTTTTGAGCATCATTCGTTCCGTGAGAAAATGATTGAATGGCAGCAGTGAAAATTTGATAAATTCTGAATCGCTTATTTGTTTGAGCCAATTGATTGTTTTTAAACAATACTTTCATAATCGAATAAAAAATGTAACCAATAATAAAAGCCAACACGGGTGAAACGAGTAATGCTTCAATAATTTTGATAAACCCTTTGTAGTTAAGAGCCTCAAATCCTGCTGCAGCAATACCTGCTCCAGCAATCGAACCAATAATCGCATGAGATGAACTACTAGGAATACCAAAATACCAAGTAACTAAGTTCCAGATAATTGCTGAAATTAATGCAGCAAGAATGACGCCAGAACCGTTTTGTAATGTAAAAGGATCAATAATATCACTCGTAATGGTTTTAGCAACACCGGTAAAAGTCATTGCACCAACAAAGTTCATTACGGATGCTAATAAAATCGCGTGGCGGGGTTTTAATGCTTTAGTCGAGACCGAAGTTGCAATCGCGTTGGCCGTATCATGAAATCCATTAATAAAGTCAAACACCCAAGCAAAAACGATAATCAAGACGGTAAATATTAAGACTGTATCCATGAGTGTCTCCTTAAGAGTTTTTCATAATAATGGTTTCAAGTGAATTAGCTACGTCTTGACAGAAGTCAGAAACTTCTTCCAGGCTTTCATAGATCTCTTTGTATTTAATTAATCGGATAGGATCTTTTTCAACACTAAATAAGTGTTTAATTGATTTTCGTAAAATACCATCACATGATGATTCAAGTTCTTTGATTTTGATCGTGTGTTGACGAATCGATTCACGTTTACGAGTGAATAAAAGATCAAGTGAAATATCAATTTCGATCACACATTCACGAATCTTTTCTACCATTTCTCTCATAAATTCATCCGCATTGACAATCGAATACATTTCAAATAATGCTGAAGTATGCTCGATTCCGTCAAGTACATCATCAAGTTTCATTGCTAGGTCAAGAATGTCTTCTCTTTCAATCGGAGTAATGAAAGCATGGTTTAACTCTTTAATTAGTTCATGTACAATGCTATCTCCTTTTGTTTCAAGGTTCTTGATTGTTTCTGAAAATATTCTTAAATCACTTGCATTTGTTAAACGGAAATCAGCAAAATAATTTGCCGTTTCTTTTAGTACTACTGAAATCTCACTTAATAGTACGTCAAATTTATCCTTCTTCTTAATTGCCATAGGTATAACCTCCAACTCATCCAGGAAATTGTGATAACTAAGTAATCTTAACAAAAAAAATATATAAATAAATAGAATTTCGACAAAATTTACAAAAAACACATAGAAACAGATCTAAATTTACAATAATGAAATATAACTGACCAAAAATTGTAAAAATTAATAATTAAATGTTGTGAACTTTCCGTTTTTCTGATAATATATCTTTCTGCTCACTCTACGCATCCGCTCGCGTCCCGGCTTTCTCCATAGTAAGAATCAACGATTTGGAAGGAGAAATGAATGACAATAGAATGGAATGAACACCCCGATAGAACATCAGAAAATGAACGATTAGACTTCACAAAAACCTACATCGATGTGGTTATCAAAACCTCAGAAACCAACAAAGATCAATTCAAGAAGAACATTCAAGAAGCATTTGGTGGCACTGACTGGCTTGATTCTGGAGCTGCTTACAACGAAATTCTAACCAATGCTAGTTTTTTTGAAATGTCAAAAGAAGAATTAGAAGCATTAAAAAAAGCGCGAAACAAACCCTATTTTGCTCGTATTGATTTTATTCCTGAAGAAAGTATGAATAGAGAAAAACATTATTTAGGGAAGACCTCCTTGTATCAAAGAGAAAATCAAGAACAAATGATTGTGGACTGGCGGTCACCCATAGCAAATCTCTATTATGAAGGAAGATTAGGTGGAACTTCTTATGAAGCAAACGGTGATCTTTATAAAGGAGAATTAGCCTTAAAACGACAATTGATGATTGAAGAAGGCGACCTCACCGAAATTCGAGATATCGATTTAACCACAACAGATGAATTATTACAGGATTCTTTGGCTAAGAGCTCAAGCAACCGTTTAACTGAAATTATTTCAACAATACAAGAAGAACAGAATCGAATTATTCGAGCTGATTTAAACAAACCAATTATTGTCCAAGGAGCAGCGGGAAGTGGAAAGACAACAATCGCTCTGCATCGAATCTCCTATTTTATTTATCAATATAAAAATCACTTTGATGCGAGTCAGCTTATGATCTTAGCCCCGAGTAAATTATTTATTGATTACATATCTGAAGCACTTCCTGAACTAGGTGTAGAAAAAATACGTCAAACCACATTTGCAGATTATGCACAAAGTTGCATCGGACGTTCTCTTCATTTAATAGAAGATGATAAGCTCATTCGGTTTCTGGAAGAAGAGTCTGAGCAAAACAAAAAAGCTTTAATGATATCCAACATAAAAGGGTCCAAATCGTTTTATCGTGTATTAGTCCATTATGTTCAAGACATTGAAAATTCAATCGTACCAATCGATGATTTTTATGTAGATAAATACCGCCTTTATTCAAAAAAACAATTCCTTTCTTTATTCCAAAATGATTTTTCCTATATGCCGATCTACAAGCGACTTGACCGTTTAAAAATGATTTTACAAAATCAAGTGCGTCTTCAAAAGAAGAATATGATCGATCGCGTGGAGCATTTTTATGATCAACGCTTGGAAAAAGCGCTTTTTCATCGTTCACCTTCAGATGAAAGGAAAGAATATGTAACAAAAGCGTTGGAGAAAAAGAATGAACGTATAGTGGAAGTGAAGAAAAATATTCGTACCGCGGTAAGTAGTTATATGAGATTTGCGAAGAAAAAATCTGTTCTTGTGTGGTATAAAGAGCTATTTGAAGATCCTAAAAAAATCGTGGTCCTTTCAGGTGGGCTAATTTCACAAGAACAAGCCGAAGACGTTGCAGCTTATACGCTGAACATGATAAAAAAGAAAAAGTATGAGCTAGAAGATTTAGCGCCACTCCTCTACCTGGAGCATCGACTTAATGGGATTGATAAAGATCTCAGGTCTAAGAATGTTGTGATTGATGAAGCACAGGATTATAGTTATATGCAAATTCAGACGTTAAAAAAATCGTTAGAAACCGATATGTTTACATTAGTTGGTGATTTGGCTCAAGGAATTCATTCGTATCGTGGAACAAATGATTGGGAGTCCATTCACAAAGAAATTTTTCCAAGAGGTATTTATACTGAATTACAAAAAAGCTATCGTACAACGGTCGAAATTATGAAGCAAGCCAATTTGCTTCTAAAAAAACTGCCAAATAAATTTCCAGAAGTTGAGCCAGTCGTCCGACATGGGAATGAACCAGAATTTCATGCCTGTTTATCTAAAACAAAGTTAGGATCAAAATTACTAGAAGATGTTGAAGTCTGGAAAAAACAAGAGTTTAAAACATTTGCGATTATTACGAAAACGATGAAAGATGCATTGTTATTATGGAAGGAAGTTGAAAAAATTGCTCCTGGAGAAGTTTTTTTACTTGAGGAATCAAGTCAAATTCCAAAGAATAAAATTGTATTACTTCCATCTTATCTATCAAAAGGGCTCGAATTTGATTGTGTCATGATTGCCTCCTACTCTGAATCATACCGAAGCGACCGTGAGCTAGACGTTAAACTTTTGTATGTTTCAATGACCCGTCCTTTACATCGATTGAATTTTTATGGAAAGAAAAAAGAGGATTTTTTAATAGATAAACAATGATTCTCATCATTAATTGTTTAGAATGACACTTATAGACAACATAGCACCAATCCGCAGAAAAATATTCGAACTTGCAAACTGATAGTGACGACTGGAACATTTAAATCGTGCGATTTTTTATATTAAAAATGACTGGGGTGATTTTCGTTATTAGCCGTTAATTTCCGTTCCAGGTAAACGCGTTCCGTGGACATGGGTTCAATTTCCTCCTCATTGCGAGTCCTGTTACAACTGAAAAAGTCCTCTTGGAACATCAATGCGAGTATGGGAACGATATTATTCCCATACTCGCATTTTTATTTTATAATCTGTGGATTTCCGTTCCAGGCAAACACGTTCTGCGGGTACGACTTCAATCGACTCCGACAAACAGGAAGTTTTAGTGTAGTCGTTGTAACAGGTTGTTGTGCTCATAGACTGTGAACCGTACCTGCGGCACTTTCAGCTCGTACTGTTCCCACAGGAGTCGCTGCCTCTCACTACCATTCCGTAACGTTTTAAAAAAACGGTTTGATCCAACTTCACTTTAAAGATGAAGACAAAAATGTGAGCAAGTCTAAAATATATGTCTGATAAGCCAATTTGAAGGCAAGTTATTCATTTGCGGATCATCAATTTATAAAAGTTGGCCATTTTCAGTGGCCGTTAATTTTGAGATTCGTTATCGCTATTATTTTGTGTCAACTATAATTTAAATTAAGTTGACACAAAAGAAGATTCGTTTTACTATACAAATGTACAAAGAAGTTATTATTGGATTATATAAAAAGGCTTTGTTAAATGACCATGTTGATTTTTCAACATTCAGCAAAACAACTTGCTTTCCGCTGGTTTTCACTGGTCCCAGAACACGTCGCTTCCACATTTCGTTCAGTCTCGTTTCAATCAGAAGCACGTACAAATTTTTTACGCAAGTTTTCCAGTGGCTACACTGCGGGTTCTCGACTCGCTCGTTTTTCCGTAGGAGTCTCCTTGTTTTTGCTTCCTATCAACAACATCCGTTAACATAGCCTATAAAAAAGGGGTAAGATGAATGAAATTAAGAGATATGATGCTCGTTTCAATGTTTACTGCTGTTGTTGCTATTCTAGGTTTTTTGCCAGCCATTCCAATCCCGGTTTCTCCTGTACCTATCACTGCTCAGACACTTGGGGTTATGCTTGCAGGAGCTG
Source organism: uncultured Caryophanales bacterium (assembly GCA_963728315.1). Lineage (GTDB taxonomy): Bacteria > Bacillota > Bacilli > Bacillales > CAVSKA01 > CAVSKA01. Next base: position 334,031 of record CAVSKA010000022.1, read on the forward strand.
TCCTTGGAGCCAAACGCGGCGGATTAAGTCTTGTAATCTTTTTATTATTGATTGTTATTGGGGCACCTGTCTTGCCAGGTGGAAGAACGGGTATATCAGTCTTTATTGGCCCCACAGGCGGATTCTTGCTTAGCTGGCCGATTGCAGCTTTTATCATAGGCTGGTTCGTTGATATTACAAAAGGAAAAGTCAATTTCGGGAAATTAATGATCTACACATTTATCGGTGGAATTATCGTTGTCTATTTAATTGGTGGAGCATATTTAGCGTTTGTTACGAATATTCCGTTGCAAAAATCGTATTTTTCAAATCTTATTTTTATCCCAGGTGATCTTGTGAAATGTTTATTAGCATCCCTAATCGGTGCGCAACTTCATCGTAATTCGGTTATATCACGAATAGGATCAAATCAACGAAAAGCAGCTTAATCAAAAAAAAGCTGCGACAAAAGGATTGCAAGGAAAGAAAATCCGAACGATACAGCGAAATTCTCAGTAGAATTTTCGTATTGGTCCGGATTTTTTTACTTTATTGTTTTCTTCGTTAATCAATTTTATAAATGATGATCTTTTCAATGGAACCGAATATTGATTTCGATTGAAGTGTAAGACGGCGACTCCTGTGGAATAGCGAAGACGGCGAAATCGACTTAAGGTTTAGTTTAAGTTCGTTCGATGCGAGCCTCGGAAAGCGTCAGTCGAAAACGAAAATCGCAATGATGAAGTCATAGTCAAATGGAAGGATCGCATTTAAGATGAAGGAAATAAATCATGACATTGACTCGGTTAAAAAATGATTCGACTTTAAACTTAGACATTTTAGTTCTGTCATAGCCTCTTTTTTAGCTGGAAAATGCGGAGTAAAAGAAAAGGTTGGCAACTTGAATGTAAGTCTACCATATGAAAAAAAAGAAGAGTCTCAGTAAAACACTTACCTGATTTGAATGAGTAGCTGATAAAGGTAAAACAAAGAATAATTTACATATTTCTCGAGACCATTAAGTTTTTTTATAAAAATGGACGTAATTAATGGACAATCACCCTTACTATAAATCTATACATTCATATAGTAATAAAAGAGAAGGGAGGTTAGAAAAATGAGTGCAAGATACTATGACATCCAGGAAAGAATGGATGATTTAGAAGTGAAATTAGATGATATTTTAGCTCAGCTTCAGCTATCAACAACAGCAACAACAACAATATCAAGGGCAATATCAAGATCAGTACCAAGATCAATATCAAGGGCAATATCAAGGACAAACGGACACAGACATTGTGAAATTAAAAAACATCGGTAATCCTGAGATCAAAATATATAATGAAAATTATAATATTTTGGCAATAATTTTTGCTTTTCTTTTCTTTAGAAATGATCCCGAAGTGGCTGCCGCATCAGAGGGATATGCAGAAATGGTTTCATTATTAAAAGAATTAAGAAACTAACCTCTTAATCAGTTGAAAGAAACGATTCTAGTAGAAGATACAAATCGAATTTCTACTAGAATTCACTTAGACGAATGGAAAGTCGGTTTGTTCGCCAAATATGATTCTTCCTTGTAAAATAATACTATATTCACAACAAGGAGGAAGCATAAATGAAAACCCTACAGGATGTTGTCACATTACATAATGGTTTGAAAATGCCCGCTATGGGTTTAGGTGTTTACAAAATGGAAGATCATCAGGAAACAGTTGAAGCCGTTTATTCCGCTATTAACTGTGGCTATAGAGCGATCGATACTGCTAGTTTATATAAGAATGAAGAAGCAGTTGGAGAAGGAATTCGTGCTTCTGAAAGGAAAAGAGAAGATATTTTCGTCACTACGAAAGTGTGGAACACAGATCAAGGATACGATCAGACTTTAAGAGCGTTCGAAGAGAGTTTGACAAAATTACAACTTGATAAAGTGGATTTGTATTTAGTTCATTGGCCGGTTACGGGGAAATATCTCGAAACATGGAAAGCCTTAGAACGAATATATAATGAAGGAATGGCTAAATCAATAGGTGTTAGTAACTTCCAAATCCATCATTTAAAAGATATTGCTGCACATTCAAATGAAAAACCAGTATTAAATCAGGTCGAACTCCACCCTAAACTGACACAAGAAGAACTGAGAGAATACTGTGCAAACGAGCAAGTGGCAGTGGAAGCTTGGTCACCACTCGGTAGAGGAAAATTATTGAAGGAGAAAACACTTCAGAATCTGGCAGATAAACATGGTAAGTCGACAGCACAAGTTATTCTTAGATGGCATCTACAAAATGATATTATTATTATTCCGAAGTCAGTCCATAAGGATCGAATTATAGAAAATGCATCTATATTTGATTTCGAACTATCCAGAGATGATATGGAACAAATTAATCAGTTAAATAAAAATGAACGATTTGGTGCAAACCCTGACGACTTTTAATATAGAAAAGCGAAGAACGTAAGAACAGCCTCAACTGCCACTTGCACACGTAAGAATCAAGTTTAAATACGCAACTTCCTGTTGCAATGACTCGCAAAAAACAATTTTCTTTAGCGTACGAGGTTTTTTGAATTGGCTCTTATTGTAAAAGCTTGTTGTTCTGTTGTCCTTTCTCAATAATCCGCTCGCTTACCGTGGACTAAACCACCAAGTCTTCGCGCTCGTGCCTCACTGCGGGGGCTCGGTTGCTCCGTTATTCCACAGGAGTCTCACAGACTTTTGTTCATTAATCAGTGATTTAAGAGAAGCGAGCTGCTGTAATGAGGAAATGAAGTCCTATTAGGAAAAACAACAATCTATGCGGAAACAGCCTTTGAATTTGATAATCATAACAAAAAGGCGAAGTGCCCCCTGTCTATCAGAAGGTGCTTCGCCTTTTATTATTCCGTTACAAATGATTCAAACAATTCTTTGCCATCTAAAAGAGGTGCCTCGCATATAATCATTTCTCCTGTTAAGGGATGACTTAGTTCTAACTTGTGAGCATGAAGGGCTTGTCGGGGAAAGAGTTCTTTTCCTCCATATAAGACGTCTCCAACAATCGGATGCCCGATTGAACTCATATGAACACGGATTTGATGCGTTCTTCCTGTTTCGAGAGAAAGTTCCACTAAACTAAGCTTTTGATCTTTATCGCTATTTAATACGTTATAATGGGTAACTGCATTCTGCCCGGTTGTTGAAACTCTTTGTCTTGTAGCATGGTGACGATCACGCCCAATGGCTTGACGGATCGTGTCTCTTTTTGTAGAAAACAATCCGTGAACAACTGCCAAATAAGTGCGTTTAATTAAACGGGCAGCAAGCATTTGATCAAGGATTGATTTTACAAAAGAGTGTTTGGCAAACAAGATTGCTCCTGTTGTGTCTCGGTCAAGACGATGAATAGCCATTACAGGACAAGTTTCTCCTTTTGTTTCTAAATAAAAGGCAATTGCATTAGCTAAAGTGTTTTTTTGACTGGGTTTATTAGGATGAGTATCGATTCCGGCCGGTTTATTTACCACAATAAAATGATCGTCTTCATACAATACTTGAATAGGTATGGAAGAGGGAAGCACATTTAGGTTTTTTTCATCAAATAGGGTCATATCAATGCGATCACCAGGTACTAGTTTGTGCGTCCATTGAGCGTCTTGTCCATTTACAGTAATGCTCTTATCCATTCTCCACTTATGAACCAATTTCTTTGTACCTGGCCATTGTTCTTTAAATACGTCTTGTAAGGAAAGTGGAGGCCAGTCTTCAGGATAAATCCATTCAAATTGGCTTCCAGTACGTCTCGTTTTCATAAAAATCTCCTATTCTGTTCATGGGTATAATTACCACACGAAGTTTGATTAGTTTATGTTATCCTAGAATGGACTATTACAATATGATGACAAATATGACAAAGGAGGCCCACTAATGAGGATTGTCGTTGCAGCTTCAAAAGAACAAGAAGAAGAAATACATAATTTACTTTATCAGCTTTGTGAAGATATTCTCCCTTATTACTATGAGGAACATGAATTGCAGTCTTTCAAGAACATGCATCTACTTCAGTTTAATGCATTCCATCAAGATTATCTAGGTACGATGGATGAAGCCCTACAAATGATTGGTGCATTGCAAGTCATAAATGCCATCTTAGAAGTACACAGAAAAGAAAACACAGAACAAAGGCATGAAACTCTTTTTTACAAAAATTGTGATATATTGGCTAAGTTCGGTATTAACTGTCCTATTGAATTTAAAAAAACCATCGCTTTTTCATCGGTTTCAACTTGGTCCGTACCTATGAGCAAGGCGAAAGCAGCTAATGAAATGCTCATATAAGAGTGAAATTAATTTACATACTATTTCGATAATAAGAATACCCAAAACATAAGAGGTCTAGTAAAACTGTGAAAATAAATAAGCTGATTAATGGAAAAAATTCTTTGAACCTCATAAAAATATTTCTTCTTTTAGAATAATAAAGCATTCGGGAAATTCTCAAATTTTCCGAATGCTTTATTTAAAAAATATGAACTTTAAACAAAATCTCTTCACTTTTTACATTGATTTGTTTTCCAGATCTTTAATTTGTTTTTTCAAAGAATTTTTTGATAATTTTCTTCATTTTGCTCGCCTACTCATCGCATTTTTTCTCTACCGTTTTCATAGTGAACAATGGTAGGTGTTGGATCAATGGGATAATTATTCCAACCATTTTCGTATTCAAACAAATTATACTAAAGGAGATTTACTTTTGCTTTTTTTGCTATTGGGTTCACGATAGGCGTTGTTTTTTTACAATGCTGGCAAGTGGGGCTATAGAAATAAACAGTTAAATCTTCTTTAGCATCCAATTTTTTCTTCAGCTCGCTAGGTAAAATTAAATTTTGATAGATTGGATCATCTAATTGATTGATAGTAGCTGGGTCAAGGTTTGATTTATTGTACTTATTCCCTACTGATTTTTAAGAGACTTGATATTTTGTAATGAAAGCGATGGGTCCAAATATTACAAGAACAACAGCAGCAAAAATAATGATTTTATTCATTCGCACTCCCCTTTGATGCTTTGAGAATAAACATGCTTACCGTAAAAATAATGATGAAGGCGATAAGTGCCAACAAAGGAATCGTGATAAATCCCAACAAGTTAATATATTCTCCTGAACAAGGGACACGTCCACATGAGGGGGCAGAGTTTGAAACGAATGAGATTTTTTGTAAGGAATAGTGATAGATTGATAGGCATCCACCCATTGCTGACAATACAGTAGTATATAAACTGATTTTGTAGTCTTTCTTCACACTTGCTATACCAAGTAGAATCACTTGTGGATACATGAGAATGCGTTGAAACCAACACAATTCACAAGGTTCAAATTGTTTTATTTGGGAAAAGTAAAGACTCCCCATCATCGCGACTAAAGAAGTTGCCCATGCTAGAAATAATAAATTTTCTCTACGATCCTTCATTTTAATATCCTCTTTTCTAAATCTTCTTATCAAAAGTATAGTATGGCGTCAGGTTTATGTAAATTAATCTTCTACAACATGAAAAGAATCGAAAGGATCTAAAATCATTAAATTAAATCTTTCTTGACTTGTTTTTTGAATAATAGAAGGGGAGAGCGTAAAATATGTAAGATAAGTGAAAGGAATAAAAAGTTTCATCCCTTTTGCAAAGGGGTATAATTAGCACGTATCAAAAAGGAGTGACAGGATGACGAACGAATTAGATTTAACCCAATTTGAAAAAAAAATGATTATTCGACCTCTAAAAAAGGAAGATTTCAATAAAATCATCGATCTGCAATCGATCTGTTTTCCAGGAATGGACCCATGGGGGATTGAGCATTTGCAAAGTCACTATTCAATTTTCCCTGAAGGACAGCTTATTGCAGAATTAGACGGAGAAATTATTGGTTCTTGTGCAAGTTTAATTATAAACTTTGATGAATACGATGATCGTCATTCCTGGGATGACGTCACTGATAATGGATTTATTACTAATCACAATCCTGAAGGGTATAACCTCTATGGTATTGAAGTAATGGTTCATCCTGAATATCGCCGTATGAAAGTAGGACACCGTTTATATGAAGCTCGTAAGGAATTGGCACGAGAATTCAACCTTAAGAGTATTATTATCGGAGGCAGAATCCCCAATTACTACAAACATGCAGAAGAAATGTCTCCGAGAGAGTACGTTGACTCAGTCAGAATGCATAAAATATATGATCCTGTTCTCTCTTTTCAATTAATGAATGGATTTACTTTAATGAGAATCAATCGAAATTATTTACCAGATGATCAACAATCACAAAAATATGCGACTTTGATGGAATGGAATAATGTCGACTATCTTCCTCTTACTAAGCGTCATTTCAAGACAAGCTATCCAGTGCGTATTTGTGTTGTTCAATATATGATGCGTCAAATCAAGTCATTTGATGATTTTGCAAATCAAGTGGAGTATTTTACAGACGTAGCATCTGATGCAGAATCTGATTTTGTTGTTTTTCCAGAAATTTTCACGACGCAGTTAATGTCGTTTTTAAATGAACAAATTCCAAGTTTAGCTGTGAGAAAGGTAACAGAATATACGGAAGAGTATATTGAGTTATTTACAGATCTTGCAGTACGTTACAATGTGAACATTATTGGTGGATCTCATTTTGTCAAAGAAGATGATGATGAAATTTATAATATCGCTTATTTATTTAGAAGAGATGGATCAATTGAGAAGCAATACAAAATTCATATTACCCCAAATGAACGCAAATGGTGGGGGATTAGTCCAGGTGATGAAGTAGAAGTATTTGATACGGACTGCGGAAAAATTGCCATCCAAATTTGTTATGACATTGAGTTCCCAGAACTTGCACGAATTGCAACGGACAAAGGCGCAAAAATTATTTTTACTCCTTTCTGTACGGAAGATCGTCAGGGATATCTTCGTGTTCGCTATTGTGCCCAAGCTCGTGCAGTGGAAAATCAGATTTATACTGTTATTTCAGGTACAGTAGGGAATTTACCACAAACAGAAAACATGGATGTGCAGTATGCTCAATCTGGTATTTTTGCACCATCTGACTTTGAATTTGCACGTGATGGTATCGTAGGAGAAACGACTGCAAATGTAGAAATGGTATTAGTTGGTGATGTTGATTTAGAGATCTTAAGAAGACAACGTCAATCTGGTACTGTGCGTCAACTTAAGGATCGTAGAAAAGATGTTTATGATATTAACTACAAGCAATAGGAATAAGTAGATAAAGGGTGCCTCTCAATATGAATGGGAGGCATTTTTTTTTATTTTGAGGGGAATTTGCTAGAGAGGTGAATCACTCTGGAAGAGGAGTAAATGGACTTGTAAGAAGCATAAACAAATCCATTAGAAGCATAAGACAAATAAGACACTTAGAAAATCATTCATGGGAAATAGATTTCAAATAGGGAAGTGTATTAGCCTAGAAATCTTCCTTTACATAACTTCAGTAAAAAAGTAAATGATATTGAATTGCCTTATTCTGCTATAATGTAGAAAAACAAAATCACTTGGGGGTACATAATGAGCTGGAGAGAGACGTATTTAAAATGGTTTAATCACCCACTAATGGATGAAAAATTAAAAAAAGAATTAGATCAACTTTCTACGAATACGAAAAAGGCAGAGGATGCATTCTATCAAACGTTAGAATTTGGAACAGGTGGAATGAGAGGCGAAATCGGTGCAGGCACAAACCGGATGAATGTGTATACTGTCCGCAAAGCATCAGAAGGACTTGCAAAATGGATTGAATCAAAAGGAGCACAAGCTAAAAAAGCAGGAGTTGCGATTGCTTATGATTCTCGAAGATTTTCTCCCGAGTTTGCAGCAGAAGCAGCTAGAACACTAGCCTCTCATAATATTCATGTGTATCTTTTTGAGGAGTTAAAACCAACCCCCATGCTTTCTTATGCAGTACGTTATTATGGAGCATATTCTGGGATTGTAATTACAGCTAGTCATAATCCACCTGAATATAATGGATTTAAAGTTTATGGACCTGATGGAGGACAACTAACTCCTGTTCAGGCTGATCAAGTGATTGATTTTGTTGGAAAGGTTACAAATGAACTGGATTTAACGCTGCCGACTGTTGAGGAATTAAAAGATGCGGGGTTCATTCATATGATCGGAGAAGAACTTGATTTGTCATACCAAGAGCAACTCTTGTCCCTTTCTGAAAAGCCACAAATTGCACGAGAGGCGGATTTAACCGTTGTTTACACACCTCTTCACGGAACAGGAAATAAACCTCTTCGTTCCATTTTAGATGCTCTTGAATATAAGAATGTTCATATTGTAGCTGAACAAGAGCTGCCTGATACAGAATTTTCTACAGTAACTTCACCTAATCCTGAAGAAACAGCTGCATTTGAACTAGCCATTCGTGATGGTAAACGGATAGGAGCAGATTTATTGATTGCGACTGATCCAGATGCGGACCGCGTAGGCATTGCGGTATGGAATGGGGACGAATATCTTCTGTTAACTGGTAATCAAACAGGGGCTATTTTATTGGAATATTTGTTGTCTCAGAAAAAGGAGAAACAGACTCTACCTCAAAACGGTATTGTGTACAAAACAATCGTAACTTCTGAATTAGGAAGAGCGGTGGCTGATGATTATCAGATACCGACCGAAGACGTATTAACGGGGTTTAAATTTATTGGCGAAAAAATGGAAGAAATGAAGCAAACGAAAAAGAATGAGTTTTTATTTGGATATGAAGAAAGTTACGGTTATTTAATCGGTGATTTTGTGAGAGACAAGGATGCCATTCAAGCTGCCTTCATGGCGGTAGAAGCCGCTGCATATTATAAAACAAAGGGAAAATCACTTTATGATGTATTGATTAATTTATACGATCGTTTTGGCTACTATCGAGAAGGTCTTTCTTCTTTAACGTTAAAAGGAAAAGAAGGAGCAGAGAAAATTCAATCGATACTCGCTCAATTTAGATCTAAACCTCTTGAAGAAGTGAATGGAATACGTGTCACGCTCATTGAAGACTACCAATCAAAAACTTCCTTGAATGTACAATCAAATGAAATAGAAAATCTTGTATTGCCAGCATCGAATGTTATTAAATACTTTTTTGAAGATGGATCTTGGGTATGCTTAAGGCCGTCTGGAACAGAACCAAAAGTTAAATTTTATTTTGGTGTTAAAGGTGAAAGCTTAGAAGATAGTGATATAAAGCTTGAGCAATTGCAAGAGAGATTTTTAGAAAACATACATGCGATGATTTAATTAAGATCGGGAGAGGCAATAAGCCTGTCCTTTTTTTACGTTGAAAAACATTTTGCCTTCGAATCTTGATGATTAGAATAGAAAAAAACAACAATCAATGAGCGTATGAAAACAATAGAATCGATCGATAGCTGAAGCAATGTCGAAACAGAATAAGTTAAAACAAGGCATTACATTCTGGTGATCAAAGCCATGTAAGTCAAAATAGAGATGCAGAACCTTATATAAGTCTATCCAGATTGAACGATTGGAATGATTAATCTAGATGTTGGAATTGAAAATTTAAATCCAGTTAATATCAGCTTTCAGTCAAAAGTCGTAGAAAAATATCATTCGAATGAAGAAGGCAAGATAATCAATGCCGGATTATAATAGAAGAAAAGGGAGGATCTTATGTCTCATGAAAAAGAAGAGAATCGGCAAGCCAATGTTTATGTATTAAAAGAAATTGCCGAACTTTTAAATGAAGAAACTGAGCTTACTCCTATGTTATCAGGGGTATTAAAAAGACTATTAGAAGTAACTGGATTTAAAACGGCGTGGATTTTTTTAATAGATGATCAAGGGAAACACAAGTTGACAGCATATGAAAATTTACCTTCAGCTCTCTCTTTAAATGGGTGCCAGTTGATGTGTGAAGGAGGATGCTGGTGCGTTAATCGTTATAATCAGAATGGGTTAATGAAAGCCACGAACATCATAGAATGCAAACGGATAGAAAATGCTCACCGTCTACACTTATCAGGAACAAATGGGATCATTTATCATGCCACTGTTCCATTACATTCGGGTAATGAATCATTTGGCTTATTAAACGTTGCGTCACCTGGGAAAGAACGGTTTTTTTATGAAGAGCTTGCCTTACTCGAATCAATTGCCCTTCAAATTGGTTCAGCAATTAAAAGAATCAATTTGACGAAAAAAGAACAGGATGTTCGAGTGGTAGAAGAGAGAAATCGATTGGCGAGAGACTTACACGATTCTGTCAACCAACTGCTTTTCTCCTTAACGTTAACAGCTCGTGGCGGTATTGAGATGACTGAAGATAAAGGTGTGCAAGAAACCTTTCATGACATACAAGGGATGGCTCAAGACGCTCTTAATGAAATGAGGGCACTTATCTGGCAGTTAAGACCTAAAGGATTGGAAAATGGTCTAATCGAAGCATTAAGAGGATACGGTCAAATGTTAGGGTTAATCCTGCACATAAATGTGAAGGGGGTCTTGGTCCTTCCTTCTATCATTGAAGAAGCACTATGGCGTGTTGGCCAAGAAGCTTTAAATAACGGAAAGAAACATTCTGGGGAATCTGAAATGTACCTTTCTATTGAAGCAAATAATCGAATCGTTCAACTAATAATTGAGGATAAGGGAAAGGGCTTTAAATATAAACCTAATCAAAATATTCCAACATTAGGCCTACTTGGAATGAAAGAAAGAGTAACTGCTCTTGGAGGCAGCTTTGAGGTAAGTAGTACTCTTGGAAAAGGAACAACGTTATATGTTAAAATACCATATTAGGGGGAGTCATCGTGTCGATTCGCATTGTCATAGCAGACGATCATCACATCGTTAGAAGAGGACTCGTCTTTTTCCTTAAGACACAAAAAGATCTTGAAATTGTAGGAGAAGCAAAAAATGGGGAAGAAGCGGTGGAACTCGCTCGATCTCTTTTCCCTGATCTTGTATTGATGGATCTCTCTATGCCTGTAATGGATGGGATTGAAGCGGCAAAACGAATCAAAATGGCCCAACCAGCGATTAAAATAATGATGTTAACTTCTTTTTCTGATCAAGATCATGTCATTCCTGCGCTTGAAGCAGGAGCCTCTGGTTATCAATTAAAAGATGTTGAACCTGATGTTCTAGTAGAATCCATCCGTAAATTGATAGATGGAGAGAATATTCTTCACCCTACTGTTACCAATCATTTATTAACAAGACTCACAAAACAAGTGAAGCATGTTAATAGGATTGATGAACTGACTAAAAGGGAAAAGGAAGTATTACGTGAACTCACAAAAGGGAAAAGCAATAAAGAAATTGCTTCTAGCCTTTTCATTACAGAAAAAACAGTGAAAACCCATATATCGAATATTTTTTCAAAATTAGAAGTAGCAGACCGAACACAGGCAGCGTTATATGCTGTTCGTGAAGGTATATCGGACTAAGGTGAAAATAATAAGGAGTGAATTGAAATGAAAGTTGTTGTTATTAACGGGAGCCCAAGAAAAAACGGACGTACAGGAATCGCCTCAAGATTTATGTCACGTAAATATGGGTTTGATTTAATCGATTTAAGTGAGATGGAAGTTCCGCTTTTTACAGGAGAAGCAGAGCAAAGTCATCTACCTGCAGTAAAAAATCTACGTAATAAAGTGAAAGATGCTGACGGTGTTATTCTTACTTCTCCGGAATATCATTCTGCGATGAGCGGAGTATTAAAAAATGCGTTAGATTTTTTAAGTAGTGAGCAATTTGCTCATAAACCTGTAGCTACGTTAGCTGTTTCAGGTGGGGGAAAAGGCGGAATAAATTGCCTTACAAATTTAAGAACAGTTGCAAGAGGAATGTATGCGAATGTTATTCCAAAACAACTCGTTATGGATCCCCATTGTTTTGACTATGATCACGATAGTATGCTTGAAGAACCAGCTGGAATGATTGAAGAAATGATCACGGAACTTCAAATGTATATCAAAATGACAGAAAGTATGAAAGTCCTATAATTGAAGAGGCTGGGACAAAATTAAAATACCCAAGTTAAAAAGCGAACATTTCACTTAACTTTTAATTAATCATTCGATTTTCGTTTTCGACGGATGCTTTCCGGGGCTTGCGTCGAACGAACTTAAGCTAAAGCTTAAGTGGATTTCGACGTCTTCGCTATTCCCCAGGAGTCGCCGTCTTACACTCCAATCGAAATCAATATTCAGTTTCATTAAAAAGATCATCATTTTGAAATAGAATCAACGAAGAAAATAATAAAGTGAAAAAACCGAATGATTTAGCGAAATTCCACTTAGAATTTTGCTAGATCGTTCGGTTTTTTCTTTCCCTAAAATACTTTTGTCCCAGCATCTTTTTTTTGAAACATAAACTTCTCTGTTACCTTTAGATTCCCGGGAATCCGCTCATGTGACTGGATCCACCCATGCCGGGGAAACCGGGCATACCGCCAGGTCCACTCATACTTGGGAATCCGCCCATGTGACTGGATCCACCCATGCCGGGGAAACCGGGCATGCCGCCAGATCCACCCATACCTGGGAATCCACCCATGTGACTGGATCCACCCATGCCGGGAAACCGGGCATGCCGCCAGGTCCACCCATGCCAGGGAATCCGCCCATGTAACTGGATCCACCCATGCCAGGGAATCCGCCCATGTAACTGGATCCACCCATACCCGGGAATCCGCCCATGCCGCCAGGTCCACCCATGCCAGGGAACCCGGCCATGCCGCCAGGTCCACCCATGCCGCCAAGTCCACCCATGTGACTGGATCCACCCATTCCCGGGAATCCCGCCCATGCCGCCAGATCCCCCCATACCAGGGAATCCACTCATGCCGCCAGGTCCACCCATACTTGGTGGTCGATTCATACCTCCATACTCATTACTCAATTGGTCTGAAACGTTCATTTTATCCGCTCCCCTTTTGGATTACTGAATAGCTTATGCGGGCATAGTAAAAGGGGATAGACAAACGCCTATTCATAAATGACCTCTATTCGTTGAAAATGCTGTTGTTTTTGTTAATGTTGAATAGATTTGGTTGGTGAAATGACGACAAGAACCCCTATGAAATGAGGAATTCTTGCTATGACTGAGAAAAAACTTGCAGATTCTGGAGTCTGGATCAGTGTAATTGCTTACGTTATTTTGGCTGCTTTAAAAATAACTTTTGGCTTCATCGCGCATTCAGAAGGATTAAAAGCAGATGGATTGAACAACTCAACAGATATCCTGGCTTCTATTGGGTTACTAATCGGACTAAAAATATCTAGGAAACCAATTGATCACAATCACCCATATGGACATGTTCGTGCTGAAAATATTTCTTCTTTGGTTGCCTCCTTTATTATGTTTGCAGTCGGTTTACAAGTTCTATTTGATTCCATTCGTTCTTTATTTAGTCATGAACACCCTATACCAGAAGCATTTTCCGCATGGATAGGGGTATTTGCAGCAGTAGTCATGTTTTTTGTATATCTCTACAATAAACGTTTATCTGAAAAAGCAGACAGTCAGGCCTTAAGAGCCGCTGCAAAAGACAATTTATCTGATGCGCTTGTTAGTGTAGGCGCAGTGATAGGTATTATTGGCGCACAAATTCATTTGCCATGGCTCGACCCTGTAGCAGCTATTGTTGTTGGGATGTTTATTTGTAAAACAGGATGGGATATTTTTAAGGAAGCGACTTTATTACTTACAGACGCATTTGATCAAGAGCGACTTGAATCCTTTCGCAAAACAATTGAATCTGTCCATGGTGTAGAAAGAGTCGTAGAATTGAAAGGAAGAATGCAAGGCAATCAACCGATTGTGGATGTTATTATTGAAGTCGCTCCGATAATGACTGTTTATGAAAGTCATGTTATTACAGATAAGGTAGAAGCAATGATGATCACCTCGCATCAAGCGGAAATGGTACATATTCACGTAGAGCCTGGTCCATTTAAAAACAGTAAAGACGACCTGTAATAGGGTCGTCTTTTGGTTTCCATTCGAACATATCTTTCCTAGAATAACCAGTAAATAAAAAGTGCAGTACTTATAAGCAGTGCCGCTGAGAATACAAAAACGAAACAATATTCCATGTTACGGACACTTCTCATCTTCAATGCTCGAATGATAAATGAAAAACCAAGAAGGCTAAATAAAACGACTAGATTTTCATTAGGGTAAGGGTTAAATAACAATCGAATAACAAATATAAATGCAGTAATCAAAACAAACAATTGAAAAATAATATAAGACTGTTTTTTCCATTTGTAAATTCGTAACTCCAATTCTTATCCCTCCTTAATAAAAAAATGGCTATGTTAGCAGATGTTGTTGATAGGAAGCAAAAACAATGAACCTCCTGCGGAAAAACTGGCGAGTCGAGACTTGGTAGTGTGGCCACTGGAAAACTTGCGTAAAAAATTTGTACGTGCTTCTGATTGAAACGAGACTAAACGAAATGTGGAAGCGACGTGTTCTGAGACCAATGAAAACCAGCGGAAAGCGAGTTCTTTTGCTGAATGTTGAAAAATCAACATGATCATTTAACAAAGCCAAAAAAATAAACGGACAATAATCAAATCTTTCATTCAACTTTTCTCCGAATAAAAAGAGCACTTATTATATATAAGATAAAAGCGAGGTGAAATATGCTTCCAATAGTGATGAAATCAACGATATATCCTGTAGGAATAACCGCAATTGCACCTCCAAAGGTAGTGCCAACGTGTTTTAGCTGTTTTAAATGCTTCTTTCAATAGCTTATTGCTCAAGGTCCGTATGGCTTTTTCCTTGGATTGAACGGTCCGATAGGGTGTACGTAGTGCTACATATAATCGGTTTTTCCTTTCGATAAAAGCAGCTAAGCAGTCTTTGCTTTTCCCACGTTCTGAAATCACACTGTCAAGTTCCCAGTGACCAAATAATTTTCTCTTTTTCACATTTCCGGGTCGCTTTGAAACGAAGGTAGCAACATTCAATCGACCTCTTGTTTCTTTCATTTATTGACGATTGCATTTATGTCTTAAAGTACAATGATCCCCCATGATGAATCACCACTGTTCATTTTTACGAATCATTTTTTTAGTTATTGCGAGTCGGGAGCAGGTTGAAGCTTTTAACCATTGTGGGGAGCAAAATTCCTTTGCCATTTATGATCGGATAAGAAAGTTTAAACGGATAGGAATTTATTGACCATTCACGTAACAGAGAATATGAGATTAAAAGGACAAGAAGTAACGTGAATCTATTCATCATTCTCCTCTTATACAGCTTAAAAACATTTTTTTACTAATTGATTTGTTCATTTTATATTAGCATAAAATTCCAATTACGGAGGAGCGATTTTCGTCTTTTTTTATTTATTTCATTGAACTCTTTTTATTTGAGTAGATGGAAAAATAAAAACAAAATTTTTTCTTACTGTTTTCTTTTCATTACAGGGGGTATTTAGAGGATAGTGTAAAGGATTGATCATAGATTGCAGGAGGAATAAAGATGGATTTAAAAACAGGAAAATTATTTTGGCCAGAAACGTATAAAGAAAAGATCCAGTATGAAGCTCTTAATGAAAACATTGAGTGTGATGTTGTCATCGTAGGTGGCGGGATGTCGGGAGCCATTACCTCATACTTTTTAAATAAAGCAAATCTGAATACCGTTGTAGTTGAGAAAAATGAAATTGCTGGGGGAAGTTCGTCTGCAAATACTGGTTTACTGCAATTTTCGAGTGATAAAGCTTTATTTGAAAACATTCAATCATTTGGAGAAGAGGCTGCTGTAACTCATTACCAATTGAGTCAAGATGCAGTAAAACAATTAACAAACGAGATTATTCCGAAACTTCCATTCAATCCAGACTTTATCCCTAGAAAAAGCTTCTATTATGCTTCTACGGAAGAAGATATAGAGATGATAGAGAATGAATATAAAGCTTTGAAGAAACATGGCTTTCCAGTTGAAAGGTTAAGTAAGGATGACATGAAAGAGGTCGGGCATTTTCCACTGACCGATGCAATATTGACGGGTTCAGATGCAGAAGTAAATCCCTATAAAATGGCAAATGCATTAATTGAATATGTGGTGAGTAAAGGTGTTCGCGTATTTGAGCAAACGAAAGTTCATGGAAGAAAAGATGTGGAGGATGGTGTGATCCTTTATACAGATCATGAATTTGAGATTAAAACAAAGCACGTTATTTATGCACAAGGATACGAGGCGCAAGAACGAGCAACGGACCCCAATTCTGTTATTGACAGCTCATATGCTATTGCAACCAATCAGCTAAAAAATCGCCCATTTTGGAAAGATGAAATGATGATTTGGGAAACCGCACGTCCATATTATTATGCGCGTACTACCGCGGATGGCCGTATTGTCATCGGAGGGTTGGATGAAACCATTACGCTTACAGAAAAACGAGACTCAAAGCTACTTCATAAAAGTGAACAATTGATTGCTAAATTGGAAGAATGGTTCCCTCACTTAGCAGGAAAGGTCGAAGCGGAGTATTTATGGACAGCTTATTTTGGAGATACACACGATGGCTTACCGATGATCGGAAGGTATGAACGTTTTCCAAACAGCTACTTCCTATTAGGTTATGGAGGAAATGGAACCATTTATAGCTTAGTCCTCGGAAGTTTAATTGCGGATCATATACTAGGAAAAGAAAGCGAAGCGTTTGATCTTTATATGAAACATCCGATTGGTTAAAAATAAAAGAGATTAGTCGTATTCACCACCCCAAAATTCCGATTAAATAATGGACTTTTGGGGTGTTTACAATGAGCTTTGAAAGTCGACTTGCCACCACATATTGCATGCGAATTTACTAATAAATTCGATGATTGTTACTTTTTGATCTCTTTTTTTTCGTGGGAGTAGGCATAGAATTATGATAGAAAAAATGAAAGATCAAAGAATAGTAGCAACTTCTGTTTTGAACACAAGTGGAAAATCAAGGATTGAGAGGAGAAATCATTTTTCGAAAGAGAATATCATAATAGACATCCTTTCACGCGCTCATTCTTTAAAAGTTGAGAAACGTTAAATTAATCTGTGAAGATTAATAAATAAATATTGACAATATTTAGAATATTGTGTTAATTTATTATTTATCTACATAACGTTTAATTTGTTAGGAGATGTATTTTATGGCAGGAAAGACTAAACTTAGACAGAAGGATTTACTAAGAGAATTTGAAGAAAAATTACAAAGACCATTAGATGGGAAAGAGAAATCATTTATTGACTGGCTAGTCGCTCAAGAAGCGAACCACAAATTAATAAATAAATAGCCTATTTAAGCGTGACTTCCAATCTTTATTTGATGATTCGTAAGTAATTGAATCATCTTTTATTTTTATAATCGTTCTTCTCTTCTCCTTGAATAATCGAGGAGTTTTTTTGTTCGATAAGAATGATTGATGATTCTTATCGAACAAAAAAACGTGCACGCAAAGGAATGTGTGACCCCGGAACATCTCTCTGTATGTTCAACGCTTTTCGTTCATATAGTAGGAAGGAGGGGAGTGAATAGAATGTCATTTGATCACAGAGCGCTTGAGAAAGCAATTGGAGAAATTACGGAGATCGCAACAGGATTCGGGTTGGATTTTTACCCGATGCGCTACGAAATATGTCCTCCTGACATTTTATATACGTTTGGTGCTTACGGGATGCCAACTCGGTTTTCTCACTGGAGTTTCGGAAAACAATTTCACAAAATGAAACTTGAATACGATTTGGGTTTGAGTAAGATTTATGAACTTGTGATTAACTCTGATCCTTGCTACGCTTTTCTTCTTGATTCGAATAAACTCATCCAAAACAAATTAATTGTTGCTCATGTTTTGGCACATTGTGATTTTTTTAAAAATAATTCACGGTTTAATCGTACGAATCGGAACATGGTGGAAAGTATGGCATCGACAGCAGATCGTATTCGCGACTATGAAGTGAAATATGGAAAAGAAGATGTGGAGGAATTCATCGATGCTGTTCTTTCGATAGAGGAACATATCGATCCTTCCCTGCTAATGAGAACGTTTGACTGGATCGATGAAGAAGAAATTGAACACATTCGAACGACGCCATATGATGATTTATGGGGTTTAGATGAACCAGTGAAAAAACCAGATCCACCGAAAAGAAAAAAGAAATTCCCACCAAGACCTGAAAAGGATTTGATGCTATTTATTGAACAATTTAGCACTGAATTAACAGATTGGCAAAGAGACATCATGACCATGATAAGAGAAGAAATGCTCTACTTCTGGCCGCAACTTGAAACAAAAATCATGAACGAAGGCTGGGCTTCGTATTGGCACCAACGAATCATGCGTGAGCTCGATTTAACTACAGAAGAGTCGATTGAATTTGCGAAATTAAATGCAGGTGTTGTTCAACCATCCAAAACGAGCATTAATCCTTATTACTTAGGATTGAAGATTTTTGAGGATATTGAAGAACGCTATAATAACCCTACAGAAGAAATGAAATGTCATGGAGTTAAAGTAGGAAGCGGGCGTGAGAAGATGTTTGAAGTGCGAGAAGTCGAATCAGACAGCTCCTTTATCCGTAATTATGTAACAAAAGAACTTGTCCATCGCGAAGACATGTATCTTTTTAAAAAGCAGGGTAAAGATTACAAAGTCGTCGACAAAGAATGGGAAGAGGTTCGAGATCAGCTGATTCGGATGCGAATCAATGGAGGGTATCCCTATATTGTGGTGCAAGACGGAAATTATTTAAATAATGGTGAATTGTATCTGCAGCACTTCTTCGAAGACACAGAGCTAGACCTTCACTACTTAGAAAAAGTAATGCCATACATGCATAAACTTTGGGGGAAAGCAGTTCATCTTGAAACAATGATGGAAGGGAAATGCTTACGCTTTACTTATGATGGAAGAGCGATGGTGAAAAAGTTTTTATAATGAAAGCTTTGTTAAATAATCATGTTGATTTTTGTACATTCAGTAAAACTACTTGCTTTCCGCGGACAAAAGGTCGAGCCACCTAATGAAAAATCACGAGTCCACTGAAAAAGTCCAGCATTTGAAGATTGAAAACCTGCAAATGAAAAAGGAACACTCAAATTCGCTTCCAAGATACGTATTTTACACGGCGATCCTTTTTTGCACATCAACACGTTTTAAGTGGTATTTGTGAGATCCAGTAGTAAGCGCCAGACTCGCAACGAAATCAACAAACCGATTTTTGTCTTCTTCTTTAAAGAAAAGTTGAATTAGATGATCCTTTTTATTCCGTTACTATAGTGTAATTGAAAGGCAGCGACTCCTGCGGGAACAGCACGAGCTGAAAGCCCCGCAGGAACGCAGTTAAGTGCCACTTTGCCGAGGAGATTGAAGCCGTGCCCGCGGAACGCGCCTGCCTGGAACGAAAATTCACAGCTTCTAAGAAAAAATACGAGTATTGATGATCCAAAAGGACTTTTTCAGCGGCCTAAAAAACCGCACTGCGGGGTCTCGACTCGCTTGTTATTCAACTAGTGAGAGATTTTGCTTCCTATCAACAATATCCGCTAACATAGCCATAATTAAAAATCTTATCCTAAATAGAAAAAGAAGAGTTCCAGAGGAGTAGTTGTGAAAAAAAGTAAGCTTTTTGCGATTCGTATTCAATCTTGATCATTTTATACCATGTCCATGTAGGATGAATCATAAAAGCTCCTATATAAGAAAAGCATTCGAAAATCTATAGATTTTCGAATGCTTTTTCCTTCTATTAGAAGAACCATATTTAGTATAGATTTTTATTGGAATATAAAAGTTTTATTTTCTTGATTTATTTCATACATTTTCTGCCTTTCCAACGTTTCTTTCAAGGATGGTTGAAAATGAATGATATGTACCCGTCCGTTCGCCTTAATGAGAGCCAAAATAATTTGAGATGCCATTGGAAATCCCAAGAGCGGAATGATCACGAAAAGAAGCGGACTTTAGTAGGGTTGAATCTTTACTATTTGAGATGAAGCCCAATTCTACTAAAACACTTGGAATACTATTATTTCGCAAAACAATAAATTCGTCTTCTTTAATTCCATCGTTTTTTAATTTCGTAGTGGGTACGGTGGCATTTTGAATGTCAACCGCCAATGATTTACTGTGTTTAGGGTAAGGGTTCACGGCATTTTTATAAACAATGTCGTTATAATAGGTTTCTAATCCATTTACATATGTAGCAGGATTCGAGTTGACGTGAATGCTCACAAAAATGTCGGCGCTCACTTTTCGAGCGAATGCTGCTCTTGACTCTGGAGTACTATATGTATCTGTCGATCGGGTCAGATAAACCTTTGCCCCTTTCGATTCCAATTTTGTCTTCAGTCTTTTTGAGACATCTAACGTTATGTTTTTTTCGGACAAACCATTTTTGACAGCGCCAGTGTCTATCCCGCCATGTCCTGGATCGAGAATCACGACGTCTCCTCTTAATGATGGGGTCGTTACAGGTTTCAAATAGAGGTCATATGCATAAACATAGCTTCCTTTATAGAGGATTTTATCCCAACTGCCTGTTGTACTAACCGCATCTAATATCGTACCGCTTGGGACGGATGCACGAATCTTACTCGTAAGGTTTGGCGATTCTCTTAAATTTAAATGAAGTCCATTTGTATGATAGACCTGTTCTTTAACGGATGCATTTACCTCTTGATTCAGTGTGATCGTTAAAGTGAAAATGAATAAAGTGATGTATAATATTCGTTTCATATTTCTCCTTTCTTTCTATGTTTTTTGATCCAAGAATGATAGACCAATAAAAACGATTATACAGATAGTAGAAAGGTAAATTGAGGTCTAAAAGTCCTCTTTTTTTATGTAATCGGAAGGTTCTTTCTTCATGAATTGTATACAAATGTTAATTAGTGGATTCAACTTAGTTGATGTACGATTAAAGATTGCTATGTGATTGTATAGAATGGATATTTTCATTTTTCTGTTGCTTATATAAGTATTTACTTATATAATAAAGCGGAATTAAAAATAATAATTCATTGATCGTTCATTGAATATAAGCACATAATTATTTAATAATGTTTATTAGGGGGTTTGTAATGCAAATAAATCAAATAGTAGAAATTGAGAATGCTGCAAACGTTTTGAAGCTTTTAGGTGATAAAACACGCCTAATCATGGTCAAAATTATGTCAGAACATGAATGTTGTGTTTGTGAATTTGTGGACCTGTTTGATATGAGCCAGCCAGCGATTAGTCAGCATATAAGAAAATTGAAAGACACTGGTTTAATAAAAGAAGCAAGAAAAGGACAATGGATCTTTTATTCGTTGAATCAATCTTCTCCTTTTTACACCTATGTAGAAACGATTATCTATGACTTACCAAGTCAACAATATAAATTAGAAGAATTAGAGGCACAGGGAAAAAGGATTAATTGTTGCTAACAAGGAGGAGAGTTATTAGTGGTTTCTGTTTTATTAGCTGGTTTTATTTTTTTACTTACACTTACATTTGTCATTTGGCAACCAAGAGGGTTATCCATTGGTTGGTCAGCATGCGGAGGAGCTGTCTTGGCCTTACTAGTTGGGGTTGTTGGTTTTCATGATGTTGTTGCTGTCACTCATATTGTTTGGAATGCAACATTAGCGTTTATTGCTATTATTATTATTTCATTAATATTAGATGAAATTGGTTTTTTCGAATGGGCTGCTTTGCATATGGCAAGAGCGGCTAAAGGAAATGGGATTAAAATGTTTGTCTATGTAAGCATTCTTGGCGCACTCGTTGCTGCTTTTTTTGCAAATGATGGAGCAGCGCTAATCTTAACACCCATTGTTCTAGCGATGGTCCGAAATTTAAAGCTGGAAGATAAAATGATTTTTCCTTTTATTATTGCAAGTGGGTTTATTGCGGATACGACGTCGTTGCCACTTGTTGTAAGTAATCTTGTAAATATTGTTTCTGCTGATTACTTCGGAATCGAATTTGTAGAATTTGCTTCAAAAATGATCATTCCGAATCTTTTTTCTTTAATTGCAAGTATTTTAGTCTTGTTTCTTTATTTCAGAAAGAGCATTCCCAAATCGTATGATATGGATCAGTTAAAGAAGCCAGCCGATGCGATTAAAGACGTTAAAATGTTTCGTATATCTGGGATTGTTCTAGGTGTTTTATTAGTCGGATACTACATTAGTGAGTTTTTAAATATACCCGTATCGATCATCGCAGGCGTGGTTGCCATTTTCTTCTTATTTATGGCGAGACACAGTTCAGCGGTTAATACAAGAACAGTGGTGAAGGGAGCGCCTTGGGCAATTGTTTTTTTCTCCATTGGGATGTATGTGGTCGTTTACGGATTAAGAAATGTCGGATTAACCAATATTCTTGCTGACTTAATCCAAGCAGCCTCTAATCAAGGATTGTTTGTTGGAACTCTTTCAATGGGCTTCATTTCCGCCATTCTTTCATCGCTCATGAATAATATGCCAACCGTAATGATTGATGCTCTAGCGATTGCTCATACTGATACTTCAGGAGTCATGAAAGAGGGATTAATTTATGCCAACGTAATTGGTTCTGATTTAGGTCCGAAAATTACACCGATCGGATCTCTGGCAACATTATTATGGCTACATGTTTTAAAAACAAAGGGTGTGACCATTTCTTGGGGTACTTATTTTAAAACTGGTATTATCTTAACGATTCCAGTATTATTTATAACCCTCATCGGTTTGTATTTACGATTATTAATTGGCTAACACTAAATCGATATATTTTAAGAATGGAGAGATGCAATTATGTCTAAGAAAACAATTTACTTTCTATGTACGGGAAATTCTTGCCGTAGTCAAATGGCTGAAGGGTGGGGAAAGAAATATTTAAGTGATGAGTGGAATGTACTGAGTGCTGGGATTGAAGCTCACGGTTTAAATCCGAATGCCGTTAAAGCAATGAACGAAATCGGGATTGATATTTCAAATCAAACATCCGATATCATTGATCCAGAAATCTTAAACAATGCTGATTTTATTGTAACGTTGTGTGGAGACGCAGCGGATAAATGTCCGATGACTCCGCCTCATATTAGACGCGAGCATTGGGGATTTGAAGATCCAGCAAAAGCGGAAGGAACAGAAGAGGAGAAATGGGCTTTTTTCCAACGTGTGCGGAATGAAATCGGTGATCGCATTCAGCTTTTTGCTGAGACAGGAAAGTAAGGCGAATTAAAAGAAGCTGGTACAAAAGTATTTTAGGTAAAGAAAAATCCGAACGATATAGCGAAATTCTAAGTGGAATTTTCGTTTGCGTTCGGATTTTTTCACTTTACTATTATCTTTGTTTAAATCAATTCCATCATTAGAAATCAGTTATTAGAAGTCAAACATCTTATTCAATTGAAGTGGCAGACGGCGACTCATGGGGAATAGCGAAGACGGCGAAATCCACTTAAGCTTTAGCTTAAGTTAGTTCGACGCAAGCCCCCGGAAAGCGTCCGTCGAAAACGATAATCGAATGATTAAATAAAAGTCAAGTGAAATGTTCGTATATAAACTTGGGCACTTTAATTCTGTCCCAGCCTCTTTCCTACGATTAGTCAAGTACTAAATCATAAGTTGAAGGATTATTCACTATTATTTGTGCATAGGAAATAAACCTCAGCTATTCATAATTTTAAACTGAGAATATTCATGCTATACTAAACTACATATTATTGGTCCATAGAGACCGCGTGCGAGTAATCGTACTTTGTATTGTTCCTGACCATGGAATATATACATTTTAGTAGCTTATTCATGCAAGCTACAGTGGCAACCTTATCCTTTTTGGAGATAGGTTGCTTTCTTAATTTGTAATAATAATCGACGATATGATTTGATCCTGCTTTTTGTTGGCGGATCATGTTCCGAACAATGAGATATAAAATTTTTCGTCCTTTAGGATTTCCTCGTTTATTAATATGATCTTGTCCTGCGTATTTTCCAGACTGATATCTTCGAATATCAATACCCACAAATGCGTTGATTTTTTTATGATTAGAAAAGCGAGAGAGGTCACCAAACTCACCGATAAAAAGTCCTGCGCTAATATCACCCACCCCAGGGAGACTGATAAGTACATCAAACTCAGGAAGCTTTTTTGCCTCGTTAATCAACTGGTTAGAAACGTGTTCTTTTTCCTCTAATAAACGGAGGAGTTGTTTTGCATAGTATTGAACTTTTGATGTTTGAATACTCGCTGAAGAAATAGCTGGATAGGAATCCTTAGCGTATTCTATTATTTGACTTGCCTTTTGTTTAGCACGATTTTCTGAAATTCTTTTTGTGGTACTTTTTTTTAACAGGTTCTTGATTTTTGTTGGGCTCTTTTCTAAAACAAAGTCTGGATGAGGAAATAGGTCCATCAATGTTAAGGCGTAGGGTGTCATTTTATTCGAGAAAAAGTGTTCAAGTTCTGGAAAACTTAATTGTAGTGCATTGTGCAAGTACATTCTCATACGTTTTTTTTCTTCCTCTATTTCCTGATAAAAGCGAGAAAGATCACGGAGTCGACTATATATTTCTGGTTGTTGGATTTTTTCTACTCGGCAATTCTGTTGATGAACTTGCGCCAATTTATGAGCATCATGCTTGTCCGTTTTCCAGCTTCTTAGAGTCCCTTGTTCTAGTTGTTTTTTTGCCTCAAGAGGGTTTAATAAAGAGTAGTGCAATTGGTTCTTTTGACAAAAGGTTTCAACTGGTTTTGAATAAATACCTGTTGATTCAAAAACAAGAATAGGTTCTTCAGAAAGGTTTCTGATCTCATCAAGCAGCGCTTGAAAACCAAATTTATTATGATGAAATTCCCCTTCCGAAAGACAAGTTTGACCATCGTAAATCACTTTGTAGCTTTTCCCCATAGAAATATCTAAAGCAATTACTAATTCCAAATATTTTCCCTCTCTTCATTGTCCTTTTGAAAGATCTTCACCTATTCATTTTGATTCTAATTTCCTATACACGAGCTCATGGCCCCAACATACTTAAACCTGATTCAAAAATGAAAGTGAAGAAGCTCGGTTTTTGATACGGATTCGAAATCCTTGAGGCTTTGGTCGAGCTTTCTTTCACTTCTCACTATAACTCTAAAAAGAAAAATAGTGGGTAAAGTCATCCGTCGATGACTTTACCCACTAATCTTAGTATGTTTTAATATTCAAATATAAGAAAATGCTTATAAGTTGAATGGAGTTAATAGAAATGAACAAAATAGAAATTTTTAATCCTGCAATGCGTTGTTCAACTGTGGTTTGTGAGAAAGGTAGTAATCAGGAATTTAGAAGAGTCGCAGCCGCTTTATATTCTTTGGAAAAGAAATACGATGACATTAAACGATATAACCTGACCAATGAATCCATTACATTTGCAGAAAATAGCAAGGTGAATCATTTCCTTCACAAAAGGAACCAGAGTCACTTCCGATTACATAGTAGGAGCAAAGTATTGTGCATGAAATTGGCAATTAACAACATCGAGATAAGGTGGCTATGAGAAACGAAGTGTAGGTTTTAAGAAACATCTGTTGTTTGATAGGAGACTTATTTCTTAAAGAAACATTTGAAAGATTATTTTACAATCAGAACTGGGCAATGTACTCTTTTCACCACTTTATGACTGACACTACCGATGACCATTTCTTGTAGTGAGTTGAGACCTCGACTGCCGATAACAACTAAATCAACCTTTTCTTTGTTTGCATAGTCCACGATGGATGGACCAGGCTCTCCGCGTAAAATCTGTACCTCATAAGAGATCTGGTTGGCTTCTAATTCTTCTTCAATGGGTAAGAGTTTTTTTCGTCGCTGTAGTTCTAGAACTTCTTTTCCTTCTGAATGGAGCACTTCATTCTTGGCTTTTGAAAAATCAACCACGTACACGATTTCAATTACCGTTTCTGGACTGAGTAAGGCTACCCTTATGGCTTCTTTCGTCGCGCGTAAAGAATGCTCTGAACCATCGACTGCCAATAAAATATGTTTGTACATTTTTACACTCCTCCTCATTAATTAGTGAGCTGAAAATTTTGCGTTTGGATCATCGTGGACAGCTAATTTTTCCACAAGTTTTTTACTAGAAGAATTTAAACCGATGATGTTTACTATATTATCATTTTCACGATATTTTATAACTACTTTATCAATCGCCCCTACGGCTGAATCGTCCCATATGTGAGCTTTTGTAAAATCAATATTTACCTTTGATTCTTTCAGACTAAAATCAAACGAATCAACAAATCCTTCAACAGAAGCAAAGAACAGTTGACCCTCTACTTGGTAGTGGGTACTACTTTTTTCGACTGTTTCTCTGACTTGAATTTTAGAAATTTTAGCGACAAAGAATATAGCACTTAAGATGACCCCAGCTATGACACCTTTGGATAAGTCATCTGTCGCCACAACGATTACTACTGTTGCTAACATAACGGTGACGTCGGCCTTAGGAGCTTTTCTAATATAAGAAAATGAGCCCCAATCGAATGTACCAATGGATACCATAATCATAATCCCAGCAAGCACAGCCATTGGGATTTTTACAACTAGATCACCTAAGACAATAATCAAAAAGATCAAGAATAACCCTGCGATCAACGTTGAAAGTCGACTGCGTCCTCCTGACTTCATGTTAATGACAGACTGGCCGATCATGGCGCAACCAGCCATTCCACCGAAGAATCCTGTAATGAAATTGGCAATGCCTTGTCCTCTCGCCTCTTTGTTTTTATTGCTTTCTGTTCCTGTCATATCATCGACAATAGAAGCGGTTAGTAAGGTTTCTAACAGACCGACAACTGCGATTGCGAGAGAAAAAGGGAAAACAATTTTCAAGGTTTCAAATGTAAATGGAACGTTTGGAATCAAGAATGAAGGCAATGATTGCTTAATTGTCCCTAAGTCTCCGACTGTTCGCAAGTCGAAATGTGAATAGATTGCAAGTGCGGTTAAGAGAATGATCGCAATCAATGGCGCAGGAATTGCATTAAAAAATTTTGGTACAACATAAACAAGAACCAATGTAATCGCCACAAAAATATAGGTAATCGTAGAAATACCCACAAAATGAGGTACTTGAGCCATGAAAATTAAGATTGCAAGTGCGTTCACAAACCCAATCATGACCGCTCTTGGAATAAACTTCATGACTTTTGCGACTTTAAAAACCCCAAAGATGACTTGGATGACACCCGTTAACATCGTGGCAACCAATAAATAATTCACTCCATAATCCTTGACTAAAGGAACCATTAAGAGTGCCGTTGCCCCAGTTGCAGCCGAAATCATTCCAGGACGTCCCCCTACAAAAGAAATGACAACCGCGATACAAAATGACGCGTATAATCCGACCATAGGATTGACGCCTGCAATGATGGAGAAGGCAATCGCCTCTGGAATCAAAGCTAATGCAACGACCATTCCTGCGAGTACATCGGCTTTAATGTTAGAAAACCATTCTTTTTTAACTGTTTGAATCAAAATCATTCCACCTCATATTCTATATTTATTGACTTTTCATTCTTTAAAAGTCGAGTAGGTTATTCAATAATGAATAGCTTATCACCACTTGTCCCAAAAAGGAACCTTTTTGAATCTAATTTTTCTTTCATGTTGTGGTATGATTAAGAAAACTTTTTAAAAGATGGGGGATCGTGTATGTTAATTGGTTATATGAGGCCTTATCAAGAGGATTTAGATTGTCAAAAACAACTTGAAAAATTAACTCAAATAAATTGTGAAACTTTTTTTTCAGAGAAACACTCTGGTTCAAAAGATAGAATTCAGTTAAAAAAAATGATCAGTCTCCTTAAAGCTGGTGATAAAATAATCGTTTCAAAACTGTTCATGTTAGCTGATTCCACACGGCATCTAGTCGAATTGTTAGAAATCCTTGATACAAAAGGCGCATATGTTCTTTCTTTAGCCGAGGGTATAGATACGAGTAGAAAATCTGGCGATCCTTTTATTGATATTGTCAGACACCTTCTTGATTTTCAAAGTGACGTAATCAGTGAAAAAACAAAAACTGGTTTAAGTGAAGCAAAACAAAAAGGAATCTCATCGGGTAGACCTAGAAAACCGGATGAAAATGTTCAGAAAGCAATTATTATGTATCAAAGTAAAAACTTTAGCCTGACTGAAATAAAAAACGAAACAGGCATTAGTAAATCGACACTATATCGATATCTTGAAAGATAAAACCGAAATTTTAGTCTCAACTTCATTCATTTATAATTAGTGAAGAGTGAGGACAAAATCGGCTTGTAAAAAATCGGAATTCTAGTTTTCTAGATAAATGAAATTTATTTGTCAGACTCGACTAACTACACTAGATAAAATGATTACTTGTTCTCTGACTGTTGCGGAAATACGAGCGAGTAGAGACCCCCAGTGTGGTGTTTGAGGCTACTGAAAAAGTTCTCTTGGAGCATGAATGTCCGTATAAGTAAGCTTTAGATTTCCGTTCCAGGCAGATGAAAGAGAGCCGTTTTAGCGAAACAACAAAAAGCAACAAAGTTTACGAAATGAGCTTTTTGAAAAAGGAAAACAAGCATAATCGTATATGGATAAATAATCGATAAAGACATTTGAAAGTCAGCATATAGTAGAGATAAATGAGTTGCACGAAAACATACTAATAGACAAGAGGGTAGTAAAGATGAAAAGAATAGATTTTCAATTTAGGCATTTTCTTCTTTGGTGTAGTTTTTTAATTTATCTTATATTTGCTGCTAAAATTTTGATCTTTCGTAATTCAGGTCCTTATTACCATAATGAGTCCGTTTGGAATAACATTAACTTCGTGCCATTTAAGAGCATATGGATGTATTTAACTAGTATTGAACATTTGAATCTCAGTATCATTTTAATGAATCTACTAGGAAATATTTTCCTTTTTTTACCACTTGGAGTATTTTCTTCACTTTTATTCAAAAAAATGAATTCGATTAAAAAAGTTACCTTATTTACTTTGTGTACGAGTCTATTAGTGGAGGTCATTCAATTGATTAATCATAATGGACAATCAGATGTAGACGACGTAATTTTGAATACGCTCGGTGGGAGTATAGGTGCAAGTATTTATTTCTACATCATTAAAAAAGAATTCCTTTTAAAATCCCAACGAAATTATACAGTCCTATTTTTAATATTAATGACGGCCTCCATTTCTGGAGGACTTGTTCTGAAAAAATATGTAGAAGATTCAATGTTTATTGGAATCTTAGGGGCAACCATTTTTCTATTGTGCGCTGCATTTACAATTGGAAGAAGAAAGGAAAGTCGATAATATAAATGGAAAAAAGTGATAATATAGAATAGAAGTGAGAATGGGATCATTCGTACCGTTTTAAGACACGAGGATACACCAAATTTAAATATTGGAGGCGTTTTTTTGAACAATCATGAAATTGATTTTGAAATTCATGGCGATGATATGCAGTGTGTAGAAATTGAGTTAGATCCTCAAGAAACGGTCGTCGCAGAAGCTGGTAGTTTAATGATGATGGACGATATGATTAAAATGGAAACGATTTTTGGTGATGGATCGAAAAACAATGATGGCATAATGGGGAAACTTTTTGGAGCTGGTAAACGGCTGTTAACTGGGGAAAGCTTATTTATGACCGCTTTTACAAACGAAGGTCATGGTAAAAGAAAGGTGAGTTTTGCTTCTCCATATCCAGGGAAAATTATTGCACTCGATTTAGGCGAACTTGGCGGTAAAATGATCTGTCAAAAGGATGCCTTCTTAGCTGCAGCAAAAGGAGTTCAAGTCGGTATCGAATTCCAAAGAAAATTAGGAACAGGTTTCTTTGGAGGCGAAGGATTCATTATGCAAAAATTAGAAGGTGATGGTATGGCATTTGTTCATGCTGGTGGAACCATCGTCCAAAAAGAACTTAAAGCAGGGGAAAAGCTTCGCGTTGATACAGGTTGCTTGGTGGCTTTTACTCCGAATGTTCGCTATAACATCGAAATGGTTAAGGGAGTTAAGACTGCTTTATTTGGAGGAGAGGGTTTATTCTTCGCCACACTTGAAGGGCCAGGCGATGTTTTGGTTCAATCGCTTCCGTTTAGCCGATTAGCAAGTCGAGTCTTTTCTGCTATGCCTAGTAAAGGTGGGTCGAAAGACGAAGGAAGTATTACTGGAGGTCTTTTTGATTTATTAGGTGGAAAATAAGTAAAAATTAAGGATAATAACGAAAAAACTTCGATATGAGCATTTGTTGAAGTAGAACCAATTTTTGCTATTAAGATGAATTCGCAATAATCATAAAAGACCTCCACTGAAGGAGGTCTTTTATGATTATTCTTGATTATTGATTTAACTGGATCTTACGAGTATTTAACATACCTTCTAATCCAGTTGGATCAGTTTTAACTTTGTATTGAACAAAAGCTTCTGCTGCTTCAGAAGTGCGAATACGAAGTGGCTTAGGATCCATATGAGCTAATTCAAACATGACATCAGCTACGGATTCGGAAGTTTGTGGTACGGCATTTCTTTTCGAAAAAGAACTTAGAAATTCATCGATAACAGGCTTGAATTCATCTTCTAAGATCCCATTTGTTCGTTCGATATTTCCGAGGACAGTACTATTAAAGTTTGTTTCAATCGCACCAGGTTCTAATAGGGAAATATCGATATTAAAATAGGGCTTATAGTAGGTGGCCAAGCTCTCCAATAGTCCTTCGACAGCAAATTTACTCGCACAATAAATTTCGTTTAATGGTTGTCCAACGAGTCCACCAACACTTGAAGTGGCAACTATGTGACCAGATTCAGCTTTTTTAAGTAAAGGTAATGCACGTTCTATTGTGTGTATGACACCATAGACGTTTGTGTTAAAAACACCTTGGATCTCTTCAGCTGTGGCTTGACCTAAAGCACGTAAAAAGCCGTAGCCTGCGTTACAAAATAGCAGATCAATATGATCATGAGATTGTTCAATGACATTGAAAGCTTTGTTTAAAGAGGAAGGGTCAGTAACTTCCATTTCTAAAAATTGAATGTTTTTGTGAGCAGCATATTTATCTTGATCGCGATCTAAATTTCTTGTTCCTGCGTAAACTTTCCAGCCTTCTTTAGCAAATTTGAGAGCTGTAGCTAAGCCTATTCCAGATGATGCCCCTGTAATTGCAATAATTTTATCCAAAATAAAAACTCCTTTTGTTTAATTATTATATTGTTTATTAATTAAACAATATAATAATTAAACATTTTAGTCAAGGAGATAAATTCAAACATCAAAGTAATTTATAAAGAATATTAGAGTTCTAGTTTTTTTAGAAGTTCACGTAATGAATGAAGTTCTTCTTTATTATATGGAGTAAATAAACTTTCAATTTCTTTGTTGTATTCAGAAAGAATGGAGGCGCACAATTGAATACCCATTTCGGTTAGGTCAATTTGTAAACTTCTTCGACTTTCAGGATGGGGTTTTCTTTTCACTAATTCTCTTTTTTCAAGTTTATCAAGGAGTTGAGTAACTGCACCTCGAGTGAGTCCAAATTCGTTTGCTATATCTACAGCCTTAGATTCTGGGTGCATATTCAAAAATTCTAAAGTATACATCATTATAGGGGAGACTTGGTAATTTGGAAGCACTCTCATGTAAAAGGAAGTAAGTACATTTTTGATTTCTCTAAATTTGTAAGCAATTTCTTGAAGATCTTCCATAGTGATTCATCCTTTAATTGTTTAATATCTATACAATTATACACGAACCGTTCAAATTTTCTAGAAATGAACAAAAAAAGACGCTGTCTTAAAATTCTTTTAATAAGGAAAGCAATCTGAAATCCATAAATTTACCATATGCTATTTCCTGCTATAAGAAAGATCGTTTTTTACGTGTATTTTTCATGAGGTTCAAAGAAATTCGTTTCGTAATCGATTGAGTTTATTTTCTTCCTTTGTAATGGTGAAAAAAGAACAAAATAAAAGGTCTGCTAGTCCGTTTTTACTGACTTTCTGGACAGACTCTTTTTATTTGGCTGTTGTAGCATAGATTGAAAGTGCTATTGTAACTATGTCCAATCATGATGGTTTAAAGATGTACAATTTGTCTCATTATTCCTAACTCTTCTCAAACCAAACTCTATTGCCTCTTTTTTGCTTAAATCTGTTCTATTTCGTGAGAACATCTTTGTTTATATGTGAAAAGTTCTTTTTGTCCGGATTTCTGAGATCGGTTTTGCTGAAAATGAGCACTCTAGTTTGGTTATCTCGCCTTACAGCCTGGATTACTCGCGTTACAAGTTCATTTACTCGCCGATGGCCATAATCCCTTCCTAGGTACCAGCTAAAATTAGTCCTTTTATTATGCAAAAGCTATGACGTAAATGAAAATGCTATTTTAACTATGTCCAATCATGATGGTTTAAAGATGTACAATTTGTCTCATTGCCTTCAGAGTAACCTTGCATGGAGAGAAGGGCATGTTAGCCTCATCCGGCGAAGCCAGGCATTGATATTGCAGGCTTTATGGATCGAGACCATTCCCGTAGAGGTTACGTGTGAAGTAATTTCGATCCACCACACATTAGGGATAATGATCCTTAAAATCTTTTTTATACATCACTATACAATCATATATGAACAATCTTATTTTGACATTTACTCTTACCCGGCCACACGGAAAGCGAGCATTCTGAAGTGAAATCAATCACCTCCTGTTAAACCTCAACCTTAACTAAGAAGACTGTCTAATGAAAAAGAAAAAAACAGAAACCCTCATAATGAAGATAAGGGTTTCTGTTTTTTAAAAAGTTGTGAGCCTTTTTCAGCGGCCACGAGGCACGAGCGAAGAGGCTGGATGGTTCGTCCACGGAAAGCGAATGGATTTTTGCGAAAGGACAAAGAGTAAAGACGTTTACGAAAAAAGCCTTTTATTTTACCATTATTCTGCTGAACGAATTTGTTCAGATTCAGGTGTATTAGTTTTCGGCTGATCTCGTTTAATTCTTCCATTACCAACTGAAAGTGCTACAAAAATACCAATTACAACAAATATTAAGCCGGTCATAAAGACAGTTGTAAAGGATTGAGTCCATGCTGTTTGAACAACTTTAATAATTGGGGTTTTCACTTCAGCAGGAACTTTTAATAAATTAGGGCTGATCAAGATGTTGAAAAGTCCACTCGTGTTTTCTCCAAGTTGTTTAAAAAACGGTGCAAGCATTGGATTCGATGAAGCATTTTTTGTCGCTTCTGAAAAATTGTTTTTCAATGAGTGGTTCATAACAACATTTAAGATCGTGATTCCAATCGTTCCACCCATGGATCGGAAAAAAGTAGAAGTAGATGTAACAGCACCAAGCTTTGATTTTGGAAATTCATTTTGAACGGCAATCATTAAGGTAGGCATAACAAATCCCATACCTAGCCCTAGAATGATCATGTACATGTTAACCGTCATTTGAGTAGAATCTATTCCCATCGTACTCATTAAGAAAAAGCCTATGGCAGTTAAGACCATGCCGAATGTTAATACTGTACGATATTTAAACTTAAGCAACAATCGCCCACCTATAATACTAGCAGCAATGAGTGAGATCATCATTGGCGTCATCGTAGAACCTGCTCTAGTAGGAGAAACCCCTAGAATTCCCTGCATGAACATTGGGACGAACATAATGGCACCAAACATACCTAATCCTAATAAAAACCCTAAAGCATTTGTCGTAGCAAAAACTCGATTTTTAAATAAGCTTAGATCGATAATCGGCTCAATGGCTTTTCGTTCTGTTAAAATAAAGAGTACGAAAAACACAACTGAGACAGCAAAAATAGAGAAGCTTGTGCCAGAAACCCAGTCGAATTTATCACCAGCAAAAGTTAAACCAAGTAACAAAAGGACGAGAAAAGGAACAAACGTTACGATTCCCAAATAATCGATTTTCCTTTTTTCTTTAGAAAGGATCACTTCATGCTTCATCCCGACAAAAATCAAGAAAGCAGACAATAAACCAAATGGAACGTTAATTAAAAAGATCGAGTGCCAGCTAACGTTATCCACTAAAAAGCCACCAATAAATGGTCCAATCACGGAGCTAAGTGCAAAAATCCCACCAAAAACGCCTTGCCATTTTGCTCTTTGCTCAGCAGTGAAAATATCCCCGATAATTGTTTGAGAAAGAGGCATAATCATTCCACCACCAACTCCTTGTAATCCTCGATATAATATGAGCTGTTCCATCGATGTGGCGGTTGCGCACAAAAAAGAACCTATTACAAAAATAACAATACCAAGTAAATAAAGTTTACGTCGGCCATAAAGATCGGATAGCTTTCCGACGATCGGTGTGACAGTGGTCGTTGTGATTAAATAGGCAGTCGTAACCCAAGCAAAAATAGAGAATCCGTTTAGGTCCCCGATAATTGTAGGCATAGCCGTTCCTACAACAGTTTGTTCTAATGCACTAAAAAACATTCCAATAATTAACCCCGTTAAAACCATATTGCGGTTAATAGTTTTTGGATCTACACTCATATTTAACCCACCTTATATTCTTAAAATCGTATATAAAATCTACGCATAAATGATTATAGTTTGTTTTGACCAATTGGTCAATTTTTATTTTTTTATTTAAATTTAACGGTTAAAGTAAAGAGAAAGGATCCTAAACTGATATTTGAGTGGAGGTGATAGGTGGTAAGAAGAAAAAATAATGACCATGTAGTCAATCATGGATAAAAAATGACGAATAAAAAACCCATATTAACTCTAATCTTTATTAAGTGTAGAGTTATATGGGTTATTTTGTTGTTATCTTTTTAATGCCCAGATGCTTTTTTCATTGATTGATCTGTTACCGATACTTGATTGACTAGAAGAGTACTTTCTAAATTCATTCCTACTAGTCGAACAAGGATATTACGTTCTTTAAATTTCAAAATCGTTTTATCTAATACATCCACACCGGAATGATCCCAAACATGAGAATGGGTTAAATCAATAATGACTTCATCAATTTCTTCAGTAAAATCGAATGCATTTCGTAGGCTCGAGACAGATGCGAAAAATAACTGCCCTCTTACTTGGTAAACTCGTTTACGATTTTGATCCTCTAAGTAACTTTCAACTTGAAGATTTGAAATTTTACTGGCAAAGAATAAAGCACTGAGAATCACACCGGCAATCACACCTTTTGATAAATCATGTGTAACGATCACCGTTGCCATGGTAACGATTAAAACGGCTGCATCACCTTTTGGCATCATTTTGATTCGTTTAAAGGTACTCCAATCGAACGTTCCAATGGACACCATGATCATGACGCCAACAAGAGCAGCCATAGGTATGGAAATGAGAACATTATTTAATAATACAATTAATACCATTAAAAATGCGCCTGCTATGAAAGTCGATAGACGCCCTCGGCCACCTGACCGAATATTAATGCCAGATTGTCCGATCATGGCACAACCAGCCATTCCGCCAAAAAATCCAGCTACAATATTTGCAATTCCTTGCCCGCGAGCTTCTTTATTTTTTGGACTAGCTGTATCTGTTAAGTCATCGACAATTTGCGATGTCAGAAGTGACTCAAGGAGACCAACTAAAGCAAGAGCGAGTGAGTACGGCAAGATAATTGCCAAAGTATCAAAGTTAAACGGAATATTGGGAATTAAAAAAGATGGAAGTTTTTGAGAAAGGGTTCCCATATCACCAACCGTTCGAACGTCTGATCCAGTAAATACAGCTATTAATGTAATAATAATGATAGCGATTAGTGGGGAAGGGACCGCTTTTGTTAAGCGAGGAAATAAATAAATGATCGCAAGTGATCCGCCAACCATTGCGTACATCGGCCACGATTCGCCAATGAAATGAGGTAGTTGGGCCATGAAAATAAGGATTGCAAGTGAATTAACAAATCCGATCATGACTGCACTAGGAATAAATTTCATCAAATTCCCTATTTTTAACACGCCAAAGACAATTTGTACAACACCAGTCAAAATCGTGGCGGCTAACATGTATTCCAGTCCATGATCCTTCACAAGATCTACCATGACAAGTGCCATTGCTCCGGTCGCTGCTGAAATCATCCCGGGTCTACCACCCACAAATGAAATCACAATGGCAATACAAAAAGATGCGTATAGCCCAACCATCGGATCTACACCAGCAATAATCGAGAATGCAATTGCTTCAGGAATTAAGGCCATTGCAACAACGATGCCAGACAAAATATCTCCACGGATATTTCCAAACCAAGACTGTATATAAGTTTGATTATTCAAGTACAACCCTCTTTCTTTTTTTACTTATCTTTCTACATAAAAAGACAATTTCGTTTATAACGCAATATATTTTATCACATTTAGTAAGATATTGCTTGAAAAAAATTATATAAAAGGGTGGATTCGTAAAATATGTTGCTATTGGTCCAATCGTAAAATCCTCTTCATTTCATCGACGAACCGCCGAGCCTCCCCGATCGTACCTCGAGGCCACTGAAAAATTTCTCTTGGAAAGTCAATGCGAGTAGGGAAACGATTATCATTCCAGGCAGACGCGGTCCGCGGGCACGGCTTCAATCTACTCCGCCAAACAGGATGTTTTAATGCAGTCGTTGCAACAGGATGTTGCGCTCTTAGACTGTGATCCTTTCTCTGTGGGGCTTTCAGCTCGCGCTGTTCCCGCAGGAGTCTCGCAGATTTTTGTTCTTTACTCAGCGATTTAAGATGAGCAAACGATGATAAAGAGGAAATGTCGCCTTTTTATGAAAAATAACAATCAATGCGAATACAACCTTTAAAAAACGAAACTCAATGCGAATAGAACAACATAAAAAGAGGAAGCCGATAGAATCGACCTCCTCATAGCTTTTCAGTATAAATAAGGACCAAATGTAAAAGTGATGAAAAGCGATTGAACCGCTGAAAAATAAAAAAATGCAGGTAAAATTTCAAGTTCTTCATCTCTCGTAAATCGCAAGAGAAGATAAGCCAATAAAGCATAGAAGATTGGATAAACGAACATGTTTCCTGTAAAAGTAAGATAAAAAGGGGCATCTGTGAATGAAGCTCCTAAAATCATATTTAGAATAACTAGCTCAGTCGCCATAAATAATCCGATGATAATCGGCTCTATCCACTTTGCTTCACCACGATCAAT
Source organism: uncultured Caryophanales bacterium (assembly GCA_963728315.1). GTDB lineage: Bacteria > Bacillota > Bacilli > Bacillales > CAVSKA01 > CAVSKA01. The sequence continues at coordinate 371,163 of CAVSKA010000022.1, forward strand.
TTGATTCGTAAAGATCAAGTTACAAATAAAATAGAAAACGATCGGTAAAATCATGCAGACGATAAACGAAAAGAGTAACATCAGTGAACCGAGGAGATGATTAGTCGTATGTGTGAAAGCATTTTTCCAGTCAGATATCGTCAAAGTTTTACTTTTATTTACAATACTCGGTTCCATTGTAGAGGCGGCCATCTCGTACTTTTTCCCATTAAAAGTTAACCAGTAAAGAGAAGAATTGACTGAATAAGATTGTAATGCAGGAGATCTCGTCGTACTAAGACGGGAAGCAATCCATTGATTATTCACCAAGCTCGCTTTATATACATTGGCACCGCGTTCGCCGGGAATACGATTTCCTTCAGCTGAAAAAAAGATGGAGGGGGTATTTTGCTCCATTTTTAAATGTAAGTATCGAGGATTCGATAGTATCTCTCCTGAGTCTGAATCAATAAAATCTAATTTATCTCCTTTATTATTTAGATCGGGTTTTTTAAGAGAAATTGTATCCCAGTAAGCGTTGGAAGTAATGGTTCCTTGGGATAACTTTTGAGTAGAGTACAATAAATTCACTGTTTCAGTTGACTCTGTCCAATTTAGTTCTTTAATGGTTTCATTTCCTTGTTTGGCATAAATTTTAATGGGTGTACTGCTCCACTCGTTCCTATTATTCTGATGAACATATAGAAAATGATTTGCGATAAGTCCTTCACTCGTAACGATTAAAACGGAATTAGGATTATTTTGAGCTGGAGTGGCAAGTGAAATATCTTTTTTTGAAGAATAGATCGTTTGCATGAGAGCCTGTTTGGCTATTATAAAGCTTTACTTCTTTCTCTTTCCAATAAACAATCGTTCTTTGATTTCCTTGAAAATTAAGAACATTCTGGTCAAGCTTTGTCTTTTTACCGCTCTTCTCAATCATTAGATTACCTTTATCAATGTAAGCAATCGCTCCCTTATAACCCCAAATCGAAGAATATACGGTCGTTTTGACAGGAGACCTATTTACGGTCGTGCAGTTTATCGTTGTACAAACCAAGTGGGTAATATCCTTGTCTGTTTTAAAATAAATACTCGCTTTATTGTCGATGTTTTCTACATACGGATTTGTTTTTTGAGTAGATTGAATATCAATTGGGAAGGAACGGCTCCAGTTAGGAGAAGGGAGTTTTTGTTCCCATATTAGATTTTGACTATAGTAAACGCCGATTATGATCAATAAAATTAGTAAAGGAAAAAATATTGCTTTTTTGCTCATTTTTTTACATCTCTTTTCTTATGTATTCGGATAAAGTATGTAACCGTCTAAATATATGATGATGGCTATGTGAGCGGATGTTGTTTTGCTGAAAGTAGAAAAATCAACATGATCATTTAACAAAGCCATGATGATAAATTTAATTTATTGTCCGCCGCAAATATCAATTAGACAGACCTGATAACCTAGATTCGACATAAATATATAATTCCCTTTCAAAATTATTCAAAATAATATAAAAAAATGAATAAAGTGGGAAGAATAGAGAGGTGAAATAGTAGGATGTCATAATCAGAACGGTCTATAAAAGACATGGGCAATCTTAAAAGTTCCTAAAAAAAAAGCATACGGAAAAATTGGTGAATTTTCCGCATGCTTTTTCTATTAGAATGAGCTTTTTTACTAAATGTACATTAAGGAATATCGTGCCCCATTGAACTCGTTAAAATACTGAACCATTGATCGCGGTTCATACTTAATTGAAGAGAAGAGATAGCACGATCTAATCGGTGTTTCTTTCCGGAACCTACGATTGGCATAATCTTAGCAGGGTGATTGAGAAGCCAAGCATACATGACTTCATCAATCCCTTCAGCCCCAATTTCTTCTTTTACCCTTTCGAGTGTTTGACGAATACGGACCGCTTTTTCATTGGATTCTTCAAAGATACTTCCACCGGATAGTGGAGACCAAGCCATCGGCGCAACGCCCATTTCTTGACATAAGTTCAGTGTTCCATCCTCAAAGTTTTCTAAATTGTAGGCAGATAGTTCAAGTTGATTCGTAACAAGAGGATATTCGAGATAGGACTGAAGCATGTCCCATTGAGATTGTTTGAAATTAGATACACCGAAATTTCGTACTTTTCCTGATTCCTTTAAGTGGTCCATTGCTTCAGCAGTCTCCATCGGATCCATAAAAGGATCTGGACGATGAATAAGCAATAGATCAATATAATCTGTTTTAAGATTCAAAAGAGATTGGTCAACAGACTTAAGTATATGAGATTTACTCGTGTTGTAATGATGGGTTAAATGAGATGGGCGGTTTTCGGAAGGCAATACGATTCCACACTTTGTGACGATTTCCATTTTCTCTCGTAAAGATGGTTTTAATGAAAGGGCATTACCGAATATTTCCTCACATGTATAACCCCCATAAATATCTGCATGATCATAAGTTGTAATCCCTTGTTCCATCCCATGCTCGATGAGTGAAAGAATATCTTCATTTGATCGTTTCCAGTCAGCTAACCGCCACATTCCATGAATAATTCGAGAAAGACTTAGTTCTTCTGTTAGTTTAACTCTTTGCATGTTTTTTCTCTCCTTTAATCTCTTTTTCAGATTGAGCATGTTCATTAAACCAGTTTAGTGCTTCTCCTTGAAACTGAATTCTATAATCAGTTAATCGATGTAGCTTACTCGGATATTGTACCAGACGATACTCTTTATTGTTCTCCTTAAGCTCTGAAGCCATTTGTTTAGCTTGCGTAATCGGCACAGTAGGATCTTTTGTCGCATGAATGAGTAAAAGCGGAGTTTGGATTTCCTTTGCCCAATCAATCGCTGAACGTCTTTTATAACCTTCCGGATTATCTTTCGGCGTACCCAATGTTTCTTTTAAATACGATTTGATATACGGTGGACCATCTTCATATAAATCGTAGGTGCTAGAAACACCACTAATTACAGTTGCTGCCTTTATCTCAGGATGTTGTTTAAGAAGCATATAGGTGACCATGCCGCCTCGAGAAAATCCCATCATATAAATACGACTTTGATCAACGTATGAAATTTTCTTCGTCAAGTTCAATAAATTCTCGGAGTCTCGTAAGTCATTTTGACCGAAATCATTTGCATGTTCGGGATTACCATTGCTTCTATATTGGGACCCAACAACGACATAACCTTTTGCACTCCAATAAGAAAGCATCCGTAAACCCTTATCCGTAATCATTCCTTTTCCATTGATTCCTCCATGGTTAAAAAGAATTAGAGGGGCTTTCGTTTTAATTTTTTCCGGTTTTAAAATGAATCCTTCCACTTCTTGACCATCACTTCTATAAGTAATCATGTAAGCATCCATGTCCTTATCATAAGGGCTATTGATATGAGCGCGATGCATTGTATCGTATAATCCTTTTTCTTCATCATTCGAACACGATGATAAAAACGCTAAGAAAACTAGCGGGATCAATCCGATTAAAGACTTCTTCAATCCATGTCACACCTTTCTATTCCAACACATTAGGTTTGTATTAGAAAAAAAGCAAGTATTTTTATCTCTCTTTTAAAAAAAGTTCTACCTATGATAAAGTGATAGAAAAGGCTTACATAAAGGGAGGAATTTAGATGACAGACTATAAACAGTTAGGCGAGCAACTTGATGAGTCCGATCCATTTAAAAAATATCGTTCAGAATTTTTTTTACAAGAAGATCAAATATATATGGATGGAAATTCGCTTGGGTTAATGTCAAAGCGAGCTGAAAAAAGTTTACTTGATATGATGGATAGTTGGAAAACACTAGGGATTGATGGATGGACAGAGGGCAGCCATCCATGGTTTTATTTTTCTGAACAGCTGAGCGAAAAAATGGCTCCAATAATTGGGGCTAAACCAAAGGAAGTGATGGTAACTGGTTCGATCACCATCAATCTCCATCAAATGCTATCCACTTTCTATCAACCAAAGGGAAGTAAAAAAAGAATTTTGGCGGACCATCTTACATTTCCCTCTGATATTTATGCGATAAAAAGCCATCTTCGATTAAGAGGAATGGAGGAAAACGATTTAATTCAAGTGGGGCTTGCTGAGGAGTATCTTTTAAATGAAGATGAAATTATCAACAACATGACACCAGACGTGGCACTTATTCTCTTACCATCTGTCCTTTACCGCAGTGGACAACTCCTGGATATGAATCGAATAACAAAAGAAGCTAATCGAAGAGGGATCATGATTGGTTTTGACCTGGCACATTCAATTGGCGCCATCCCGCACGAATTACACGATTGGGGTGTTGATTTTGCTGTTTGGTGCAATTACAAGTATTTAAATAGTGGGCCTGGTGGCGTAGGTGGGCTATTTGTCCATGAGAAACACTCCAATCTTTTACCAGGTATGGCGGGATGGTTTGGTTCTGATAAATCTCAACAATTTGATATGAGCCATACTTTTACACCTGCAGATTCTGCTGGAGTATATCAGGTTGGTACCCCGCATATTTTTAGCTTGGCTCCTTTACAAGGAAGTTTGGAAATTTTTGAGGAAGTTAGCATGGAAGCAGTTCGAGCAAAATCCCTTTCATTAACGCGTTATTTCATGAAGGGAATTGCTGAACAACTGAACGAGTACGACTTTACAATGATAAATCCTCTAGAAGATTCAGCTAGAGGAGGACACGTTGCACTCGTGCATCCAGAAGCAGCAAGAATTTGTAAAGCCTTAAAAGCGGATGGGATTATACCCGATTTCCGCTCACCAAATATTATTCGTTTGGCACCGATTGCTTTCTATACGAGTTACGAAGATGTTTATCGTTGTGTTCACTTATTGAAAAAGATTATGGAGGATAAACGGTACGAAAAGTTTGAGAATACGCGTAATGTAGTGGCTTAAGGGAGGAGATCGTTTGAAGATTTTTGATGTATCCATGACGTTATCTAATGAAACACCAGAATGGCCGGGAGACACACCATTTTCATACGAATTGACATGGACGAAAGAAGAAAGTGGATCAGTCAACGTAGGGAGAATTCGTACAAGCACCCATATGGGCACCCATATCGATGCTCCTTTTCATTTTGATACTAAAGGGACAAAAGTTCATGAAATCGATGTAGAAAGATACATGGGGACAGCAGTGGTTATTGATGTAACTGGAAAAAAGAATATTAGTACGGAAGACTTAGTTGAGAGAGTATCAGACTTTCCGGCGATTGTTATCTTGAAAACAAACTCTTGGAATAACCGATTAACCTTTCCTGACTCCATTCCAAATTTAGATCCAAAGATTGGTTATTTTTTAAAGCAGAAAGGTGTAAAGCTTTTAGGAGTAGATTTACCTTCAGTAGATGCGCTTGATAGCAAAGAATTACCAACTCACCATGCACTCCATCAACATGATGTTTATATTTTAGAAGGACTTATTTTAGATGAAATAAAAGAGGGCAATTATCGATTAATTGCATTGCCACTTAAAATAGAAGGATCAGATGGAAGTCCTGTTAGAGCCGTTTTAATAAAAGATTAAAAAAAGAGCACTCGTCCATTGAAAAATGGAGAGTGCTAATGATAGGTTGGAAGCGTTTGTTCTAATGATTTCACTTTCAAAGCAATTTCATCGCAAATTTCTTGATAAAGCACCCACTGATCAATATCTTCTTGAGAATATTGAGAAGGATTTTTTATATCCCATTGAATCAATTTGTGCTTTTGAGTATCAGGAAGGGGAATCTCTATTTCCTGATCAAAGTCGTAAATTGCAACAATTAAGGAAGCTTCCTCAAGCGCTTTTAAGTCTACTTTTTTTGGAAGTTTTTGTGACAAGTCAATATTAATTTCTTTCATTGCTTCTATGCTGAGAGGGTTTCGCTCTGCAAAAAACCATCCGCCACTTTCAAAGTGCCAGTCCGTTAATTTTAGCTTGCTTGCCCAGCCTTCAGCCATTAAACTTCGATCATTATTAAATGATAAGAAGTAAATTAAGTTATCAGCCATAGTCTTCGAAGTCCTTCCGTTTTAAAATGATCTACTACATACTATACCCATATAACTAAGCCATAACCCTATTTGAAACATACTGGTTAGGAAAACATTTATCATTCCTCTTTATCTGAATGGAACAGATAAGTAAATGAAAAACGAAAAGAAATAACCAGTTGAAATATAAAATGGTACATAAGTACTATATACCCCAAACATTCAACTATACAACCTATTTATATGAACTATTTTAAAAAATTTGAAATGAGTTTGAAAAATTCACAATTCATAAAATTCCACATGGAAGAGAAAAAATTAGGATTGAAAAACATTCAATGTATTTTCAGAAAGGTTTGAAACATTTTAATATGGGTACTAATTAAATAGGATTTAGAGTATTTAGTAATTTTCATCTATACATAGGAATGATAAGATAGAAGTAAATAGAAGAGATGTTGGAGGTACAATATGAAAAAAATGAATCTGACGGGAAGAATCATCATTGCTTTAATTGCAGGTGCAATTGTTGGTCTTTTACTAAACTTTTTTGCTAAAGACGTTTTTGATGTTCTTGATCCATACTTATTCACACCATTAGGCAAAATATTTTTAAATTTAATTAATATGCTCGTCGTTCCAATCGTTTTTTTCTCGATTGTATTAGGAACAGCAGGATTAGGGGATCCTAAAAAACTTGGTAGAATTGGCGTTAAGACAATTCTCTTCTTTTTAAGTACCACCTGTATAGCGATTATTATTGGATTAGTTCTTGCTAATATTATCGATCCAGGTTCTGTTGGAAATATCGAAAAACCGGATGTTGGTTCATACAAATCAGAGTCAGCACCACCAGTAGGAGAAACCTTATTAAATATCATTCCAAGTAATCCAATTAAAGCAATGGCAGAAGGCAATATGCTGCAGATCATTGCATTTTCAATTTTCGTCGGATTTGCTTTAACTGCTTTAGGTAAAAAAGCACAAGGTATTGTTCAATTATTTGAACAAGGAAATAACATTATGATGTATCTTGTAGGAATCGTAATGAAATTTGCTCCTTTCGGTACATTTGGTCTTATTGCATCAGCAATAGGAGGGCAAGGATGGAATGCAGTTAAATCGATGCTTTTGTATTTCATGGTCGTGTTAGGTGCATTGATTCTTCATGGCTTACTTACCTACGGAGGATCAATTGCGTTGCTGGCTAAGAAAAGCCCCATTTGGTTCTTTAAAGGATTCTCTCCAGCAATGGGAGTAGCATTTAGTACCTCTAGTAGTAATGCAACGCTTCCCGTTTCGATGGAAACCGCTCAAAAAAACTTAAAAGTTCCAGAACCAATTAGTTCTTTCGTACAACCACTCGGTGCGACGATCAATATGGATGGAACAGCAATCATGCAAGGGGTAGCGACGATCTTCATTGCACAAGTTTATGGCATTGACTTATCGCTTACCCAAATGATTACAGTTGTTTTGACTGCGGTTCTAGCGAGTGTAGGAACAGCAGGCGTACCAGGTGTAGGCTTGATTATGCTTGCCATGGTACTAAATAGTGTAGGTTTACCAGTCGAAGGGATTGGCTTAATACTTGGGATTGACAGACTTCTTGATATGGCTAGAACAGCAGTCAATATTACTGGTGATGCGGCTTGTGCCGTAATCATGTCAGAACAAGAAAAAAGAAAAAATATCCGCGAACAAAGAGGAACACACGCGGAAGATGCACGCGTTCTCTAAAAAAGTATAAATGAAAAAAACGGCTAGAGGGGTTACTGCGCATGAAGCACGTATCCCTCTAGCTATTTTTTTATAGATAAATCCATTTATAAAAAAATCTAGATCATAGGGATTAATAATTCTATTTTTCAACCAACCAATCATTGTCTCGATTCTTTATTTTTCTGTTCATACAATTGCCATTTCTCATTTCTCGAGATTTAGTGTATACTCATTTTAATGATAGATGAACTTATTAAAGGAGATGCACAATATGAATTTAGGATTCGGAGAAGTTGCGGTTATCCTGATTGTTGCTCTACTACTTTTTGGTCCTTCGAAGCTTCCTCAGTTGGGAAAAGCTGCAGGACAAACGCTTCAGGAGTTCAAAAAAGGGATGAAAGGTGTCATGGATGATCATGATACAGCCAATGAAGTAAAGCCTGAGACAAAAGTAGATATTTCAAAATCTTAATGATAATGAAAAACCGATTAAATCGGATTAATTTTTAATCAAGTACCACATCAAATCATTGATTTGATGTGGTACTTTTACTAAAATGAATCTTTTTTGCTTTGAGATCGTATAGTATTTATAGCTAAAATGAGGAGTGGTCAATATGGAACATGTCATTCATGGAAAACAAACAATTCTACAAAAAGTGTTACGAACATTTTTTTTATCATTAATCGTGGCAACCGTTGGACTATATATTGGTCAATATGTCCCGCCTGCTCTTATGTTACCATTAATAATTGTAGAGATCGGAATGTTAATTGCATCAGCATTTATGAGAAAAAAGAAAATGATCGGTTATCCATTTTTATTTATCTTTGTTTTTATTTCAGGTGTAACACTATTTCCAACTGTATATTATTATGCAAGTACCGTAGGAGCATATGTCGTATTAGAAGCTTTTTTAGCCACTACGCTCATTTTCGGAGTTATGTCGTTAGTTGGATATAAAACAAAGAGAGACCTAGGGTTTATGTCATCCTTTTTACTTGTAGCATTGTTAGCTATCATTGGAGTCAGCTTATTTTCTCTGTTTATGCCTTTAACATCCACTGCACTATTCGCTTTATCTTGTATTGGAAGTATCGTATTCTCCCTTTATATTCTTTATGATTTTAATCGGATGAAGCAAGGTAATCTTACTGAAGAGATGATTCCTTTGCTTGCCTTGAATTTATATTTGGATTTTATCAACCTCTTTTTGAATTTATTGCGTATGCTTGGATTTATTTCAAAAGACTAAAGAATATCTTGTATGATACCAATTTGAAACCACTTACCAATTCATTGAAGAATGGTAAGTGGTTTTTTTGTGGGGATAAAGGGTTATAGATATGGATAATAAGTGGTAAAGAAATTTAGAGGGGGAATGAAAATGGGACAAGCAATTTTATGGGGAGCCGTATCAGGTTCAGCCGTTTTACTGGGCGCGTTATTATCTCTTTATTTTACAATAAAAACGAAAATACTTGGTTATATCATGAGCTTTGGAACAGGTGTCTTAATGGGAGCAGCGGCATATGAGCTACTTGGAGATTCAGTTGAAAAAGCCGGAATTAAACCAATTATTATTGGATTTTTAATTGGCTCCATTATTTTTACTGCATTTGATCTTTTTATTTCAAATAAAGGTGGTAAAAGCAGGAAGCGTTCAAATCCATCTTCAGAAAATAATTCAGATAGCAAGCAATCTGGACTCGGTATATTCCTAGGAACCGTTATGGATGCCATACCAGAATCGATTATGATTGGAGCGAGTCTTCTTGTAAGTCATTCCGTTAGTTGGTTGCTAGTCATCGCAATCTTTATAAGTAATGTTCCAGAAGGATTATCAAGTACGGCTGGAATGAAGAAAAATGGTTATTCAAAATCTAAGATTTGGATATTGTGGTTGACTGTTTTGATCGTTTCAACACTAAGCTCACTAGGTGGATATGTATTCCTTGAAGGTGCATCTGATTTTACGATGGCCGTTATCGCTTCATTTGCAGGTGGAGGAATTATTGCGATGCTTGCTTCTACTATGATGCCAGAAGCATTTGAAGAAGGTGGTCCAATTGTTGGTTTCATTGCTTCAGCGGGTCTTTTACTATCCTTGATTTTGACACATATTTAGTTAACGGGGCAGTCGGTAAAGTCAATGATAAAATGATTGACAGTCTTATTTTTTCTTCAATTTTCATCCCTTCCGTTAATGAGACTTTGTGAGGCTCGTCTGCTTTCTTTCAGAAGCAATGATGAAAGAGAGTCCGACGATATTGGAAAGAAGAACATGAAAAGTTTTTCAGAAGAGAATTAAGAAAAGTAGGACATGAATTTACAGAAGATCTGCTACTCGTATGTGAACAGTTTACATTAATTGATGTAAATGAATGAGATTATAGCTAAATAGAGATGAAATCGATAAATGTGCTGAATCATCCCTTTCATAAATAAAATCGCTCATGAGAAATGAGCGATTTTATTGTGCGAAAAAAGGATAAGGGGTAATCTTTGTATTAAAAAATCGCAGTTCCATTTAATCCCTGGCTTGAAATCAACCCCTAATAATTATTATGATCTCCACGATTTTATTTCCTACGAAATAGTCAAAGTTCTTTCTTCTAAATTTCCATGGTATTAGGATACAATAGAATAAGAGATTTTGGAGGGATGAAAATGAGTGCATTATCTGAAAAGAAGCCATATATTGATTTAAGTGTGCCGCCCAAAAAAAGAAAGAAACTCCTCCTCTTTATAGTGTTAATCATAGGGGTTTTAGCCTTATTTGTTATCATTGTAAACCTTATTCCACCTGAAAAAATAAAAGAAAAACCATTTTTTAAGGGAAGCAAACCCTTAGTCATGGCGCATCAAGGAGGAGAAAAGTTAGCTCCTTCCAATACAATGCTGGCTTTTCACCAAGCCGCTTCAATGGGTGTGGATGCACTTGAGTTCGATCTTCATATTACAAAAGACGGAAAACTTGTGGCGATTCATGATCCCACGGTGGACCGAACGACAAATAGGAAAGGGAAAGTAGTGAATTATACATTAGATGAACTAGAAAAAATGGATGCAGGCTATCGATTTCAAAACTTGAATGGTGAATATCGTTATCGAGGAAAAGGAGCACAAATTCCAACTGTGGAAGAGATCTTTCAAGCTTTTCCAAAGATGAAAATGAATATTGAAATTAAAGACACAAACCCTCCAGAAAAGATTGATGAAATGGTCCATAAACTCTGGACACTCATTCAAAAATATAACAAGGAAGACGATGTATTAATGGCTTCTTTTGACCAAAAAACGAATGAAAAAATGGAGAAAGTATCGAACGGGCGCTTAAGTATTAGTGGTGGCCAACAAGAGGCAACCCGTTATGTAATCTTACAAAAACTGAAACTGGGAAATTTATATTCTCCTGGGGCAAATGCCCTTCAGCTTCCCATTGAAGATAAAGGTTTAAATTTAGCAACCTCATCATTAATTCGGCAAGCACATCAATTAGGGATGGAAGTTCACTATTGGACGATTGATGATCGAAAAACGATGGAGAGATTACTAGATATGGGGGCAGATGGAATTATCACGAATCGTCCAGACATACTTTTAGACGTCATGAAGAAAAAAGGATATTGATAAAATGAATACAAGAAAAAAATTGAAATATGGTTCAGAAATCATTCTCGTGATATTTTTTGCTCTATTTTTAACTAGTTGTTCTATTTCTAAAGAAAACAGTTCTGAAATAACAATTTCTGCGGCTGCAAGTTTGCAGGAACCTCTCGATGAGCTTATTCATCAATATATGTCAGATCCTCAAAATAAAGTGAATATAAACGTGACTTATGGAGGGTCAGGTACACTGGCTCAACAAATTGAACACGGGGCTCCAGTCGATGTATTTTTATCCGCTGGAGTAGAGCCAGTGAATCACTTAAAAGAAAAACACGTATTATCGAACATTAAGTCGTTTCTCAGCAACGATTTAGTTTTGATCACGCCACAGAATAATTCAGCTGACGTGAATAGGGTCGATCAACTTACTTCTGACAAAGTGAAAAGAATTGCGATTGGCACGCCAAAAATTGTACCCGCTGGAGATTATGCAAAAGAGACATTGATAAAAGAAAATATGTGGGAAAAGGTCCAAGATAAATTAGTGTTCACCAAAGATGTGAAACAAGCCTTGGCATATGTTGAAACGGGAAACGTGGATGCAGCTTTTGTTTATCGTTCTGATGCCGTTCATTCTAAAGGGAGTAAAATTGTAGCGAAAGTGCCAAATAATGACCATCAACCCATTCTTTATTATGAAGGAATTGTAAAGGGAGCAAATAAAAATGAATCCGCTAAATTTCTAGCATTTTTGAACGAATCAAATGCTCAAACACTTCTTGGGCAAGCAGGGTTCCAAGGGTCAAAAACGAGTCAGTCTTTCGAAAAAATCATTAATCCTGTCGCTCTTTCATTCAAGATTGCTTCAATTGCAACTGTTTTTGTTCTTGTATTGGCATTGATTGCATCGAAATTTCTATCAAAGCCAAAAAGAAGAGGGAAGATGTTCTTTGAAATGTTTTTTATGCTTCCACTGGTGCTACCTCCATCCGTTATTGGGTTTATCTTAATTATTGTATTCGGAGGGAATTCATGGATTGGACAAAGAGTAGAATCGATCTTTGGACAAGGGCTTATGTTTACTTGGCAAGCTGGCATAGTAGCAGCACTTGTCGTTTCGTTTCCGCTTATGTACCAATCGATTTCGTTAGGGCTATCCCAAATTGATCAAGATATCATTGGTGCAGCAAAAGTTGATGGTGGCAGTGGATGGAAGCTGTTTTGGTATATTGACCTCCCACTGATTATGAAATTCATTATGGTAGGAGCGATATTGAGTTTTGCTCGGGGGCTTGGAGAATTCGGTGCGACCTTAATGTTTGCTGGAAATATTCCTGGAAAAACCCAAACAGCATCCACAGCAATCTATATGGCAATGGAAGCAGGAGATATGAAACTTGCTACGATTTTAACCATTGCACTCATTGCTATTTCTTTTGTTATGCTTGGAATCATTCAAATTGTTAGGAAATAGGAAATCGATGAAAATCATTGTATTAATGAAAAGAGATTGTAATAATGGGATGATCATAGTATAGTAACGTAGAATAAAATAGCACATTTCCACTAGGGGAGCCTTTTGAGCTGAGAGTGAACAGAGCGTATGTTCAGACCCTTTGAACCTGTTTAGATAATGCTTGCGCAGGGATGTGGTTTCGATAGAGGAATGATATGAGTTTTGCTACGATCTTTGTAGCAACGGTATTCTTTATCGAATCATTTCCCCCCGGTTTGGAATGTGGATAGGGGGATTTTTTTATGAAGTCAGGTCAGACAGTGTTTTTGGTTGAAGTAGCGATTATGGCTGCTCTTGCGTTATTGTTAGATATTGTTTCTTCAGCTTTGTTTTCAAGGATTTGGGCACAAGGTGGTTCCGTAAGTATTGCAATGGTACCCGTTTTTATCATGGCTATCCGTAGAGGACTTAAAGGCGGATTACTAACTGGTTTTCTTCTTGGTCTTTTACAATTCATTACTGGATTTGCTCAAATTTATCATCCTATTCAAGGATTTATTGATTATTTCATTGCATTTACAGTTTTAGGGTTTGCAGGACTCTTTTCTATTCAAATTAAAAAAGCGTTGGAAGAACGAGAAAAGAGCAAATGGATTACTTTTACGATTTTAGCCTGTTTACTTGGAAGTACACTGCGTTTCCTTGCTCATTTTTATACGGGTATCGTCTTTTTTGGATCATACGCACCAAAAGGACAACCTGTTGCGTGGTATTCACTAATCTATAATGGAACGTATATGTTGCCTACATTTATTATTAGTGCAGTTGTGGTTGTTTTCCTTTTATTAACTGCTCCTAAAGCAATGGTAGGCATTAAAAAATAACAAAGAAGGGCTGTCCCAAAAGTCATAGAAAATGACTTTTAAGGGCAGCCCTCTTTTCATGCAACGATGACGTTGTCGATTTCCGTTCCAGGGCGGACGCTTTCCGCGGAACATGGCTTTGAGTTTCCTCGGTCGCGAGAATCGTGCTCCCTGTGGGGTCTCAAGACTCATATTATTGAGACCACTGAAAAAGTCCTCATGGAACATCTATACACGTATAAGCCATAGATTTCCGTTTCAGGCAGACGCTTTCCGCGGGCACGGCTTCAATCTCCTCGTCACTGCGTTCCTGCGGGGCTTTCAGCTCGCGCTGTTCCCGCAGGAGTCGCTGCCTTCCACTCTCATTCAGTAACGGATTAAACGATCTTATCCAACTTTGTTTAAAGATGCAGACAAAAATCGTTCTGTTGATCTCGGTTTAAGGCGAATACTTCTACAGCTGGACCAAGTCTCCTCGAAAAAAACCACGAGTGCATTGTAAAAGACTTTCTTGGAACATCTATACACGTATAAGCCATAGATTTCCGTTTCAGGCAGACGCTTTCCGCGGGCACGGCTTCAATCTACTCCGACAAACAGGATGTTTTAGCGCAGTCGTTGCAACAGGACGTTGCGTACTTAGACTGTGATCCTATCTCTGCCGGGTTTTCAGCTCATGCTATTCTCGCAGGAGTCGAGCGCCTTCCGTCACCTTTTATTCATTGTTTAAAATAAACCATTCTCCATAACATCGTTTTTATGAAGATTTTTTATGTGCAATCCAAAGATGACGAATTTAAAAGATCGTTGAAGAAGTAAACGACTTCTGATTACAAACAAAGTTTGAACGTGTGCGAATGCAAAGTCGATTCAGATTATCAATAAAATCATGCTGTAAAAAAGCATACGGCAATCGCCCAGTAAAATGGACCACTATTTTTGAAGAAATGAAAACAAAGGCTATATCAGTCCTTGAAAGTGAATCAAAATCACTTATCTATGCACAGCTTAAAATGGACGTAGAGCGTTTTTTAAAATCAGGCGCAATTGTTCGTTTCGCAGCTTTTTATTGCTGGGTCATGATAAGGTCCACTCGGAGATTAGGGATGGTTGTACCCGCCAGTAACTTTCGAAGAAAATAAAATAAAACAGGTAGAGAAAAATGAGTCATTTTTCTCCACCTGTTTTATTTTGGGACTTTTTTAGACAGCCCCTTCTTTCGTCTCTTAGAAAGAATGTTATTTAATTTGGTTATACCGCTCTAGTGCACGTATTCTAGCTGCTTTATGATCGACAATCGGTATTGGGTAGGTTTCACCAAGTGCGACACCTGCATCTGCTAAAATTTGATCACTTGCTTCAAATGGCTTATGAATCCATTGGTTAGGAAGTCTGCTAAGTTCAGGGATCCAATTTCGAATATAAGTGCCTTGTGGGTCAAATTTTTCTCCTTGTAAAATCGGGTTAAAGATGCGGAAATAGGGAGCAGCATCTGCTCCAGATCCAGCTACCCATTGCCACCCCATCGTATTGTTTGCTAAATCAACATCTACTAAAGTGTCATTAAACCACTTTGCTCCTTCAGACCAATGAATCAATAAGTGTTTTGTGAGGAAAGAAGCCACCACCATACGAACACGGTTATGCATGTAGCCGGTTTTCCATAATTCTCTCATTCCTGCATCTACGATCGGGTAGCCTGTCTGACCTCGCTGCCATTTTTCTAATAGTGAGAAATGATCATTCCATTCGAATTGATCAAATTTAGAATTTAATGGCTTTTGAATGGTGTGAGGGAAATGAAGCAGGAGAGAATAGGAGAATTCCCGCCAAACCAACTGCCTAATAAATGATTCGGTTCCTTTTAGGTTTTTTTTCATCAAATCATGATAAATGGTTCGAACTGATATTTGTCCAAAAGCCAAATAAGGTGATAAATTCGATGTCCCTTCTAGACTAGGAAAATCTCGATGATCTAAATAATGAGTTAGTTTTTTTTCGGTGAATTGTTGATATTGTTTCAAAGCTGTCATCTCTGAAGGATCCCATATCTGATAAAAAAAGGAATCCCATGGAATACTCGGTAGTAACTTTAACTCATTGACGGACAAAGACTCAATTTTTTGATTAGAAGAATTTAATGTTCGAATACGGGGGAGAGGCTCAGGCACTTCTCTTTTTTGAAATGCCCGATAAAAAGCACTAAAGACTCTATAGGGGTCATCGTTGTCCTTTTTAATTATCCATGGAGGAAAGAAAAGTGTACTTTCAAATGTTCGAACTTCTATGCCCTGATCATGCAGTTCGATGCTTAATTCACGGTCATTCTTCATTGTGTCAGGTGTGTATAAGCGATTCCAATAAACATTCATTGAGCCAGTTTCATTAATGAAAGCCTTTAACACATCTGAAGTGTTTCCTTTACGGATCCATAAACGGGCACCAATTTGTTTGAGTGATTCCTGAAAGTTGTTTAAGGAATGGTGGAGCCACCACTTTTGAGCTGAACCCATTTCATTTGAACGACTCTCATCGGAATCATAGATATAAAGCGGGTAGAATCTCTTGGTGTTTACTTGCCTCAAAGAGAGCTGGATGATCATGTAAGCGAAAATCCTTGCGAATAAGGACTATGACGGACAAAGGGATCACTCCTTTCACTATGTAGTCGTGAACATATTATAATGGAAAAAAAGTGTACTTTCAAAATCAAATCTGCTTAATAAAAAGGCAGTTTTCATAAAATGAAGTTGTTCACAGTCATTGCACAGAGGTCCAAAATGAGCAAACTTCAGGGAAAGGAGAGGAAGTCCTTTTATGAAGAATCACGCTCTTTGCGAACACACGCAAAATGAAAAAGGATTACCTCATAAGAGATAATCCCGGAATGTTATTTTACTAATAATACGTGACTAGGTGCTTCTTTTAAAATTTCTTTGCTTACACTACTCGTAAACCACTTCTGTAAACCTTCGCGGTGTGTGTGACCGACTACAATTAAATCAACTTGCTGTTCTTTCGCATAATTGATGAGACTTGTCGCTGCTGAACCGTCTAGAAGTTCAAATTTAGCATGAATTCCTTTGCCTTCAAGCTGAGTACGGGCTTTTTCCATTATCTCGTCACCTTCCGAATGACGGTTATAAGGTGATTCCCTATACACTTCTTGCTCTGGAGGAATTCTACCGATATAAGAATTATCTAGCCCTGGAGAAGTGACTACTCTCGATGCTAGCGGATCATCAATTGCAGTAGCTTCAGCAGTACGCTCGCCTGTGTAAACATGCGCAACAGTTAGTGTTAGATCAGGATTTAATTTTGCAAATTCAATTGCTGAATTCAATGCTTTTTGACTTTCTTCCGTAGAATCATAACCAACTAAAATGTGTTTATACATTGTAATCACCTCGAATATATTTTATGAAAGCTTTACTGTTCATTGTATACCCATTAAAAATCAGTTTATTCCAAATCTTGATAATAAAAAAAGGAAAGCGATTGAACTCATGAAGATAGTTACAATCGCTTTCCTTTTTTTAAAAAGGCCTTGTCAAATAACCACGTTGATTTTTCTGGATTCAAGCAAACCAACTCGCTTTTGCTTCCTATCAACAACATACAATAGCATTGCCTTAAAAAAGAGTTCAAATGGTATTAGAATTTTGGTAATATATAAGTAATTAAAAACCAAAGTATTCCAAAGAAGATAACAATATAAGCTGCATATTTTATGAAGGTGGCACCAACTAATCCACTATTTGCTTTTTCTTCACGTCGAACTTCAACTCTTCTTTCTTCATCCATTTTAAACCCTCCATATCATGTTGAATTACGGAAAATTTATTGCAATAAACTAATAATGAATCCAATTACAACGATTGCACCAATGACCATAAGTATTGTTCTAAGCATAATTTTCACCTCAATAAATAATTTATAAGTTCAATGATTGATGATCGATCTTTCATTACTTATTAGTTACCCGGCAACCCAAGCTTTAAACTCGTTTGTGAATAATTTGTGAAAAAATGTGAAAGTGTTTTATTGGAGCAAGTATTATTCGATATGGGGACTATCAATTGAAATTTCAATTTTTTTTATCTCCGTCTGCAGGCGGAGACTAATTTCCGTCAAGAGACGCTGATGGATATACTTGGAATTTGGTTATAATTAACGTATTAAATAAGGGATGGGGAATTATTGAATGAAAAAAATGAAAGCCGTTTTTAAAAATAAAGCATTTGTTCAATTGTTTTTTGCGAACTTTACATCTCAAATGGGAAGTATGATTGGGGTTATGGCTTTTGTTTTTTACTTGTTAGATCGCTTTTCAGATCAACCATCCTATGCAACTGTCTCGGAATTAATGGTTTCATTACCGACATTAGCAGTATTTTTCCTCGTAGGTGTGTTTGCTGATCGAATGGATAGACAAAAAATCGCATCAAATTGTGACATTATTTGTGCATTACTATCCATTGTTCTTATAGGAGCCATTTGGATTGGATCGATCCCTCTTATCTTTGCGATCTTATTTTTGCGAAGTGGAGTCCAGAAATTCTTCTTCCCTGCAGAATCAGGAATCATGCAAGGGATCTTGTCAAAAGATGAATACGCTGCTTCTGCAGGAATCAACCAAATGGTAGGAAGTATATTTATGTTATTTGGGAGTGGACTTGGTATTTTAGCCTATAAATTAATTGGAATTAATGGTGCCATTCTTGTTGATGCTGTTACATTTATGATTAGTAGCATCCTTATTCGGTCAATGGATGTGCCGACAGAAGCGAAATTACCAAATGGAAAGCATTCAATAAAGGAACTCAATGTTAAATTTGTGATGAGAGATTTCAAAGATGGTTGGAAGTACATTTTCAAAGATAAACTTCTATTATCACTTATCTCTGGCTTTTTCATCTTTGGAGTTGTGAATGGTGGATTTACAGTGATGCCGATCTTTATCCTGAAATATAAGCTCGTTCCCGAATCATACGAAGGGTTTTCAGTCATTCTCGGAATCGTTTTCGGGTCAGGAATATTAATTGGCAGTATCGTATCGTCAATGATTCAAGAAAAATTTAAATTTCAACAACTTATAGTGGCAGGGTTAATAATATCGGGCTCCTTTATCATCCTTTCAGCGTTTGCAAATTCTACTTGGCTATTCTTTTCGTTAATCTTCATATCTTCATTAGGATTACCACCTGTCAATATTGCATTAGGTGGCTGGCTTCCAAGTCTTGTTGATCCTAAAATGATGGGAAGAGTTCAAGGATGGATAACACCATTAATGATGTTGTCTCAAACGATTACGTTATTTTTTATTAGTATTAGTTTTCCGAAACACATTAGTATAGAAATGTTGTATTGGATCGTAGGTAGTGGCTTACTATTGGTTGCACTTATTTATACCATTTTGTTACCGAAATTCATGGGTGAAAATAGTCCTGCAAAAGTAATGGATAAAGTAAACATCTCATCTTAATTAGGAATCATTCGAATGTTCGAAAAATTGTGTTGACGATCATTGGTGAAAAGTGGTAAGTTTAATACGAAAATAAACGACTCAGAAAGGAGAGGTTTCAGATGAAGATGATGCAAATTGCCATTATTCCAGTCTATATTTGTGTACCATCAAAACTTCATAAAGAAACCTGTCCATTCATCTAGTTGTTGAAATTTCACTACTTCCATTTCATATAAGAGATATTGGCGCGGGTTATCTATAATCTGTGCTTTTTTGCGTCTTTAAGACATATTGCAAAAATGCAGTATGTTTTTTTGTGTTTTGGGAAGGCTGAATTGGACTTTTTAAAAAATAGGAGGTTAAAAGGATGAAACAGAAGGTTAAAATGCAAAAAATGAAAACAGTGGAGCTAGAAAGTGGCTAGTAAGTTAAATCGAAAATGAAACGAAGGAGGATGAAAAAATGTTTGCGATTTTTAAAAAGTTAAACTGGTTTTTCAAAGAACATTGGAAAAGGTATTCGATTGCGATCTTTTTCTTAATAATAGTAGGGGTATTAGATGTCATTCCACCAAGAATGGTGGGGATGGCTATTGATGATATTCATTTTGATCAAATGACATCGATGAAATTAATGCACTATATAGGTTACTTGTCACTCATCTTGGTGACGTCTTATGGGCTAACTTATATTTGGATGTATTTATTATTTAGCGGAGCGAATATTATTGAACGGAAATTACGTTCCCAATTCATGGGACACTTATTTAAAATGACACCATCATTTTTTGAACGAAATCGCACAGGTGATTTAATGGCAAGAGCGACTAATGACTTAAAAGCGGTGTCTGTAACAGCCGGATTTGGTGTATTAACACTCACAGATTCAAGTATTTTTATGTTGACGATTTTAAGTACGATGGGCTTTCTAATCAGTTGGAAGCTTACATTTGCAGCAATTATTCCTCTCCCATTTATGGCGATTCTAATGAAAATATATGGCGCGAGAATTCATCGACGGTTCACAGAAGCCCAGGATGCATTTGGAGATATGAATGATCGAGTACTTGAATCCGTTGCAGGTGTACGTGTCATTCGTGCCTACGTGCAGGAAAGAGCAGATGAGAAGCGATTTTCTGATATGACGAATGATGTTTATGAAAAAAATATTAAAGTAGCTGTTATTGATTCGCTTTTCGAACCTACAATCAAAATTCTCGTTGGAATTAGCTTTATGATTGGACTTGGTTATGGAGCTTATCCTCGTCTTTCACCAAACGATTTCACTGGGTGATCTTGTTTCGTTTAACGTTTATCTCGGTATGCTCATTTGGCCAATGTTTGCGATCGGAGAACTGATTAACGTTATGCAAAGAGGAAATGCTTCGCTTGATCGTGTACAAGAAACTTTAAATGCGAAAGAAGACGTCATTAATCCTGATAAACCTGTTGCGATTAATCATCCTGAATCGATTAAATTTAGTCAGTTCAGTTTCCAATATCCTACATCGAATAATGAAAACCTTCAGGATATTAAAGTAGACCTTCAAAAAGGTCAAACATTAGGTGTAGTAGGGAAAACAGGAAGCGGTAAGACGACTTTCGTAAAGCAATTGCTGAGAGAATATCCAATGGGGAAAGGTGAACTTAGCTTCTCTGATGTATCTCTAGCAGATCAGTTAAAAGAGGATGTAAGAGACTGGATTGGTTATGTGCCACAAGACCATGTCTTGTTCTCTAGAACGGTTAAAGAAAACATTCTTTTCGGTCATCCTGAAGCAACGGATGAAGAACTTCAACAAGCAATTGATCAATCAGCTTTCAGGAAAGATCTCGAAATGTTGCCTGAAGGATTAAGCACATTAGTAGGAGAAAAGGGTGTGGCATTATCCGGTGGTCAAAAGCAGCGAATTTCGATCGCGCGCGCACTTATTAAAAATCCGGAAATTTTAATTCTAGACGATTCATTATCAGCGGTTGATGCGAAAACAGAAGCAAAGATTATTGAGAATATCCGTCGTGAACGTTCTGGAAAAACGACCATTATTACAACCCATCGTTTGTCTGCTGTTTCTCATGCTGACTGGATCATCGTCTTAGATGATGGAAGACTTATACAAGAAGGAACACACCAAGAGCTAGTGGAGCAAGCGGGATGGTATAAAGAACAGTATGATCGTCAGCAAATTGAAAATTCGTTAGAGGAGGTGGAAGTATGAGCACCGGTAAGAGATTATTTAGATACGCTCTGTTATACAAAAAAATAATCATCGTCGCTTTGATTATGTTGACTGTATCAGTAGGGGCAGAGTTAGCTGGTCCATTTATAGCAAAAAATATGATCGATCACCATATATTAGGCATAGAGAAAACTTGGGTTGAAACAACGGCCTCCTCAAATGATGCTGTGCCATATAAGGGGAAGTATTATAAACGAGAAAGTTATATTGAGCAGAATGAAAAAAGTGGAAAGCGTATACACATTTTACAAGTTGACCACGATTTTTACTTTATTCCACAAGGAAAAATACTTGATGGAAAACGTAAAGTTGAAGGAAATCAAATTTTGATTAAAGAGGGTAAGAAAGAACAAACCTATTCTGCCAGTAAATTATCTTCGAATGAATTATTGAAATTTTATCAACCGGAAATACCGAGGATTATTAAACTATTGTCTATGTACCTTGGTCTACTTGTTATAGCAGGGATTTTGTCTTACGGACAACATTTCTTGCTTCAAAAATCAGCCAATCGAATTATTCAAAGGATGAGAAATGATATTTTCAGCCACATTCAAACGTTGCCCATCCAGTACTTTGATAATTTACCGGCTGGTAAAGTAGTTGCAAGAATTACAAATGATACTGAAGCCATTCGAGAATTATATGTGAGGGTGCTATCAACTTTCTTCACAAGCTTTATTAATATTGCTGGAGTATATGTCGCATTATTTATCCTTGATCCGAAGCTTGCAGCTATTTGCTTAGTCCTCGTACCGATTATTGTGATTTGGATGATTGTGTATCGGAAGTTTGCGGCAAGGTATAATCATGTCATTCGAGCAAAAGTCAGTGATATAAACGCTACGATAAATGAATCGATTCAAGGAATGAATATTATCCAAGCATTTCGCAGAGAAGAACAAATGAAAGATGAATTTGAAGAGATGAACCAAACTCACTACAAATATCAAAATAAGCAGCTGAATTTAAATTCACTTACATCCCACAATCTCGTGGGAGTGTTGCGGAATATTACATTAGTTGTATTCATATGGTACTTTGGAGGAGGCTCAATTGGTGTAGGCTCATTCGTCACACTAGGTGTTCTATATGCTTTTGTCGACTACATTAACCGTTTATTCCAACCGGTTACAGGGATCGTGAATCAGTTAACAAATCTTGAGCAAGCATTAGTTGCTGGTGAAAGAGTATTTGAATTGCTCAATCAAAAAGGTGAACCGGTTACTGATAATCGAATTGCTCGTTATCGAGGAAACGTTCGCTTTGAACACGTTACATTTGGGTACAAAGAAGGTCAGCCAGTATTAAAAGACATTGACTTTGAAGCCAAGCAAGGTGAAACGATCGCTCTAGTTGGCCACACTGGATCTGGAAAAAGTTCAATCATGAATTTACTCTTCCGTTTCTACGATGTGAAAGAAGGGCATATCTATATCGATGGAGTGGATATAAAAGAATTACCACGCCAAACATTGCGCGACCATATGGGGATTGTTCTCCAAGATCCATATTTGTTTACGGGTACCATTGCATCCAATGTAAGCTTAGATCATCCAGAAATATCTAGAGAAACCGTAGAAAAGGCTATGAAGGATGTAGGAGCAGATCGCGTTTTCAAAAATCTTGAAAATGGCTACGATGAACCTGTGATTGAAAAAGGAAGTACTCTTTCATCGGGTCAAAGACAGCTTATTTCATTCGCAAGAGCACTTGCATTTGATCCAGCGATCTTAATTTTAGATGAAGCAACTTCTAGTATTGATACAGAAACAGAAGCAGTCATTCAAGAAGCGATGGAAGTATTGAAAAAGGGACGAACAACTTTCATCATTGCTCATCGGTTATCAACGATTAAAAATGCTGATCGCATATTAGTCCTTGATCGAGGAACGATTGTTGAACAAGGAAACCATGATGAATTGATGCTTTTAAACGGGAACTATTTCCAAATGTATCAATTGCAACAAGGCAGTTCTACAAACCAAGTAGGTTAATAAAAAAGAGTCTGGGACAGAATTAAAATACCCAAGTTTAAAGGCGAACATTTCATTGGACTATTATTTAATCATTCGATTTTCGTTTTCGACGGACGCTTTCCGGGGGCTCGCGTCGAACGAACTTAAGCTAAAGCTTAAGTGGATTTCGACGTCTTCGCTATTCCCCAGGAGTCGCCGTCTTACACTCCAATCGAAGTCAATATTCGGTTCCGTTGAAAAGATCATCATTTATGAAATTGATTCAACTAAGAAAACAATAAAGTGAAAAAATCCGAACGAATACGAAAATTCTACTTAGAATTTCGCGTATCGTTCGGATTTTTCTTAACCTAAAATAATTTTGTCTCAGCATCTTTTTAAATGATAGTATTGAGAGACAAAATTTTAGGGAAAACGGTAGAAAATTAACTAGTATACGATTAGATTAACATGTTTTAACTATGGAATGATAATGTGTGAATATATTTTTTTAGCCACGAGTTCATTCTAGGAGGGGAACATATGACAAAAGGATTTAATAATCATGAAAAAGAAGCCTAACAGACACTCTCATTGAACATAGTAGGTTCCTATTTTGTAAATATAGATGACAAAAAATGTGAATGAATGAAATCACGAATAAAGTTGGAATCACTCCAGATACCTTTCATAAAATCCAAAATAATGCTGTTTGAATGAAATCTGTTTTTTTACATAAGACCCTGATTTAATAACAAATGCCGACTCGACTGTTTAGAAAGTGTTTATTATTCATCTCGTCAAATACACATTGAGCGGTGTCTTTAACAGATATCTCTCGTCCATCAATCGGTAGCCTATTTTTTTCTTGGCGATAAACTCCTTTTTTTTCACGATCAGGAAGATAGGTAGGACATATGATGGTCCATTCAAATCCAGCATTTTTTAACATGAAATAGGCTTTCAAGTGTTCCTCAGATGCCCTAGTTAGTTTTCTTTTCGACTCAGATGATTGAAAACGATACATCGATGTCTCTGCTCTCGAATCAAGTATGCCAGCAGTTCCAATCGTAATCACTCTCCCTAAGCTTTCCTTTCGCATTATTTGTAATAGGTTTGCTGTACCTTGCGATAATGTGTATCCCCCATCCGTTCCTAATGTACTAATAACAATATCGGTTTGGCTTATCGCTAGCTGAAGATCATTCAGATTTAATACATTTCCAGTAAAGATATGTAAATTTTGATGTTGTATCGTTAATTTTTCAGCATTTCTTACCAGTGCTTTCACTTCATGTCCCTCTTCCAATGCCAGTTCAAGGAAGGCTTTGCCGACCCTCCCAGTTGCTCCTAATAAACTAATTTTCATTGATGCACGTCCAATCACTTAGAATTTTATTAACTACTGTCTATTATTATAAAGGTTCACACGCATAATTTGTGAAGTTTGAATGGGCAATTTTTTTCGAGGAATAATGGAGTAAAAGCATTGTCTATGAAAAAATTCGGAATATATGTCAAAATAGAAGGATAATCGATCCAACTAGACATTAGGAGGAATTGTCCATGAATAACAGAATTGAGCACGATACAATTGGCGAAATCGAAGTACCTGCAGATAAGTTTTGGGGAGCACAAACACAAAGAAGTAAAGAGAATTTCAAAATTGGTATCGAAAAAATGCCAATTGAAGTAATTACAGCATTTGCTCAGCTGAAAAAGGCAGCAGCGCATGTGAATCAGCAACTTGGCAAATTATCAGAAACGAAAAAAGAAGCGATTGTTAAAGCTTGTGATGAAATAATCGATGGAAAGTTGAATAATCATTTTCCTCTTGTTGTATGGCAAACAGGTAGTGGGACACAATCGAATATGAACGTGAATGAAGTCATAGCATTCGTAGCGAATCAATATTTAGATCTTCAAAGCAAGACGGATCGGGTCCATCCGAATGACGATGTCAACATGTCACAAAGTTCAAATGATACTTTCCCCACAGCCTTGCATATTGCAGCTTATGACTTTCTAGAAAAACAATTATTAGTTTCTTTGAAGGAACTTAAAGAAACATTTTTACTTAAAGAAAAAGAATTCATGAAAATTATTAAAATTGGTCGAACTCATTTACAAGATGCCACACCGATCACTCTTGGGCAAGAAATTAGTGGTTGGAGAGCAATGCTTGAAAAAAGTGAAGGAATGATTCAAGAAAGTAGTAAACATATCTTAAACTTGGCAATCGGAGGAACGGCAGTAGGAACCGGGATTAATGCAGATCCAAGATTTGGGGACTTAGTAGCGGTTCAACTGAAAGGACAAACCGGTCATGAATTCATTTCTTCTGATAATAAATTTCATGCTTTAACAAGCCATGACGAAATCACATATGTTCATGGGGCTTTAAAAGCTCTAGCAGCTGATTTAATGAAAATTGCGAATGACGTTCGATGGTTAGCAAGTGGACCAAGAAGCGGAATCGGTGAAATTACCATTCCTGCGAATGAGCCAGGAAGTTCAATCATGCCTGGTAAAATAAATCCGACTCAATCGGAAGCATTGACAATGGTAGCGGCTCAAATTTTCGGAAACGATGCTACAATTGGATTTGCTGCAAGTCAAGGAAACTTTGAGTTGAATGTATTTAAACCAGTAATCTTGTACAATTTTATTCAATCAGCTCGATTACTTTCAGATGGTATACGCTCATTTAATAAAAACTGCGCTGTGGGTATTGAACCAAACATTGAAGTCATTGAACAAAATGTCAATCGTTCTCTTATGCTTGTAACGGCACTAAATCCTCATATTGGGTATGAGAAAGCAGCGAAAATCGCAAAACTTGCATTTAGTGACGGCTCAACGTTAAAAGAAGCGGCAATTAAGACTGGTTATCTGACGGATGAGCAATATGACGAATGGATTCAACCGAGTAAAATGGTTTAATTAAGAGGCATTTGAGGCTCATTTGGAGAATTAAGTTATCATGACACTGGTCCTATAATCTTTATTGGTCCGATGAAAACACGCGGTACAAAAGGTAAAGGCAATCGGTCCTTCCGTGGATTGTTAATGAGAAGTGTTGATAAGGTCTACGCAGAATTTCAGATTGTGCTATTAGCTAACTACCTTTTGAAAGTAGCAGACATCTACCAGCAACTTTCAAAAGAAATAAGTAAAAATATAAAACAGGTGAGAAAACGAGTCGTTTTTCTCACCTGTTTTATTTGTAGGGCATTAATAGACAGCCCCATCCTTTTTCAATAGAGCTTATTTCTCATCAACTGAGAAAATACGTGCTTCTGTTTCTGCATCGAAGAAGTGAGCCTTGTTCATATCGAAAGCAAGCTCGATTTTATCTTGTGCTTTAGCAGTTGTTCTTGAATCGATACGAGCAACAAACTCCTGACCAGAAAGTTGAGTATAAATCATCATTTCGGCTCCAGTTAATTCAGCTACTTCAACGTTAAATGTGAAAGTAGAGCCAACGGAAGCTTCAATAAAAATTTGTTCATCATGAATGTCTTCTGGACGCATACCGAATACGATATCTTTTCCAACGTATCCTTGTTCACGTAGAATCTTCATTTTTCCTTCTGGGATAGAAAGCTTTGAATCTCCGATCACTAAGGAACCTTCTGAAAGTTTCCCACGGAAAAAGTTCATTGCAGGAGAACCAATAAAACCACCAACAAAGACATTAAGCGGTTTGTCGTAGACTTCCTTAGGTGTACCAACTTGTTGAATAACACCGTCTTTCATAATGACAATTCGAGTAGCCATCGTCATTGCTTCTGTTTGGTCATGAGTTACGTAAATAGTCGTTGTTTGTAAACGTTGATGAAGCTTAGCGATCTCAGCTCGCATTTGCACACGAAGCTTTGCATCAAGATTTGATAACGGCTCATCCATAAGGAAAACCTTTGCATCTCGAACAATTGCACGGCCCAAAGCTACACGCTGACGTTGTCCACCAGATAATGCTTTTGGTTTACGGTCAAGATAAGCTTCTAGACCAAGAATTTTAGCCGCATTCTTCACTCGTTGATCGATCTCTTCTTTTGAGAATTTACGAAGTTTTAAACCAAATCCCATATTGTCATAAACACTCATATGAGGATATAATGCATAGTTTTGGAAAACCATTGCTATGTCGCGATCTTTTGGAGCCATATCGTTTACGCGTTTTCCATCAATTAGGAAGTCTCCATCGGTAATCTCTTCAAGACCAGCGATCATACGAAGTGTTGTCGACTTTCCACAACCGGATGGACCAACAAACACGATGAATTCTTTATCTTGTATATGTAAATTAAAGTCTTCTACAGCTGTTACTTTGTTATCATACGTTTTATAAATATGGTTTAATTGTAATTCTGCCACAGTATGGCCTCCTGTCAAAAATAAGATAATCTAATTGTATAGGCTTAGTAAGGGGATAGATATAGACATCGTGCATAAAAAATGTAAGGGCTTACTGTGCAGGTTGACTACGATCGATTTTCAGCTTCTAAACAGGCAAGGTAAGCATACATCGCTCCATCAAATCGTTTTAAATCGATAGCCGTTTTTTCATATAAACGATCTAATCGATACTGAACACTGTTCCGATGTAAAAAGAGTTCTTTAGCAGTTTGCGAAGTGTTCGATTGATTTTCAACGTAGGTTTTTATTAGCAAACGAGTATCATTGTCATTTTTTAATACTTGTTGAAATGGAGCAAAAAGTGCATTTTTTTGTTGAACGGTCAGTGAATTGAGAATGAAATAGGGGAAAAGCTGTAAAAATAAATAGACTCTCTTTTTGGGTATGGTTGCTAATCCAAATTCAAAGAGCTTTCTCTCCATCTCGAATTCATCGTGAAAGCTGGAGGTGATCGTGCGTTCAACACCGATGAAAAAACGGGCAGTGATATAAAAATCGGATTCAAGCACTTGGGAAGCTGCTTGAAGTTCTTCTTCCGATTGAAATGCTTGTTGATCAGTTTCAATCATAATTCCAGAGTCAGCATGATGATATACCACTATTGAATTTGCGGGAAATAAGTAGGAAAGAGCCTCCGATAAATCATTGCGCTCCTCTTTGCTTGAAAACGAAAAATGAACAAAACGAAAATGTTTTTTTTCGTTTTCAGGTATAGAGCCATTTTGAAAAAGAAATTGATACCAGATTTTTTGAGAAGGAAGTATATTTAAATCACTTAATGGTAATGGAGCTACTTGTATAAAAAGGGATGAGAGAAGACTTAATTCTTCATCCTTTAGTTTATCTTTAGCAATACCGACAAACATTGTCTTCGCCTGATCAGTCCACCAATAAAAAGGTTCGCTAGAATGAGTAGGGTAATCAGATTGAATAATTGCATTCGGGTAATGTTTTACCAAATTTTTCAACATTTAATTCACTCCATTTTTGCTGCATTATCTTTATTTTATCTTTATTTTGTTTAATTTCAAAGAAAGATTCACCATTGTAAAAAAGTAAAAACAAGGGCATCCATTATGGATGCCCTTGTTTTTACTGAAAGATTAGACGAGATCGTGAAAAAGCTAAACACTATCAACCTGACTTTCGGCATGAGGTACAACCGTTGCATCAATGTTACTGAGATCGTGACGAAGGTGAACAGAACCCGCAGATAATCCTTCGTTTACCATACGATCTTCATCGAACTCTGCTTGCAATAATCCGCCATGAAGTGTGTCGGGAAGAAAGGAGCATTCTTGTTTTTCTCTTTCCATGGTCATCGCCTCCTTCAAAATTAGTGTACGCGAAAAGAAGAAGGCTATTCATATGTGGCAAAAATTTTATTTACGATGATCATAAACATGATACACCATTAATTCATGGATTTGCTGACTAACAGTTTCTAAGTTATTAGGCTGTTTATCCTGCCATTCAATTTTCCCATCCGGATGATAAATGGCTTCATATTTTTGGCGTTCATAAAAAAAATGAATCTGCCAACCTGGCAACGATTGATTTTCAAATAAGGGATGAAAATGAAAATGTTGAATCATTAATAATCCTCCTATGTTTAGGTGATATGGAAAGGTCGTACATAATCGGTTCCTTCATGCATATAAATTGTAGAAAGGAGTGGTGATTCGTGGATTTCAAAGAACAATTGGAACAAGCTATAACAGATGAATGGAGTACTTATTCGACATATAAAGAACTAATGAAAATGACAAATAATCCGCTTTTTAAAGAGTGGATCGAACATGCAAAAGAAGATGAAAAGAAACATTATCAATCTTTTCAACAAATTTATTATGGATTAACGGGCCATTTTTATCAAAATGCAAAAAAAACAAACAAGTATAAAACATTAAAAGAAGGGTCCTTAAATGCTTTGATTGGAGAGTTAGATGCTGCGGAATTGTATCGAGACATGCTTTTTAAGCTTCCAAATCAACAAGCGTATAAACCTGTTTATATCGCTATGACAGATGAAATGGAACATGCTATTCGTTTCTCTACTATCTATAATAGCTTATAATCGCCTCCACTTGGAGGTTTTTTTCGTATAAGAAAGTTAATCAGAGCAATGTCTAGCTCAAAATGTTAACATCTTCTTCCGTTTTTAACGATTTGTTATTAATTGTACCTTTAAAAATGTGATGACAAATCCAGCAAAATATAATTTGTTTGAAATAAATATTTTAGATATCTTTCAATTGTATCTGGAGTTTTAAGATGTATTTTAGGCATGAGTGTTCTAATTTTTAGAGTTTAACAGGATATACTCGAAAATGTATACATAGTTTGGTATAGTGTAGGACGAAGATCTAGTTAACGAATGAAAAATGAGAGGGGTCAAAATTATTATGTCAGCAAATGTATATGATGTTGCTTATCAACTTGAAAAAGCATTGCGTGAAAGCAAAGAGTTTCAGGAGTTAAACGGTTTTTATCAAGAGGTCAACAATGATGAGTCTGCTCGTGTCATTTTTGAAAACTTCCGAGACATTCAACTTAAATTGCAAGAAAAACAAATGGGTGGAGAAGAAATTACCCAAGAAGAAATTGATCAAGCACAAAAAACGGCTAGTCTCGTTCAACAACATGAAACAATTTCTAAACTAATGGAATCAGAACAGCGTCTCAGTATGGTTATTATGGATTTAAATAAAATCATTATGAAGCCCCTTGAAGAAATGTATGGGAACCCTGAAAAATCGAATTAAGATACAAATAGCCTACTAAATTTACGAAAAGCATGGAGAAATCCATGCTTTTTCTTATAGGCTCATTTCGTAAACTTTGTTGCTATTGGTTGTTTGGTTAAAATCGGCTTGATTTCCGTCCCAGGCAGAACTTTCGGTTCCAGGTAGGCGTTTTCCGCGGAGAATGGCTTGAGGCCTCCTCGGTCGCGAAAAGCGTGCTCCCTGTGGGGTCTCAAGGCTCATGCTATTGAGGCCACTGAAAAAGTCCTCATGGAACATCTATACACGTATAAGCCATAGATTTCAGTTTCAGGCAGACGCTTTCCGCGGGCACGGCTTCAATCTCCTCGTCACTGCGTTCCTGCGGGGCTTTCAGCTCGTGCTTTTCCCGCAGGAGTCGCTGCCTTTCACTACCATTCAGTAACGGTTAAAAAAGAACGGTCTTATCCAATTTCACTTTAAAGATGAAGACAAAAATGTCGCCCAGTCTAAAATTCGCGGCTTAGAAGCGAATCTGAGGGCTCGTTTTTCATTTGTAGATTTTCAATCTATAAAAATTGGACATTTTCAGAGGCTCATGCTATTCCCGCAGGAGTCGCTACCTTCCACAATAATCCATTAGCGGTTGGAAAAAATAAACATTCCTAGACAAATTTTTTTGTGGAATAAAGGGGATAGGTGATTACCATTGCAGGTGCACACTTTTCGTTGTTCTAAAGGGTAGTATTCCTTCATAAGAATCAATAATATGATGTTTAATAAGGAGGACACCCCTTGTGTATCGAATGATTGCATTTAATTTGGAAAATACGTTACTTACCCCATCAGGTCGCTTGCAGAGGTCTACCAAAGAGGCTTTGAATTATGCAAAGAGTAAAGGAATCATGCTTACAATTGTGACATCACAAAGCTTTCAAGCAGCCAAAAAGTGGGCAAAAGTGTTAGATATTGAAACTCCGCTTGTTTCTCATCAAGGTGCTTATGTGTCACAAAAAAATGGAGAGCCACTATTTCTATCAACGTTACCAGAGGAGTCTGTTTCAAAAATTCTTAGTTATTTAGAAGGAAACAATGCAGTTGTGAAACTTGAAACAGATACAGAATCCGTTATGACTAGACCGGTTAATGATGAGAATTCAAAAGGTAAAATTGTTTGGCAAAAAAACAAAAGAATTTATTATTTAACTCATATGGTAGACTCTGTAAATGATTACTGGTTAAGCAAAAAAATGATCGTCCCAAAGATCGAAGCTATTTTTTTAGATAAAGAAAGCAGAGATCAAGTTCGTGTTCTACTCGAAGAATCATTTAAAGACGTACATGCCATTCCAACTTCAGATACTTCACTCGATATCGTCAAGAAAGGTATTTCAAAATGGACAGGGATGGTAAATGTCGCAGAATATTTGGGACTCGATAATGAAGAAATCGTGATGATTGGTTCTGGCGAGGACGATATTCCTTTAATTGAATGGAGTGGGCTAGGAGTTGCTATGGGGGGATCAGCGAATTCTCTTACTAACGAGGCCAATTGGATTACTCGTTCTGCTAATGAAAACGGAATGGGATATGTGATTAAAGAATTAATTCGTAAACAACAACCCATAGATTTTATTTCAAAATTAAAATCTATCACAAAATAACGAAGTCGAAGTGGATGGGCCTGCCCCTTTGTGAACGAATCACAATGGGGCAGGCCCAAATCAATTTTATATTCAATGAATCATTTGATTATTCAGATATTATTGAAGGGAAATGATCGATAAAGGTCGAAAAGAGTTTATGAAGAGAAGGAAAGGAACTAAAATCATAAAATCTAGGAGGAGATTAATCATGATGATGCAAACACCTTTGTTACTTACACAAATGATGAAAAGAGCTGAACAATATTTTTCGACAAAAGAGGTAATTTCAAGAACGGAGTCTGGCGTTCACCGTTTTACTTATAAGCAAATTGCCGAGCGATCTAGAAGACTTGCGAGTGCTCTTGAAAATCTTGGTGTAAAAGAGGGTGATCGGGTGGGAACACTAGCTTGGAATCACCATAGGCACCTTGAAGCATATTTTGCTATTCCTTGCAGTGGAGCCGTTCTCCACACGATTAATCTACGACTATCTCCCCAACATGTTAGTTATATTATTAATCATGCAGAAGATGAAGTGCTCCTGCTTGATTCAGATTTACTCCCATTAATAGAAGCGATAAAGGACAGCCTCAAAACAGTTAAAGCTTTTGTTATTATGTCAGATCAAGAGTCGCTGCCTGAAACCACCCTTCATCCAGTTTATCATTATGAAGACTTATTAAAAAAAGGAGATCCATCTTATGAATTTCGTGATGATTTGGACGAAAATGCTCCTGCAGGAATGTGTTATACAAGTGCAACGACTGGTAACCCCAAAGGAGTTGTCTATTCCCACCGTGGAATTGTTTTACACAGTATGGCGTTAGGACTAGCTGATACCACGGCTGTAAGCGAGAGAGATGTAGCTTTACCAGTCGTTCCAATGTTCCATGTGAATGCATGGGGGCTACCTTTTGCAGCTACTTGGTTTGGAACGACACAAGTGCTACCTGGACCATATTTCACACCGAAAATCATTGCTGAATTAATTGAAAAAGAAAAGGTGACAATTACAGCAGGTGTACCTACGATTTGGTTAGGATTACTACAAGAAATGGAGAAAAATAAGTATGATTTTTCTAGTTTAAGAGCCGTTTTATGCGGAGGTTCAGCTGCTCCAAAAGGAATGATTCGAGCGTTTGAGGAGAAATTCGGTGTCCCTTTTATGCATGCATATGGTATGACCGAAACTAGCCCACTAGCAATCGTATCCACAATGAAAAGCGAGCAAGACTCGTTAAGCAATGAAGAAAAACTGGATATAAAATCGAAGCAGGGAATTCTTGTTCCTGGATTAGAAATGAAAATTATTGGACCGAATGGTGAAGTGCAGTGGAATGGAGAAGAAATGGGGGAATTAGCTATAAGAGGTCCTTGGATCGCTAATGAGTATTATCGTGATGAACGAACAAGTGAAGCATTTAAAGATGGATGGCTTTACACTGGAGATGTAGTTACGATCGATAAAGAAGGTTATGTCAAAATTGTAGATCGTACGAAAGATCTCATAAAATCAGGTGGAGAATGGATTTCATCAGTTGACTTAGAAAACACATTAATGGCTCATGATGCAGTATTTGAAGCGGCGGTTGTTGCTGTCCCTAATGAGCGATGGCAAGAAAGACCAATTGCTTGCGTTGTTTTACACGAGGAATATAAAGGGAAATTAAGTGAGCGTGATTTACTGGAATTTTTAGAACCTCAATTTGCAAAGTGGTGGTTGCCTGATAAAATTCTATTTTTAAATGAAATTCCGAAAACATCGGTTGGTAAATTTTTAAAGAGATCGTTACGCGAAGAAGTAAAAGAAAAACTTACTTTAGAATCTTAAAGAAGTAAGTATTAAAATTTTATTTAAGAGGAAAAACTCATGCTTTTTCCTCTTTTCTTATTATGGTATGATAGGCATAATAATTGTAAGTGCTTACAAAATGATATTTAGCCATTTCACTATCTGATAAAAGGAGAGATCAATGTGACCATAATAACCTCATATGAAACAATTTCAATTGAATTGAATAAAAAGACGGCATGGATTTCTTTTAATCGGCCTAAATCTCTAAATGCGCTAAATATTCAAATGATGAAAGAACTTGTTCATTGTTTAAAAGACATTACACTAAATCCTGCGATTAATATTGTTGTTTTAAAAGGGAATGGTCGAGGCTTTTCTTCAGGTGGAGACATTAAAGAAATGTTAGCACAAGGGGATGAAAGCGAGTTTTTTTCAGTTATGGATTGTATAAACGAACTGATTATCGCGTTATATAATATGCCTAAAATTACGATAGCTGGGATTCATGGAGCGGTAGCCGGCCTTGGACTTAGTATTGCTCTTGCTACAGATTTTATTGTTGCAGAAGAAGATAGTAAACTAGCGATGAACTTTATTGGAATCGGCCTGATCCCTGATGGCGGAGGGCACTTTTTATTAGAGAGAAGAGTTGGAGAGGCTAAAGCCAAGCAGATTATTTGGGATGGAAAAGTCATGAGTGCACAAGAGGCATTGGCAAAAGGGATTATCGATAAAGCCATCTCTTCCGGATCTCTAGATGAAGCCTTAATTGAAAAAGTGGAATACTTCTTAAACAAGCCGATCCTTTCAATGATTAAATCGAAAAAAATACTCTCAGAGTTAAATCGTCCCAAACTTCTAAAATCATTGGAACTTGAAAAAAATGGTCAGTTGAGTATGCGTAAAACGGCTGATCATAAAGAAGGTGTCCAAGCGTTTATTGAAAAAAGACAAGCATTGTTTAAAGGTGAATAAATAAAAAAGGGGGTTTTCACGTAAAAGTCATTGAAATTGATTTTTACGGGTAGCCCTTTTTTTATGGCTGTTTTCGCACAGATTCCTTTTTTAAATGGCTATGTTAGCGGATATTGTTGATAAGAAGCAAAACAATGAGACTCCTGCGGAAAAATGAGCGAGTCGAGACCCCGCAGTGTGGTTTTTGAGGAGACTGAAAAAGTCCACCCTTTAAAGATTAAAATCTACAAATAAAAAAGAAGTACTCAAATTCGCTTCTAAGGAAAGTGTTATACACTGTGATTCTTTTTGCATATCCATACGTTTTAAGAGGTATATGTGAGAACCATCAGTAAGCGTACGAATTGAAACGAAATCAACAAAACGATTTTTTCTTCATATTTAAAACGAAGTTGGATCAGATCCTTCTTTATATTCCGTTACTAAGTTGGAGTGAAAGGTAGCGACTCCTGCGGGAACAGCGCGAGCTGAAAGCCCCGCAGAGAAAGGATCACAGTCTAAGTACGCAACGTCCTGTTGCAACGACTGCGCTAAAACATCCTGTTTGTCGGAGTAGATTGAAGACGTGCCCGCGGAAAGCGTCTGCCTGGAACGGAAATCCATGACCTTTACTCACATTGATGTTCAAGAGGAATTTTTCAGTGGCAACGTGGTTTTTCAAGTGGAGGCCCAACCGTTCGTCCGCAGAAAGCGAGTTGTTTTGCTGAATGTTGAAAAATCAACATGATCATTTAACAAATCCTTTTAAATAAAAGGTTTTCGAATCCATTTTAAAGTATTTGCTAAATTTATATCATTGTAGGTTGAGCGTAAATCTTTGATACCAATAGAAGCTAGCGCCGAGAAGCCACATGTATTACCTGCAGAACGCGTCTGCCTGGAAGAGAAATCCGCCTGAGTACGAGACTATGAGCATTTCATATTTAAAAAAATAAAAACAGGTAAAGAAAAACGAATCGTTTTTCTTTACCTGTTTTTATTGTAAGGACTTAATAGATAGCCCTGTTTTTATTCCGTTGGTGTTTCTGTATTAGTTGTTGTTTTTGTCTCATCTGGTTTATTAATGTAGTTGTAATCAGATGGATTGATGGCTTTATAACCTTCTGGTTGATAGAACCTTAATAAATCTTTCGTAACAATGCTATCCGATGTCATAAGATCTTTTTTCGTCTTCTCAGAAAGTGGGGCACATACATTTTTAGCAATTGTTCTATCAAGAACTAGCTTTGTTGAATTGTCGTAACATTTATCACCTAATTGTGTATATTTTGGTGATACAAAATCACCGTTACGGAAAGGAACAACTTCACTGTGATCTTTTGAAAGAATATCTGTACCCATTTCAAGGTAATCACTTGTATCAATGCCAAGCAAATGCATTAGCGTAGGGCGTACATCTACTTCACCACTATACTTGCTTACAACTCCACCTTTAACACCTGGAACATGAATGAAGAGTGGAACTCGTTGTAATTGCGCATTTTTGTAAGGAGTTATTTCTTCACCTTCAACTTTAGCCATTGCATCATTATGATTTTCGGAAATACCATAGTGATCTCCGTACATAACGATGACCGTATTGTCATATAGCCCGTCTTTTTTCAAGTCCGTAAAGAATTGTTGAAGAGCTTGGTCCATATAGTTTGCGGATTGGAAGTATTGGTTAACAACACTATCTCCGAAATCCCCAGCTGGGAAGTCAGTGTCACCTTCATCCATTTTGAAAGGGAAATGGTTTGAAAGAGAAATGAACTTCGTGTAGAAAGGTTGCTTCAATCCTTCAAGTAAAGGCATGGATTCTTTAAAGAATGGTTTATCTTTCATACCATAGTTTTTTGTATTTTCTTCGGACATATCGTAATAGGTCGCATCGAAGAATTTATCATATCCAAGCGATTTGTACATCTCATTTCGATTCCAAAATGTTTTGTAATTACCATGAAAGGCAGCCGATGTATATCCTTTGCCTTTTAAAATCGCTGGCGCTGCTTGGTACGTATTTTGAGCTTTACTAACGAAAACAGAACCTTGAGCTAAAGGATATAATGAATTCTCCATCATAAATTCAGCATCAGACGTTTTTCCTTGTCCAGTTTGATGGAAGAAATTATTAAAGTAAAAAGAATCATTCCCATGAGCAAGAGAATTTAAGAAAGGCGTCACTTCTTTTCCATTTACTTTATAATCGATAATAAAGTTTTGCAATGATTCTAGTGAAATATAGATAACATTCATATCTTTTGCTTTACCAAAGTAGGCAGGGTTAGGTTTTGCTTTCTCTGCTTTAATATAGTTTTCAACATCCGTTACATCACTGCGATCTGCAAGTGCACGTTCACTTGATGATTGTACATTTTGGATAATATCATAAATAGTAAAGTTGTAAGTTCCAAGATATTTAACTAAATAGTTTCGATCAAAAGATCGTGTTAACAATTCAGGTCTGTCTGCTTCAGCTAGCCCAAGATTGATCATAAAAGCAATAATTGCGGCTGCAAACATTGCAAATGCTGGCTTGCGGCTAGGTTTTTTAGCAGGCTTAAATACTTTAAACGCTACTAATAAAATTAAGATGATGGTATCTGAAAAATAAAAAATATCAAAAGGAGACATTAACGATAAAGCACTATCTCCTAATTGACCACCGTTCGATTTTGTTTGCATTAATACAGGAACTGTAATGAAATCATTAAAGAAACGGTAGTAAGCAACATTTGCATACAAAATGAACGATAATAAAAATTCAATAACGATCAGTACAACCTTTTGTGTTCGATTTTTGAACAACAAAGATATACCTAGAAATAATAATGCTGAACTAATAGGATTTATAAATAATAAGAATTTTTGAATTGAGTTATCGATGCCAAGGTTAAATTCAATACGGTAAGTTATATACGTTTTAATCCAAAAGAGGATAACGGCAATAAAAAAGAACGAAATATTGCGTGTCATGGCTTCCTTTGGGTTCTTAAACGGATTGTTCAATCTATCCACTCCTTTTTCTTGCGATTTATTTCATTTGTGTAAAGGTAAACGAATGTTAATTAATATATCATAAATGTTACGTAAAGAAAACTTTTAGAATTGAATGATAACTTTTTTCAATTATTTGGAAGTCACTAAATAATTATATAAGGTTATGAAGACAATGTAAACACATTCAGATTTCTTTACCCTTTGTTTACAAAAAAAAAACCACTTTCAAAGTATATGAAAATGATTTTAATTATTGCCTAATTTCTAAGCGGTCTAGATGTGAAATAAGACAAGCTTGCCTGCTGGTGATGTACAGCGATGGGTTTTATCAATAAGATTTTTTTCTTCAAGTAAATTTATTCCAATGTTTTTAGCTGATTGGTCATCGATCGCTTCAAAGGATTCATCTGCAATTTTTGTACCATCTTTTTCAAATGCGGTAAGTTTATAAATTTTCATCTCAGCGTCTCCTTTTAAAAAATTCCTATTCTTATTTTTGCACAATTTTGTTCTTTTGAAAAGAGAAGTTCAATCATCCTAATTTTAGCAAATAATGAAAAAATGGCTAGTGAATGAAACTTTAATTGCGTATAGTCGTATATAGAATGGAAAGGGGCGGGAAAATGTTAAAAATAGAAAGCGTTACAAAAAAATTCGGATCTTTTGTGGCAGTTGATCAATTATCGATGCTAGTTAAAGAAAGAGAAATGTTTGGATTCTTAGGAGCGAATGGAGCTGGAAAAACGACTACTTTTCGTATGATATTAGGATTATTAAACCAAACAAGTGGAAATGTGACTTGGAAAGGACAGCCAATCGATTATTCTACTAGCCATTTAGTCGGCTATTTACCTGAAGAAAGAGGATTGTATCCTAAGCTTCGAGTAAGAGAGCAAATTATTTATTTAGCAAGACTTAGAGGAATGTCCAAAGATCATGCAGAGAAGGAATTAAAAATCTGGTTAGACCGTTTTCAAGTACCTGAATACATAGATAAAAAAGTAGAAGAACTTTCAAAAGGTAATCAACAGAAAATCCAATTTATAGCATCTGTCATTCATAAACCAGAGCTATTGATTTTAGATGAACCATTTAGTGGCCTTGACCCTGTTAATGCTGAAATTTTGAAAAAATCGGTTATGGAAATTAGGGACAGCGGGTCTACAATCGTATTTTCTAGTCATCGAATGGACCACGTGGAAGAACTTTGTGAAAGCCTATGTATTCTACATCAAGGTAAGCCGGTGGTGAAGGGAGCCTTAAGGGATATCAAGAAAGCATTTGGAAAGAAAAACGTCACAGTCCATGCTGAATTCGATTTGCAAGCGTACAAATATTTCGAAGGTGTTACTGAAATGAAGAAATTCGGAGACCAAATGATCTTTCAAATCCAATCAGAGGCTGTAGCAGACCTTATGTTAAAAGACATGATAGGGAAAGGGTTCATCAGAAAATTCGAACTTGAAGAGCCTTCATTAAATGATATCTTTATTGAAAAGGTTGGTGCCTCTTACCATGAGTAGATTTTGGATTATGTTTATTCATTCGTATAAAACAAAACTTAAATCAAAGCCCTTTCTCATAACAACGGTTATTGTTTGCCTTGGAATCCTCATTATGTCTAATTTCTCATCAATCATGGATCGTATTAACCCGGGCGGGAATGAGCGAACAATCGCTGTTGTCGACCAAACTGGAAAGTACTTTAATTTGCTCAGTCAACAAAGCAAAGCGATTGATAAAAATTTAACACTAAAAAAAGTGGCTGCAGAAAATAACCAATTAAAAAAAGACGTTTCAAATGGAAAATTGGATGGTTATCTCCTTCTATCGACAGGAAGTAATCAGCTTCCGAAAGCAATTTTTAAAGCAAAAACAATCGCTGATTCAGATGTGGCTACAAAGTTAATGGCTTCATTGCAAACAATAAAATCTAGAGAAGCTGCTGAATCTTTAAATCTAAACCCAAATCAATTAGCTTCATTGACTTCTCCCGTTCAATTTGAAAAAGTATCTTTGCAAGCAAATGCAAAGTCTGAAGAGGAACTAAATCAAGCGCGCGGGCTCGTCTATGTATTATTATTCTTTATTTATTTCTCTGTAATTTTTTATTCATCTATTATAGCAACTGAAGTGGCAACCGAAAAATCATCTCGTGTAATGGAAATTTTGATTTCTAGTGTTTCCCCGGTACAACAAATGTTCTCCAAAATTTTAGGAATCGCTTTAGTAGGATTGACTCAAATGTCGTTATATTTAGTGGTTGGCTATTTTTCGATTAAACACAATTTGGATCAGATGTCAGGTGGATTTTTTGACTTTTTCGGATTTGGATCAACAGCTCCAGCAACCCTTGTCTATGCGATTGTATTTTTCTTGCTAGGTTATTTGTTGTTTGCTACACTTGCAGCACTTTTGGGTTCATTAGTAAGTCGAACGGAAGATGTGCAGCAAATGATTATGCCAATGACATTATTAATTGTAATTGGGTTTTCCATTTCCATGTTTGGGCTAGGAAATCCTAACTCTGTAGTTATCACAATTACTTCTTTTATCCCATTCTTTACACCGATGGTTATGTTCTTAAGAATTGGAATGTTAGATATTCCAATTTGGCAAGCCATGATTAGTATTTTCGAAATGATCATCACGATCATCCTTTTAGGCATCTTTGGAGGAAGAGTTTATCGAGGCGGTGTGTTAATGTATGGAAAGTCTCATTCTTTAAAGGATATCAAACGTGCTTTTTTATTAACTAAAATAGATAAATGATCGAATGGAAGCTGGCGAAATTCATGCCGGCTTTTTCTTTAGGAAGAAAATACGGTATAATGAAACTAGGAACATGTATTCGTATTGATTCATTTTATCTTAATAACAGTAGAACGAAAAGACTTCATAAGGAGAATATTTAATAATGAAGGAACTAACTTTTTTACATTGTGCTGATCTACACTTAGACAGTCCTTTTCTTGGTTTGTCCCGGTTACCAAAAGAAATGTTTGACCGAATACAGTTAAGTACATTTAAGTCATTTGAGAATTTAACGACAAAAGCCATCGAAGAAAAGGTCGACTTTGTTGTGATTTCAGGCGATCTATTTGATGGAGAAGACCGAAGTCTACGTGCGCAAGCTAAATTAAATCACCAATTCACTCGATTACAAACAAATCATATACCAGTATTCATTGTTCATGGAAACCATGACCACTTAGGTGGTCGGTGGATAAATATAGACATGCCTGAAAATGTCTTTTCATTTGGCAATAAAGTGGAAAGAAAAACGATTGAACTAAAAAGCGGAAAGACATGCTCATTATATGGGTTTAGTTATCATGAACGGCATATATGGGAAAACATGAGTAAATTTTATGAAAAAGGTGAAGGGGACATTCATATTGGAATTTTGCACGGATCGAATGGTTCTTCAGCTACTCATGCAGCCTATGCTCCGTTTACGATTCAAGACTTGGATTCAAAAGGAATGGATTACTGGGCTTTAGGTCATATTCATCAAAGACAGGAGTTGCAATCTGACCCGCCTATCATTTATCCGGGTAATATCCAAGGGCGCCATCGAAAAGAAATAGGTCCGAAAGGTGGGATCTTTGTAACGATAGGAACGAGTGAGACCCATATGAAATTTGTTGAAAGTTGTGATATTTTATGGGAAGAAGTGACCTATTCGTTAATGGAGTGTACCAATCTACAGGAATTACTTTATGAAGTAAAGAGACGAATCCACTCAAAGCGTCTTACGAATCAAGCTGTATTACTATCCATACAGTTAACAGACTTGAAAAACTTGTCAAGTGATCATATCCAAATTATTCGATCTTCTGAGTGGATCGAGATGATCAATGAAGGAGAAGAGGATGAAGAGAATTGGGTATGGGTATATCGATGTGAACTTGAAGAAGAGCTTCATACCGCTCACAGCAGACAGCCTTTTATGCAAGAATTAAAAAGAACAATGGAGCAGTTGAATGAAAATGAATGGGAATTGGCGGTATCAGAGCTTTATCAACATCCACAAGCTATTCGTTTTCTTGACCCGAAATCTTTAGAAATGAAAAAGGAAATACAATATGAAGCAATACACATAGTAGAAATGTTAACAACGAAATGGGATAAATAAGGAAGGAGGATGAATCATGGATATAACGGGTTTTCACATCTATGGGTTTGGGAGAATCGAAAATCTTAAAGTGAACTTTTCGAGTCGATTTCAAGTAATTTATGGGTTAAATGAATCAGGCAAGTCGACGATAAGAGCATTTTTACACGCTGTCCTTTTTGGATTTCCGACGAAGCAATCCCAACAATTAAGATATGAACCAAGAGGAAATGTAATTTGGGGAGGTATGATCAATTTAGAAACGGAACACGGCCTGATCAGCATTGAAAGAATCGCTGGTAATAAAGCTGAAGGAGAAGTAAAGGTTATTCTAAATGATGGTACGGTCAAAGGGAATCAATTTTTAACCGAATTGACGAATGGGCTCGATCGAGAAACGTATGAGCAAATCTTTTCATTTGATATACACGGTCTTCAAACATTGCATCAATTAAAAGAAGAACAAATAGGTCGATTTTTATTTTCAGCTGGTATGACGGGAACTGATTTAATTTATCAATTAGAAAATCATTTACAAAAAGAAATGGACCTATTATTCAAAAAAGGCGGAAGAAAACCTGTTATTAATCTCTTACTTCAGCGAATAAAAAATGAAGAGAAAGAGTGGAAACGGGCTAGTGAGTTAAATGATCAATACCAAAATGTAGTAAAAAAACTGGAGGAGTTAAAGCAACAATACATACATGCAGTTCGAGAAATAGAAGCGACTGAATTGAAATGGAAACACTCGAATGAAATTTTAAAAAAGTGGCATTATTTAAATGAAAGAATAATGATAGAAAAATCTTTAGAAAAGGAAGAAAATTTAAATTTACCAAAAAAAGGCATACAAAGAATGGAACAATTTAATGAAATCATTTATCGTCAGAGAGCAGAATTGGAATCCATTGAACGATACATAGAACAACTTAAGAAAAAAATTGAAAATACTAGTAAGTTTCAACTTAACGATGAAAAGAAAAATCTGGCAAATGAACTAATCACACATTGGGATAAAATGAATCATCAACTACAAGAATTAGAGTCACTAACTTATTCTCTTGATATAAGAAAAAAAGATATCCATTTATTAAAATCTGAATTAAGGCTAATGGCTGGCCAAACAGAGTGGATGAATATTCCAATTGGTGTTGCTATGAAAATGAAAATGAAAAAAGTTCTTAACAATGATATTGAAATTCAAGCGAAACGAAAAGAGATTGAACGAGTAATTCAGAATGAGACCCAGGGTAAAACTCATATTGATGAAATGATCACAAATATTGAAAAAAGACTCTGGGATGAAGAGAAATATCATTCGTACTCTCAATTGAGCAGAAATGATGATCATACGAATAAGATCAATCGCGAAAAAGAATGGACAGAGCGGGAACTGAATATCGATTCTGAAAGATTGAAAAGATTAGGAGAAGACTTGAATAAATTTAGTCGAATTTCGATTCTGGCGATTTGTTTATTTGTTGGAATGCTAATTGGAGGATTACTCTTAAATGACCCTTTCATATCCATTTTGTCTCCTTTGTGGTTCATTCTTCTTCTAGTCAAACGAAATGCAAAGATGAAAGTGAAAACCCAAAAAAATAAGATTGCTAAGTTGAAAGAAAAGTTGAACGAACTTAACCAACCTTCTGACAAGTCATCAGAACAGATTTTGAATTTGAAAGACCTAGAAGAACAAAAACATCTTAGACAGGAATGGAAACAGTGGATATTAAAGTTAGAAGAAATCGATAGCCGATTGCTATCACTAAATGTCCAGCATGAAAGCATAAATAAGGATGAATTAAATAATGAAGTGAAAATAAATGAAATTAGATCGGCCCTTTATCTTCCAGAAGACTGGGAAGTGAATATGTTTGATGAAGCATTAGAAAGAGTGATAAAACTACAGGAAAAAACAGCGCAATATGAAGAAAACAATGAACGATTGGCTCATTTAAATCAATCGATCGATCAATTTGATCAGCAACTTCATTCTGTTATAGAATGCATAGACATCGAAGGGAACAAAAGAGAGGAATTGATTCAATCTTTAAAAAATAGATTGAAAGAAGAAGAACTGAACTTATTGCAAGTGGAGGAAAGATTGAATCGAATAGAAGAAAAGCAATTTGAATACGATAAAAAGAAAAGATATTTACTTGAATTAGAAAAA
This sequence comes from uncultured Caryophanales bacterium, assembly GCA_963728315.1. Classification (GTDB taxonomy): domain Bacteria; phylum Bacillota; class Bacilli; order Bacillales; family CAVSKA01; genus CAVSKA01. Next base: position 415,278 of record CAVSKA010000022.1, read on the forward strand.
GATAAAGAAGCTTTATTAAAAGCCGTATTGGCTGCTGATGATGAAGAATTTTATCAAATATATGCCACATATGAAAGACAAGGAAAAGATCAAGAAAGGCTACAACTTTTAAAGGCAGAATTAGGTCAAGATCTTGATGATTTAAAGGTTCTTCCAAGTAAAATGCTGCTTGAGCAAGAGGGTGAAATGCTAATTTCAAAGATAAGGGAAGGGAAGCAGGGTTTAGATCGTTACAGAGAAAGCATAGCTGAACTGCAATTTGAGAAAAACAGATTAGAAGAAGGGGGTACTCATGCTGAAAAACTTCACCAATTCTATCAATCAAAGTCAGAATTTAATGAAATTGCGAATGAGTGGTCAAAATTAGCCATTGCAAAATTTGGATTAAAGAAAACGATGGATCGTTTTTATCAAGAAAGATTGCCGAAAGTGATAGATGAAGCGCAAGCTATTTTCAAACAAATAACAGGGGAAGAATACAGGAAAATTGTGATGCATGGACAAGAACCTCTTCAGTTTGAACGAAAAGACGGAAGACGATTTGAGGCTAAAGAATTAAGCCAAGCAACGAAAGAGCAAGCTTATATTGCACTACGACTTGCTCTTGTACAAGCATTAAATTCCGATTACCAAGTTCCCCTTTTGATTGATGATGGTTTTGTTCACTTTGATAAAATCAGAACAGACAATATCATGAATATTTTGGATAAATACAACAATAACCAGATACTTCTCTTTACTTGCCAAGAACATTTGTTAACTTATTTTAATAAAGATCAAATTGTCCATTTAGATCGATCGTAATCGAGCATGGTTAAACCTTAATTGCAGGAAAGACATATGCTATACTATACCGTATCATACTGAATTCGAACGGAGGCAAATAGAATGGGAAAAGGTATTACACAATTTGAAGTTGGAGAAACAATCGACTTATTCTTATTAGTTAGACAGGCTACGAAAGGTGTAGCGAGTAATGGAAAGCCTTTCCTTACATTAATTCTTCAAGATCAAACCGGTGATATTGAATCAAAACTTTGGGATGTATCAGATGATGATGTACGAGCCTACTTACCAGAAACGATCGTTAAAGTATCAGGAGAAGTAACCAATTATCGTGGGCGTTTTCAGTTGAAAATTCGTCAAATTCGTCCTTCTCAATTAAGTGACGGAATATCCGTATCCGATTTGTTAGAAACAGCTCCTGTAGGGAAAGAAGACTTATTGGCTAAACTCACCCAATATATATTTGAAATGCAAAATCCGAATTTACAAAGAATAACTAGACATTTAGTGAAGAAATACCAAAACAGAATTTTTAGAGTATCCTGCAGCTACAAAAAATCATCACGAGTTTGTATCGGGCCTAGCCTATCACGTTATTTCAATGCTTGATTTAGCAAAAGCCATTGCCCAGCTTTATCCTTCATTAGATCGTGATTTACTCTATTCCGGAATCATCTTACACGATTTAGGAAAAGTTACAGAGTTATCAGGTCCGATTTCGACCACTTATACGATGGAAGGAAATTTGCTTGGCCATATTACGATCATGGTAAATGAAATTGGAAAAGCTGCTGATGAACTTGGGATACAAGGTGAGGAAGTCATTATTCTTCAGCATCTTGTATTAAGTCACCATGGTAAAGCTGAGTGGGGAAGCCCAAAACCACCAATGATTAAAGAAGCAGAAATTTTACATTACATTGATAATTTAGATGCAAAAATGAATATGCTTGATCGTGCCCTGGTGCGTGTTAAACCAGGTGAATTCTCAGAACGAATCTTTCCATTGGAACAGCGATCTTTTTATAAACCTACTTTTCATTCTTAATGTCCCTTTTGGGGCATTTTTTTATTATAGTGAGCATAAAATGGGACTAGGCTCATCTAAAAGGGGAGGAAGCAGAAATGATACCATTATGGGTGTATCTGATTGTAGCAGGGATCATAATAAGTGCCTTTATGACCGTTAAAACAACACGTGAGGATCGTGTTGCTGAAAACGAATGGATTGAAGCAGAAGGGAATCGATTCATGAAACGGATCGAGTTAGAAAAAAGTCGTAAAAGAGGATAATAGAGAAAAAAGCTAATCGAGAAGCGGAATGTCCGCAAATCGATTAGCTTTTTTCATACAGTAGATCTTTTCAGTATTTTATTGAGCAGGTGCTTGTTCAGTTGGTGCAGTTTCCGTAGGAGCTTGACCCTGTGACTGATTTGCTGCAGGCTGTGGATCAGTAATTGACTTCATTGCGTCTTTTAATGATTTGTCATTGATCTTAACATCCGCAGCTTCTAATTCACGCTTCATTGCTTTTTGAATCGCAGTTTGATCAATTTTTGATTCCATTAATTCTTTTTTAAGCTGATCTTTCATCTTATCAAACGATTTTTTTTCTTTTTTATCAGTCACCTCAATGATGTGGTAACCATATTGTGATTTAACAGGCTCACTAACTTCGTTTACTTTTAATGAGTCCATTGATTTTACAAATTCTGGAACCAATGATTGGCGAGCGGTGTTATTGATCCAACCCATCTCTCCACCTTTTTGAGCGGATCCAGGATCTTGGGAATATTTCTTGGCTAAGTCTTCGAATTTTTCACCTTTATCTAATTTAGCCTCTACTTCTTTAGCCGTTTTTTCATCATTTACTAGAATGTGACGAACTTTTACGTCTGGAGTATAAGACTCATAGTATTTCTTCAATTCATCATCTGAAATTTTTACGCCTTTACTTGCAGCTTTTTCTTGTAGTAATTGAAGCTTCAAGTATTCTTTAAAGGACTTATCATCCAAATTATATTGTTGAAGGAATGCATCAAATTGTTCGCCAAGTTGATCTTTTGCTTCTTTATATTTTGCATCAACTTCTTTATCACTTACTTTGTATTTTTTTTCTAAAACATCTGTTAATACAATTTCTTGTAAAGCTTGTTCTACTTGTGGAGAGAACTTCGTTTTAACAGCCTTGTATAATTCATCTTGTGTAACATCTCCAGCTTTTGTTTCAGCAACGACATTTTTACTGCCATTATCATCACTACATGCTGCTAAGCCCGTAACACTAGTGGCTAAGGAAAGGGCTAATATCCATTTTTTCATTTTATAACAACTCCCTATTTCGTCTGGATTGAATATCTGAAGATCATTTTCATAAAGCATACTATATCATACTGTATCCTCTCATTCAAAAATATTCAAGATTCTTCATTACAATTTGAATGAATACACCGAATGGACACAAATAATTATGAATTTTTTTGTACACAAGGGCTGAACGCCTAAACCCGACTCAAATTTAAGAATAGGATAATGAAGAATGGATGAAAGGGGTGGCAATGGTGGGCAATGCTTACGGTGGAGGATTTGCGTTGTTAGTCGTGTTATTCATCATTTTAGTTATAGTAGGCTCTGCTTACTTGTAAGTAGAAGATATAAAAGATTGGAAAGGAGGGATGGCTTGTGTCAGTAGGATACGGTGGAGGTTTCGCTCTGTTGGTTGTTCTTTTCATTCTGCTCGTAATTATTGGAGCTTCTTGGGCTTAATCATTCTTGAAAGTGCACGTTTTTTTCCAAACTAGCTGCTTATCATTTATCCAGTAATAAGCGTGCAGAAAAATATGTGGTCAATAGTGAGGGGATGTATTTATAGTCCCTAAATAAGAAAAGCATTCGGAGAATGAATATATTCTCTGAATGCTTTTTTCGTCTGTATGTGAAACCCTTTTATTCTGTCAAATTTTTATGAGATTCAGATAAAATCTTTAGATAATCGATTTGGGTCTTTTTGTCCACTATTTTGAAAAAGAGAGAACATTAAGACGTTACAGATATCCATCATCGTATTGATCGAGGAGAATCAGTGTTCTTCAGTAGAAAAGGCGAAAAATAAACAAATCAAAATGAAGGGCAATCCGTTCGTTTTAGCAAAGTTTCTGGACAACCCTTTTGTTATTGATTCATCTTGATCTATTTGATTAATAGGAAAAGGTTACTTCTACGTAAGACGAAATAAGAAGAATGGTAATTAACACGTTTATATTTCGAAATAATTTTGGTTGTCTTTCTTCCGGAATTTGCTTTTGGTCACATAGTTTGGTCGTTAATTGATTAATAAAGTATAAAATAGCAATTGCGTACACAGCAAAGATGGGTAACATGCGCTAAGCTCCTTTCTCATACTCTTTTTCTAAGATATCAAACTATGATAAAAAAAGACACCCATAAAGGGTGTTATTGAATGACAAGAATTTCATAACCTTCGTCACTTTCTTCAATAAAGGCATTCTTGGGAGATCTTAGTAAGTCTCGAGCGTAAATGAAATCAATTGCGCAAATTCCTGAGTGAAATCCGATAAGAATTGTAAAATAATGCATATAGTGTGGTAGCCCGAGGCTAGCGACTGTCAATATCACACTAAACAATACAAATGGGAAAAGTAATGCAATAAAGAATATGCGCTTAGGAATTGGATCCACAACTTGAATATTTAAAATCGGCAGAAAGAAGTATTGTTTTTTCACTTTACATTTAATTTTTTTTATATAAGGTAAAATCGGAAGTAAATGCAATACTTTATGAATGGGATAAACTAGAATGAGCCCGGAAATAAACAAGAAAAAATGTCTATCGTAATGTTGTTCTGAAACCACCGATTCAATTGAAGAATAAAATAATGAAAACATAATCATTGTGAACATAAAAGATATCAAAAAGACACGATGATAACCATAGTTTTTTTGTAAGTTAATAGTCTTCCAACAATGCATGGAAAAAAACGCCTCCAAAGACGAAAAAATAGGTAGTTAATCTACCTCACATAATTTACTGCGATTCATCTAAAAAAGCAATAGTTTTACAGAAAAAAAAGAAATAGTTTAAAACAGATAAAAATGAATGGTCATAAAATTAAACAGAAAGACGTGAAGATCGCTCCATTGTTTTTAATATCAAGTTTATAACTGATTCAATTTCTTCATGCCTATTTCAGTTCATTTATACGAACGTAAATAAGAAATTTTGCATGACATTCGATTTACATTCTTTTCAGTGGGCACAGCTTCAATCTCCTCCGACACACAGGGAGTTTTAGCACAGTCGTTGCAACAGGATGTTGCGCTGTTAGAATGTGATCCATTCTCTGCGGGGCTTTCTGCTCGTGCTGTTTCCCAAGAGTCGCCGTCAGCAACTTTAACCGAATAAAACGTTCATCTTTTTAGAGCTGATGTCAAATTATGAAATTGATTCAACTTAAAAGCGAAATTAAATTAGGGGAACAATATAGAATAAATTCATTTGAATTTGGCTAAGTAAAGTATTGATATTTCTTTATTTATTCGTTGAACTTTCAGTTTGATTTGAATTTTTCACTTTTTTGATTACGCCTTCTTCATCTGTGAACTCAGATTCTATATTATGAAAAGATGTCTCGAAAATATCGACGAAATCATCGCCATAAATATTTTTGACAATGGCCATTACTTCGATTAATTCAGGGAATTTTCCATAAATATTTCTCAAGGGAGCAGCACCTTGGAACACCGAGTTTTCTTTAGGATCATACTGCTCCATTAAATCTAAGAGTACAGCTTCACCTTCTTTGGTCAACTCAATATAAGTGTTTCGCTTATCGTCTTCTTTTTTTGAGAAATGCAAGAATCCACGTTCTTCTAATTTTTTTGAAAAATTAAAAGCTGTTGAAACATGCATAACGCCAAATTTAGCTATATCAGAAATCGATGCTCCTTTTAAGTGGTACGAAATCCAAAGGATGTGATGTTCATTAATATTTAAGTCGTATGGTTTAATCCAGTGTTGCCAATCCTTTTCAATCGCTTTCCAAAGTGCTTTGCTCAATTGTGCTACCCTTTGGCTAAATAGCATGGCTTCCTTCATAGAATAAGGTTTTTCAGTCAATTCATTCACCTGCTTTCCAGAAATCTTTCAGTATCACCGAATATATTTATTAAATATTCTCACTACTTATTATTATGCCAATAAAATAAAAATTAATAAAGATATAATTGACTTAATTTTCGAAAAATGTCAAAAAAGCTAGAAATAGTGTTAAATCGGGTGTTGAAAATTTGTTTATTAGTAGAATAATGAAAAAAATGATTTTAGAGCAAAATAAAAAACCCTCTAAATACAAGAGAGTTTATTTCTATTTGCTTGGGACTATTTCTTGCAGTTCTGCAATTGAGTGATTGACTTCATCAATGTTTTGTTGAAGTAATTCTACGTTTGGTTGAATGACTTCTGTGTAATCTTTGATCGTTGATTTCATTTCAGTTACCGCAGGCGGGATTTCAGCTTTTGATACTTGAACAGTATGAACAACAGCTTGTTTTAGTTCTTTTACTTCTTTTTTCACTTCTTTCACAAATTGTTTCGATCGTTCTTTTTGATTTTTTAATTGTAGTCGGGTCTCTTTTCCAGAACGAGGAGTTGCTAGTAAAGAAGATACCGCACCGATGGCGATCCCCGATATAAGGCCAGTTAACATTGATTTTAGTTTCATTTCTACACCTCATTATGATTAATTTTTTTAAAAATAGGGCTATGTAAGCCGATGTTGTTTTGCTGAATGTTGAAAAATCAACATGATCATTTAACAAAGCCAAAAATAATTAAATGGTTTTTTACTTTGCTATGTATTCTTTGATACAGTTTCCCCTAATCATTCAGAAAGAAACATCTTTCATACTTATTTCCATTGTATCAGCATAAGGTAACAATGAGTGAACGATTGAAGGGAGTTGCATACAATGCTTACCTTCTTATTGTGGTTTTTCTATGGAACAAGTGTGTTATCAGGTTGCACGATGATTCTTACTTTACGGTCTTTAAGCACTGCAAGGGTATTTCCGCATCCAAAAATACTACAAAAAAGATTGATGTTTTACTTATTCATTACCATGATTTTTCTATTGTTTGGAATCTGTTTACAAAGGTTATTTTGGTAAAGAAAAACACCCTAGCGAGAAACTAGGGTGCGGACTATTTACATTCGTGATCAAACGACGGATCTCTCAGCTAGGTTTGTTCTTCTAAAAATATTTGTAACAATCGGATACAAAATAAAGATAGCTACTGCATTTAATGCAGCTGCGGGAAGAACAACGGCCATGTATAACGTTGTAAACGATCCGGGTAACCCTACAATAACGGATGCAGACCCTAAAAAGATTGCTCCGGATACGAGTGTACCTAGCGCTGTTAAAACGACGACACCTACAAGTGTGCGTCCAAATCGCATAGAAATCATGAAAAGTCCGAAAAAGACAAATGAAGTAATCGTTTTATCTATAATGTTTGGAACAAAGCCACCGGGAAATGTCGATGTCAATCCAGAAATAATCCCTGTTACGATTCCTAGAATCAACACATTTTTAACTCCTGGAAATAGTAAGATGCCAAGAAACATCATCATAAGCATCATATCAGGCTTCATCCCTAAAATAAATCCAGGAATGATGGCGTGCAAAACTGCACCAATCCCAATTAGTAATGCTAAAGAAACCAAAGTCTTTGTGTTCATAAAACTCATCTCTCCTCGTCTCATCTGTTTTCTTTCTGCTTCTCCCTCCATGCACTATTGCTGAAGGCGAAAAGTTGATTCTATTGTAGCACGAATTTCGGTAGAATCATAGATAATCGTTCTAAATCATGAGTAGAGCATTGGTTTAAGAAGTATGGGAGAGAAAACTTTCACTTTTTTTGGATCTAGTCTCAATCCCTAAATTATTTTACACATCTGCGATGATTCACTTGTCGCAATGGAACGAGCGATACGATTATTTAAGATGGAAGTGAATGGATCTGATTGCGGATAGAGCTAGCTAATTTAGTTAAATCTTCACTTGTGTATTGATCTTGGTTATTTCCCCATTTGTACGTAAAGTCGTCGCTTTCTCCGTATCGTGGAAGTAGATGAACGTGAAAATGAAAGACTGACTGACCCGCAGGTGCTCCATTATTGTTTAATACATTTAAACCAATTGGATTAAATTCAGCTTTTAGTGCTCTAGCGACTTTTGGAACGGCGGTGAAAATGGCTTGAGAAATTTCTGGTGTTAGCTCATAGATATTTTCTTTATGAACTTTCGGGATGATAAGAGTGTGCCCTTTAGTAACTTGACTAATATCCATAAAAGCTACAACATCCTCATTTTCGAAAACCTTAGAGCTTGGAATTTCTCCAGCTATTATTTTACAAAAAATACAATCACTCATCACGATTCCACCTTTACAGTATAAGATAAGCCATATTTTATCATATTCGTAAAAAAAGGTGTTGAAATTTGCAAGTGATTATTTTATCGATTATGTAGGTGGTTCATCAAGATTTTGGTACAATACGATCAGGATATCTTCAGAAAGGATGAGGAATTTAGTGTCTAAATTATTAGAAGTAAATCATTTGACAGGTGGATACACACGTAGACCAGTACTAGATGATGTTTCATTTCATGTTGAAGCTAAGAACATCGTTGGTCTTATTGGATTAAATGGAGCAGGTAAAAGTACAACAATTAAGCATATTATCGGGTTAATGGAAGCGAAAAATGGAACGATTCACATCGATGGACAAGCGCTAAAGAAAAATCCGGATGAGTATCGCAGACAGTTTTCCTATATTCCCGAAACACCTATCCTTTATGAAGAACTTACGCTTGAAGAACATTTAAGAATAACGGCAATGGCTTATAGTATTAGTGAAGATGACTATCACGATCGAGTACCGAAATTATTAAAAGAATTTCGATTAGAAAAGAAGATGAATTGGTTTCCTGCTCATTTCTCTAAAGGGATGAAGCAAAAAGTAATGATTATGTGCGCTTTCTTAATTGAACCTAAACTGTATATTATTGATGAGCCCTTTGTTGGTTTAGATCCATTAGGCATACAATCCTTGCTTGAATGGATGAACAAAATGAAAGAGGCAGGTGCTGGCATACTCATGTCCACGCATATTTTGTCTACAGCAGAGCGTTATTGTGACTCCTTTATCATCCTTCATGAAGGGAAAGTGAGAGCGAGTGGCACGTTAGACGATCTTAGAAGAGAGTTCAGTATGCCAAACGCAAATTTAGACGATTTGTACATTCAGCTTACAAAGGAAGAAAACCATGAAAACGATTAAGGAGCTCTGGGGAAATCGGCTTTCTGACTACATAAAAGAACTTGCAAAGTATTTAAAATACATGTTAAATGACCATCTTCTTTTCGTTCTTCTCATTTCGATGGGTTGGTTAGCTTTCAGCTATAGTAGCTGGGTGAAGACAATTGACAGTAGTTTTCCAGGAATCATTCTGATTTCATTTGTCCTAAGTTTCTTTCTTTCGTGGAACCCGATTTATACGCTTTTGAAAAATGCAGACCGAGTTTACTTGCTCCCAGTTGAAACAAGGATGAAAACTTATTTTCGAAATTCAATCATCTTAAGTTATGTTGTCCAGTCCGTTCTTTTATTTATTATTACAGCTGCTTGTATGCCTATGTATGTTCAAGTTACAGGAGAAGCATTTTCTAATTTTTTTATTATTACCATTGTCATCCTTTTATTGAAAGCATTGAATATATGGCATCGTTGGCACATTCTTAAGTTTCAAGAAAAAGAGGTAAGAATTATAGATGATTGTGTCAGGTTCTTACTAAACGGAGCATTCTTGTACTTATTTCTTCAATGGAGTCAATTTATCCTTACACTAGCGATTGGGATTCTTTTATTTGCTTACTGTTTCTACTTTCATGCTCAATCTAAGGATAAGGGTATGAAGTGGGATTTGCTGATTCAATTAGAAGAACAAAGAATGTTGGCTTTCTATCGAATTGCAAATTTGTTTACGGATGTTCCAAAAATAAAAGGACAAGTAAAAAGAAGAAAATGGGCAGATAGCTTATTACCCAAGCCTACATTCAATACAAAGAATACTTATTCATATCTCTACGGTAGAACGTTTATCCGGATGAATGAATACTTCGGTCTTTATACTAGATTGACTATGATTGGGATCATTTTGATTGCGTATACCGATCAACTTATTGTTCGGCTATTAATTGGATTATTATTTCTGTATTTAACAGGGATCCAATTATTGCCCTTACTAAAAAAACATGAACAGAAAGTATGGCCGCGTTTATATCCGGTTTCAAAGACCAAACAAGCTTCTTCATTTATCAAGCAATTACAAAAATGGATGATGTTCCAAGTTTTATTATTTGGTTTAGCTGGGCTTTTAAGTGACTTTACACCGTTTTTGCTTTACATGTGGGGAATAGGGCTCGTTTTTACTTTCCTATTTGTGAATATGTATGCTACCAGTCGGATCAAAAAAATGGGGTTTCAATTCACACACAGAAAATAAATTTCAGCTTGAATGTTTCAAAAACCTTGTCGACATTTGACAAGGTTTTTTTCTATCCGTCTCGAGACGGATGGATGTTCGTACGAGAGAGCCTAAAATGAAAGGAAGAAATGAATTAAAGTAAGTAGAAAGAAGGAATATGGGTGCATTTCGCGAACACCTAATATGACAAGAATGAAAGAAGGAGAAAGTAATGAAAAATAAAATAGGAAATCAGTGGCTGTTTTCGATCATCCTTTTCATTGTTGGTGTAGGTTTATTATTGGCGAATCTTGGTGTCATTTCCTGGGGAATAAAAAATTTATTTTATATAGTCTTACCGATTGGAATTTTCTTGTTCGGATTATTCCAACTATTTAATTCGTTTATCAAGCATCAAAGGTCAAATCTTCTCACAGGGTTGTTTTTTGTTATTTATGGAGGATTATTAATCGGTGCAAACAACCATTTAGTTGAATTTCACTACGGAGACTGGTGGAGACTTTGGCCAGTTGTACTCATTTACACAGCCATCAAAGTATTATTTGCCAAGAAAATAATCGTAGTATCCCATCATGATGATTTTTCTTCTTATGAAAAATGGAATGAAAATTCTGTAAATGAAGCGTCAAAAAAAATCCAGTTAGATAAAGAAGAAGTTTTTCACAAAAAAAATAAAAAACAGAAATAAAAAGAGTTTCATAATTGGTGATATGAAATTTAACGGACCAAATTGGCCACTTGAATCAATGGATTTATTCAATTTAATTGGTGATTATTATTTTGATTTTGGAAAGGCATATATTCCTGAAGGTAAAACCGTCATTCGTATAAATGGTAAGATCGGTGATGTGAAAATGCTTATTCCGGAAGATGTTCCAGTTGATATACAAATTAAAGTTAAAATTGGTGACATTCGAATGTTTAAAAACAAAGTGGAGAATCAGTCATTGCATTACCGTTCACCAGATTTTGATGCATCAACCAAGAAAATATATATGGAAATTTCTTTAAGCATCGGATCTATTCGAATTAATCACGTTTAGGGGGACTAAGGAATGAATCTTTCGAATAGGCTACGGTTATGGTTTATTCAGATGTTTGGTATACAGGTCATCATGGTCACCCTTTTATTTTTTGTTGGTGTCCAACTTTATTTATTTACTTCAAGAAATCCAATGATGACGTTACAACAATCTCTTATTCTTACAAGCTTTCTTTTCCTTTTGTTAGTCTTGGTAAGTCTCTATTTTGGATTTAAAGGTGTATATACAATAAAAGGAAGAATCGATGATATTGTCACTTACCTAACGGTTCTAAGAAGCGGACGTTTTTCGGTTCGAATAGACCATTTTGAACAAGATCTAATGGAAGATGTGGTAGTTGAATTAAATCTGTTAGCTGAGTTTATTCAGGACCAAGTGAAGACACTTCAAAGAGTTGTAGATGAGAAATCTGAATTAGCGAAAAAAGCTCATCAAGCAGCCTCGATCGAAGAAAGACAACGCCTTGCAAGAGATCTTCATGATTCTGTTAGTCAACAATTGTTTGCACTAAGTATGCTCTCCTCTGCAACAGTGAGAACCTTTGAATCAAAACCGGAAGAGGCATTGAAACTGATGAAACAATCAGCAGGAATTGCCAACAAAGCTCAAGGGGAAATGCGTGCACTGCTGTTGCACTTAAGACCGGTAGATCTAAAAGGAGACTCTTTTTATAAAGGGTTGTATATATTAATGAAAGAGTTGAAAGAAAGAACGGCATTGGAAATTGAAGCAGCGATGGAAGATATTGATGATTTGTCAAAAGCGACGGAAGAACATCTCTTCCGGATTGTGCAAGAAGCACTATCAAATATTTTAAGGCATGCTTCAGCTACTAAAGTTCTTTTATCTTCTGAACGAATTCACGACTTTCTTCATGTTTATATAAGTGATAATGGAAGCGGATTTAAAGTAGAAGAAAACAAAATGACGTCATATGGATTGCAAACGATGAAAGAGCGCTGTGCTGAATTGGGTGGAGTCTTTCAAATCCGATCAAAAGAAGGGGAAGGAACTTACATTAACATTCGAATACCATACCATTCTAAGGGGGAATCCTAGATGAAAAAAATAAAGGTAATGCTCGTCGATGATCATGAGATGGTTCGAATGGGAATGAGAGCGTACTTACTTACTGAGGCAGATATTGAATTAATTGGAGAGGCTTCAAGTGGATTTGAAGCAGCGGAATTAGCACCTAAACTAAATCCAGATGTCATATTAATGGACTTATTAATGGAAAATGGGAATGGAATCGAAGCAACGAAGGCGATTCTGGCTAAAATACCAGCTTGTAAGATTATTATTTTGACGAGTTATTTTGATGATGAGCAAGTTTTTCCTGCAATTGAAGCTGGTGCATTCAGCTATTTGCTAAAAACAGCGAGTGCAGAAGAAGTAACGGCATCGATTTTTAAAGCGATAAATAATGAAACTGTCATCGAGTCAAAGGTCGCTAATAAAATGATGAATCGTCTTCGACCGAAGGAAAGAGAACCTCATCATGATCTAACTGAACGTGAATTAGAAGTTCTTCGATACATAGCAGAAGGGAAAAGCAACCAAGAAATTGGAGAAGAGCTATTTATAGGCATTAAAACGGTAAAAACACATGTCAGCAATATTTTAAGTAAATTATACGTCGTTGATCGAACCCAAGCGGCAATTTATGCAAATAGACACGGCATAATTCTTGAACAAAAAATAGACCCCTTTCATTAAAAATGAAAGGGGTCTATGAGTGATTAGTTGATTTCATTCGGAATAGTGTATTGAGTGACGTATGATTCTCGAGCGAAAATATTTTTTTGATTATCTATGCCTTCACTCGTTCCTCTTTTTGCATGTGCTGTAGCATATTCTGACGAGTTTTGCCATCCGTGAAAAGCATCTTCGGTTTCCCAAATCGTCAAAATAACATAAGTGTCTGTGTCAACAGGACGCAAAACACGAATGGATAAGAAACCAGGAACGTTTTCAATCATTCTTGCTCGATTTTTAAAACGATATTCGAAAACAGGACGGCCTTCGTCTGTAACAGGAATATTATTAAATACAGCGAAACCGCTTTTGTTTTAATTCTCCGCTCGAATCAATTACTTCATATTTACGAGGTTGTTGGAAAATACTTTTTCCTTCTGTTTCATGAAGCAAAAGTGTTGACTCAGCATTTTGAAGTAACGTAAGATTTTGATCTAAATGATCCTCTTTTAATTTCTTCATAAAGCGATATGTGCCATTTGTCATGTAAATGTTCATCGTTATGCACCCCAATTAATTATGAATGATTACTTATAAGCCTAATCATATCACTGAAATATTATGTGAACAAATGTAGGCTACCTCTTTTATACCCGAAATGGTCGAATTTTAAAACCAATCAAAATTTTCATCGCACTTCGAGACAAATTTATGACATTTAACCACGTAAACTATACAATTTTGAGGAAAAAGTCTATAGTAAAGTGGTTATAGACTAATCGTACATACTGTCAAATTCTTTTAGAATCTGACTATTTTATAAAAAAAATGCAACCATTGTTGAAAGGTGGACAACAAACGTGACAAAACAATTTAATGATACTCTAATTAAGGCAGCAAGAGGAGAACGTACAGATTATGTACCTGTTTGGTATATGAGACAAGCTGGGCGCTCACAACCTGAATATCGAAAAATAAAAGAAAAATATTCTTTGTTTGAAATTACTCATCAACCAGAACTATGTGCTTATGTAACGAGACTTCCAGTTGAAAACTATGGGGTAGATGCGGCCATTCTTTATAAAGATATTATGACACCTCTCCCAGCATTAGGTGTGGACGTTGAAATCAAGTCCGGAATTGGTCCTGTTATCGATAACCCGATCCGTTCATTTGCTGATGTTGAAAAATTGGGCGAACTAAACCCTGAGCAAGATATTCCATATGTATTAGAAACGATAAAATTGCTAACGACTGAACAATTAAATGTTCCTCTTATTGGCTTTTCAGGTGCACCATTTACACTTTCAAGTTATATGATCGAAGGTGGTCCTTCTAAAAACTATACGAAGACAAAAGCGTTTATGTATGCTGAACCTAAGGCATGGTTTGCCCTTATGGACAAGTTAGCTGATATGATTATTATTTACATTAAATCGCAAGTAAAAGCTGGAGCAAAAGCGATTCAACTTTTTGATTCATGGGTAGGTGCATTAAATGTTCAAGACTATCGTTTCTATATTAAACCTGTAATGGAACGGATTTTCTTGGAGCTTAGAAAAGAGAACGTGCCTCTCATTATGTTTGGTGTAGGAGCGAGTCACCTTGCAAACGAATGGCACGACTTACCGATCGATGTTGTCGGACTAGATTGGAGAATGTCTATTAATGAGGCAAGAGAAAAAGGCATGACTAAATCCCTGCAAGGCAATTTAGATCCTTCTATTTTGTTGTCACCTTGGCATGTAATCGAGGAAAGAACAAAGGAAATTTTAGATCAAGGCATGAAAAACAATGGTTATATTTTCAATCTGGGCCATGGCGTGTTTCCGTCAGTTGATCCAGATGTATTAAAAAGATTAACTGCTTTTGTACATGAATATTCAGCATCAAAGAAAAAGTAAATCCCTATCGATCAACAACAGATTAATTTGGCTATTCCACTTTTTTATAAGAAAAATAAGGTGGCTTAATAAGCCGCTAAATGAGGTGAATCAAATGGGAAAAAAGAAAATGGGATTATTAGTTATGGCTTATGGAACTCCTTATGAAGAGGAAGACATCGAGCGTTATTATACACATATTCGACGAGGGCGAAAACCCTCAACAGAAATGTTAGAAGACTTGAAGGGCCGTTACGAAGCAATCGGTGGAATTTCTCCACTTGCACGAATCACTTTAGAGCAGGCAGAAGCATTAGAGAAACATCTAAATTCGATACAAGATGAAATAGAGTTCAAAATGTATTTAGGATTAAAGCACATTGAACCGTTCGTGGAAGCGGCTGTGAAAGATATGCATATGGATGGTATTACAGAAGCTGTTTCGATCGTTCTTGCTCCTCATTTTTCAACTTTCAGCGTGAAGTCTTACAATGGTCGTGCGAAGGAAGAAGCAGATAAACTAGGTGGTCTTCACATTACCTCGATTGAAAGCTGGTACAAAGAACCTAAATTTATTGATTATTGGGTGAAACAAGTCGAAAGCACATTTAATCGCATGCCTAAAGAAGAAAAAGAAAATTCGGTTCTGATCGTATCCGCTCATAGTTTACCTGAAAAGATTATTCAAACAGGAGATCCATACCCAGAGCAATTAAAAGAAACCGCACAGTTAATTGCGTCTAAAGCTGGTGTGAAAGAGTATGCGATCGGTTGGCAAAGTGCGGGTAATACTCCTGACCCATGGATTGGACCCGATGTTCAAGATTTAACCCGTGATCTTTACAATGAGAAAGGTTATAAAGCTTTCGTTTATATTCCTGTAGGATTTGTTGCGGATCATCTTGAAGTCCTTTTCGACAATGACTATGAGTGTAAAGTCGTGACGAATGAACTTGGAGTGAGCTATTACCGTCCAGAAATGCCAAACGCTAAGGAAGAGTTCATTGATGCCTTGGCAAGTGTCGTGCTCTCTCACTTAAAAAACAATCAATGAAATCCCCATAAAGAAGGCGATGAAATCGTGTTGCAAAACAAGAAAAGAATAGTGGTTGTAGGTGGTGGAATCACTGGTCTTACAACTGCTTATTATCTTCAAAAAGAAGCAATCGAAGCTCAATTAGAGATAGAAGTCATTCTAATAGAAGCCAATCACCGTCTTGGAGGAAAGATTCAAACTCTTGTACAAGATGGATTTGTGATTGAACGCGGTCCTGACTCATTTTTGGCTCGAAAAACTTCTGCTGCAAAGCTTGCAGAAGAAGTTGGAATGTCGAAACACCTTGTCCATAACGCAACCGGAAAAGCCTATGTACTTGTAAATGGAAAACTACATCCTATGCCAGGCGGTTCAATCATGGGGATTCCAACCCAAATGGCTCCTTTTGTGACAACTGGTCTATTTACACTCCCAGGTAAAATGAGGGCATCAGCTGATTTTATTTTGCCTCGTTCGAAGGTTGAAGGAGATCAATCACTAGGTAAGTTTTTCCGAAGAAGATTAGGTGATGAAGTTGTAGAGAACTTAATAGAACCTTTATTATCAGGTATTTATGCGGGTGATATTGATCAATTAAGCCTATTATCGACTTTCCCACAATTTCACCAAGTTGAACAAAAATATCGAAGCTTAATTGTAGGAATGAAGAAAACGAATCAACCATCCGTTGATCCAAAAGAGAAGGATCTAGGGAAATTTTTAACATTTTCTACAGGTCTTCAATCATTCGTTGATGCAATTGAAAAAAAATTAAATGCTCAATTCGTGCAAAAAGGCGTAAAAGTTGAAAATATACTTCGAAAATCAGATGAAACCTACGAGATTTCCTTAAATGATGGAACCAGACTAAATGCAGATAGTATTGTCGTAACCACACCACATCAAACGTTGCCAGCCATGTTTTCTTCTGTCCAGTTATTTGATGAATTTAAACAAATTCCTTCTACCACCGTTGCTACTGTGGCGATGGCTTTTCCTAAAGAAGCCATTCAGACAGATATAGATGGGACAGGGTTTGTTGTATCTCGTAATGGAGATTATTCTATTACGGCTTGTACATGGACTCATCGTAAATGGCCACATACAACACCAGAAGGTTCAGTATTACTTCGTTGCTATGTTGGTAGAGCTGGTGATGAAGCCATCGTGGATCTCTCGGATAGTGAAATTGAAGCCATCGTCTTGGATGATTTGAAAAAAATTATGAATATTACTTCAAAACCTCAGTTTACTGTTGTATCAAGATGGAAAAATGCGATGCCACAATATACAGTTGGTCACAAAGCACGTATTGAACGAATGGTTCTCAACTTGCAGAAAGAGTTACCTGGAGTATTTGTGGCAGGAAGTTCAATAGATGGTCTCGGTCTACCAGATTGTATTCGACAAGGAGAGTCCGTGGTAAGTGATGTCCTTCACTACCTAAATTTAAGCAATCATTCTAAATTGTAATTTTACTGTTCAATAAAGAATGATCGATGAACGATAGATTTATGAACAATATTTTTTTGAATACGTTAACAATACAAGAGTGATTAATTGATAGAAAAATGATTCCATTTGACCTTTTTCTCAGCGCTTATTCATAATTTTTAAATTTAAAAAAGCATGCAAAAAATCCTCGGATTTTTTACATGCTTTTTTCTTTGGATAAAAAGAATAAATTTTTAACTCGTTTTTTTGATTTAGTCTTCAAGCGTCAACTGTTTTCGGACACAGACCTCTGCGCTTCCACATGTCGTTTTATCGTAACTTGCGCTTAAATCGAAGAGATAAGATGCTAAAATCATAAATTAGTGGGATGAAAGACAGTTGATACTCGATATTGAGCAACCATAAGGTTATATGAAAAAAGGAATAAATGTGAAGAGATAAAGTCCACTCGTTTTTATTGTGCGCCTGGAAAGGTCCTCTTTTAAATATTTTTCAATAAGTCTTTCAAATATGATTCGATTTCACCTATTTATTCCGAGTTCTGATCGATAACCATCATCGTAATTGAACTACTCCATCGTTTCAATATTTACAAATAGAATTATTTTGTTTAATATATGTATAATAGTTGTATAATGTTTAGGGAGGTGAAACGATGCTTGATCATAAAGTGTTTTTGAGTATGATTTTTTCCGGATCGAGAAGGGTGATTGACCATCGTGATGAATTAGATTTAATTAATGTTTTCCCTGTTCCAGATGGAGACACAGGAAGCAATTTGTCTTATTTAATGAAAACGATTATACAAGATACTTATATTAGTAATGATGTTTCTGAATCCATGTCTTCATTAAAGAAGGCTGCTTTGAGAGGTTCAAGAGGGAATTCAGGAATGATTTTCTCCCAGTTCTTGATTCATCTTGCAAATGGTATGAATCAAGTGGAAATTAAGAGTACTTCCGATTTCATAAATATTTGCGAATTAGCTGTAAAAAAAACGTACGATGCCGTGTTATCACCTGAAGAAGGAACTGTGTTGACAGTAATGAAAGATTGGATTCTTACGATGAAGGAAACTGCAGCTTCCCAAACTTCTATTCTAGTTGCGATCAAGGATTCGTTATCACCTGTCTATGATTCTCTCGAGCTAACAAAGGTGAAAATGGAAGCTGTGAGTGGAAGAAATGTTGTTGACTCGGGTGCAAAAGGCTTTGTCTATTTTTTAGAAGGGCTTGTAAATCCTCATAATGGTGAAGAAAATCTAACACAATCACATGAGTTCCTGCCTGAAGAAAATCACATTTTTTCTAAAGAAGCCATGATTACTTATCGTTATTGCACTGAAATAACGATTGAAGGTATATCAGAGATTTCTGTGATAAAAAAGCTCTTGTCAAAATTGGGAGATTCGGTTGTTATTGCTGGAGACGGAGATCAAATGAAGATTCATCTTCACACGAATGAACCTCAAAAGATTGTGAAGCAATTAATTCCATTTGGGATGATTACTTTTCAAAAAGTTGAGGATATGAAGAGGCAATACGAAAGTATTTATGAAAGAAAGTCAAACATCGCCATTGTCGTAGATTCCGCATGCGACTTACCTTCTGAATTCATGGATAAGCACCAAATCTTTATGATACCTGCCATCATTGGAATGGGAAGAAACTCCTATTTAGACAAAGTTACGATAAAGCCAAATGATTTCTACGATGAATTGGAAATGATTGAAGAAGTTCCAAAAACATCTCAACCTGGGTTTGAACAAATTATTCGAACATATGAACAACTCACTAATCTATATGATCATGTATTATCGATTCATGTTTCTAAAGAATTAAGTGGAACCTATGAATCTTGCATGTTAGCAGCCCAACAAGTAAATACGGAGAAAATTAGTGTTATTAACTCGAAAACACTGTCGGGCTCTTATGGTTTGATGATCCATAAGGTGGCTGAAGAACTTGATAGAAATACTCCAGTGGAGGATCTCATAACCCTATTGAATGAATGGTCAATGAAGACAGACATATTGGTCAGTGTTCCAACTCTAAAACACATGATAAGAGGGGGAAGAATTACTCCCTTACAGGGAAAGACCGCTCGATTATTAAAAATGAAACCGATCGTATCGGTCGATGAAAATGGCAAATCAAAGCTTTACGGAAAAACGTTTTTTCGAACTTCGAATTTGAAAAAAATGTTCAGTATGATCGAGAAGTTAGATAAGAAGTATACGATCGAGCAATATGTTGTTCTTCACGCGAATGACCTGCAAAAGGCTGACTTTTGTAAACGTGAAATGTTGAAACGGACTGGGAAAGAAGCGTTATATACGGAGAATGTTTCACCCGTTATTGGTGCCCATGCTGGCAAAGGCGCTGTTAGTGTGGCAATGATTTATAAAAAGCAGAAAGACAAGAGGGGCGTGTAGAGATGTTTAATCTATATCTGATAAATATAGGAGCGATTTTTGTATTTATGGTAACCATGTTCATCATTGCTCAAATTAAAAAAGATAATTCGATCGTAGATATTGGTTGGGGATTAGGCTTTGTCATCATTGCATTTGTCAGTTATTTCTCTACTAGTGGTGCCCATTCATTTAGGGAAATGATTGTATTGATTCTCGTTTCAATATGGGGAGTTCGCTTGTTCCTTCATTTGCTTATACGCTCAATCGGTAGAGGAGAAGACTTTCGCTACGTTAATTTTCGTAAGCAGTGGGGGAAAAACGCGACAGTCATTGCCTTCTTTCGTGTATTTATGATGCAAGGGGCATTTATGCTTTTACTAGCGTATCCGATCATTTTCGTTAATATAGCAAAGACGACTAACTTTGACGTGTTAGCAACTATCGGTGTTCTTATTTGGCTAATTGGTTTTATTTTTCAAAGCGTAGGAGATTATCAATTAGAGAGATTCAAGAAACGTAAAAAACATAAAGAAGAAATACTGAAAACAGGCCTATGGCGCTATAGTAGACATCCGAATTATTTCGGAGAAGCGACAATGTGGTGGGGAATATTCTTCATAGTGCTAGGGGTACACAACGGATGGACAAGTATCTTTAGTGCTGCTTTTATAAACTTACTCTTGTTAAAAGTGTCAGGAGTACCCTTTTTAGATAAAAGGTACGCTGAAAATGCAGAGTATCAGCAATATAAAAAAGAAACCAATCGGTTTATTCCGTGGTTTCCTAAAAAAAATAACGCCTAAAAATGAGAAGCTGTTCCTATAAATACGGGAACGGCTTCTTATTTAAATATCCCACGAATCTTGGGCCATAATAAACCCAGGCCAACCTTCTTGAAATGGCCAATTTATTTATTTGTATGTGGCTTTATAGATCCACCTGGTTTGTCGTAGGAGATTGAAGCCGTGCCCGCGGAACGCATCTGCCTGGAACGGAAATCAGTGGCTTCTAAACGCACTGATGTTCAAAGAGAATTTTTAAGTGACCTCGTGATTTCTCATGAGGTCACTCGAGCGTTCGTCAGCGGAAAGCGAATTGTTTTGTTGAAGAAAAATCAACATGATCATCGAACAAAGACAAATATTAATTAATGTATCTCTCTTGATTAGATTAGTAAAGTGGTTGCTGATTGTCAGTAAATTGATAAAGAAAAGGAGAAAGAAGTACATACATAATGAAGACCAGTAAATAGACAGATAACAATAATTGGATAGGAGCACTAAAGATCGTCATAACAAGTGAAACGATTGTTACTGGTAGAAAAGCAAAGCCCCTCATCCATTTTGAATGGGTCGTAGCGAATTGTCTTTCTCGACAATTTGGACATTTTTTACGACCATCTACAAAAAAGAATAGTTGCTTCCATTTAAACCAGTATCCACACGACCAACAAGTTGGCAGTTTGATACGAACACCTTCTCTCAACATTTCATTCATGATTAAATTAATTTTAACATCATATGCCAATTATTTAAAACGGAGTTTTGCTCATAAAATAATCTATAGCCTTTTTTTGTGCTTATCTTGTCATTTTATTCGAATCATGTTATATTCATTTAGTACTAACTGACCGATATTCTCAAACGGTCATTTTGTGAGGTGAATTATGTCGATTGATCGCAAAAAACATATTGTAAATGCAGCGAACCGTTCTTTTTCGTTATTCGGTTATAAAGCAACGACGATGGATCGTGTTGCAAAAATGGCGAATGTAGGAAAGGGAACGATCTATACTTTTTTTACAAACAAGGAAGAGTTATTTGATGAAATTGTTTCTACCCTAATTGCAGAAATGCAGCTTGCAGCAGAAGAAGCAATTGATGCTCAACTATCCTTCTCGGAGAATACTCATCGCGCCTTATTTCGAATCCTTGAATTTAGAAAAGAACATCAGTTAACGATCAAATTATTTCAAGAAGAAAGAGAGATTGGCACACCAGAAGTGATGGATGTTTTGCGAAAACTTGAAAATACGATTATTAATTACATTTCTGAAAAAATTAGGAAAGCAATTCAGAAGGGCGAAATTAAAGAATGTAACCCTGAATTAACAGCTTTTATCATGCTGAAAATCTATATTGCTCTCATTTTTGATTGGGAGAAACAAAATCGACCTTTTACGAAAGAAGAAGTTTCCACCTATTTTGAATTATATTTATTTAAAGGATTGTCTCTTTAAGAGACAGTTTTATTTTTTGAAAAAAGTGACTATATTTTGAAATTGGTCATTTATAAGGAGGATTAGAATGAAGAATTTACTGATTGTAAAAGAATTAAAGAATATCATTAAAAATCCAAAAGTTCTCATTCCCATCATTGCGATTCTTTTTATCCCTATTATGTATAGCGGGATGTTTATTTATGCTTTTTGGGACCCATACGCCAAGGTTGAACACCTGCCGGTTGCAGTTGTGAATCAGGACAAAGGGGCTGCTTTTGAAAAAGAAGAGCTTCATTTGGGGAATGATTTAGTTGACAATTTAAAAGAAAAGAAAAAACTTGATTTTCATTTTGTCAGTGAGCAAGAAGCAAGAAAAGGATTGGAAAACCAAAAGTATTATTTACTAGTTGAAATTCCAAGTGACTTTTCTACAAATGCTACGACACTGTTGGATGATCAACCGAAAAAGCTTCAATTGAATTATGTTCCAAATGAAAGTTCAAACTTCTTGTCGGCCAAGATTGGTGACTCTGCTATGAAGGAAGTAAAATCATCATTGGCTAAATCAGTAACCGAAACCTATTCAGAAACAATGTTCGATAAAATGAAGGAAATGGGTAATGGCTTCTCTCAAGCTAATGATGGAGCAAAAAAATTGGAAGACGGTGCCGGAAAACTTGCCGGTGGTGCAGACAAGCTAAAGTCCAATTTAGAAACACTTGCCTCCAAGTCGGTTGAGTTTGGAAATGGCGTAACAAAGGCCAAAGATGGCTCTGTCGAGTTAAGTGCGGGTACGAATCAATTGTCCAATGGTTTAGGTCAACTTTACGATGCGAATGGTCAGTTAATGAATGGTGTTAGCAAGTTAAAAGATGGAACGGATCAATTAGCAAGTGGACTTGCTCAATCTGGTAACGGCTTAAATATGGCGAACCAGTCAATGGGCAGGATCGTTTCAGGGACGAGTCAAATAAAAGAAGGAGCTGCAACTCTTTCTCAAAAACTTGGTGATGCTAATACAGGTGCTGTTTCTCTTCAAAATGGAGCACAATCTCTTAATCAAGGTATTAACCAGCTTCATGACCAACTAGCCCCAATTCTTACGAGCCTGCCAGAAGAAAAACGTGTTCAAATTGAAGCTGCTTTTACTCAGTTGCAAAATGGTAGTGGAGCTTTGGAAAGTGGAGGTGCTGATTTAGCTGCTGGTACTCAATCTTTACATGCTGGCGCAAATCAGCTGACATCGAAAATTGCGGAGTTAAATGCGGGTCAAATAAAGCTTCAAGATGGTATCGTTCAATTAAATGATGGATCAACGAAGCTTACAGATGGGGCAACTAAGCTTCAAACCGGAGAAAAAGATTTGTTAGCAGGGATGAACCAATTTAATCAGAAACTAGGAGAAGCGAAATCAGGATCTAAAGATCTTGCAGAAGGTGCTTCGAGCTTACAACAAGGAATGTCACAGTTATCGAGTAGTTCTCAGCAGCTTTCAAGTGGAACAGGCAAACTAGCTACAGGGTCTGAAAGCTTAGCATCAGGTACAAAAGAATTAGAAAACGGGACGTCAGAGCTTCACTCAAAATTAGGATCTGCAGCTGAGAAGTCTGGAAATATTCATGCTGACGACAAAACCTACAATATGATGGGTGATCCTGTGCATTTAAATACAAATGCAATCCATCCGGTTTCGAATTATGGAACTGGAATTGCCCCTTATTTCCTTTCCCTTGGATTGTTTGTTGGGGCATTATTGCTGACAATTGTTTTCCCATTAGTAGATCCGATAGCTCGGCCAAGAAGTGGATTTAGTTGGTTCTTTACCAAATACATTCAACTCGCTCTAATTGGTGTTTTACAATCCCTTATAGTGGCCGCTATTTTGTTGTTTGGCTTGGATTTACATGTGGAAAGCGTTCCTCATTTTATCCTCTTTATGATTGTCACGAGTCTAACGTATATGGCGCTGATTCAATTACTCGTGTCAACAATGGGGAACCCTGGGCGATTCATAGCAATAATAATCTTAATTCTACAATTGACAACAAGTGCTGGAACATTTCCGCTTGAATTGTTGCCAGACAACATACAACCCCTTCATAAATGGCTGCCAATGAGCTATACGCTCGATGGATTTAAAGCGGTTATATCTAGCGGAGACCTATCATTCATGTGGTCGAATGTATGGATTTTGTTAATGTATATGGTCGCTTTCATGGCGATAACACTCACTTATTTTGTGATCATTCATAGAAGACGATATGGAACAACAGATTCAGCAAAAGAAGTATAAGTGACTTTAAAAACCTCGGTTAAATTCCGAGGTTTTTTTAGTTTATGTTCAAAGAAAAAATGGTATAAATTTTTTCATATAGTTATTTGGATCTAGACTACAAGCGCCAAATACTTGTCGCAGCTAAACGGGCACTTTGTTCTTTTCTTATTTACATGAGTTAATTTCATAATTCCTATTTCAGATAATATTTACGAACATTTCTAAGAAGTTTTTGCATTACATTCGGTCTCTGTTCTCGACGGACGCTTTCCGCGGGCTTGGCTTCTGCCTCCTCGTCACTGCGCTCCTGCGGGGTCTTCTGCTCAAGCTAATCCCGCAGGAGTCGCCGTCTGCTACTTCAACCAAATATGATGTTTCTCTTTTAAGAGCTGATTTCTAATTATAAAACTGATTCACATAATTGTTAATTCGATTTAATCGTTTTGATATAAAAAAATTCATTCAATTGACATGATTAAATTTCATACAATTTTCATAAAAATAACGTATAATCAGGAATGAAATTAAAGTAGATCGTGAGGGTAAAAAAATGTTTGAATATCTTGCAGCATTAATACTTGGAATTGTAGAAGGATTAACGGAATTTGCTCCCGTTTCATCCACTGGTCACCTTATATTAGCGGGCCATATTATTGGATTTGAAGGGGATAAAGCAAAAACGTTCGAAATTATCATTCAACTTGGATCCATTCTAGCCGTAGTTGTTTTATACTGGAAACGGTTAATTGGGTTATTGAATGTTAAAAAGACACAGGGATTAAATTTATTGCATATTATATTAGCAATGATACCTGCTGTGATTCTTGGCTTACTCATCCATGATTTTATTAAAAGTGCATTATTTTCACCAAAAACAGTGGCAATTGGATTAATTGCTGGCGGTATTTTAATGATATTTGCAGAAAAGAAACGTGGAACGGTTGTAGCGAATGACCTGGATAAAATAACGTATAAACAAGCGTTTGGAATTGGATTATTTCAATGCTTAGCATTATGGCCAGGTTTCTCACGTTCCGGATCAACAATTGCTGGTGGTATTCTTCTTGGAACGAATCACAAAACAGCAGCAGAGTTTTCTTTCATTGTGGCTGTGCCGATGATGATCGCTGCAAGTGGACTAGACTTCGTGAAAAGTTATGATCAACTATCATCTTCAGACTTTGGTTTCTTTGCAGTAGGTTTTGTTACAGCATTTGTTGTGGCCATGGTCGCAATCGTATTCTTCTTAAAGTTGTTATCAAAAATCAAGTTAACACCATTTGCGGCATATCGTTTTGTGCTAGCTGTACTAGTTCTACTCTTTTTAGTGTAAGTTATCATGATGTTAAATTGAACAGGCTGTCGAGCCACTATCGGCAGCCTGTTTTTTTTTTCGATTTTTGAGAAGTCATCATATAAAAACGTGTGAACAAAAATATTGATTCCAAGCGCGAGTGCTACACAATATATATTTTTGGGAAACTGTGAATTAAAAAATCTTAAAAAGAGGAGATCTCTTATTTTATGCAGTTGCTTGGAAAGGCACGTTATCATTTGTTGGAGTTAATAAGGGAATTGATCGGTTCATTGATGCAACTTCTAAAGGGGTTGAAGTAGTGAATAGAGAGAATGGATACTGCAAAGATCGATAAATCGTGCCTCGAGAGCACTACAATCGTTCTCCTGGAACATCAATACGCGTATAAGCCATAGAGTTTCGTTTCAG
Organism: uncultured Caryophanales bacterium; assembly: GCA_963728315.1. Classification (GTDB taxonomy): domain Bacteria; phylum Bacillota; class Bacilli; order Bacillales; family CAVSKA01; genus CAVSKA01. The sequence continues at coordinate 441,390 of CAVSKA010000022.1, forward strand.
GCAGACGCTTTCCGCGGGCACGGCTTCAATATACTCCGACAAACAGGAAGTTTTAGCGCAGTCGTTGCAACAGGATGTTGCGCTCTTAGACTGTGATCCTTTCTCTGTGGGGCTAAGTTGGACCGTTATTCCACAAAAGTCTTGCAGATTTACGCTCAACACACAATGATTTAAATGAGGCAACTACTTTAAAGAAGATAGGAAGACCTTTTTTTGAAAACAACAATCTATGCGAAAACAGCCGATAAGAAAGACCATTTATTATGGGGATTTTTCAGGATGTTTAAAGAAAGTGTATTCGCACGAGTGGATAGCTACTCTATGTGGAAATATATAGAGAAAAAACACTCCCCCGAGAAAAATGGTAAGTAAAACAATAAGAGGTATCACTGATGACCTAGAAACACCCTCTTTGTTCAGAAATCGATAACATTTAATTAGTTTGAGAATGAAATTTTCAGTTATACTCATAAGAGATGCAAAAGAAAGGATTGAAAATCTTGAAAAAATTGTCTTTGTTATTATCGATCTTTATTAGCACGTTTCTTATTTTAAGTGCGTGTGGTCAAAAGAAAGAGTCCAAAATGGATATGAATGGATCGAATGATTCATTAACGCCATTAGAAGTTAAATTGACTCTTCCGGAAAAAGCAAAACTTAACGAAAAAGTGAAAGTAGATGCCTATGTAACCAAAGGCAAAGAAAAGATTAAAGATGCAGATCAAGTAGAGTTTGAATGGTGGAAAGATGGAGAAAAAGCTAAGAGTACTTTAGTAAAAGCGAAAAATAATAAAAATGGTCATTATGAAGCTGAATTAAGTTGGAAAGAAGATGGAAATTACATGGTCCAATCCCATGTGACAGCACGAAGCATGCACACGATGCCAGTAAAATCTATTGCAGTAGGTAGTGCGACGCCTATAAAAGACGCAGAGTCCATGAATACTGATACGAATATGGATATGGATATGGATAGTGATCAAAATTCAAAAGATGTGATGATTCAATTTATCTCGCCAAAAACGGTTGTCACAGAGCAAATGCTATCAATGACTGCAAAAGTCAAAAATGAAATGGGGCCGATTGAAGGAGCGAAAGTTCGTTTTGAGGTATGGAGCGAGAATGATAAAAAACATAGGTGGATTAATACAGAAGAATTAGAACGTGGTGGATATTCTGGTCAGCTTTCATTTGAACAAAAAGGTACATATACGATAAAGATCCATGTAGAAAAAGGTGAAAAGCTCCATACTCATAAAGAAGAAATGGTAGAAGTGCAATAATCTGAAGTAGTCAGACTCGATGAAGAAACATAATAATTGTGTTGTCATGAATGATTTCAAATCAACAGGCAATTTACTCAGGTCATCTACAGCGATTTATGCTCAATTTGTACAGAAAGAAAATGAAAAAATCAGAATAAGCTATACAAAGAAATAGGCATCATTTCATTCGGAATCGAATGAAATGATGCCTATTATCGTTATAAAACACGGACAAAATTTATAAATGTAAGTTTTTCACTGGTTCATTACAGAGAGAACGGTTTTAGTAATTAAAAGTTAAAGTTCTGAGCACTGATCACATGTATTTCCATAACATTCATGCTGTTCCTCAATTTTATTTCCGCATTTTGTACATTCTTTTGGGGGTAAATTTCTGAAAAACTCCAATGGACCTTCCATGTAACATTCCTCCTAATTATTGTTGTATAACGAATTTGATTATTAGCTGTATTGTATTATAACAGTTTATGTTTTGTCAATTCAAATTGTGTTATACATTTTTGAATCATGAAAAAATAGGTCTAATGAAGTATAGTAAATATGAGGTATGTCGATTCTAAGGAGATGATAAAGTGAAACTCACCATTATAGGTCACTGGGGCGGTTTTCCTAAAGCGAATGAAGCAAGTTCCGGATATTTGCTCGAACATGATCAGTTTCAACTATTAATAGATTGTGGCAGCGGTGTACTTTCTTTTTTACAAGACCATATCCCATGTAATGAGATAAATGCTGTTGTGATCTCACACTATCATGCTGATCATATCGCTGATATTGGTGTGTTGCAGCATGCCTTATTAATTGACTCTTTTTTAGGGAATGATCGTCCTCCTTTAGAGATGTATGGACATAATGAAGATAAATCAGCATTTTCTAAGCTAACTTACAAACAGATCACAAAAGGAATTCCTTATGAACCAAACAAAACACTTAGTGTAGGGCCCTTTGAAATTGAATTTTTAAAAACAATTCATCCGGTCCCTTGCTATGCAATGAAAATAAAAGCGGGGGGTCGCACGCTCGTATATACAGGGGATTCCTCTTTTCAAAATGAGTTTATTCCATTTGCTGATCAAGCAGATGTCTTGTTGTGTGAATCGAACTTTTATTCGGATATGGATGGATCAAAAGCGGGTCACATGACAAGTAAAGAGGCAGGGTATATCGCCAAAAAGAGTAAAGTAAAGAAGCTGATTCTTACTCACCTTCCTCACTTTGGAGATTTGAATGAACTAAGGTTACAGGCTGAAACAGAGTTTAATGGCCATGTTTTATTAGCAGAAAAAGATAAAGAAGTAGTCATTTAAAGGGGGAAAGAAAGTGTTATTTATTGATAATAAAGGAATTCATGATCCAAGAATAAATTTAGCGATCGAAGAATATGCATTGAAAAATTTAGATGTTAATGAAGATTATTTGCTGTTTTACATTAATCAGCCATCAATAATTATTGGAAAAAACCAGAATACGATTGAAGAAATTAATACAGAATACGTAAATCAAAAAGAACTTCATGTTGTTCGTCGTTTATCTGGAGGTGGGGCAGTTTACCATGACCTAGGTAATTTGAACTTTAGTTTTATTACAAAAGATGACGGCCAAAGTTTTCACAATTTCAAGAAATTCACCGAGCCTGTTGTACAAGCATTAAAACGATTAGGAGTAAATGCTGAAGTGAGCGGAAGAAATGATATCGAGGTAGAAGGTCGTAAAATTTCTGGCAATGCACAGTTTTCAACAAGAGGCAGAATGTTTAGTCATGGTACGTTGCTATTTGCTTCTGAAATGGAAAATGTGGTATCGGCTTTAAAAGTAAGAAAAGACAAAATTGAGTCTAAAGGAATTAAATCGATCAGAAGTCGTGTTGCAAATATATCCGAATTTATAGAAAAGGAAATGACGATTGAAGAATTTCGTTCTTTATTATTAAATTTTATCTTTGATGGGGAGGACAATATTACTGAATATGTATTAACCGAAAAAGATTGGACAAACATTCATAAACTTTCTGAAGAGCGCTACCAAAATTGGGATTGGAATTATGGAAGATCACCCAAATTTGATTTACAGCATTCTCATCGATTCCCAGTCGGACAAATAGACGTTCGTTTAAACGTGAATAAAGGTGTAATAGGAGAATGTAAAATCTATGGTGACTTCTTTGGTGTGGGGGATGTTACGGATATTGAAAACCGATTAACTGGAAAAAGATACGAAAAAGCAGAGATCGAAAAAGCACTAGTAGGTATAGAGGTCAAACATTATTTTGGAAATGTGACAGAAGCCGAGTTAATTAATTTAATATACTGAAAATGAAAACCGCCAAAGCGATTTATTCACTTTGGCGGTTTTATTAATCTTAAGTAGTATGAAGTTTTCTGAATCTAGTCTCCAAACACAAACTGCTTGAATGGTTTCAGACGCTACTTTTCTTGATCATTTCAAAATGTGACAGTTGAAATAGCGAACCACGCTTCACATCTTTAATGGCGATCTTTAGATTTTTGGAATTCTTCTTTTGCTTCACCAAATTTTTCTTTTACAGTGCCTTTTACTTTATCTGTTTTGCCTTCAGTCTGAAGTGATTTATCATCTGTTAATTTGCCAGCCACATCTTTAGCAGTACCTTTTGCTTTGTCTTTGTTTCCTTCTACTTGTTCTTTAGTACCGTAGTCTTTGTTAGTCAAATGAATCGTCTCCTTTAATTATAATGATCGTTATGTTCTATAATTAAATTACCCAATGCCAATTAACTTAAACTTTCCCTAGGTTACTTTTTAATTGGTAAATTTTTCTATTAAACTATTTTTATAGTTGAACGATGGTTAATCTCTTTTTTAAAGGCTTTGTTAAATGATCATGTTGATTTTTCAACATTCAGCAAAACAACGCGCTTTCCGCTAAGTGGGCGAAGTATTTTCAAATGATGGTGGGAGGTTATACGTTGCCTAAGATGGCTAAACGCTTAAAAATCCACATCTCTACTGCATTTTACTGGAGATATAAAATTCTTTTTGCTCTTCGTTCAATGGGATATGAGAAGTTAAAAGGGATTATTGAAAGTGATGAGACCTTTTTTAAAGAGTCTTTAAAAGGACGAAGAAAACTGGACAGGGAAACAAAGAAACGAGGCGGTAGAGATAAATTGAGAGGGATTAGCAATCTTAAAATTGCTGTTGTGGTAGCACAAGATCGAAATGGTCAGGTTGTTGCTCAAAAGGCTGGAACTAGTCGTGTAAAAGCAGAAGAAATTGACGGAGTTATCGGAAGCTATATTGAACCGTCTTCTTTGTTATGCACAGATATAGCCACGAATTACAAGAAGTTCGCTCTTATTATGGCACTTAAACACGAACCGATTAACCTAAGTAAAGAGGGATATGTCAAAAAAGGCATCTACCATCATATCCGCTAACATAGCCATTTTAAAAATCGAATTGAATTTATTTCATGGGGTAAAGAGATTATAATGATTAAGGTAATCAATTTCATCATTCCTATTTCAGCTCATTTATACGAATATTGCTAAGAAATCTTTACATTACATTCGGTTTTCGTTCCAGGGAGACGTTTCCGTGGGCACGGCTTCAATCTACCTACAAACAGGAAGTTTTAGCGCAGTCGTTCCATCAGGATGTTGCGCTCTTATTAGACTGTGATCCGGGGCTTTCACGCTCGCGCTGTTCTCCTCAGGAGTCGCCTTCTGACACTTGGAGACTGGATCCAAATAACTCGGTGAAAAAATTTATACTTTTTTATTTTTTTGAATAATGAACTTCGCTTTTTTATTTGTGTGGAAGAGCTGATTTGAAAATTGTAGAATGTTGATTAATTCGTTTAATTGTATGTGTAGGAAAAAAGAATGACAATATAAGGTACTTCTATTGAATACTTAATATTCTTTTTATATAATATATTTTGATAATTCATTTTATTGACTAGATGATGAATGATCATTCATTCATTAATCTCGAAAGGGGATGGAGAGATTGAATCTTTCCTTACAGTTAGAACAAACGTCTTCAGTTCACGCTGATAAACCGGCTTACTACTTTATGGATCAGTCGACTACTTATTCAGAACTAAACGCAATGGTTACTAAATTTGCTAGCGGATTGAGTGAAGCGGGCATTCAAAAAGGGGATCACATTGCCTTATTGCTAGGGAATTCCCCACATTTCATTATCGCGTACTACGGAGCAATGAGGTTAGGTGCGACCATTATTCCAATTAATCCTATATATACACCAGATGAAATAGGCTATATTTTGCAAAATGGCGATGTAAAAGCGGTGATTGCTTTAGATCTACTTGCACCTCTAGTAGAAGCTTTTCATGATAAACTCGCTACAGTTGAGCATTTTATTATGTGTGATTCTAAAGGAAGTAATGAGATTCCTACTTATTCATACGACAAAATGAAATCGTTTACAGAAGTCATTTCTACAGGGGATCTTTCATTTGATTTTCCTGAAATAAGAGAAGAAGATGTAGCCGTTATTCTTTATACTTCTGGAACAACTGGTAAACCTAAAGGTGCGATGTTGACTCACAAAAATCTGTATTCAAATGCCCGAGATACTGCTGATTATTTGGCAATGAACCAAAATGATCGAGTCGTTACGACGTTGCCGATGTTTCATGTATTCTGTTTAACAGTTTCATTAAATGCTCCTTTAATCAGTGGAGCCACTTTATTAATCGTGCCGAAATTTAGTCCAGCTGAAATCTTTCGCTTAGTAAAAAAATATGAAGCAACTGTATTTGCAGGTGTGCCAACGATGTACAACTTCCTTTACCAATTCCCAGAGGGGTCTGCGAGTGATTTTTCTTCAATAAGACTATGCATTTCTGGAGGATCAAGCTTACCAGTTGCTTTGCTACATAATTTTGAAAACAAATTCAATGTCGTGATTTCTGAAGGTTATGGTTTGTCTGAAGCGTCACCAGTCACCTGTTTCAATCCGCATGATCGTCCGAGAAAAGCTGGATCGATCGGTACATCGATTATCAATGTGGAAAACAAGATTGTGAATGAACTTGGAGAAGACCTTCCGGTTGGTGAAGTGGGTGAACTTGCAGTCCGTGGACCAAATGTAATGAAAGGTTATTACAAGATGCCTGAAGAGACAGAATCAGTCTTAAAAAATGGATGGCTTCATACCGGAGATTTAGCTAAAATGGATGAGGAAGGGTACTTCTATATTGTTGATCGGAAGAAAGACATGATCATTGTCGGAGGATTCAATGTATATCCGCGAGAAGTTGAAGAAGTTCTTTACAATCATCCAAGCGTGGTGGAGGCAGCCGTTGTTGGGATCCCAGACCCGAATCAAGGGGAGGCTGTTCAAGCTTTTGTTGTGACAAAAGATCCACATTTCACTACTGATGAGGTCCTCTCTTATTGTTCACAACATCTAGCAAAATATAAAATTCCTGTTTCAATTGAATTTTTAGAAGAACTTCCAAAGAATACAACAGGTAAAATTCTTCGACGTTCATTAAGAAGCCAAGTTCAATTTAATGGGAAGTAATTAGAGGAGAATAGATGCCTCTGTCGAAAAAATAAATAGAGAAACGAAATTTGCTAGGAGGCTACACCATGGAGTTTATATTACTTGAGCAGAAGGAACATTTAGCAATTGTGACATTAAATCGCCCTGATGCAATGAACGCTTTTAATTATGATATGTTGTCTGAGCTACACCAAGTAGTTGATTCTTTGCGTATTAATCCTGATGTCCGTGTTGTTATTTTCAAAGGGGCTGGAGAAAAAGCATTTAGTGTAGGGGCCGATTTAAAAGAACGCAAAACATTAACCCAACAACAGGTTAAACGGAATGTTTACAAAATCGGAGAAGTATTTCATGAAATCGAAAAGCTACCTCAACCTACAATTGCAGCGATAAACGGTTACGCATTTGGTGGTGGAATGGAACTTGCACTTGCATGTGATTTTAGAATCGCTATAGAAGGAACGTTTTTAGGTCTTACTGAAACGAGTTTGGCTATTATCCCAGGTGCAGGTGGAACTCAACGATTGCCACGTATTGTTGGTGAAGCAAAAGCATTAGAATGGATTTTGACGGCGAAACGACTTACGTCTGAAGAAGCCTACACAGAAGGTTTGTTGACTAGATGTGTATCAAAGGCATCCTTTACTGAAGAAGTTATTAACTTTGCAGGGCTCATGCTGAAAAATGGTCCAATTGCTTTACAACAAGCGAAATACGCTGTTAAGACAGGAATGAATGCAGATCTACAAACCGGTTTGCAAATTGAAAAAAAAGCTTATGAGATTACCATTCCAACAGAAGATCGAGTCGAAGCTTTACTCGCATTTAGTGAAAAAAGAAAACCTGAATTCAAAGGAAAATAATAAAGGAAAAACGAGCTTTCGTTCAAAATCGAACGAAGGCTCGTTTTTTCAATTTGAAGCACAAACAAGCTATTTATCTCAAGTTTTTCAGTGCACGTCTTTTATTTACTTAGCTGCACGTGGTGCTTGGAGTGCATGCGCTCGTATCCTGCGGGAATAGCATGGAGGCCACTGAAAAAGTCCAGCTTTTAAAGATTGAAAATCTGCAAATGAAAAAGAGATTTCAAATTTGCTTCTAAGACACGTATTTTAGACTCGGTGACATTTAGGTCTTCATCTTTTAACCGAAATTGTATCTGATCGTTCTTTTTAAACCGTTACTGAATTGAAGTGGAAGGCAGCGACTCCAGCGGGAATAGCACATGCTGAAAGCCCCGCTGCGAAAGGATCACAGTCTAAGAGCGCAACATCCTGTTGCAACGACTGCGCTAAAACTTCCTGTTTGTCGGAGGAGATTGAAGCCGTGCCCGCGGAACGCGTCTGCCTGGAACGGAAATCCACAGCTTATAAAAGAAAATCTACAAAAGGATTTTTCGTTATCATCTTTAAAGCGATGTTGGATATGACCGTTCTTTTTAAACCGTTACGGAATTGGAGCGCACGCGCTCGACTCCTGTGGGAATAGCGCGAGCTGAAAGCCCCGCAGAGAAAGGATCGCAGTCTAAGAACGCAACATCCTGTTGCAACGACTGAGCTAAAACTTCCTGTTTGTCGAAGGAGATTGAAGCCATGCACGCGGAAAGCATCCGTCTGCAACGGAAATCACCGATACCCTTTATTCCATAAAAACAAGAACTTGAATGATAGGTTGTCCAAGTCCTTGCTAAGGAATCATAAATAGCAACAAAGTTTACGGAAAGAGATTAAAAAAAGGGTAACGATTAAAGAAATATTATAGTAAAATAATAGAAAATCATTATCAAGCGCATGAAGTAAGGGGTGTGAAGATGGATCGTTCCCATATAGAAGAGGCAATTGAAGAGATTCATCATTCTCGGTCTTTCACAGAAGGAGTCAAGGCGGGCACGAGTATTGCAATTGGTTATTTTCCAATTGCACTCACGTTCGGGTTGCTATCTAAAACAACGGGTTTATCTATTAACGAAACTGTATTCATGAGTTTATTCGTCTTTGCTGGAGCTTCCCAATACATAGCGTTAAGCCTTCTTACCTTAGGTACGAGTATGTTTGAGATTATATTCACGACGTTTATCGTAAATATCCGGCATTTTCTAATGTCGACAGCACTGAATGAAAAAGTAGCTGAAGATGATTCTTGGAAGAAAGCTCTATACGCCTTCGGGATTACGGATGAGACTTTTTCAGTTCTCGCGTTAACAAAAGGGTCCGTTACTACAGGATATGCTATAGGTGTTATAACAATTGCATATGGTAGTTGGGTCATTAGTTCAGGGATAGGATATGTACTAAGCTCAAGCTTGCCCAAAGTGTTGCAAGATGGAATGTCCGTTGCCCTTTATGCCATGTTTATCGGATTACTGACACCGTCTCTAAAGAAAAGTTGGAAAGTTGCCTTTCTTGCTTTGCTTGGTGCAAGTTTAAACATGGTTTTTACATTCACTGCATTTCTTTCCACGGGTTGGTCAATTGTAAGTGCCACATTAATATCTGCCATTTTAGTAGAGGGCATCGAATGGTTGAAAAAGAAAGGGGGAAAAGGGGATGTCTAACTCCATGATATGGTTGATCATTGGGATGGGAGCCGTAACCTACATCCCCAGAATGCTACCCTTTCTTCTTTTTAAAGGAAAAATTCTTCCGCCTTTTTTACAAGGTGTACTTAAAAATGTACCATTTTCTATTTTAGGGGCTCTTATCTTTCCGGGAATCTTACTAATAAAAGAAGGGAATTTGAGTTTTGGAGTGGTGGGAGCAATCGCAGCTTTTACAATAGCGCTGGTAGGTGCAAATGTGATGATAGTGGTCATTGGCTCCATTGCCATTTTATCGTGCTATACACTTTTCTTTTAGAATGTGATTTCCCTTACTAGTTCTAAAATCCGTTTCTTTTGCTTACACTATAGTCAACAAGGGGGATGGGATGAGTGGCGAAAAAAAGGACAATCTGGTTATTATTGGGCTATTTTTTGTTCGGGGTCTTGATGTACTTCTATTTATTTCATTGGGCAAACGCTGTGATTCCGAATCAGTTGAAAGGATCAAGCGCAGATCCGAGTACATTTATGAATGCACGTGAACGGAGTCTAAGTGAAAACTATTCCAATATCAGGAATTTTATGTTTTTCTTGTCAACACCCTATGAATGGCTATTTTATTTGTTTTATTTAATTGGCGGTTGGTCGTTGTTCTTTGAGAAATGGGCAAGAGCGATTACGAAACGGACGTATCTTCGTTTCTCCATTTATCTCTTTTTCTTTTTAATTACATCATTCATTGCGTTTTTACCATTTGATATTCTTTCCTATCACTTCTCCAGAAAGTTTGGAATTTCTACTCAAAATGTATCTTCTTGGATGAAAGACGAATGGATCGATTTTTGGGTGAATGGATTAACGATGTTTGTGGTCATGGGAATTTTGATCATCTTGTTTAAAAAATTTCCGAGACGATGGTGGCTTGCTGCGTGGGGACTATCGATTCCATTAGCTGTCTTTTTGATCTTTATTCAACCTGTCGTGATTGACCCTTTATACAATCAGTTTGATCGCTTGAAGGACCATGCACTTGAAACAAAAATATTGGCGTTAGCAAATCGTGCTCATATTCCTGCTGATCGTGTCTACGAAGTGGACATGTCAAGTAAGACAAACGCATTGAATGCTTATGTGACAGGACTTGGTGGGAATTCACGAATCGTTCTCTGGGATACAACCCTAAATAAACTTACTGATGAAGAAATTTTGTTTGTGATGGCTCACGAAATGTCTCATTATGTGCAAAAGGATGTTGTCCAAAGCCTTGCTCTTTCCATTTTAATGACTTTTATTGGATTTTGGATCATAGCGAAGTGGATAGCAAAAATTTTGAAGAAACGTTATGAAACGACCTCAAAACGACAAGGACAGTTTTATTTTATTCCTTTATTTTTCTTGTTATCTTCTCTTTTATTGTTTGCAGCAAGTCCTCTTTCGAACGGTTTTTCCCGATTTCAAGAAGAACGAGCAGACATGTATGCAATTGCTTTGACAAAAGATCATGAGGCGGCAATCTCTGCTTTTCAAAAATTAACAAAGACCGGATTATCAGAAGTGAACCCTCCTTGGATCGTGAAAGTATTTCGCTACAGTCATCCCACGATGTTAGAACGATTAGACTTATTAGAGCATACGAAAGAATAAGTTTTTAAAAAACCCTCATTTCTCGTATAGAGAAATGAGGGTAAGTTTTTTAATAAGATGGATCGAAATTTATCAGGATATTTCGTTATGGATTTATCTATCCAGATTTAGACTTTAAAGGGCGGAGAGCGAAATAAGCACTTAGCTTAATTAATACCCGAATTTCGTTTCAATCAATGAAAGCTCAGAAGAGAGTAAAATAAATGTGTCTTTATCTTTGAGGTCGAGTGCTTCATCAATCTTTTTCAAAAGGCACTTTTTTTGATTGGTGAGCGATATTTCATTAAGGACCATATCAATGTACAAGTCTTTCATCTTTAGATCAGTGGCTTGGTTCCAAGTTGTAGAATTTGCTTTCATCATATCGGTATAGGATTTTCTTTCTTTCATCTCTAACCACCCCTATTCCTTTTTTTAAGTATATTGAATTGCAATTAATTAATCAACAGAAAATTTCAAATGTTTTGATAATTATTTGACTGCAAAAGAAATATTTGGAATTTTTAGAAAAATATAAAGACTTATTTGAAAAAAAATGTTATTATTTTGTTCATAAAGTTGCTGAAGGGAGTTAACTCATGGGTGAAAATATTCTTATTGTGGATGATTATGAAGTAAATCCATATACACTATGTTTATTTCCGTTCGAAGAAGGTGTGAACATTTATACGAAGATCTATGAGCTTGATGACGTGTATATATCTACATTGAAACCGTTAGAGATTGTGAAGAATAGTTGTAAGTCTTTCGCGAGTTCTTATGAGGGTCGCAAAGAGGGGACTCGTCAACTAACTGGAATTACGCATAAGCCACCTATTATTGTGGATTCGCATACGTCCATTTATTTATTCCCTACGACCTCTCCGCTGAAGGATGAATGTGTATGGATGTCACACGATCATGTAAGTTCACATGATAAAATTGATTCTCATAATATCCAAGTTACTTTTCGAAATCGACTTGAGCTACCGATCGCCATGTCTGATTATTCTTTTGAGTCACAAATGATGAGAACATCCATGTTAAGATTTAAATTTTCACAACAAATTGATGGAACCAAAAAAAGGTCTTTTATTGTTCATGAAAGAAACAAAGACTTCATTGATACAGGAAAAAATACTGGTCGTTTTGATTTAGTCCAGTCCGTACGAGAATAGCGTGAGCATTCATGCTATTTTTTTTGCATTTATCCACTAAGTTGTTTTGGAGGTTTTTTGAGTTAAGCGCTGATATAGATAATATCTCAGTAATTCTTCAGAGCGATTTCGTAAGCGGGGATTGAAATAGTTGTGGTGTTCTTCATAGCCTTTATAAAGAAACATATACATTGTAAAAGCATCGTCTGACTCCATTTTTTCTACTTTCATTTTATTGATCTTCAAATAGCGCTTGACTTCAGATAATTCCTTCTGTATGACTTGCATCGTTTCTTCAATCCACTCTAGATAGGGCTTAGGAAGCTTGAAAGGATTATTTTCAATTAATTGTCGATCTCGATTCAACACGGCTAGCACCATTGGTAAATAAATGGCTTGCTCTAGGATATCGCGATCATTCTCAGGAATTCTTGTCATAGAATGAACCTCACTTTTTAATAGAACATATGTTCTTATTTATGATTTTACGACTTTTTTTCATTAATTGCAATATCCTTTTTCCGTGCTTTCATAAAAAAAGGGATAATTCTTGTCTATCTAAAGAATTTTTGTGAAAACTGAGAAGATAGAATAGATTTGATACCTCAAATGATCCTGTCTTTAGGGCATAGTATGATATACTTCAAATGAAAGCTATTCACCAAACGTATAAGCAGATACTGCTTAAGGGGAAGACGATGCAAATGAATTTTGAGACGATAAGAGCTTGGCTAACGTTGGACAATTTTATGAACTTAGTGGAACACTATCGCTCATTTGGTGTGATTCCGGGATTATTAATGACCTTATTAGAATCATTTTTGCCTATTCTACCCATTTTTATTTTTGTGTTAGCAAATACAAATGCATTTGGGTTTTGGGTTGGCTTCTTAATTTCTTGGGTTGGAACCGTTTTAGGAGCTTTGCTTGTTTTTACGTTAGTTCGCCGTTTTGGAAACAAGAGGTTCTTTCTCTTTATACGAAAAAATCGCCAAGTGAAACGATTATTAGAATGGGTTGATCGACACGGATTTGGACCGCTATTCTTATTATTGTGTTTTCCATTTACGCCTTCTGCAGTGGTAAATGTTGTAGCGGGTCTATCGAAACTAAGCTTCGTTCAATATGCTTTAGCCGTGTTGACAGGGAAGCTTGTTATGATTTTCACCATTAGTTATATCGGACATGACATTCCAGCCTTACTTCATCAACCGAAAAAAACGATTGTTGTTTTGATTGTCATTTTTTTACTTTGGTTGGCGGGAAAACAAATTGAAAAAAGAATGAATCCTAAAATAAAAGACAGTAAAAAAGTAAAAACGAACAGAACGAGGGGGACCATCGATTGAAAGCAAATACAAAACGTGAAGGATTAGAATGGCTAAAAGCATTAGGAATTGGAGTTATTCTCTTTGTTGTAATTAGAACCTTTTTATTTTCCAACTATGTGGTATCTGGAGAATCGATGATGCCAACGCTGCAAGATGGAAATAAATTAGTCGTGAATAAAATCGGGTATGAAATGGGTTCTCTTGATCGATTTGACGTTATTGTTTTCCATGCCAACAAAAAAGAAGACTATGTAAAACGTGTCATTGGATTGCCTGGTGATACGGTTAAATATAGCAATGATGTTCTTTATGTAAATGGAAAAGCACAAAAGGAGCCATATTTAAAGAAGTATAAAGACCAGCTTCCCGATGGAGAAAAGCTGACGGGAGACTTTCCAGCGACTACAGTACCTAAAGGGAAAATATTTGTGCTTGGAGATAACCGCAGAGTAAGTATGGATAGCCGTTATTTCGGTTTTGTGGATGAAGACACCATCGTTGGAAATGTGGATCTTCGTTATTGGCCATTAAAAGAATGGGACACTAAATTTCTACGTTAAAAGATCCTTTTAAAAAAAGATAAGAAAATATACAATTTTGATATGCCATGAACTCAGCGTTCATGGCATTTTTAGTAAGATAAAAAAGTATGAATGTTTTCATCTCACTAGTTGGATCTAGCCTCCAAGCGCCAACTACTTCCGGACACAGGATGTTTTAGAGCAGTCGTTGCAACATGAAATTGCGTATTTAGACTATGATCCTTTGGTTTTCACTAGACGCAGAACGTGTCGCTTCCACTTCTTTGATCCAATTGACTTTTGTTCACATAAATCCCTGGCACACCACGCCTACGGGACCATCATCATTTGGTCTAGTATTGCCAAGTCCATATTATAAAAGTTCACACTCGTCCGATTTGAATCCAGTCGTGGATTACTAAGAAAGAATGTAAAGAACTATTGTGAAAAGTGAAAAAATCAGATAAATAATCATGGATGTGCGGGGAAGGAATTAAAGATATAAATGTCGAATAAAGAAGAAAAGTAAAAAGATTGTGTTATCCTTTCTAAGGATATAGAAGATGATGAACTGGATAAGGAGAGAGAATAAATGAAATCAGTTGTAATTACATCCGCCTTCCGCACGCCAATTGGTACATTTGGAGGAATGTTTAAAGAGTTATTACCTACCGAATTAATTGTTCCTGTCATGAAAAAAGTTGCAGAAGATAGTGGTATAAAAGAAGATGAAATTGACGAAGTGATCCTTGGACATTGCATTCAAAGAACAGATCAACCAAATACAGCGAGAACAGCGGCATTATTAGCTGGATTTTCTGATACCACAACAGGATATACAGTTCAAAGGCAGTGTGCAAGTGGGATACAGGCAATTATCTCTGGCGCCATGCAAATCCAAACGGGATTGTCAGAAATCGTTTTGGCTGGGGGAGTTGAAGCGATGAGCAGCAGTCCATACATATTAAAAAGTCATCGATTTGGTCAACGATTACAACATGGAGAAATCCGAGACTCAGTATGGGAAGCGCTTGAAGATCCGATTCATCATATTATGATGGGAGAGACGGCTGAAAACCTTGCTGATCTTCATCACATTAGTCGGGAAGAACAAGACGAAATCGCATTAGCAAGCCATGAAAAGGCAGTCCATGCGATTAAGGAAGGGTATTTCAAGAGTCAGATTGTCCCGATTAAAGTGAAAACACGAAAAGGGGAGACGATTTTTGATACAGATGAAGGACCGAGAGAAAACTTGAACAAAGAAAAGTTATCGAGCCTCAAACCCGCATTTCGCGATGAAGGAACGGTTACTGCCGGAAACTCATCTAGTTTAAATGATGGTGCAGCTGCCGTACTTCTTATGTCTGAGGAAGAAGCGGAGAGAAGGGGATTGAGACCACTTGCAAAAATAGTAGGCTTTTCCGTTTCTGGAGTGGATCCAAAAATTATGGGTAGAGGTCCAGTACCATCGATTAAAAAAGGTCTAGAGAAAGTAGATTGGAGTATGAATGATGCAGAATTGCTAGAAATCAATGAAGCATTTGCTGCTCAATATTTAGCCGTTGAAAAAGAACTAGGCTTAAATAGAGAGATTGTAAACGTGAATGGAAGCGGCATTAGTTTAGGGCATCCAGTCGGTTGTACAGGAACAAGAATAGTTGTTTCCTTGATTCATGAATTAAAGAGAAGAAACAAACAAAAAGGCATTGCTTCACTCTGTGTCGGTGGGGGAATGGGTGCGACGGTATTTCTAGAAGCCTATCAAGATTGAAGTGAAAAGATGCTCTCTTAAAAGTCGATAAAAAAATAAGAAAAATTTAAAAAAAGCATTCGGAAAATCTTCTGATTTTCCGAATGCTTTTTTCTTTTATCGATTATCATTAAGTTCGTGTGGTCACTATCAATTTCCCAACACGATCATTAGCTTCAGATAAAGTTTAACAATGGCTGAATGAAATCAATTATCTCATTACTCAACTGGAAATATCTTTCCTGGATTCATTATTCCGTTAGGATCGAGTGCTTTTTTGATCGTGGTCATCACATCGTAAGCATTGCCATGTTCTCTGCGTTGATATTTCATTTTACCGATGCCCACTCCATGCTCACCCGTACACGTGCCACCACGTGATAGTGCATATTCTACAATTTCTTCATTGAGCTTAATGGCCACTGCTACTTCATTAGGATTGTTTAAATCAAGCATAAATAAAACATGATAGTTTCCATCACCGACATGACCGAGGATCGCACCATCGACATCCGTTTGGTCAATTTTTGCTCTTGTATCTAGTATCGCATTCGTAAGTTCATGAAGAGGAACACTTACGTCTGTTACCATTAGTTTTTTACCTGGGGAACTGTGGATAAAAGCATAAGCAAGATTATGTCGAGCTTCCCATAATTCATTTCGTACTTTTGAATCGGTTTCAAACTGAATATCCTCGCAGCCTAAATCTTTTACAATCTCTTTTGCAAACTGAACGTCTTGATTGAGTCCAGCTTGATTACCATGAAACTCCAAAAATAGTGTAGCTTTTTCTTCATAAGCAGCTCCCATGTAGTGATTGACTTGTTGGATTGAAGTCGAATCGAGCAACTCCATTCGTGCGATGGGAATCCCGGCTAATAAGATCCCATTAACCGCTTCCACTGCTTTTTCAACTGAGGGGAAAGAAGCTCTCCCTGCCATTGTCACTTCGGGAATTCCGTATACTTTCAACGTTAACTCTGTAAATACGCCAAGTGTTCCTTCAGAACCGACGAAAAGTCCATTTAAGTGCAGTCCTGATGAAGATTTGCTGGCAAGTCCCCCAGTATGTATGATCTCTCCATTCGCTAAAACAACTTCAAGATCCCTCACCTGATCACGCATGATTCCATATCTTACAGAAGTTGTCCCGCTCGCATTAGTAGCGGCCATCCCCCCTAATGTGGCATCTGCCCCAGGATCGACTGAGAAAAACAGTCCATATTTCTTTAATTCTTTATTCAATTGTGATCGGGTCACTCCAGGTTGAACTTTAACAAGAAAGTCTTCTTCTTTTATTTCTAAAACTCTGTTCATAAGGGAAAGATCGATGGAAATGCCACCGAGGTGCGGCACGACTTGACCTTCTAAGCTAGATCCTAATCCAAACGGAATAACTGGAATATTTCGGTCGTTTGCAAACTGAAGTACACGGCTTATTTCATCAGCGTTTTCTGGGAAAATAACGATATCGGGAAGGTGAGGTGTGTGATAAGATTCGTCATGACTATGCTGATCGAGAACTGTTTCATTAATCGTTACTCGTTCTTCATCTAATATTTGTTTTAATTCGTTCAAGTAAATGGTCAACCGATTCAACCTTCTTTCTAATTATGTAGGACATTATAAGCAAAGTTTAAAAATTTTTTAGAATATTCATCCAAGTTAAGATTAACAAAGAAAATCCATTTTGTTAACCTTCTCAATAAAATGATAAAAGGGTGAGGATTCGAAATGATGGTTAAAGTAAGACTTGAAGATTTATTCACTCAAATCGGAATTAGCAAAGAGGGGTGTAACGAACGTGCTCGTCTGAGATTAATAGAATGAGTGCGTATTTTTTTATTAGGCTTTATGAATTGATCCTGTTGATTTTTCTACATTCAGCAAAACAACTCACTTTCCATGGACGAGCAGTCTAGTCTCCTCGTGAAAAACCACGAGGGTACTGAAAAAGTTCTCTTGGAACGTCAATTCGAGTATAAGGCGTTGCTTTCCGCTACAGGCAGACGCGTTCGCGGGCACGGCATCAATCTACTCGTCAATGCGTTCCTGCGGGGTCTCGACTCGCTCGTTTTTCCGCAAGAGTCTCGTCAAAAATAATAAATCATCACAATGTTGACCATTTTTCAGTTGTTTCGACTACTCATGAAGATTTATTTCAACCGATATATGACAATGACAGAATATTTTCTATTTAATTAAATTTGATCTAAAAATGATCGAAATTTTGTTTATTATTCATTTAAACACGAACATTAAATTATTTTTAGTCGTTAATATTCACTTATTGATTGAATTTCTCTTGTGAATTTGTTATATTATGAGCATAATAATCTTTAATATCATTACTCGTATATACTCGGTAATATGGTCTGAGTGTCTCTACCTGGTTCCCAATGAAAGAACTAGACTACGAGTTAAAGTATTGGTTTGTTCGGCTTTTTTAGCTGTTACCATTTTATAATTTGGCATTCTCTTTTTTTTGCTTCATTATATATACTTTGACTTTCGTAGATCTAGAAGGTAGAAAACATTCTACCTTCTAGATCTTTTTCTTTGGACCAAATCTTCGAGTATATCAAACAACGAGGAGGAAAACGGACTAGAAGCAAAAGTTAATGAAGGAAATAAATGATTAAAAGTATGAAGGAGAGATTAGATATGAAAAACAACAGGTTAAAACAATACACTCTATTAGGATTGATAACTGCACTGGCCTTATCGGTAGTAGTAGGTTGTAGTTCTACTTCAAAAAATGCGACTGCACAAGAAAATGTTCAAAAGCCTATTATGGTTCAAGGTCCAATGCCGATAGAAGCGGAAAAATTCGCCCAAAAGCTTAAGAATGTTAAAGAAGAGAAATCAGGTAATTTTGTATTTTACATAGGAACTCTAGATAACTATCCTGTAATAGTTGCAAAAACAGGGAAAGGAATGGAAAATACAGCAGCCGCTACAGCAGTAGCGATTGAAAGATATAACCCTATAGCAATAATCAACCAAGGAACATCTGGAGGTCATGATCCAAATTTAAACGTTTTTGATATTGTATTAGGAAAAAGAACGACAAATATAGGTTCATTAAAAACAGTAAATAAGGCTGAAAACGAAGGAATAGATCCAACAAAATGGAAACCGATGGACTTAATGGCTTCTGAAGGTAGTGCTGGAGAAGATCCTAACGCTGCAAAACCCCGTTTCTATGAAGGAGATCAAGATTTACTCGAAGCGGCTAATGCAGTTAAAGATAAATACAAGAAGGGTAAAATTGTCGAGGGAACGATAGGTTCTGCAGACGTTTGGAATAATGAAGTGGATAGAATTAAATGGTTCCATACTAAGTATGGTACATCTGTAGAAGAAATGGAAGGTGCCTCAGCGGCACAAATTGCCAAAGCTTATGATGTGCCATTCTTAGGGATTAGAGTATTATCTAATAATAAAGTGAACGGTGGTAAATACAACCCAAATACAGCAGAGGCATGTCAGAAATATGTTTATGAAGTAGTTAAAAAATATATATCTTCGATGTCAGGTAAATAATGTTGAAACCACAATAGAATTAGTTCCATTTTCGAGCGCTTTCCTGTAATAAGGAAAGCGTTTTTGAGCCTTAATAGGGTCAATTAATGGAAAAAAGAAGGGATGATTTTAAATATAATTGCTGATCTAAAAAGAAGGAGGAGACGATAGATAACAAATAATAACCTATTTATCGAAAGTAATACAATGTTTTTTGATAGAAATCTTTAAACTATGCGTTTTTAAAAACGGAAGGATACAGTCGTAGGAACTATGTCTTAATAGTGGATTATCTTGTTCGTAATCTTGTGATTAAATAGCATCTACTTCTTTTAATCAGTAGAGTATGAACATGTGTTCTCCGCTTTTCATGTTAAAATAGAGATAGAGAGGGGTGTCGTCATGTCACTACGATTTTTGCTTGGGCGCTCTGGAAGTGGAAAAACGGAGAGCGTGTTAAATGAAATTAAACATTCGTTGTCAGAGGATCCGAACGGACCACCTATTGTGTATGTGGTTCCGGATCAAATGACTTTTTTGTCCGAGTATACGCTTATTTCAAGTGGGGGACCTGTTGGAATGGTTCGAGCTCAAGTATATAGTTTTACAAGACTAGCTTTGCGTGTTTTACAAGAGACGGGTGGGATTAGCCGCTATCATTTAAATGATACAGGTCTGAGTATGCTCATTCGAAAAATCATCGAAGAACGCAAAGAAGATCTCCGTATCTTTTCAAAGGCATCAGATAAAATAGGCTTTGTTCAGCATGTTGAATCGATGATGAAAGAATTTAAACGGTATTGTCTCACGCCGGAAGAGTTAAAGGAACAAGGAGAAACATTTGAAAATAACGACCATTCAAACAAAGCACTAGCTGACAAAATGCACGATTTGCAAATGATCTATAGTGATTTTGAGTATGCGCTCATACATAAATATATTGATTCTGAAGATTATTTCCGTTTGCTTTCTGAAGGGATTAAACAATCATCATGGGTAAAGCATGCTGAAATTTTTGTAGATGGATTTTACGGATTTACGCCTCAAGAATATGAGATTCTACTTCAACTGATGAAGACTTGTAGAAGAGTAACGATTACATTAACACTTGAACAGGCTTATCGAAATCAACATCCAGACGAATTAGAACATTTTCGGATGAGTGGAGAAACGTATGCGACGATTTATGAATTAGCTTCTCAAAATGGTGTAACCATTGAAGATGACAAGAAGATGGAGCGGAATTATCGGCACCAATCCGATAGTTTAGCATTTTTAGAAGAGCAATTTGAAAAACGTCCAGCTCGTATGTACAAAAAAGATACTGATATTCAATTATTTGAAGCAGGTAATCGCCGTGCTGAAATCGAAGGGATAGCTCGTGAAATTCGTTATTTAACGAGAGATAAAGGATATCGGTATAAAGATATTGCGATTCTTGTAAGGAACGGGCCTGACTATCAAGAACTCCTTGAAACCATTTTCTATGATTATCAGATTCCTTATTTTATTGATCAAAAAAGGTCGATGGTTCATCATCCATTAATCGAGTTTATTCGTTCAAGCCTTGATATCCTTTCGCTTAATTGGCGTTATGAATCTGTTTTCCGTGCGGTGAAAACGGATTTATTCTTTCCAATCGGAGTAAGAAAGTCTTATTTACGTGAGCAAATGGATCGTTTAGAAAATTATGTTCTTGCGTATGGGATTAAAGGTGATAAATGGACAAGGAAAGACCGTTGGGAATATCGAAGAATTCGTGGACTGGAATTTTCTCAAACGATTAAAACGAGTAAAGAAATCGAGGTAGAAGAAGAATTAGATCGATTAAGAACAATGGTGGTTGAGCCGCTAAGTAGTTTGGAAAAGAAATGTAAACGAGCAACGACAGGTAGAGAGATTGCAGAAGCGATCTATTTATATATGGAAAATTTACAAGTGCCACAAAAATTAGAGATCCTTCAGCAAGAAGCGGAAGAACGTGGTGAGCTTATCATAGCCAGGGAACACGGACAAGCATGGGATGCAATGATCACATTATTAGATCAATTCGTTGAAATGCTGGATGATGAACCCATTACATTAAATGAAGCCATTGTATTGTTAGAATCGGGCATGGAAGCCATGAAATTCTCGCTCGTCCCTCCGGCTATTGATCAAGTATTTGTCGCGAATTTGGAACTTTCACGACTTTCATCTGTAAAAGCAGCATTTGTAATCGGAGTAAATGATCAGGTTCTTCCTTTAAAAATGAAAGAAGATGGGATATTAGCTGATTCAGATCGAGAAATTTTACTCAGTAAGGGAGTAACTTTAGCGCCATCTGCAAAGAAAAGGCTCCAAGATGAAGACTTTATCGCATATAAAGCTTTTACCACGCCATCGGAACGATTGTACGTCACTTATCCCGTAGCAAATGAAGATGGAAAGACGCTCATTCCTTCTCCGTATGTAAAACGTCTTGGTGATATGTTTCCGAACGCAAAGCGAACAATGATCCCAGTCGATGCTTCTGAACTTGAAGAAAAAGATCAACTTTCATTTATAAGTCATCCCGAACCAACACTTGCTTTCTTAACGTTCCAATTGCAAATGAAAATACGAGAATATCCAATTTATGACATATGGTGGGACGCCTATCATTACTACATGAATAATGAAAAATGGAAGGAACCAGCATCTCTTGTGTTGTCTAGTTTATTTTATGCGAATCAGACAAAACCATTATTAAATGAGACGACGAAAGAACTTTATGGTGAAAATATCGTTGCATCCGTTTCGAGAATGGAAAAATTCCATAGCTGTGCATTTTCCCATTTTGCGAGTCATGGATTAAAACTAAAAGAAAGAAAAGTTTTTAGGCTGGCTGCCCCGGATATTGGAGATCTTTTTCATTCAGCATTAAAATGGATGTTTGAAGAAGTCATCAAAAGAGGCTGGGAATGGGCTCAACTCGACTCTGATCAATGCTTAAAACTGGCACATGAAGCGGTTGAATATTTATCACCACTCTTACAAAATCAAATCTTATTAAGCTCAAATCGTCATCTATATATTAAAAGAAAACTTGAACAAATAATTGGCCGAACATCCATTATTTTAAGTAGGCAAGCTCGTGCAAGTGGATTTGTTCCAGTTGGACTTGAACTTGGATTTGGGCCAAAAGAAAAACTACATCCGTTTACTTTCTCTTTAAAAAATGGCATGACTATGGAGCTAGCAGGAAGAATTGACCGAGTCGATGAAGCCGATCAAGGTAGCGATGTTTTCCTTCGAGTCGTCGATTATAAATCAAGTCCTCGTGATCTTGATTTGTCAGAAGTCTATTATGGACTTGCTCTGCAAATGCTTACGTATTTAGATGTCGTGATCTCAAACTCGAAGAAATTAACCGGGAAAGAAGCAGTACCTGCTGGAGTCCTTTATTTTCATGTGCACAACCCGGTAATCAACAGTAAAAAGATCCTAACGATGGAAGAAATAGAAGAAGCCATTATGAAAAGCTTTAAAATGAAAGGTCTTATATTAGATGATACGGAAGTCGTTCAATTAATGGATCATTCCTTAGAAAATGGGAATTCCAATATCGTTTCAGCAGGTTTAAAGAAAGACGGATCATTAACGGCACGCTCAAAAGTGGCATCGAAAGAAGAGTTTGAATCAATGCGCCACTACGTTCGAAAAATGTATAAGCAATCTGGAGACAAAATAGCGAATGGAGACGTTCAAATTGATCCTTACAAATTGAAGGATAAAGTTCCCTGTACATTTTGTTCGTACCGAACCGTATGTCAATTCGATCCTTCATTAGAAACGAATGAATATCGATTTATGCATGCGTTTAAACCTGAAGAGGCGATAGATGCTATTCGAACGGAGTTGAATGAAAATGATTGACGATAAATATCCAATCAAACCAGAAGGCAGTACTTGGACTGATGATCAATGGAAAGCTATTGTGGCATCAGGCAGTGATATTTTAGTTGCCGCCGCAGCTGGCTCTGGGAAGACAGCTGTTCTTGTCGAACGAATCATCCGCAAGATCCTTGACGATGTAGACCCAATGAATGTTGATGAAATGTTAATTGTGACGTTTACAAACGCATCAGCCGCAGAGATGCGACATCGAATTTCACTTGCTTTAGAGAAAGAAATCGATCTTCACCCAGAATCTTCTCACTTAAGAAAACAGTTAAATTTGTTAAATCGAGCTTCGATTTCAACGCTTCATTCCTTTTGTCTTGATGTGATTCGAAAGTATTATTACCGAATTAATATGGATCCTAGTTTTCGACTAGCCAATGAAACAGAAGCGGAATTAATACGAGATGAGGTATTAGACGAGCTATTTGAAGAACAATACGGAATTGACTCGAATGAAGAATTTTATCGTTTAGTAGACACGTTCTCGACTGATCGAAGTGATATTGCTCTCCAAGACATGATTCGAAAACTTCATGATTTTTCTCGCTCACATCCAAATCCAGATGCATGGCTGGATGATCTTATTCAAACTTATGAAGTAAATGAGGAAGCTCAAATTGAAGAGCTTGATTTTATGGGGCCGCTTTTGTTTGATATTCGTCTAACGCTTGAACAAGTGAAAAATCGATTTGAGGAAGCTTATGACTTAACACTCATTCCAGGTGGTCCAATACCACGGGCAGCAACTTATGCGAATGACCTGGAAATCATTGATCGAATATTAGAAAGCTTTTCATTTTCATGGGAAATGCTCTACAAAGAAATGCAGTCATATAAGTTCATGAATTTAAAAGCAGTAAAAGGTGAGCAGTACGATAAAGAAATTGTTGATGAGTCAAAAGATAGACGAGACGAAGGCAAGAAAATGCTAGAAGCCATTAAGGAAGAGTATTTTTCCCACTCCCCTTCAAAATATTTAAAAGACATGATCGAAATGAAACCAGTGATTGTCACACTCATCAAACTTGTGAAAGAATTTGGTCAAAATTATAAAAAAGTTAAAGAAGAAAAAGGTCTGGCTGACTTTTCAGATTTAGAACATTATTGTTTAGAGGTTCTTTCAATTGGCCATAAGGAGGATGGCGTATGGATTCCCTCGGAAGCAGCTCTTGATTATCAACGAACGTTTAAAGAGGTTTTAGTCGATGAATACCAAGATACGAATATGGTTCAAGAATCGATTATTCAATTGGTCACTGTAGGTGAAGGAGAAAATGGCAATCTGTTTATGGTTGGAGATGTTAAGCAATCCATTTATCGCTTTCGCCTTGCTGAGCCTAATTTATTTTTGAAAAAATATCGAAATTTTACCAACGACGCTGATCAAACAGGAATGAAAATTGATTTATCAAAGAATTTCCGAAGTCGTTCAGAAATACTAGATGCGACCAATTTCCTTTTCAAACAAATAATGGGCACAAATGTAGGTGAAATGGAATACGATCAGCAGGCAGAACTCGTAAAAGGTGCTTCCTATCCCGTTGAGGATTATCCTGTTGAGTGGATGTTAATCGATTTGGAAGAAGAGTCTAAGGTGGATAGTGAAGAAGAAATGGATCAGGGCTTTAATAAAGAAGACTTAGCACAGTCAATTGTCGAATCGAGACAAATGGCAAGAACGATTCGAGAAATAATTGATTCCAGGAAGCCGGTTTATGATCCGAAAACTCAAACATCTCGTCCAATCCAGTATAAGGATATCGTCATTCTATTAAGATCGATGACTTGGGCACCTGAAATTATGGAAGAATTCAAACGAGCGGGAATTCCAATTTATGCAAACATCTCCACTGGCTATTTTGAAGCAACAGAAATTGCGATCATGCTTTCATTACTAAACGTGATCGATAATCCGCTTCAAGATATTCCGCTTGCTTCGGTTTTACGTTCACCGATTGTAGGCTTAACTGAAGAAGAATTAGCTCAAATTCGAATTGCCTCTAAATCAGGTCAATTTTATGAAGCGATGCAAGAATACCTCATTTCAGCATCGAGTCAAGAGGTCCTTTATCAGAAAGTAACTTCTTTTGTGAATCAACTATCGAAGTGGAGATCTTTAGCTAGACAAGGTTCTCTAGCTGAATTAATTTGGCAGCTTTATCGTGATACAAAATTTTATGACTTTATCGGTGGATTACCTGGCGGGAAACAACGTCAAGCAAATTTACGTGCACTTTACGATCGGGCACGTCAATACGAAGCCACTTCCTTTAGAGGATTATTTCGCTTTTTAAGATTTGTAGAAAGAATGAGAGAACGTGGAGATGATCTAGGCGCAGCAAGAACGTTAAGTGAGCAAGAAGATGTTGTGCGGATGATGACTGTCCATTCTAGTAAGGGTTTAGAGTTTCCCGTCGTATTTGTTGCGGGTATCTCACGAAATTTTAACATGATGGATTTGAATAAAGCGTTCATGCTTGATAAAGATAGTGGAATTGCCGTTAAATACACCAATATTGAGAAACGAATCTCTTATCCCTCTTTGCCTCAACTTGCGATGAAAAGAAAGAAGAAACTCGAACTCATTGCAGAAGAAATGAGAGTCCTTTACGTTGCCCTTACTCGAGCGAAAGAAAAGTTATATTTAGTGAGTTCTGTTAAAGGACTGGAGAACAAACTTGAAAAATGGAAGAAAAGCAGTAATCTTTCGACCCAGTTGTTAAAAGACTATGATCGTGTTCAAGCCCGTTCTTATTTAGATTGGATTGGACCTGCTTTATTACGTCATGACAACATTCATACAGTTCTAAATCAAAATGCAGGTGAACAACCTTTAAAGGAGTTATTCGGCCATCCTTCAAAGTGGGCTCTTCATCTGATTCATAAGAATGAACTTTGGGAAGAACCCGTAGAATTAGCTGAAGAAGTATTAGATTGGAAACAAAGTATACAAGAGGGAGTAAATGTCCCGCAGAAATCAGTTTATTTCGATGAAATTCAAAAACGTTTAGCATGGGTGTATCCTTATCAAAAAGCGACAGAAAGACGATCAAAACAGTCTGTTTCAGAATTAAAAAAATGGTTTGAAGGATCTGGAGAAGAAGGGACAGCATCACCGATCCCATCGATTCAAAAACCGATTTTCGACCGTCCACGTTTTATGAGAGAAAAATCAATGACGCCTGCTGAAAGAGGGACTGCCCTTCATTTAGTCATGCAGCATGTATCATTAGAGGCAGAGCCTACAAAAGATTCAATGGAAGCTTTACTCGATGAAATGCTAAAGAAAGAGTTGCTTACGATTGAACAAAAAGAAAGTATACAAATCGATCAGATCCTTGCTTTCTTTCAATCTGAAATTGGCCATCGAGTCTTAAAGGCTGAAATAGTGCAGCGAGAGGTCCCATTCAGTCTTGCAATTCCCGTGGAAGAGTTAAATATGGCAAATAATGAGGAGGAATCTTTGGAACCTATTCTTATTCAAGGGATTATAGACTGTGTCTTTTCGGATGAAAAAGGAACCGTACTATTGGATTATAAAACCGATCGAATTCATGATCGTTTTTCAGGTGGATTCGAAGAAGGTCAGCCTGTTCTAGCAAGACGGTATCGTGTCCAAATGGATCTGTATAGTCAAGCGCTTGAACAAATATTCAAAGTTTCTGTAAAAGAAAAGTATTTGTTTTTCTTAGACGGGGGACACTTGTTGAAGATGTAAAAACAAAAGACCGACTCCTGCAATTTTGTGCGGAGTCGGTCTTTTAATTGTTCCCTATTATAGGCTGATCAATGGCATTGCAATCGACAGTGGTGTTGAGGTTTAGAGCGGTATAAGTTAACAAAAAAGGCCCTGTATTAAATCCACCCGCCCCTCCATTTGTCTTTGAACTTGATTTTGGTGAAATAATGGCAGTATCACCAAATTGAACTACCCCCCCAGTAACATTTAAAACCTGTACGGGTCCAACGAGACAAGGCATTCTATTTCCTCCTGAATAACATTATTTCTTATCTTTATAATGTCGAATATGACGAACTTGTGACTCTAAAGAAATATCGTTAATATGGCCGATAATTAAAGAGGACGATACTGAGGCTGCTATCACATTCAAATCCCCCACTTTAATAAACGGTGTAGGGTTAGAAAAGTGTGTATGAACGGGAATAGAAGGGAAAATGATTGTTTCGTATTTGAAAGGAGGAAGGTTAAAGGCTGGAGGTTCTTCCCCCAGGAATCGTTCTCTTTCTCTCTGAACGGCTAAAATGTTTGACTGTGCATGAAGTGAATCCATATCCCCAATTTCAAATATCGAACCAAAAATAATGGCAATAACGCGAATAGAGTCGACAACACTTGTACGGTGACTCATGGTTAACCTTTTGGAGATAAAGGTACTAATGGTCCATAAACAACCGATTCTGGAGGGGTATCAAATGATGAAGACAAGCGAACAAATTGCGTATCTCCTATTAGACAGAGCGAAGAAGCCGATATTCCAAGGATTTGTATCTTTTCAACATAAAACTCTTTATTTTCTACGGATAAGTTCATGATGATTCTCCTTTATTTGATGTGGGTGGAATTTGAGTCATATAAAGGTCAAAAAGGTGATGGATTTCGTGTTGCAAGTGTTGCGAAAACGCTTCTTCTTTATCGGGATTGCGATATTCTGGATTCGTTTCAAGAAGAAAAGGGATTCGATCATGAATGTGACAACGTATTTCGTTTTTCATCCAGTCTGAAACTTCAGAATCACAAGTCATACCTGTCGTTTGTTCACGTGTGCTCATAAGATGATCCCAATGTTGATCAAGGTATTGATCGGCTCTCATTTGCCATTGATTGGGAGGTGAAGAAGTAATCACTTTTTCACCTACGGGAATACCGAGGTCATCGTCCATTGAAACGGCACCTGGAGACCAGCCGATATTTAAAGTTCCTTCGAGCGTTTCAATTTTCAATTGATCAAACTTGTATTCAATTTTTTCTGCGGACATTGCGGGTTTCTTTTGAAGTTCCTCGATTGACCGTTTCATTTCTTCTACTTCTAATGTTAATTCTTTTAATTTCTTGCGTTGTTTATAGAGTTGAGCATGCATCGTTTCAATGTAAGAAACTAACGAATCCAACAGAATCACCTCTCAAAATCTGTTTGTCTAAGGGGTTTTGCTTTTAGGAACGATTTGAGGAGCGGGTCCTTTATATTTTCCAGAGTTCGCTAAAGAAGAAGAGGATTGAATCGATCCAGTCGGTTCCTATTTGTAAGACTGCTGAATTTGAAATACTTCCTACCTTGATCGTTCGTATAAAGAAAGATTGTGTAACATGAATATTCATAGATAGACCTCCCTAAAGAGTAAAGGCGACGGGTTGATCAGAGACATCAGAGTCAAAAGTATTTGTATTTGATTGGCCATTATATACTGAGAGACCATAGCCAGTATTAAACGATCCGGCACCTGAATATGTTTTTGTCGTTGAAATAGGGGATGCTTGGAATAAATCACCGATATGGAAAATAGCGCTTGAAGAGACATTTATAACTTGAACCATTCCGACAAAAGCTGGCAATTCTACTCCCACCTTTATTATTCTGATTATTACTATATGTGGTTCAAACAAGAGCGTGATTCATTCGCTAGATTAACAAAAAAAATGTAAAATAATAAATAGTGGAAGCAAAGAGTAGTTAAGTTTTCCAAAAAATTATTGAAAGAGCATAGCCTAATTCTTACAGTCTCGTTCCGACGATCCACTTTACACTTCATCGGTTTAAAACGAAGCTAAAAAAAGCGTATTTACTGCAACAAAGCAAGAAGTAAAGGACAAGGAGGATCCTATTTTCGATGCAACCGATCGCAGGGAAAGAAAGAATTATTTCAATTGACGCATTAAGAGGTCTTGCTCTTATAGGAATATTTTTAGTAAACATGATTTCATTCCATTCTCCTTATTTTTATTACGACCCTTATCAATGGTGGGGAGAAGGAAAAGAACAAACTACTTATCGAATCATTGATTTCTTTTTTCAAGCAAGTGTCTATCCTTTATTTGCGATGCTATTTGGCTATGGTTTAGGAATCCAACAAAGAAGGGCAAGTGAAAAAGGAGAAAACTTTTACAAGTTGGCCATGAAACGATTCCTGGTATTACTGATTATCGGAATCATGCATGCATTTGTGATTTGGTCAGGCGATATTTTAATAACCTATGCGATGGTTGGATTCTTACTGCTAATATTTATGCGAATGACTGGAAAAACATTGTTGTTATTAGGTAGTTCATTTTTTATTATTCCTACATTGTTTTTATCTATTTTTACTACTTTAATGGCTATGTCACATACGGGCGATACAACTTATTGGACAGATATTCAAGGTTTGCAAGATGCGATCGCTTCATATTCGGAAGGGTCGTTTATCGAGATTTTCAAACAAAGATTTCATGATTGGTATTTAGTGAACAATCTTTCAAATTGGCCAATGATTGTCTTATCGATTTGGCCAATGATGGCCATTGGAGCTGGTGCATCAAAGCTTCGAGTTGTTGAGAACATAGAAAGGTTAAAAAAATGGTTTATTTCAATAGGTTTGTTAGCCTTATTTCTAGGCACCCTTTTTAAAATCATTCCATTCCTATTTCATCCACATTATCAATATACATACATTCAAGATTCCTTTGGAGGACCATTGCTTGCTGTCTTTTATGCTTCTTT
Source organism: uncultured Caryophanales bacterium (assembly GCA_963728315.1). Lineage (GTDB taxonomy): Bacteria > Bacillota > Bacilli > Bacillales > CAVSKA01 > CAVSKA01. Next base: position 471,281 of record CAVSKA010000022.1, read on the forward strand.
TGGAGTCCTTTTATTCAGTCGAAAATGGATTCAGAAATGGATTCATCCACTCGCTTTGGCAGGGAGAATGTCAATGACCATCTACTTATTAGAGTCGATCATTGGAACGCTTATTTTTTATCATTATGGACTCGATTTATATGGGAAAATGAGTTTAACAACGAGTTCTTGGCTAGCAGTTGGCATTTATATTATTCTTGTGATTTTAGCGGAATTTTGGTTTGGGAAATATAATTATGGTCCAATGGAAAAGTTGTGGAGGATGGGTACTTATGGATTAAAGTTGGGAGGAGATCGAAAGTGAAACGAGTGCTTGTTCTTGGATCAGGGGGGTCAGGTAAGTCGACATTTTCAACAAAATTAGCAAAGAAAACCGGGTTGCCACTTGTCCACTTGGATCGTTTGTATTGGAAACCTGGTTGGACGATGCCGGAAAAGGAAGATTGGTACAACGAATTAGTTAAACAAATTGCAACAAGATGAATGGATAATCGATGGTAACTACGGGTCAACAATGGATATACGTCTTGAAAGAGCCGATACCGTTATTCTATTTGATTATGTCCCTTTACTGTGTGTATACCGTGTGCTAAAAAGAAGGATCATGTATAACAAGAAAACCCGACCGGATATGGGCGAGGATTGTGAAGAAAAAATTGATTTTGAATTTATTAAATGGGTATGGAATTTTCGAAGAAAGAAAATTCCGGATTTGCTAAATAAAATTGATAAGAAAAAAGACATTCAATTTTATTATTTTAAAAAGCCAAGGGATGCAGAAGATTTTTTAAATAAATGGCTAGGTTAGCGGATGTTGTTGAAAGGAAGCAAAAACTTTCACTAGTGGAAAAACGAGCGAGTCGAGATCACGCCGTGTGTTTTTTTGAAACCATTGAAAAAGTCCTACTTTTATAGATTGAAAATCTCAAAAAGTAAAACGAATCCTCAGATTCGCTTCTAAACCACGTGGTCAATTCAACACGTTTTAGTGGCATCTGTGAGACCCAAAGGTGTTTGCGACGAGTAGGCGTAACATCCTAAGAAAGTTTCCTCCTCTATAAATGTCGACGCTAATATGTACACATTTGCAGGGATGGGACCGTTTTTTTTAATCGTTACTGAATGGCAGTGGAAGGCAGCGACTCCTGCGGGAATAGCGCGAGCTGAAAGCCCCGCAGGAACGCAGTGACGAGGAGATTGAAGCCGTGCCCGCGGAACGCGTCTGCCTGGAACGAAAATCCACAGCTTATGCGCGCATTGAGGTTCCAAGAGGAATTTTCAGTGGTATCGTGATTTTTCACGAGCAGGATCGACCGTTCGTCCGCGGAAAGCGAGTTGTTTTGCTGAATGCAGAAAAATGAACAGGAACATTTAACAAAGCCAAATAAATAGACTAAAAAAGAGATCGTTTGAGAGGGGAAAAAAGATGAAATTTGTTTCGTTCTTACATCAGGACCAAGAGTCTTACGGGGTTTTAGTAAATAACGATAAAGAAATCTTAGACATTCGAGGATTTGCAAAATCTTTGAATCAAAAAATGCCTAAAAGCTTACTAGAAGGAATCGAACAAGGAGAAAGCTTTTTAATCGAAATAAAAAAACTAATTGGAAAATCAATAAACAACGGTCACGCGTATCTATTTCCGATCGACAACGATTCATCCTTTTTGTCACCTATACCAAAACCAAGTCGCAACATTATGTGTATCGGAAAAAACTACCGCGACCATGCAATTGAAATGGGGAGCGAAGCAGATATCCCAGAAAACCTTCTTGTATTTACTAAAGCGACCACAACAGTTGTCGGTCACCAACAGCCTATCGACTTACATGAAAATTCTACAAGTCAATTGGATTATGAAGGTGAACTTGCTGTCATCATAGGGAAAAAGGGAAAAGAAATAAGCAACGAAAAGGTTGAAGATTACATATTTGGTTATTCAATTTTAAATGACGTTACTGCACGTGATCTTCAAAAAAAACATGGTCAATTCTTTATTGGAAAAAGCTTAGATGCAACTTGTCCAATAGGTCCTTGGATTGTAACAAAAGATGAAATTCATGACCCTGAATCATTGTCGATAACTACAAAAGTGAACAATGAAGTTCGTCAATGTTCCAATACATCTCATTTTATTTTTTCATTAGCCGAAATGATTGAAACGATTTCAAACGGCATGACTTTGCTACCTGGTGATATTATTGCGACTGGGACGCCAGCGGGAGTGGGAAAAGGAATGATTCCACCGCAATTTTTAAAAAGAGGTGACAAAATTGAAATTGAAATCGAAAATATTGGCACTTTAGTGAACATAGTCGATTAAGGTTAACGGAATTGAAGGCTGGTATGATAAGATGAATGAAGAAAGTAAAAGCATTTTAATAAATCATTAAAGGAGGCGTTTTGTTTGTTCGATCGAACAGATGCACACATTACAACTTGGGTAATCGCTCTTATCTTGTTTTTCGTAGCACTAGGATTACATAATAGCGGCAAAGCAAAAGGATTTAAAATTGTTCACATGATATTAAGAGTATTTTACATCTTGATCATTCTTACAGGTGGAATGCTATTCGTTGGACATCAATCACTTGATCCTGCATTATACGGTGTCAAGGCATTATTTGGTATTATCGTTATTGGAATGTTCGAAATGATTCTTATTCGATTGAAAAAAGGAAAGAATACGAATATTTTATGGACGATCCTTGTTATCAGTATTCTTGTTGTTCTATATCTTGGATTGAAGTTACCACTTGGTTTCCATCCATTCGCTTAATTTCAATTCACAAAAAAGGAAAGTTGTCGAAATTCGACAACTTTTCTTTTTTTTATCTATCTAACAAAGGAAAACTGTGGTATTTTTTAAAGTAAGTAAAATGATGGTGGTGAAGGTAGATAATGGCGAAATGTTATAATGTAATCTATCAAAATTTGGATCAAATCATGCTTTTTATTGAAGATAATCAAATCCATCATGCTCCTTCTGTTTTGATCCAAGGATTTTTTGGAATCATGACAGAAAAAGAAGCAAATTTCATCAAAGAGGACCTTCTCACTATTCTCCCTCAAGCAGTCATGATCGGCTGTAGTACTAATGGTCAAATCCTCAACGAATCCATCCTATATAATCAACCCGTTTTTTCATTTACGATGTTTGAACGATCTAAAGTGAAAGTTAATTTGATCGAAGCTACAAGTGAGTTTCAAATGAAAAAAAGAGGAATTCATTATGGTGAAGAGTTAAAACGTAACTCCGCAAAAGCCATACTGTTGTTTTCAAGCCACGTGCAGGTGCCAACCCAATCTTTTATAGAAGGTGTTCACGAGGGTGCACCCAAAGTTTCACTAGCAGGCGGAATTTCTTCAAATGGACTAGCAAACTTAACAAGTTTTGTTTTAACAAATGAAGGTTCTTCAACGAATGCAATTGCTGTTGTGTCATTAGAAGGTGAGCAGCTTTCCATTATTCCAGTGATAAATGAGCAGTGGCAAGAAGTAGGTCAGAGCTTCTATATTACAAAAAGAACGAACGAAGTCATTTATGAAATCAATGGTCAAAAAGCCATTAAAGTCATCCGGCAATATTTAGGTGATCATTTTGTCGAACGACTTCCTAATTCAGGCACGGAATTTCCTTTTATTCTTCAAAAAGATGGAAAGAAGACAGCACTATTCATTACCGAAGTTCTGAAAAATGGTGCGATCAAAATGAACGCATCCTTTGATGAAGAATCGAGTTTTCGATTTGCATTTGCTGATTTAGAAAAAATCGCCCATACATCAATTAAAGATTTAAAAAAAATCAGCAAAAAAAATATAGAGGCAATCTATTTATTTAACTGCGTCACAAGGATAGAAAGAATTGAACATTTCACTCGACACGAAGTTGGTATGATGAACCAAATCTCTCCTGTATCAGGTTTCTTTTCTCACGGAGAAATAGGGAAGAGTCAACATGGGCCCAAAATATTTTTCCATTCTCTATCCTACCTAGCCATATCTGAGTCTGTAGAGAAACGGAATAATGTGGCTAGATCCTTTACTTATCATCACCCTTCTGAGGCAAATACCATTGTTTCTTTGACACACTTGATCAACGCTTCTGCAGACGACATTCAAGAGTTGAATGACAATATTCAAATATCAGAGGATTATTTCCGATCTCTCTTTGAGAACAGCCATGATTTGATCTACTCAACAGATTTAGAAGGAAGATTTACGAGTACAAATCAAGCATTTATGAAGACGTTTGGTTTTGACACAAATGAAATAATCGGAAAATCAGCTCTTTCTTTTGTAAAAGAGGAGGATGCTCCTATCATTAAAAGGAACTATTTAAGCACCCTAGCTGGTCATGAACAAATTTATGATCTTACGATTAAATTAAGAAATGGCAAGGAGCGGTTATTTGAAATAAGAAATATTCCCATTACTGTAAATGATCATTGCGTGGGGGTATTTGGTATTGCGCGTAATGTAACGGATCAGAGACAAATAGAAGGAAAGATTACCCAATTGGCTTATTATGATTCTGAAACAGGATTAGCGAATCGAACAAAATTTCTTGAAAATTTGGAAGAAATGATTCGCCGCGCAAAGAAAAAAAATAAAAAAATGGCTCTCTTATTTATTGATTTAGATCGTTTCAAAATGATAAATGATTCATTGGGCCATTTTGCAGGTGATTTTGTTTTAAAAGAATTTTCAACTCGTATTCAATCCGTCCTCCCAAAAGGCGCCTACATTGGTCGCTTTGGAAGTGATAAATTCACAGTCCTGCTAACGAAAGAAACGAATGAACACCGTGCAAACTTAATTGCCAAACAAATCCTTGCTACTAGTCAAAAGCCCTTTATATACCAAGCACAAGAATTTTTTTCTTCGGCAAGTATAGGAATTAGCCAATACCCGCAGGATGGAAAAGAAGGCACATTGCTTCTTAAAAATGCTGATATAGCCCATAATACTGCAAAAATGGGAGGAGGCAATCAATCTTCCTTTTACTCTACTGAAATGAACAAGAAAATGAAACGGCGAGTGGAAATGGAAAGCCATCTTCGAAAAGCATTAGAACGAAATGAACTCTTTATTGTCTATCAACCATTAATTAATCTGGCTGAGTCTGACCAAAGATTAGTAGGTTTTGAGTCGTTGCTTCGCTGGAAGCATCCTGATTGGGGAATTATTTCACCAGCCGAATTTATACCTTTAGCTGAAGAGACCGGGATCATTGATTCAATTGGTAAATGGGTATTGATACATGCCTGCATACATATTAAGTCTTGGCATGAACGCGGTTATCATGGATGCAGTATCGCGGTAAATGTATCTGCAAATCAATTCAAAAATTCCGAGTTCATATCCGACGTAAAAGAAGCTTTAAAAATTTCTGGATTGGAACCAAAATATTTACATTTGGAATTAACAGAGTCCGTTATGCTAAACCATTCTGTTTCCACCATTGAAACGATCCAAAAATTATCAAATCAAGGCGTGAAAATTGCGATTGATGATTTTGGTACAGGTTATTCTTCTTTAAGTTATTTAAAACACCTACCGATTCATATCTTAAAAATTGATCAGTCTTTTGTTCAAAACATGGCTGAAAATAGCCCTGACAGTGCGATTGTACAAGCAGTTACGATGCTCGCGCATGGGATGGGATTAGAAGTAGTAGCAGAAGGAGTAGAAACAAATGAACAATTAAACCTTTTGCAAAATTTAGGCTGTGATGTGGCGCAGGGCTACTTTATTAAACGACCAATGGATGAAGCTGCACTAACCGACTGGATGACAAGTAACTCGCCTTATGTTAATAAAAAGGTTGTTTTGAAAGGTGATAGCTAAATATGCCCGCTGCATTTCTCTTTTTATTTCTCCTTTTGTTTGGATTTATCGGGTCAGTTATGATCTCATCAAGCTTTATTTATAAACCGCTTCTTTCAAAAAAACAGCAAAAAGCGATGAGTCTTTATAAAGAGCAGTGGCTAAATGAAAAAAATACAGATTCACCAAAGGAAGTATAATGAATTAGATGTATTCATTTGGTCTGTCTTATAAGTTCATAAATAAGAAAAGCATTCGGAAAATCCATGGATTTTCCGAATGCTTTTTCATTTTCTTAATAAAAAGGCTTTGTTAGCGGATGTTTTTGAGGGCACCGAAGAAATTTTCATTTAAGTCGTGGATTTTACGTTTCAGGCAGACGCGTTCCGCGGGCACGGCTTCAATCTCCTCCGACAAACAGGAAGTTTTAGCGCAGTCGTTGCAACAGGATGTTGCGCTCTTAGACTGTGATCCTTTCTCTGCGGGGCTTTCAGCTCGCGCTGTTCCCGCAAGAGTTGCTGCCTTCCACTTCAATCTAATCATTTAACAAGACTAACAAAAAAGGAAAATAAAGGTTTTTGTCGAATTTATACATTAGATATGAAAATTATTGGGGGATTATTATGAATGATTATATTAAGACAATGAGAAAACTGGTTGGAAATGAGACTTTATTAACAGTTGGATGTGGAGCGATCATTGAAGATAAATCGGGAGCGATTCTTCTTCAACGGAGAACAGATTTTGGTGAATGGGGAATTCCTGGAGGACTATTAGAAATAGGAGAAACGTTTGAAGAAGCAGTGGTAAGAGAGGTGAATGAAGAAACGAATTTGAAAATAAATGAATTAAAATTATTTGGAATATATTCAGGTGAAAATGGTTTTGCCCAATATGAAAATGGTGACAAAGTATTTAGTGTTCAGATTATTTTTATTGTGAAAGACTATGAGGGCATTCTGCAACAAAATATGGAAAGCAAGGAATTGTGTTTCTTAAATAAACATGAATTTCCCCCGAATATAAATCCTCATCAAGCTCCATTTATTATGGATTGGCTGCAAAATCAACCATTCCCGATTATTAAGTGACTTTATAATGCAATCCAATTGCGTAATAACAAAAAGTGTCTATTTTTATGTTTATTCAAGATAAATAATAGTACACTCTGTAGCCAAGAAAAGAGAAACGATTTGTTCTTTTATTATGTAGAAATCACAATCATATTATTAATTGGTAGGGGGATAGTGATGTTAAAAAGAAAGTACGGCAACCGTTCAGATTGGAAAAGAGTCATAAAAAGAGAATATGTCCAAACAGTGATCGATACACATGAATTTAAAGGGTATATCACTCTACTTAAAATAGACAAAGTTAAAGAACCGCTTTCTGTGAATTTTGGCGATAAGAAGATTTGTATTGTGGATGATGGATACTTTTGGCTTCAACATTTTCCAACAAACGAATACTTCTCATTAACCACTATGTTCAACACCAAAGGCGAAATTGTTCAATGGTACATAGATATTTGTTCCGCTATAGGAATTACTGAATCAAATATCCCCTGGATGGATGATTTGTTTTTAGACATCGTTGTCCTACCAACCGGCGAAGTCTATCAAAAAGATGCAGATGAGCTTGATGAAGCACGAGCTTTAGGAATAATCGATGAGTCTTTATACAAGCGAGCAAACCGAGAAGCAAATAGAGTGAATGGGCTCATTGGGTCTGGAAAATTTGAATTGTTTGCACTTTCAGAGTGTCATAAGGAAAGTTTAATTAAGAAGTTAGAAGAGCGAAAATGAAATGTATTAATACGCTAGCAATCGAATATGAATATCGAGAATGGAATAGATATATTCATTGAAAAAAAATATATTAACTGAATCAATTTCATAATTATAAGTCAGTTCTTAAAAGACGAACATTTTATTTGGTTGAAGTGACAGACGGCGACTCCTGCGGGATTAGCTTGAGCAGAAGACCCCGCAGGAACAAAGTGACGAGAAGGCTGAAGCCAAGCCTGCGGAAAGCGTCCGTCGAGAACGAAAACCGAATGTTATGCAAAAAAAATTTAAAACATTCGTATAAATGATCTGAAATAAGCATTATGAAATTGATTCAACTAAATGAACGATGGATACTAATGGATTCTTCATACAACTGTAACAGGTTCTGTTGACACAATCTTGTTTTTGCATACAGGTTTACAAGCGATAGAGGTGGTTAAATGTCATTAGGAAAACGAATAGGAATTGGGAATACAGCTGAAATATTTGAATATGGAGATAAAGAGGCAGTAAAACTGTTCTATGAAAAAATCCCATTTGAACATATTGAAAAAGAATACGAAACTAGTCGTATCATCTTACAACAAGGTGTCTCTGCACCGCTTGTAGGTAAATTAATAGAAATCGATAATAAAAGAGGGATTGTCTATGAAAAAATCAATGGTAGAAGTTTAACCCAGCAATTGTCCTCTCAACCACTCTCGTTAAAAGAATTTGCTTTAATCTTTGCAGAATTACAATGTGAATTTCACAGTATGAAAGCAGAACAACTCCCTTCCCAAAAAGAACACTTATCTCGAAATATTTTGGGAAGTACCCTATTAAGCAAAGCAGAAAGGGAGAAGATTTTATTATATTTATTACAGTTACCTGATGGCAATAGTATCTGTCATGGAGATTATCATACTGACAATATCATTCTTAAGGGGAGTGATGCTAAGGTACTGGATTGGATGACGGCTACTTCAGGTAATCCATACGGAGATGTTGCAAGGACGATACTGCTTATGAAATATTCATATCTTCCTTCAAGCATGCCGAAAAAAACTAAAATCTTCATTCAAATCGTAAGACATGTTTTTACAAAATTTTATTTGAACGCATATTTGAAATTAACCAATACCTCAGAAGAAAATATGAATAAATGGTTATTGCCTGTTATGGCTGCAAGACTGATTGAAGATGTACCGGAAATTGAAAAGAAATTCCTTTTGAGGAAAATAAGAAAGAAGTTAAAATCCCTAAATGGAAGCATGGATTAAATCACTTTGTAGAGTGATTAAGGAAGGGGTCACTTCTTTTAAGAGTGATGGTATTATCCTTTCTTTCAACAATTTAATCGAAGACTTTGGTAATTGAAGTGCACTTTTTCAGTGCCTGTGATTTTTCTTGAGGAGGCTCGACCGTTCGTCCGCGGAACGCGAGTTGTTTTGCTGAATGCAGAAAAATCACGGTGATCAAGTAACAAGGCCATATCGAAAAAAACAGTGCAAATTCTTAGTCGAATTGCACTGCGATAATATTCATTCATCCTTTATTGCTGTTAGTACTAAAAAGGAATCACAAGTGAACATTGTTATCGATTTACATGAATAATCGACATTCCATAAGGTTGAAGCTCGATTGTTTCTTTTAACATTTTCGATCCGCCATTCCAAAGTGTTGTGATTGTCTCGGACATATATGCTTCAGGTAGAGAGAACTCTTGAGGTTTTGATTCCGTATTTAAGATAACTAGAACGGCTTCATCTTCCGTTTTTCTTTCATAAGCAATGAATGGTGTTTCGTCATCTGATGGTACGAATGAAAATTCGCCGCTATTTGCAAGAAGCGGTTGTTGCTTTCTTAGCTTGATTAACGATTGTATATGATGAAATAGTTCTTGATTCTGTTTTGACGTGTCCCATTCCATACATTTACGACAACCGGGATCTTGTCCACCTGTCATCCCAATTTCATCTCCATAGTAGATGCATGGAGAGCCAGGATAGGTAAGAAGAATACCGAATATTTGCTTTGCGAGATTAATGTTTTCGCCGCATTCCGTTAAAATTCTTGGCGTATCATGACTATCAAGTAAATTGAATAAAAATGGATTTATCGAAACAGGATACATATGCCACACTTGAGTCATTTTTTTCATAAAAGTACTAGGACTAATGGTTTTGTTTGCAAATAAATTTAAAATATTTGTTGTAAAAGGATAATTCATCACGGAATCAAATTGATCGCCTTGTAGCCAAGGCAGGGAATCGTGCCAAATTTCACCTAAGATATATAGTTCAGGCTTGATGGCCTTTACTTCTTGTCTAAATTCTCTCCAAAAAGCGTGATCCACTTCGTTTGCGACATCTAAACGCCATCCATCAATATCAAAATCTCGAATCCAATAGCGAGCTGCTTCTAACAAATAGTTTTTCACTTCTGGATTTTCGGTATTAAGTTTAGGCATAAACGGAGTAAATGCAAAAGTTTCATAGTTTGGTCTAGGCTCAGTCACAATAGGAAAATCTCGTATGTGGAACCATTCTTTATAACGCGAAGCCTCTCCTTTTTCCAACACGTCTTGGAAAGGAGGGAAGTAGTACCCTGAATGATTAAAGACCGCATCGAGCATCACTCTTATTCCACGAGAATGACATTCATCTATAAAACGTTTAAATGTTTCTTTAGAACCGAATTGAGGATCTAATTCGAAATAATCGATTGTATCATATTTATGGTTTGAAGCAGCAGTGAAGATAGGGGTTAGATAGATTCCATTAATCCCTAATGAATTTAAATAATCTAAATGCTGAATCATTCCTTCAATATCTCCACCAAAAAAGTTGGTAGGCGAAGGATCTTCACTTGCCCATTCTAATGTGTTTTCTGGGTTTATTGAAGAGTCGCCATTCGCAAAGCGTTCTGGAAATATTTGATACCAGACCGTGTCTTTTACCCAATGTGGAGCAGAGAAAGTATCAATTTTATTCATATATGGAAAACAAAAATACTGAGCAATATCAGAAGGAATTTCATTTAAAATTCCTTTATCACCATAAAAATGTGTTTCTTCATTATTAGTTATAACAAAACCATATCGTAGTCTTCTAAATTCAGGACTTATTTCTAAAACCCAATAATCGTACCATTCATCCGAACCAGATTTTTTCATTTCATATTCAAAAGTTTTCCAGATACCCTCATCCCACTCGTAAGGATCACCTGCCAAACATTTAATAGATAAGACATCTTCTTTTTTTGTTTTAATTTTCAAGTGCAATACATCATTTGTGCAAACGTGTGCATCAAAATTAGCAGGTCGATGATAGACAGCTTCTATGTTCATTTTTACGCCTCCGGTAGTTAAAGTGAATTTCTTTAAAGAGTAGGTCATGAGGATAAAAATGTCAATGAATTCATCATCTAATCCTACAAATATAAAGGTCTGACCATAATCTATAAATATATTTTTTTCAAAAAAACGTTGTCAAAATAATCTTTATAAGTATAATGAATAATAGGTTGTGCAATCGTTTTCACAAATTGAATGAGTAATGAATGTAAGCGCTCACGTAGACTAAAGAGAAAATATTTGTGCAAACGTTTGTCCAATGAATATTCGTATGATAGTTAAGAAAATTAGGAGGGTCATTCATGAAGAAGTGGTTATCGGTATTAATGACATTAATGATTGTTGTTGGAATGTTAGCAGCATGTGGACCAGACAGATCAAAAGATTCATCGACATCTACAGACGATGGTAAGAAAACATCTGAAGGTGATATGCCTGCAAAACCTGAAAAGATTGTTGTGTGGGAAGATAAAGACAAATCAGGATGGTTGAAGAAAGTAGCACCAGCATTCGAAAAAAAATACGGCATTAAAGTAGAATATAAAGAAGTTGAAATGGCGACGAAAGCTCGCGAACAATTACGTTTAGATGGACCAGCAGGAAAAGGACCAGACGTTTTAACATTACCACATGATCAAATTGGTCAAGTTGCAGTAGAAGGACTTATTTCTGACATTAATGTAAGTGATGACGTGAAAGGTCTTTTCTCTGATTCGTCCATTGCTGCGGAAACGTACGATGGAAAGCTTTATGGTCTTCCAAAATCAACTGAAACTCCCGTCTTTGTTTACAACAAAAAGTTGATGAAAGAAGCTCCAAAAACAATGGATGAAGTTTATTCATTCTCTAAAGATTTCACTAAGGGTGACAAGTATGGATTCCTAGCATTATGGGATAATTTCTATTTTGCTCACGCTGTCTTAGGTGGAATGGGCGGATACGTTTTCAAAGATAATGATGGAAAACTAGATCCTAAAGATATTGGTTTGAATAATGAAGGTTCTGTTAAAGGAACTGAATACATTCAAAAATGGTATAAAGAAGGATTATTCCCTAAAGGAATTATCGGTGAAAATGGTGGATCGGCTATGGACGGTCTATTCACTGAAGGTAAAGTTGCAGCAGTTATGAATGGACCATGGTCTTTCCAACCTTATAAAGATGCTGGAATTGATATTGGTGTAACTGCTATGCCAACACTACCTAACGGAGAACACATGAAAACATTCCAAGGTGTTAAAGGATGGCAGTTATCTGCTAACTCTAAAAACAAGGAATGGGCGACAAAATTCATTGAATTCGTAACAAATGATGAAAATGCGAAATACCGTTTCGAACAAACACAAGAAGTTCCAACAAATAAAGGATTACTTGACGATCCGTCACTAACTGAAAACGAAGGTGCAAAAGCAGTTGCTGAGCAATCTCAATATGCTACACCAATGCCAAACATTCCTGAAATGGGTGAAGTTTGGAAACCAATGGCTGATGCTCTTCAAACAGTTGTAACTGGAAAATCCGAACCGAAAAAAGCACTAGAATCAGCTGTGAAAAGCATTAAACAAAACATCGAAACAAACCACTCTAACTAAGAAAAGCGAAAAACGCGAGAACAGCATTTAATTAACGAAAACGAGACTGTCCAAAAAGGATAGACACTTATTATTCTTTTTGGACAGTCTCATCTTTTTTTAAAATAAATTTCAGATGCTTTTTGAGGAAGAAATAGGAAAACGTTCTTTTTCACAAAGCTTCTGAAGCTTGTGCTAATTGTTGCTTACAGAAAGGGGTCATTAAGGTGACAGACAGAGAAACGAGCTCATCAAAGATTTCTACTAAACACAAACGAACGGCCACCGTACTTTCCATTATCCCAGGTGTTGGACAGTTATATAATCGTCAATACTTGAAGGGATTTGCATTTCTCATTCTATTCAGTTCATTCTTAATCGTATTTAGCAATCTATTAAACATCGGACTATGGGGGATTGTCACGCTAGGAGAAATTCCAGTCGTTGATCACTCTATCTACCTTTTAACAAAGGGAATCATTGCGATCGTTTTACTTGTCTTTGCAATTGGCTTCTATATTTTTAATCTAAGAGATGCATATAGAGTAGGGAACAATCGTGATTCGAATATAAAAACGAGCACGGTAAGAGAACAATATCATAACTTGATCGATCAAGGATTCCCGTACTTGATCATGTCACCGGGCTTTATCCTGCTTGTCTTTGTTGTCATCTTTCCAATCATATTCGTTATCTTGCTCGCTTTTACAAATTACGACCTCTATCACACACCTCCTGCTAAATTAGTTGATTGGGTAGGATTCAAAAACTTTTTTGATATTTTTAAAATAGATATGTGGAGAAAAACATTTTTTAGCGTTCTAGGCTGGACAGTGGTTTGGACATTTGTAGCCACTACTTTACAAGTAGCCTTAGGAATCATCCTTGCGATCATCGTAAATCAAAAAGATCTAAAAGGAAAAGCAATCATTCGAACGGTATTTATACTCCCTTGGGCGATTCCAGCTTTCGTTTCCATTCTTGTATTCGCAGGTATGTTTAATGAATCCTTTGGAGTGATTAATCGCCAGTTTCTAGCATTTTTTCACATGCACGGAATGCCCTGGATGACAGAACCGCTTTATACCAGGATCGCTTTAATCCTCATTCAAGGTTGGTTAGGTTTCCCATTCATTTTTGCAATGGTTACAGGTGTACTACAATCGATTCCAGATGAATTATATGAGGCTGCAACTGTCGATGGTGCTTCTAACTTTCAAAAATTCAAAAGGATTACGTTACCACTCGTTCTATTTGCAACAGCACCTATATTAATTACACAGTATACATTTAACTTTAATAACTTTAGTATTATTTATCTGTTTAATGGTGGTGGACCTGCTTTAGCTGGTACGAATGCAGGAGGAACAGATATTTTAATTTCATGGATCTACCGTTTAACAATGACATCTGCCCAATATTCGAAAGCAGCAGCTATTACTCTATTACTTTCAATCATCGTTATCACAGTTGCAATTTGGCAGTTTAAAAGAACGAAGTCATTCCAAGAAGAGGATATGATGTGATATGAATATGAAAAGACAGAAATTTATACGACTCACGATATCTTATTTAATCATTGCGATTATGTTCGCGATTATTCTTTATCCAGTACTTTGGATCATCGGTTCATCCTTTAATCCGGGACAAAGTTTATCAGGCTCTAGTATTATTCCTAAAAATGCTACGATTGCACATTATAAAGAACTGTTCAATACAGAAAAAAGTAATTACTTGTATTGGTATTTAAATTCATTAAAGGTAAGCTTTCTTACGATGATTTTTACAGTTTTACTTGTTAGTTTAACGGCTTACTCATTTTCAAGATACCGCTTTAAAGGGAGAAAAAATGGACTCGTCACTTTCTTGATTCTGCAAATGATACCAAACTTTGCAGCGTTAATTGCCATTTACGTTTTAGCATTAATCACTGGATTACTTGATTCTCATTTCGGATTAATCTTGGTTTATGTCGGTGGTCAAATCCCAATGAACACATGGTTAATGAAAGGATATTTAGATACGATTCCGAAAGAGCTTGATGAATCTGCGAAGATGGATGGAGCGGGGCATTTACGCATTTTTGCACAAATCGTTATGCCACTAGCAAAACCAATTATTGCGGTTATCGCTTTGTTCTCCTTCACAGCACCTTTTGGAGACTTTATTATTGCAAGTGTATTATTGCGAACGGATACAAAATATACACTAGCAGTTGGACTTTATGATTTGGTAGCAAAACAATTTGGAGCTGAATTTACAACCTTTGCTGCGGGTGCAGTATTAATTGCCATCCCAATTGCGATTTTGTTCCTTTCTTTCCAAAGATTTTTCGTATCTGGTTTGACGGCTGGGGGTACAAAAGGATAATCTTAAAGGCGTTGAATACTATTTCAAGGAGGAGCGGACATGTATAGAAGAGTTGTAGTTTTACTCATTCTTGTTCCGTTTCTTCTTTTTTACGCCCTACCTGCAGGTGCTGTTGAAAAAGAAGAGCGAAAATGGCAAGACGAAACAATGTACTTTTTAATGATTGACCGATTCAATAATGGAGATTTATCAAATGATAAAGACGCAGATGTAAACAATCCTGTAGCTTATCAAGGTGGAGACTTTCAGGGAGTCATAGATAAACTTGATTACTTAAAAGATATGGGATTCACGACACTCTGGTTATCACCAATTTTTGATAATGTAGATAACGGGTATCATGGCTACTGGATCAAAGATTTTTATAAACCGGATGAGCATTTTGGCTCGATGGAAAAATTCAAAGAACTTGTTCGAGAAGCCCATAAACGCCATATTAAAATTGTCCTCGATTTTGTAGCAAACCATGTTGGTCCGAACCATCCTTGGTTAAATGATCCGACTAAAAAAGATTGGTTTCATGAGAAGAAACCAATTACAAATTGGGACAATAAAGATGATTTAGAAAACGGATGGCTATACGATTTGCCCGATTTAAATACTGAAAATCCAGAAGTTCAAAAGTATTTATTCGATGTTGCAAAATATTGGATAAAAGAAACGGATATTGATGGGTATCGATTAGATACAGTGCGTCATGTTCCGATCGAATTTTGGCAAAAATTTTCAAAAGAAGTAAAGGCTGAAAAACCGAACTTTTTATTAATGGGAGAAGTATACGACACAAATCCAAATACAATTAAAAAATACAAAAATTCTGGTATTGATAGCTTTTTAGATTTCCCATTCAATGAAGAAGCAAGAAACGTGTTTGCTAAATCAGGTCAAGCCACTGATCGGCTGTCGACGATATGGGATTACGATAAAACGGCTTATAAGAATCCTTATTTGCGAGGGACATTCATGGATAATCATGATATGCCTCGTTTTACACAGGATATTGTCAAAAACAAAGAATATCCGGGAACACGTTGGGAAATGGCTTTGACTTATATGTATACCGTTCCTGGTATTCCAGTTGTTTATTATGGAAGTGAAATTGCGCTTAATGGTGGCGACGATCCAGATAATCGAAAATTTATGAATTTTCGAGCAGATAAGGATTTAATGGATTACATCACAACAATCGGACGATTGAGACAAGAATTGCCATCTCTTACGAGAGGAAATATGAAAGTTCTTTATGAGAAAGATGGAATGGTTGTATTCAAACGTCAATACAAAGAAGAAACAATTGTTGTCGCTATTAATAACTCTAAAGTGACGAAAACGGTCACGTTAACGAAGAAAGATATTGAAGATAAAAAAGAATTAAAAGGATTGTTGAATGGCGATCTTGTTCGTTCTTCTCATGGTAAATATACAATTGTAATGGACCGGGAAAAGGCAGAAATTTATGCTTTAACAGATAAAACCGGAATTAATATGCCGTTTATTCTTTCTCTAGGTGGAGTTTACACCTTTTTCATGGTTTTCTTTATTTTAGTGTGGAGACGTGGAAGAAAAATACGCCGTTCTAAATCTGAATAGGAGGAAGAAAGAGATGCTAGAAGATACAAGTTTTGCGATTCATCCAGGGAATAAGAGTGAATCGCAAAGTAAGGGGTTTAATCCAATCGGTTCGGTGAAGAAAGTCATTGAAAAAAAGGACGGGGTACATCTTCATACTGAGAATGGAATCATAGTCATTCTTTTCTATCGTTCTGATATCGTTCGTTTTATTTGGAATCCTTTTTCCGAAACGAACATTAAGAGCAGTCCGGCATTGATAGTTGAACCAATAAAAACGAACCTTAACCTAACAGACTCTGATGAGCGTATTACAATAAAAACGGATCATCTCACAGTAACTGTTCTAAAAGTATCTATGGAAGTAACTGTATCTGATCAAAACGGTCAAGTTCTTCTTGAAGATGAAAAAGGAATGGGACATCGCGGCAGTAAAGAAATTATTTGCTATAAACGAATGAATGAAAGTGATCACTTTTATGGGTTTGGTGAAAAAACTGGATTTTTAGATAAAAAAGGGGAAAAAATGGTGATGTGGAACAGTGATGTTTATGCTCCTCACAATCCCGAAACAGATTCACTATATGAATCCATTCCTTATTTCATGACTTTACGTGAAGGTAGAGCACATGGCGTATTCTTTGATAATACGTTCAAATCAGCGTTTGATCTTCGTTCTAATGAAAACGCATACTCCTTTATGGCTGAAGGTGGTCAACTTGACTACTATGTCATGGCTGGTCCCAGCCCTAAAGAAGTTCTAGAGCAATACACATACTTAACTGGTAAAGCCCCGATCCCTCCTAAATGGGCAATAGGCTATCACCAATCTAGGTACAGTTATGAAACGGAAGAAGAAGTTCGAACTCTTGTTCATTATTTTAAAGAAAAAGAAATACCGCTAGACGTTGTCTATCTGGATATTCACTATATGGATGGGTACCGTGTATTTACATTTGATCCTGAACGTTTCCCTAATCCTAAACAATTAATCGAAGACCTTCGAAATGATGGTATTCGTATTGTTCCAATCGTAGATCCAGGTGTCAAAGAAGATGTTGAATACAAGGCTTATCAAGAAGGAATCAACGGAGACTATTTCTGCAAGTATATTGAAGGGGAAATTTATTATGGTGATGTATGGCCAGGAAATAGTGCATTTCCTGATTTCACCGATGAACGTGTAAGAGAGTGGTGGGGGGATAACCATCGATTCTATACAGACCTTGGTATTGAAGGAATTTGGAACGATATGAATGAACCCGCTGTGTTTAATGAAACGAAGACAATGGATCTAAAAGTTTTGCACAAAAACGATGGTGATCCTAAAACACATCGTGAACTTCACAATCTGTATGGGTTAAGAATGGGTGAATCCACCTATGAAGGGTTAAAGAAACAACTTTCTGGTAAACGTCCTTTTCTATTAACAAGGGCTGGTTACTCGGGTGTTCAACGTTATGCTGCTGTTTGGACTGGAGACAATCGAAGTTTTTGGGAGCATTTACAAATGTCTTTACCAATGGTGATGAACTTAGGGATGTCTGGTATTCCTTTTTCAGGACCGGATGTAGGGGGATTTGCTCATGATTCAAACGGTGAACTTCTTGCTCGCTGGACTCAAGTAGGCGCATTCACTCCTTATTTCCGTAACCACAGTGCACTCGGTTTTGCGAGACAAGAGCCTTGGTCATTTGGAGAAAAATACGAAGCAATCGTAAAGAAATACATTGATCTTCGCTATCAATGGCTACCTTTCTTGTATACATTATTTGCAGAAGCTCACCATACAGGAACACCGATTGTGCGACCGCTTTTGCTGCATTATCCACAGGACGAAAAGACTTACCAAATCTCAGATCAATTTATGATTGGTGATAACGTTATTATCGCACCGATCATGAAGCCTGGCGGAACGCATCGAGCGGTTTATTTACCAGAAGGACAGTGGGTGGATTATTGGACGAATGAAGTATTAGAAGGAAGTAAATATCATCTAATAGAAGCACCACTTGATGTTTTACCGATGTATATTAAGAATGGTTCAATGGTTGTTTTAGGGTCTGTCAGACAGTCTACAGAAGCACCTGATCACGACCGTAACGTGCATTTATATGTACAAGAAGAAACCACTTCCATTTATTCACTCTATGATGATGATGGAAAAACATTTGATTATGAATCAAGTGATCACTGTATCACGACTTTTAAAGCCACCGTTACGAAAAATAACGTAGAAGTAACTTATGGGAAACAAGGTTCCTATACACCGGAATGGAAAAATCTCTCTCTTGAGATTCATGGCAAGATGGAGAACAAAACACTAACTGTAAACGGTTCATCGTACGAAGTAGTAGTAGATAAAAGCGGAAAACAAATTGTTCATCTTACAAAATAAGCTTTAATAGCGCAAGGGGGAATGGTTGATGAGTGTCACAATTAAAGATGTTGCTAAATTAGCTAGTGTGGCACCTTCAACGGTATCTCGAGTCATTGCAGACTCACCAAGAATAAGTGAGAAAACAAAGTTAAAGGTTAAAAAAGCGATGGATGAACTCGGATATCATCCGAACTTCATTGCAAGAAGCCTAGCGAATCAAGCCACACAGGTGCTCGGTATTATTTTGCCTGGATCAGGGGGAGTATTTTTTCAAAATCCTTTCTTTCCTACTGTGTTAAGAGGGTTGAGTGAGGGTGCTCATGATAAGCAGTACGCCCTTCAACTGACGACTGGTCAGACGGATGATGAATTATTCGATAATGTGGTTCAAATGGTTCAAGGAGGCAGAGTAGATGGAGTTGTCGTTCTTTTTTCAAGGATGGATGATCCGATCTTAATGTATCTTCAAGAACGTGATTTCCCATTTGTACTGATCGGGAAACCATTTAAGGATGTTGAGCAAATTACGCATGTCGACAATGATAATTTCCGTGCTTCAAAAGACGCTACAGAATATTTAATTCAACAAGGCCATGATCAGATCGCATTTGTTGGTGGAGACTTGCAGTTAGTTGTGACTGTGGAACGATTACTTGGTTATGAGAAAGCCCTTAGAGAAGCAAATATTTCTTTACGAGATGAGTTTATCATTCATGAAGTCTTCCTTCGGGAGGGAGGGCAAGAAGCTGTCAACGAACTTATGGAGCTCACTGAGCGGCCGACCGCTTTAGTCGTTGCAGATGATTTGATGGCGCTTGGGGTCGTCCACACACTGAATGAGATGGGCATTCAAATACCAGAAGACCTTTCAATCATTAGCTTTAATAACGTTCTCCTTGCAGAATTATCAAAACCACCGCTTACTTCTGTCGATATTAATATTTTTGATCTTGGCTACGAAGCGACCAAAAACTTAATTCAAATGATTGAAAATCCAAAAGAACCTAAGAAACGGATTATCATTCCACACCATATTGTAGAACGTTCTTCTTGTAGCACGTTCAAATAAAAAAGCGGTCTTTTTCCGATAAAACGGAAGGAGATCGTTTTTGATTTATGAAGGAGTATTACTTGAAGGTATCTTTCTAATTTTGATTATTGTCTTATTCAATTTTGAAAGTTAAGTTCGACCTTTAAGAGCTGATTTCTAATGATCATATTGATGTCATTAAGAACCCTTTTTAAATGCATTGAACAAAGAATAACGGCTATATGGATATAGGTAATCCTACTTATCGACTTTAATTTAATACATCATTTTTGTGATCAATATAAAGTGTACCGTCCTTTAGTACTTCAGCATAAAAAATATCAGAAATAGATGTAACACCTAATAAACGAAGTTGCTTAAGCAGCCATTCTGAACTCAGATTTAACTTTTTCAAATTTGCAGTTATGATTTCACCGTCATTTATAACTTCTGTAGAAACATGATATAGATTCTGCTGTGATAACTCTATCGCCATGTCAGACTTAGTTAGAGCCATGTTTGATTCCTTTTTCAGAACAGATAGCTTCCCGTCTATTTCGAAAATCGCGTAATCAACATCAGAAATGGAAAAAACATCTTTTTGTCTAAGCAATGAATTTAAAGCATCAACATCTAACCTTGCTTTACGAAGCTCTGATTCCATAATCATCCCTCTTTTAATAAGAATAAGTGGTTGCCCTTCAATTCCTTCGCGAAATTTTTTTGATTTGATATCTAAATACCCAAGTGCAATCGTAAAAGCACTCCACAATATAAGTGCTAATATTCCATTTCTTATACTTAAGGAAGAATCTATCGCGAGAGAAGCACCAAGAGTACCAATGGATATAGCAGACACGAAGTTAAAAAAAGTCATTTGTGATAGTTCTTTTCTACCCATCATCCTAGTTAAAATTAATAAAGAAATAAATGCAATAACAAGGCGGATTATTAGATTTGAAACGGACATTTAGTACCTACTCCCTAAGTGAATAATTTAATGATGACTATATTGTTTTGCCCGAGAATCCAATATTCATGTAAGAAATTCAAACGATTTACCCAGTAACAAAAAGGATGTTAAAGATGAAGTCAATAAAATGAGCACATGTAACTTGAAAATGGGATGATAACAATGTTATTCCAACTTTAGAAAGTCGTTGTCCTTATTTGTTGATAGTATGGGAAGTGATGTAGGGAAAAGCATGATATTGATTTGTAGTATAATTTGGATGGACATATTGACCTAGGATAGCAGGAAAACATTAAAAAGCGGATCTAACTTATCAAAATAACCATATAGAGGTGGGGATTCATTTGGATATTTCATTTAAGACTGAACAAGGCATATTTAATCATCGAGTAGCAGGTGTTTACAGAAGGAATGGTTGTATACTCATACATAAAAATAGTAGAGATCCTTTTTGGGCGTTACCAGGTGGACGGGTAAAGCTGATGGAAAGTTCGAAGGAAGCATTAATCCGAGAATTTAAAGAAGAATTAAATGAAACGATCATTTGTGGAGAATTTCTATGGGCAGTGGAGAATTTTTTCGAATATGACGATAAAAATTTTCATGAAATCGGATTCTATTATGAAGTTTCGGGGGGAGGATTGAATTTTGAAGAAGGTATGATTTTTAAAGGCATCGAAGGAGATTCTCTTCTCTACAAATGGCATCCGGTTGATCAGTTAGATGAGATTGAAATTTATCCTGAATTTTTAAAAAGTGCACTGAAAGAAAAGACAAAAATGATGCACATCATTCAAAAGAAGTAACTTTCATTCGTTTTTATTTATGCGGAAAGTGAATTGGTTTAACATCAATATTTGTTCTTTTCTCTTATAAGTCGTGGATTTCCGTCCCAGGCAGACGCGTTCAGCGCGCCCGGCTTCATTATGTTCTTTTAGTGATTTTTTATCATGATTTGATTCTTTAATAAAAGAATCACATTAAAAAAATAAATAAGAAAAGCATTCGGACAATCCGTAGATCGTCCGAATGCTTTTCTAGTTACCCATTTACTACAATACCACCGTTTACATGGATGACTTGTCCAGTAACGAAGCTAGAGTCTTTACTAGCGAGGTATACATACGCAGCTGCTAGTTCATAGGGTTGTCCCGGTCGTCCTAGAGGTGTATCCGCTCCAAATTTTGCTACTTCTTCCTTATCAAAGGTAGAAGGAATTAGCGGTGTCCAAATAGGGCCAGGAGCTACAGCATTCACTCTAATGCCGTCTTTTGCAATGCTTTTAGCAAGAGAACGTGTAAAGGAAACAATAGCACCTTTTGTTGACGAATAATCAAGTAGAGTCTCATGTCCTTGATAAGCTGTGATTGATGCAGTATTCACGATTGTTGAACCTTCATTTAAATGAGGAAGAGCAGCTTTAGTAAGATAAAACATAGAGAAAATATTCGTTTGGAATGTTTTTTCCAGCTGTTCTTTTGTAATATCTAAAATCGTTTCTTGAGGATGCTGTTCACCAGCATTATTTACAAGAATATCGAGTCGTCCAAATTCATTGAGTGTTTGTTCGACAAGGTTTTTTGAAAACGATTCCTCTCCGATATCACCGGCAATTAATAGGCATTTTCCTCCTTCTTTTTCTATTTGTTCCTTTGTTTCTTTAGCATCTGCGTGCTCGTTAAGATAGTTGATAGCTACATTTGCACCCTCTTTAGCAAAGTAAAGAGCGACTGCTTTTCCAATTCCACTATCGCCACCAGTAATGATAGCTGTCTTCCCGTTTAGTTTCCCACTACCTTGATAAGACTGATCCATGTGTTGTGGTAGAGGATTCATTTCACTCGTTACTCCAGGTTGTTGATTTTGGTGTTGTGCAGGCATAGTTTGATTTTTACTCATAGGTATTCGACTCCTTTTATGTAGGGTATTAGAATAGATTACCCTTTATTTAAAGAATGAATCATTTTCCCACACGAATTTTCAATCGAAATGAAACAATTGATCGAATATTTTTACGCTAGTTACTTTTTTCTTAACTTTGCAGCTGCCTTGTATCCTAAAATATTTATCGGGTCTTTAGGAGAGGAGTATGGAGGAGCATATGCCGTTTCAATCGATTCTAAATCTTCTACACGCATTCCTCCTAAAATTGCAGCGACAATGACATCGATCCGTTTATCTACGCCATCGAATCCAATAGCTTGTGCACCAAAAATTTCACCGCTCTGAGGACAAAAAAGCAGTTTAAGTGTTAATGATCTCGATCCCGGGTAGTAATGAGCGTGAGAAAAGGAAGTATTTTGAACCGTTTCATAAGGGATCTTAAGCTTTACTAAGTCCTTTTCGTTTAGCCCGGTTTTAGCCACCTGCAAACCGAATGCTTTCACAATAAAGGTTCCGAGTAATCCTTTAAAAGGAATCGGTTGATCGACGATATGCCTAGCAACGATATAAGATTGTCGATGGGCAGCCCAAGCTAGGGGAACATGAATGGGCGATTGTTTGATCCAATCTTTTACTTGAACGGCATCACCAACTGCATAAATAGAATGATCACTCGTTTGCATATATTCGTTCACATCGATTGCACCGGTTTCGCCGATGGTTAACCCAGCTTTTTGTGCTAATTGAATATTAGGTGTTACTCCAACTGCTAGGAGAATGAAGTCTGTTTTAATTTTTTTGCCACTTTTTAGAGCTAATGTACGATTATCCAATCCGACGGAAATCACTTCATCATCTAGGAAAAGATGAACATTTTGATTTCGCATTTCTTTTTCAATTGAAGTGGCAATATCCAAATCAAGTAAATTCATCAACTGTTTCGATCGATTGACTAAGTTTACTTGAATGGATTTATTCATTAAGTTTTCTGCCATTTCAATTCCAATAAATCCTCCACCAATAATCACACAGCTTCTTGGTTTCTTTTCTTTTACAAATGAATCAATTTTGTCCATATCGGAAATATCTCGTAGAGCGAAGGTAGGAATGCGTTCGAGTTGATCAATATCCGGAACAATAGGACGAGCACCTGGTGAGAGCAGGAGATAATCGTATGATTCTTCGAATGTTCTTTGATTTACCAAGTCTTGAATCATAACTTTTTTCTGTGGTCGATCGATGCTTAAAACCTCTTGCTTTGTTCGAACTTTGATATTAAATTTTTTTTCGAGTTTTTCAGGAGTATAGGAAAGAAGATCATCCCGATTTTTAACGACATTTCCGAGGTAATAAGGTATTCCACAGTTTGCGAAAGAAACGTAGTCTCCTTTTTCATAGACAACGATTTCAAGATCACTATGTAATTTTCGGAGTTGAGAAGCAGTCGTCATGCCGCCAGTTACTCCACCAACGATGACTAATTTTTCCATTCAAGGAATCATCCTTTCTTAAAACGCACATTAGATGATTTTCTATATTTATTAAAAAAAAGACTCTGCAAGGGGAGTATACCCTAACAGAGTCTGTGTTCAAACGATATCGATTAACGGTAATTTAGGAATTGAACATCCACGGTTAAATTTGCTTCTCTTACAAGTGAAATCACCTGCTGAAGGTCATCCCGATTTTTCCCTGTGACACGAACTTGGTCATCTTGGACTTGGCTTTTGACCTTAAGTCCTGATTGTTTAATCAGCGTATTGATTTTTTTTGCATTTTCTTTATCAATTCCTTGAACAAGCTTTGCCCGTTGGCGCACATTACCTGAAAACGCATTTTCGAGTTTGCCATAGTCTAAATTACGAACGGGAACTCCACGATTGATCAATTTACTTACAAGAATATCCTTTAATTGTTCAAGCTTATATTCATCGTCAGAAATAAGAATGAGATCCTCATTTTCAAGTTTGACTTCACTCGTACTTCCTTTGAAATCATATCTTGTTTTAATTTCTTTTGTTGCCATCGTAATTGCGTTTGTTACTTCTGCAAAGTCTACTTTTGAAACGATATCAAACGAGTTATCTTTAGCCATTTAACAATACCTCCGTATTCATTCATTTTATGAGATTGATTTAGGTGATTTGTTTAAAAAGAAAATCGCAAGAGTGCCGGGACCCGAATGAGAGCCGACAGCAGCCCCGATCATATGAATATAAAAATCAGCAGGATGAAATTGATCTTGAATTAACTTCTTCATTTCGAGTGCTGTCTCTTCATCGTCACCGTGGCTAATGGCGACAGTTTGACTCTCGAAATCCTCGCCGCGTTCAGCCATCACCTCAATGATTCTTTTATGTAGTTTCTTCTTACCACGTAATTTCTCTAATGGAACAAGTCTCCCATCTTCAACGTGAAGGAGGGGTTTGATATTAAGTAAACCTCCAACAAATGCAGAGGCTTTAGAGACCCTTCCACCCTTAGCCAGATAATCCAAATCTTCTACAGTGAAAAGTGACTCCATGTGTTGACAGTAGAAGTGTGCTTCCTTTAGAATGTTTTCTTTAGACTCACCACGTTCAATGGCTTCAGCAGCGGTTTTAACAATGAGGCCATATCCTAACGAAGCACAATGTGTATCAATAATTGTGAGGTCTAAGTTTGGATATTCTTCTTTCACTTGTTCTCGAACCATGACAGATGTTTGATACGTGCCAGATAGCTCAGATGAGAATGCAATGTAAAGACCTGCTTCATTTTTTTTGGCCAAGTCAGTAAAGACTTTTTCTAAATAATCTGGTGTAGCTTGAGAGGTTTTTGGTAGCTTACCTTCGTGAATCGCTTTGAAAACTTCTTTAGGCGTGATTGTCACAAGATCCTCATAATCTTTGTTGTCTATTTCAACATGTAGTGGAATCATCGTGATCCAATCTTTTTCATAGAAATCGACTGGTAAATCGCTTGCACTGTCAGCAAATAAATGGAAAGACATATTGTTCACCCTTTTTTATCATTCTATAACATTAAGTGTAGCGATTATTGAATTAAATGACAATCAAATGTGTTACGATGATGAAAAATACTATAATTGAATAGATTAGGAGGTATATAAATGAATAAATTAAGAGCATTTGAAGAATCGAAAAAAGTATTAGTCGTATTAATCGGTTCTTTGTTGGGAGCAATAGGAATGAACTTTTTCTTGATCCCAGCTAATGTTTATGCAAGTGGATTTACTGGTGTTGCGCAGCTACTTTCAAGTATTTTAACAGATCACACTGCGATTCATCTATCAACCGGTATTTTACTATTGTTATTAAATATACCCGTGACAATATTAGCTTGGAATAAAGTAGGTAAGTCTTTTACTAT
The DNA here is from genome assembly GCA_963728315.1 of uncultured Caryophanales bacterium. GTDB lineage: Bacteria > Bacillota > Bacilli > Bacillales > CAVSKA01 > CAVSKA01. Next base: position 497,386 of record CAVSKA010000022.1, read on the forward strand.
TTATAGCTTTGTATCTGTACTATTAACATCATTCTTTCTACAAGTTATTCCTGAAAAAGCGCTCTCCCACGATATATTATTAAATACGGTGTTTGGAGGAGTAATCGCTGCAATCGGAGTAGGAATAACATTGAAATTCGGTGCCTCTACGGGTGGAATGGATATTGTGGCCATGATCTTATCTAGATTAAAAGATCGCCCAGTAGGCACGTATTTTTTCATATTAAATGGCATTATTATTGTTTCAGCAGGTTTTTTATATGGTGCCGAGAAAGCATTGTATACTTTAGTGACACTTTATGTATCCACTAGAGTCATTGATGCGATTCACACTCGACATGAGAAGTTAACGGCTATGATTATTACGAAGAAAACAGATGAGATGAAAAAAGCAATTTATTTAAAGCTTCACCGTGGAATTACAACGGTCCCAGCCAAAGGTGCATTTACAAACGAAAGTCGTGACATGATGATCATTGTCGTTACTCGTTATGAATTATACGAACTTGAACATGTCATTAAAGAAGTCGATCCGCAAGCCTTTACGAATATCGTTCAAACAACAGGTATATTTGGTTCATTCAGAAAAGACTAAT
>CAVSKA010000023.1:0-100620 GCA_963728315.1 uncultured Caryophanales bacterium
ACACCGAAGCTGTGGATTGACACCTTAGGGTGTCAGTGGTAGGAGAGCGTTCTAAGTGCTGTGAAGTCAGACCGGAAGGACTGGTGGAGCGCTTAGAAGTGAGAATGCCGGTATGAGTAGCGAAAGAAGGGTGAGAATCCCTTCCACCGAATGCCTAAGGTTTCCTGGGGAAGGCTCGTCCGCCCAGGGTTAGTCGGGACCTAAGCTGAGGCCGAAAGGCGTAGGCGATGGACAACAGGTTGATATTCCTGTACCACCACTTCATCATTTGAGCAATGGGGGGACGCAGGAGGATAAGGAAGCGCACGGCTGGATATGTGCGTTTAAGCAGAATGGCGGTAGATGAGGCAAATCCCATCTACACTACGCGAAGCTGTGATGACGAGGGAAATTTAGTACCGAAGTTTCTGATTCCACACTGCCAAGAAAAGCCTCTAGCGAGATGAACGGTGCCCGTACCGCAAACCGACACAGGTAGGCGAGAAGAGAATTCTAAGGTGAGCGAGCGAACTCTCGTTAAGGAACTCGGCAAAATGACCCCGTAACTTCGGGAGAAGGGGTGCTCTGGTAGGGTGAAAGCCCGAGAGAGCCGCAGTGAATAGGCCCAGGCGACTGTTTAGCAAAAACACAGGTCTCTGCAAAGCCGCAAGGCGAAGTATAGGGGCTGACGCCTGCCCGGTGCTGGAAGGTTAAGGGGAGTGCTTAGCGCAAGCGAAGGTGCGAACCGAAGCCCCAGTAAACGGCGGCCGTAACTATAACGGTCCTAAGGTAGCGAAATTCCTTGTCGGGTAAGTTCCGACCCGCACGAAAGGCGTAACGATCTGGGCACTGTCTCAACGAGAGACTCGGTGAAATTATAGTACCTGTGAAGATGCAGGTTACCCGCGACAGGACGGAAAGACCCCGTGGAGCTTTACTGCAGCCTGATATTGAATTTTGGCACAGCTTGTACAGGATAGGTAGGAGCCTTTGAAACCGGAGCGCTAGCTTCGGTGGAGGCGTTGGTGGGATACTACCCTGGCTGTGTTGAACTTCTAACCCACATCCCTGATCGGGATGGGAGACAGTGTCAGGCAGGCAGTTTGACTGGGGCGGTCGCCTCCTAAAGAGTAACGGAGGCGCCCAAAGGTTCCCTCAGAATGGTTGGAAATCATTCGTAGAGTGTAAAGGCACAAGGGAGCTTGACTGCGAGACCTACAAGTCGAGCAGGGACGAAAGTCGGGCTTAGTGATCCGGTGGTTCCGCATGGAAGGGCCATCGCTCAACGGATAAAAGCTACCCCGGGGATAACAGGCTTATCTCCCCCAAGAGTCCACATCGACGGGGAGGTTTGGCACCTCGATGTCGGCTCATCGCATCCTGGGGCTGTAGTCGGTCCCAAGGGTTGGGCTGTTCGCCCATTAAAGCGGTACGCGAGCTGGGTTCAGAACGTCGTGAGACAGTTCGGTCCCTATCCGTCGTGGGCGTTGGAAATTTGAGAGGAGCTGTCCTTAGTACGAGAGGACCGGGATGGACGCACCGCTGGTGTACCAGTTGTTCTGCCAAGAGCATCGCTGGGTAGCTATGTGCGGAAGGGATAAGTGCTGAAAGCATCTAAGCATGAAGCCCCCCTCAAGATGAGATTTCCCATCACTTTAAGTGAGTAAGATCCCTGAAAGATGATCAGGTAGATAGGTTCGAGGTGGAAGTGTGGCGACACATGGAGCTGACGAATACTAATCGATCGAGGACTTAACCAAAATGAAAAGGGAAGACGTGTGTTAACGATCGGAACTAGATCTGATGATTTATCGGCATACATCGGTTTTATCTTATTATCAGCCTGCTTTATCCAGTTTTGAGAGAATAATTTCATTTTTCTCTTGTAAGATGTCCACATATGTGGTATACTAATATTTGTCTGGTGGCATTGGCGAAGAGGTCACACCCGTTCCCATCTCGAACACGGCAGTTAAGCTCTTCAGCGTCGATGGTAGTGAGGGGTCTCCCCTTGTGAGAGTAGAACGCTGCCAGGCGGATATACTATCCAATAAGCATAGAAATTTTATGCACATATTACCGTCGCGGGGTGGAGCAGTTCGGTAGCTCGTCGGGCTCATAACCCGAAGGTCGCAGGTTCAAATCCTGCCCCCGCAATTTTTACATATTAAAACTTTATAGGTCCCGTGGTGTAGCGGTTAACATGCCTGCCTGTCACGCAGGAGATCGCCGGTTCGATCCCGGTCGGGACCGCCATTTTTAAAATTGTTCTCATGATCTTTTATCATGGGTTTTTGTTTTTTAATAGACTAATTTAAAGCAGCCTCCTTTCTTAATGATTAAGAAAGGAGGCTGCTTTTTTAAAAGTTAAGAAAGTAAACAATTTTGAGGTGCCATGAACTCATGTTTATGTATTTTTAATTGATAGAAACGAATTTTCTTTGTGGAATAAAAGGTATAGTTAAAGAATGATGATTAAATTTGAATTTTATCCAGTTCTTAAAAGAGACAAACACCTTTGCCTTTTATCAGAATTCAGGTAAACTATATAGAGGATAAAGGCTGACTCCGAGTGGGTGAGTCTTTTTTGTTGAAACGTTCATTAAATGTACTTTTAAATTTTATAGATAAGTTTGATGAGTTAAAGGAGTTGTAAGCGTAGTGAAGTTTGAGTGGATATCACAAAATCCAGAAGAAACGGATGCTTTTGCAGAACGTTTTGGTACTTTGCTTAAGCCAAAGGATGTATTAACATTAGAAGGTGATTTAGGAGCAGGTAAAACGACTTTCACGAAAGGAATTGCAAAAGGCTTGGGAATTACTCGTACGGTAAACAGCCCGACTTTTACAATTGTGAAAGAGTATAAAGGAAGACTTCCTCTTTTCCATATGGACGTGTATCGCTTAGAAGATTCATTCGAGGATTTAGGTTTTGATGAATATTTTGAAGGGGATGGCGTCTCGATTGTGGAATGGGCAAGTTTAATCAAAAGCCAGTTGCCTGAAGAGAAGCTCGATATCTCGATTTTTCATCAAGGTGAACAAGGTAGAAGAATTGTTTTTGAACCAACAGGTGAGAGATATATTGAACTGTGTGAGGAGTTTTTTCATGATAACATTAGCGATTGATACCTCGAATTTCCCGTTAGGAGTAGCCTTAATGAGTGATGAAATTATTCTAGGGGAAACGATTGCCAACATAAAAAAAAATCATTCAATTGGTGCAATGCCTGCGATTGAACGTCTAATGGACGAGTGCGGTGTATCACCCAAGCAATTAAGTCGAATTGTGGTCGCAAAAGGCCCCGGCTCTTATACAGGAGTACGAATTGGAGTGACCATTGCAAAAACGATGGCATTCTCCCTTGCGATTCCGATTGTTGGAGTATCAAGTCTCGCTGTACTGGCAGGAAGTGCAGCGAGATATCCAGGCTTGGTTTGTCCGATCTTTGATGCTAGACGAGGATTGGTTTACACAGGTCTTTATAAGTGGACAGAAGATGGCACTTTTCAGACTGTTGAACAAGATCAAAATGTGTTATTAAGTGAATACTTGGGAACACTTGCAGAATATAAAGAGCCCATTCTTTTTGTGGGTAATGATATAAATCTGCACACAGATCTGATAAAACAAGCCCTTGGAGAAAAGGCTATTATTAATAAAATATATGAACAAAATCCACGTCCTTCGATTTTAGCATGGCTAGGTTCACAAGAAGAGAATGCTTCATTGCATGAATTTGTTCCAAACTATGCTCGTATGGTCGAAGCAGAAGTAAAGTGGTTAGAGAAACAACAAAATGAAGTGGATTCAAAAGAGTTTAACCATGATTAATATAAGAAAAATGACAATTGCCGATTTAGAAGATGTTATGGAAGTCGAGATCCGCTCTTTTACGCTTCCGTGGTCACTAGACGCTTTTCATAATGAATTAATTAAAAATCAATTCGCTGATTATACCGTTTTACTTGATGATGAGAAAATTATTGGTTACTGTGGTGTGTGGATTATTATGGATGAAGCGCATATAACGAATATTGCGGTTCTGCCCGAGTATCGTGGACAAGGTCTTGGAGAAAAATTGTTGAAAAGTGTCATGAATCTTGCTGCGCGAAAAGGTGCATTAACGGTCACATTAGAAGTTAGGGTGAGTAACATTCCGGCTAAATCGATGTATCAGAAACTTGGATTTAGAGACGGTGGAATTCGCAAAAACTATTACTCTGATAATTTAGAAGATGCCCTTGTTATGTGGGCGAAGTTAGGATGATGATGAATGTTTGTACTTGGAATCGAAACAAGTTGTGATGAAACGGCTGCTTCTGTCGTTAAAGATGGGAAGGAGATCTTATCCAATGTGGTCGCTTCACAAATTGAAAGTCACAAACGCTTTGGAGGTGTAGTTCCTGAGATCGCTTCAAGACACCATGTAGAAGATATTACACTTGTGATCGAAGAAGCAATGAAGCAAGCCAATTTAACATTTGGAGACCTTGATGCGATTGCTGTGACAGAAGGTCCAGGATTAGTAGGGGCTTTGCTGATTGGAGTAAGCGCTGCAAAAGCAATTGCTTTTTCTCATGGAATTCCTTTAGTAGGCGTCCATCATATTGCTGGCCACATCTATGCGAACCGATTAATAAATGAGTTCCAGTTTCCTTTATTGACATTAGTTGTTTCTGGAGGTCACACGGAACTTGTCGTCATGAAAGAGCATGGAAAGTTTGAAGTAATTGGTGAAACACGAGATGATGCAGCAGGAGAAGCTTATGATAAAGTGGCACGAACGCTTGGATTACCCTACCCTGGTGGACCTCATATTGACCGATTAGCACATGAAGGAAACGATGAGTTGAAATTTCCTCGATCTTGGTTAGAAGAAGGGTCTTATGACTTCAGTTTCAGTGGATTGAAATCGGCAGTTATCAACACATTACACAATGCAGAACAACGGGGTATTGTTTTCAAGGATGAAGATGTTGCAGCTAGCTTTCAAGCAAGTGTCATCGAAGTCCTTGTTACGAAAACACTTAAAGCAGCCAAAGAATACAATGTAAAGCAAGTTTTATTAGCGGGCGGTGTTGCTGCGAATAAAGGGCTTCGTCATGCTTTGGATGAAGCTTTCGCCTCGGTATCTGGCGTTGAACTCATTGTTCCTCCGCTCGTTCTATGTACCGATAATGCAGCGATGATAGCTGCAGCGGGAACCGTTCGATTTGAACAAGGAAATCGATCGGATATGTCAATGAATGCAAACCCTGGTCTTGATCTAGAATTAATGTAGCCCTATTGCAGGGCTATTTTTTTATGGAAAGCAATTTTCGCATAGATTGTAGTTTTTCCTAAAAGGCCTTCATTTTCTATTGATAACAGCTTGATCATCTTAAATCGCTGAAAGCCCCGCAGGAACGCAGTGACGAGGAGATTGAAGCCGTGCCCGCGGAACGCGTCTGCCTGGAACAGAAATCAACGGCTTATAGTCGCATTGATGTTCCTAGAGGACTTTTTCAGTCGCCTCGTGGTATGACCTGTAAGGCTCGGTGGTTTGTCCACGGAAAGCGAGTGGATTTTTTGCGAAAGGATAAAGAGCAACAAAGTTTATGAAAAGAGCCTTATTTAAAAAAATGAAATATACTATTAACAGGTTATTAGAATGCTGTGAATAGAATGTGGATAATGATAATAAATCCTTATGTAACAAGGTTGTGTTACTGTGGATAAACAAGTGAATAATTGTGGATAATGTGGAAAACTACGTTGATAACCTTTAAAATAAACCCACAGTCGTGGATAACTCTGTGGATAATAGTTGTGTAGAATATTAATAGTAGAATGAGTGAACTTATAGGGAAAAACTAAATGAAGGATAGATCTGATAATAAATCAATTAGTTTCGATACAAAATCACTAAAAAGCAAGGTTGCATCTATTTTTTATGAAGTTTTATTAGCATGAATACAAACATATCGCATAATTATACAGAGATATTTTAGCATAATAAAAAGCTTATCCACAAATTTAATTGTGGATAAGCTTTTTTAGTTTCGGCCTTTCATTATGTTAGAAACTGTCCGAGTTCTTCCTCAAGTTCTCCCCATTCTTCGATTAACGATTCAAGCTTTTGTTTTTCACTCTCGACTGCTTGATTGTATTTGAATGCTTTTTCATGATCTTGGAATACTTCTGGATCACAAAGCATTTCTTCATTTTCCGCTATCGCTGATTCCGTTATTTCGACTTCTTTTTCGATTTCTTCTAATCTACGACGAAGTTGTCGTTCCTTTTTCTTCGCTTCTTTGTCTTGTTGGAAGCTTCCACGTTCTGTTTTCTCCTTCGTTACTAACGAAGAAGAAGGGTTGTCCCATTCGGCAAGCTCGATTTGCTCTTGTTTTTTGTTAATAAAATAATCGTAATCACCTAGAAACTCAGTCGAACGATCTTTTTCAAGCTCGATTACCTTTGTTGCCAGACGATTAATGAAGTAGCGATCATGGGAGACAAATAGAATGGTTCCTGGGTAATCAATTAATGCATTTTCCAACACTTCTTTGCTATCAAGATCTAAATGGTTGGTGGGCTCATCTAAGATCAGTAAATTGGCTTTTTGAAGCATCATTTTGGAGAGGGCAAGGCGAGCCTTTTCTCCTCCGCTTAGTTGAGAGACGATTTTTAACACATCGTCTCCTGAAAAGAGGAAGTTACCTAGAACAGAACGGATATCTTTCTCCGTTTTGTCAGGGTATTCGTCCCAAAGCTCGTTTAATACGGTTTTGTTCGAAGAAAGTTCAGCTTGCTCTTGATCATAATAGCCAATCGAGACGTTTGAACCTATTCGAATGTTACCGGATAGAAGAGGAAGGGACTTCATAATCGATTTTAACAATGTTGATTTCCCAACTCCATTTGGGCCGACGAGAGCAGTACTATCTCCTCTAGAGATTGCGAAAGATAGATGCTTGTTTACGATCGATTCTTGATAGCCAATCGAGACTTCATCGATTTTTAACACATCGTTCCCACTTTGACGGTCAATTTCAAATGAGAAATTTGCCGATTTTTCATCACCGGATGGACGATCGAGTCGATCCATTTTTTCGAGTTGCTTTCTTCTACTTTGTGCTCTTTTTGTAGTAGAAGCCCGAGTGATATTTTTTTGAATAAAATCTTGAAGTTTTGCAACCTCACCTTGTTGTTTTTCATACTGTTTCATTTCCCGTTCAAATAACGCTGCTTTTTCATCTAAATAGTGACTGTAGTTCCCGCTGAATTTTGAAATACGCGTTCGAGATACTTCATATACTTGGTTAACGACTTTATCAAGAAAATAGCGATCATGTGAGACGATTAAAATAGCTCCAGAGTAGCCTTGTAAATATTGTTCTAACCAACCAAGTGTTTCAATATCTAAATGGTTCGTAGGCTCATCTAAGATAAGAATATCTGGTTTTGTTAGAAGGAGCTTGGCGAGTGCCAGACGCGTTTTTTGTCCTCCGCTTAAAGTAGAGATCAGGGTATTGTAATCAAAATCAGCAAAATTCATTCCGTGTAAAATCGAACGGATATCCGCTTCGAATTGATAACCGCCTGCTTCTTTAAACTCGATCTGCAAATGATCATATTCTTTTAATGTACGTTCATATAAGACTTTATTTTCATAAACAGAAGGGTCTGCCATATTTGCTTCAAGCTGACGAAGCTGTTTTTCTTGATTTCTTAATGTATCAAATACCGTAATCATTTCTTCCCAAATCGAAACAGATGACTCAAGGCCAGTATTCTGTGCTAAATAGCCAATCGAAACATCTTTCGGTTTATGAATTTCACCAGAATCATACGAGATTTGTCCGGCAATTATTTTAAGTAATGTAGACTTTCCGGCACCATTCCTACCAACTAAAGCCACTCGATCTTTCGTTTGAACTTCTAATTTAATATTTTGTAAAATTGGCTCAGCTCCAAAAGATTTGGAAATCTGGTGTACCTGTAGCAAGATCATTTGTTTCACCTCTATTTCTTTCACGCAATCATTTTGATAAGTAGGTCCTTTCACTCCAAGAGCGGATAGGAGAAAGAAGCAATAAAATGAATTGGTCAATTTGCCTTCATCAATGAAAGTTTTTTCTTCTTCAAGTGTAGCTTACATAAAGGGTTTCAAGCAATAGAAGGACCTTTCTTTAACGGATATTCATTTATAGGCATCCCGATCAGTATAGCAACTTTTTCATTTAGGAGAGAATGACAATATGCGAGGGAATTTAAAAGAAATCATTCAATCCGGGTATGGATGAATGCTAACGAATGAAGAATGAAATGAAAGTTGATAAATAAAGGTTGTTTTCGCATAGATTGATTTTTAGGGTCTGTTAAATGAGTATGTTGATTTTTTAACATTCAACAGAACAACTCGCTTTACGAGGACGAACGGTCGATCCTCCTCGTGAAAAACCACACTGCGGGTCTCAACACGCTCGTTTTTCCACAGGAGTCTCATCGTTTTTGGTTCCTATTAACAACATTCGCTAAAATAACCTTTTTAAAATGGATTTATAACTTCTTCCTTATCTCAATCACTATACATTGAGGTGAAATTTGCAAATGAATAATGCGCACTCAAATTTGCTTCTAAGACACTTATTTTATACGGGGCACCATTTTCTCTTCCTCTTTAAAGCGAAGTTGGATAAGACCGTTCTTTTTATACAAGGTTACTGAATGGTAGTGGAAGGCAGCGACTCCGGCGGGAACAGCACGAGCTGAAAGCCCCGCAGGAACGCAGTGACGAGGAGATTGAAGCCGTGCCCGCGGAACGCGTCTGCCTGGAACGGAAATCCATTACTTATATGGGCATTAACAACTTTCTATGCAGTCGAGGCTGAGCAAGCGATTTCCACTTTTCTCTATGTCTAGTTACTAATCGCTAACCTCTCCTTTCATTTTTGACTTTCTCCGGCGGGTGGATAACAGACCCTCCTTCGACAAACAGGAAGTTTTAGCGCAGTCGTTGCAACAGGATGTTGCGCATTTAGACTGTGATCCTTTGAAATTCACAGGACTCGAGAACTGTAGTCGCTTCCACTTTTCGTGATGTCTAGCTACAAACGCTAGTCTCTCCTTTCATTTTTGACTTTCTCGGTGGGTGAAGAACAACCCTCCTCGAAAGTAAGCAAATGGCAGTCGAGACTGTTCGCGCGTTTTACGCTTTTCCAGATATAGTGTAAAATGGAGTCGAGAAAGGGGCGTTAAAATGTCCGAGTTAACCCATTTTAATGAACAAGGTAGAGCACGAATGGTGGATATCACTGAAAAGCCAATTACGACTCGTACAGCTATTGCGCATTCGAGTATACGAGTAAATGATGAGATTTACCAAGCAATTATCAATCAAACACTTTCAAAAGGCGATGTTTTAGCCGTTGCACAAGTAGCGGGTATTATGGCCGCTAAGAAAACGTGGGAAATTATCCCGATGTGTCACCCAATCCCTCTTAAAGGAATAAATCTTACTTTTTCTTGGGAGCAAAAAGACAATAATCACGAATTAATCATTCAGTCTGAAGTGAAAACGACAGGAAACACAGGCGTTGAAATGGAAGCATTAACGGCTGCTAGTGTGTGTGCGCTGACTGTATACGATATGTGTAAAGCTGTGGACAAAGGCATGATTATTGGTGAAACCTTTTTAGTGAAAAAAACAGGTGGCGTGAAAGGTCATGATTTTCAAAGAGAGTAATCGATGATTTATGTCGATTGAGGAGGGACAAGATGGAGCAAGAATTACGCAATATTCCTCAAGCTTCTGCAAAAAGACTGCCGATCTATCATCGCTTTTTACAAAGCATTCATTCTGCGGGGCAAGAAAAGGTTTCATCTTCAGAAATAAGCCGAGCAGTCAAAGTAGATCCAGCCACGATTCGAAGAGACTTTTCTTATTTTAAAATAGAAGGAAGAAAAGGATATGGCTATGATGTTCACTATCTTCTCAATTTTTTAAGAAAAACACTTGAACAAGATACGGTCACGCCAGTCGCTTTGATTGGAGTGGGTAATTTAGGGACCGCTTTCCTTCATTATAATTTTCTGAAAAACAACAATACAAAGATCGAATTAGCTTTTGATATTTCTGAAGGGAAAATCGGGACAGAAATTGGTTCTGTAACGATTTTTGATATGGATCAATTAGAAGAAAAATTAACAGACAAGCAAATTGAAGTGGCGATCTTAACTGTCCCAGCACAAGTTGCTCAATTGATCACGGATCGCTTAATGGCGGCCAATGTGAAAGGGATTTTAAATTTCACTCCTGTTCGCATTCATGTGAAGCCAGATGTGAGAGTGCATCATATTGATCTAGCAGCAGAACTGCAATCGCTTACTTATTTTTTGAAAAATTATCCTGCTCAAGACACGGAAGCGTCACAAGATGAAGAAAAGTGGGAATAGCCAAATAAACGTTTGTCCGTTATGATAGACAAGTAGGGGAGGTGCATCAACATGGGTTTGGGTGTTGGAAGTATCATTTTAATTGCAATCATTGCCTTGCTTTTGTTTGGGCCAAAAAAATTGCCTCAATTAGGTAGAGCTGCTGGCGATACATTAAAAGAATTTAAAAGCGCTACTAAAGGTTTAGCAGATGATCATGAGGAACCTAAAAAAGAAACGAAGTAAGGGTTAGGGATGAAATCCGATGAATCAAAACGAAATGACCGTATATGAACATATAGATGAAATTAGAAAACGGCTTGTTTGGATAGTCGTTTTTTTATTCGTGGCTATTATTGCAGGTTTTTTCCTTGCGAAGCCATTGATTACTTTTTTACAAAACGCAGATGATGCGGCAATGTTGACCATGAATGCATTTAGACTGACGGATCCGTTCAAAATTTATATGCAAATGATCATGGTTGTCGCGTTAATCCTGACTTCACCTGTGGTCCTTTATCAGTTATGGGCTTTTATCAGTCCAGGATTATATGAGAAAGAACGTCGAATTACTTTAAGTTACATTCCAATATCTGTTATTTTGTTTTTAGGTGGACTGTGTTTTTCGTATTTCGTCCTCTTTCCATTAACGATTAAATTCATGTTGAATTTATCGGAAGATTTAGGAATCCATCAAGTCATTGGGATTAATGAATATTTCCAATTCTTATTTCAAATTACGCTGCCATTTGGTTTCTTATTCGAAATGCCGATTGTGGTTCTTTTCTTGACGAGATTAGGGATCGTTACACCGATGATGTTAGGGAAAATGAGAAAAGTAGCTTTTTTCTTGTTACTAGTCGTTTCAGGAGTCATTACTCCACCAGACGTCGCTTCCCAACTAATCGTGATGGTCCCTTTATACTCACTTTATGAAGTAAGTATCGTCATCTCAAAAATAGGATACAAAAAAGTATTAGAAGCAGAAAGTAAACAGATGGAAGAAGATTTAATTGTCGAAGAATAGAAAAACAGCGACCCCCGTTTAGTGGGATCGCTGTTTTTTTAAAAGATGAATCAATTTCATCATTCCTATTTCAGATCATTTATACGAACATTCCTAAGAATTATTTGCATGACATTCGGTTTCCGTTCTTGACGGACGCTTTCCTCGGGCTTGGCTTCAGCCTCCTCGTCACTGTCGTTCTTGCGGGGTCTTCTGCTCAAGCTATTCCCGCAGGAGTCGCCGTCTGCCACTTCAACCGAATAAGATGTTCGGCTTTTAAGAGCTGATTTCTAATGATGAAACTGCTTCAGATAAGAAAGTATAAATTTTTTCACCGAGTTATTTGGATATAGACTCCAAGCGCCAATAGCTTCCGCACACCGGATGTACGTGGCGAAGCCGTTGCAAGAGGAAGTAGCGTAGTTAGGCTTTGGAGGTCATTTGTCAAATGCTGTCTAGTTCCAATCGCTAGCCTCGCTCTTCATTTTTTACTTTCTCCGGTGGGTGGAAACAAACCTCCTCGAAAGTAAGCAAAAGGCAGTCGAGGCTGAGCACGCGATTTCCACCTTTCATTTTGTCGCAGCTGAACGGGCGCTTTGCGCTTTTCTTATTTGTCTTTCGGCAATCTTTTTAATCGGAAGTAGGAATAGATAATACGCAATCCAGAACCTAGATCGAATGTAGCCAAAATCACGATAAGATAAGTGAAGAATGTCCACCCGCCTTGTTGGACATGCTCAATGGCGAATTTAGTAAAAATAACGCCAAGAAAAACATAGATGATTCCTGATAACAATGGGGTACGTCTCATTTAAAAAAGCCTCCAATAAATCCTTGCAGATGCTCTGCATTTTGTCTAAGGTTCTCAATTTTTTCCCCGAAAACAGATTGGATCAACACAACGGTCGTGTTCATCGTCACATGTGCTACAATCGGGACGATAATTCTCTTCGTTTTCACATAAAGAAAGGCAAAAGAAAAGCCCATCGCTGCGTAAATTAATAGGTGTTCCGGCTCTCCATGTGCAATGGAAAAAACCAATGAGCTAATCAAAGCGGATAACCAAAATGGGAGCCAGTTATATAGCGTACCGAATAAAACCTTTCTAAATACGATTTCCTCTAATATTGGACCGACTAAAGCAACCGCTAAAACAGCAATAGGTGCAACGTCTACCATATCAATGATTGTCTTTGTATTGTCTGACCCCATTTTAATTCCTAATGCCGATTCGATTGAAACAGCAATGACTTGTGCGAAATAAGCAATGAATATCCCGGCAATCGCCCAAACAATGGAAGCGGGAACAGAAGACTTTGTCCCTTTTTCCAATCGATTAAATTTCGTTTGTCTTTTTAAGATGAAGTAAATGATTAATAATCCAACGGTAAAACTGATAAACACAAAATAGCCTTCTGCAATCGGCTTCATTTGATCGGGGGCTACGTTGAAATAATGAGTGCCTATCCAATAGATCGCTGGAAAACCGAGGATTCCTGAAAATTGCATAACTATATAGGTGAGTAGAACATACCAATAATGTTTGTTCAAGCTGGTCGTCCTTTCTAAAATACAATTAATAATGAGTCTTTTATATTCTACTAATAATCAAGAGTTCATTCAAATCAGACGATTAACCCTTTTAAATCATGAATAGTTTGTGCTTGTCCAACATAAACTGGTCGAGGGATGAAAAAGGAGGAAAAAAATTAAACTTCACACTTGCAATAAATGGGTTAATTTATTATGATTATAAATGTGTTAGCACTCAAAGTGTGAGAGTGCTAATAAACAATACTATATATTTTATATGAGGAGGTCGTTTCACTTGATTAAGCCATTAGGTGATCGTATCGTTATCGAATTAGTTGAGTCTGAGGAAACAACTGCTAGCGGAATTGTACTACCTGATTCAGCCAAAGAAAAACCACAAGAAGGTAAAGTGGTAGCTGCTGGGACTGGACGTGTTCTTGAAAGTGGAGAGCGTGTAGCACTAGAAGTATCTGTAGGCGACCATATCATCTTCTCAAAATACGCTGGAACTGAATTGAAATATCAAGGCGTAGAATATTTAATCCTTCGTGAAAACGATATTCTAGCTGTCATTGAAGCATAAATAAAAATGATAAAAACGTATTTACTATTCTAAGGAGGTAATATTTTCATGGCAAAAGAAATTAAATTTAGTGAAGAATCCCGTCGCGCAATGCTACGTGGAGTAGATAAATTAGCAGATGCAGTGAAAGTTACACTTGGACCAAAAGGACGTAACGTTGTTTTGGAAAAGAAATTCGGTTCTCCACTTATTACAAATGACGGAGTAACGATTGCAAAAGAAATCGAACTTCCAGATCCATTTGAAAACATGGGAGCGAAACTTGTTGCTGAAGTAGCAAGCAAAACAAATGATGTTGCCGGTGACGGAACAACAACAGCAACTGTACTTGCACAAGCAATGATTCGTGAAGGTCTTAAAAACGTTACAGCTGGAGCAAACCCAGTTGGAATTCGTAAAGGGATCGAACAAGGGGTAATTGCTGCGATTCAAGAACTTCAATCGATCTCTAAGCCAATCGAAGGAAAAGCTTCAATCGCTCAAGTAGCTGCAATCTCTGCTGCTGACGAAGAAGTTGGACAATTGATTGCAGAAGCAATGGAGCGCGTTGGGAACGACGGCGTTATTACAATCGAAGAATCTAAAGGTTTCACAACGGAACTTGATGTTGTAGAAGGTATGCAATTCGATCGCGGATACGCATCTCCTTACATGGTTACTGATTCAGATAAAATGGAAGCGGTTCTTGATAATCCTTACATTTTAATCACAGATAAAAAAGTAACAAACATTCAAGAAATCCTTCCAGTTCTTGAGCAAGTTGTTCAACAAGGGAAACCATTGTTGATCGTTGCTGAAGATGTTGAAGGGGAAGCTCTTGCAACACTTGTAGTGAACAAACTGCGTGGTACATTTAACGCTGTTGCTGTTAAAGCACCTGGCTTCGGAGATCGTCGTAAAGCGATGCTTGAAGACTTAGCTGTATTAACAGGTGGAGAAGTGATTACGGAAGATTTAGGTCTTGACCTTAAATCTGCAACAATCGATTCTCTTGGACGCGCTGCAAAAGTTGTTGTGACAAAAGAAAACACAACAGTTGTTGAAGGTGCCGGAGAATCTGCGAAGATTGCTGCACGTGTCAACCAAATCCGCGCTCAATTAGAAGATACAACTTCTGAATTTGATAAAGAAAAACTTCAAGAACGTCTTGCGAAATTAGCTGGTGGAGTTGCTGTGATCAAAGTTGGAGCTGCAACTGAAACTGAGCTTAAAGAACGCAAACTACGTATTGAAGATGCATTGAACTCTACTCGTGCAGCTGTTGAAGAAGGTATCGTTGCAGGTGGTGGTACTGCTCTTGTGAACGTATACAACAAAGTAGCAGCTGTTCAAGCTGAAGGAGACGTAGCAACGGGTCTTAGCATCGTTCTACGCGCTCTTGAAGAACCACTTCGTCAAATCGCTCACAACGCTGGTCTTGAAGGATCAATTATCGTTGAACGCCTAAAACGCGAAGAAGTCGGAATCGGTTTCAACGCTGCAACAGGCAAATGGGTAAACATGATCGAAGAAGGAATTGTAGACCCTACTAAAGTAACGCGTTCTGCACTTCAAAACGCTGCTTCTGTAGCTGCAATGTTCTTAACAACTGAAGCTGTAGTGGCTGACATCCCAGAAGAAAACCCAGGAATGGGTATGCCTGATATGGGCGGCATGGGTGGAATGGGCGGCATGATGTAATCATCGCCCAAACCCCTGATATATAAGGGGTTGAAGTAATTTGCTAACAAAATGATAACATCATATATATAAAAGAGGCTTCTCATTAGTTGTTTAAACTTTTGAGGAGCCTTTTTCTTTTGTCTGCTGATGTTAGAGGGAATTCATATTAATAACAATTACGTAATGATCTTCGAGCTAATTCAGGATTTATTCTTATGCTGCTTCTGGTTAAATTCAAATTTGTAATGGCTAATCACTTACCATTTCAGTATTAGTCTGTCTTCTGATTAGAGCCATTAAAATTTCCACCTTTGGATGAATATCAATAAGATAAGTTAAAGAGCACAGGCTGAAGTAACTCTTGTATTACTCTTGTATTACGTAGTAGATTTTATACTGCGCAATAAATACTTCTTGTGGTAAAAGAGTGTATTTAAGGGAAAGATTTTATATAAAGTGAGTGATTTTCACAAACCGGTTTTTTTACCTTTCCTCTCAACAGCAAAAGAGCAATAACCCTTAACTGGATTATTGCTCTTTTATCGGAACGAATATTGTATTCCCTACAATTTTGGCAACTTATGAAGTGAACTAACTTTTATAAATTCCTCTCTAACAAAAACCCCACTTGCTCCGCCATAACTCGTGGTGGATAAGGCATATCATTTGTAATCCACCATTCCACTATTCCTACATATGAAGTGACAATAAATTGAAGAATTATATCTTCGTTTAATCCAACATTTTTTCCTTTGGTTACATCCACTTCATCAATAAACTCTTCGATAAGAAATTCTCTAAATTGACGACGAAAGGATGGAGCTCCTTTACTGGCTAACATCGTTGAAAAGAATAAATAATTATTTTCAAGGTATTCAAACCAAGGCAAATTGGCATCTTCAAAATCCCAATCAGAGCCCGATTCACATATTTCTCGAAGTTTAGCAATATGTTCTTCAATGATTTTATCCAGCAAATCTAATTTATCCACATAATGAAGATAGATGGTTCCACGGCTGACATTTGCCTTATCGGAAATATCTTGTATTGTAATGTCGTCAAATTTTTTTTCAGACATGAGTTCAATAAGGGCATTTTTAATCGCCTGTTGAGATTTTAGGAGTTATACAGTTTCTATCGGAATAGACCCTATCACAAATAAACAAAAGCAAGTAACCAAGTCGGGATTCTCTCGGTGAGTTCATTTTTTCACTAATAGACTTAAGGAACCGGATAGTTTAGAAAGGGAATGGAAACCCATCCATTAGGAATGGGATAAACAAATAAGGAAAAGAGGAACGGGCTTAGTATAAGAATCTATACCAAGAAAATAAGTCTGAATACCTTATATAGAGTCTTTATATATAAGAAACAAACGATAATATATAAGGTGTGATGAAATGAAAAAAAATGAAGTTTCCAAGGAGAATTTAGAGCAACACAACTCTTGTGTAATTGGACATAACAATGCAGAAGAACGTCGGAAAAAAGCCTATCAAGTTCGTAAGGAAGATGCAAATTTCCAAAAATACCTTCCCCTTCCGGAACATCCCTGTAATCATGATGAACACTTGTTTTGTAATAAAATTGCTAATTATTCTAAAGGACTTCCTCACAATTCGCTCGGAGAGGTAGAACTAGGGGCTTATAAATTCTTTGTTCATTCTTTAATGACAGGCAATCCAAATGATTTTGAGTCTATTCCTTTAGGTGGAGTTGTCAAACTTTCAAACCCCCAAGCCGCATATACATTTGACCTAGTCGGACCTGATAGTCACCATTTAGGTATACAGGTTCCTCCATCTTTCAGTAGTGCATGGGAGGCAAGTGAGATCGCAGAAGTTTATTGGCAGGCACTTACCCGTGATGTCCCGTTCGAGGACTATAGTACCAATCCTTTAACCCTACTGGCAGCTTCGGATCTCTCGAAATTTTCGGATTTCCAGGGACCAAAAGTTAAAGGATTAGTCACTACTGATACCTTGTTCCGTGGTGTAACGCCGGGTGATCTCATCGGACCTTATATCTCCCAGTTCTTGTTGAAGGATATTCCTTATGGTCCGACAACGATCATCCAGAGATATAGAACAACAGTAGCAGGGGACGATCACATGACTTCATATGGAGAATGGTTAAATATTCAGAACGGATTATCCCCAACAACGAAAAATACCTTGGACCCTATTCCTCGCTACATCCGTAATAACCGTGATTTAGCTGCATTTGTTCACAAGGACTTTAACTACCAATCTATACTCAATGCTTGTTTAATTCTATCAAGTTTAGGGGATTCTGCACTTGACTCGGCTAATCCCTATCTTCATTCCAGAACACAAGTTGGGTTCATTACTTTTGGAACACCACATATTCTTGATTGGGTAGCTAAGGCGGCGAGGGTGGCATTGGAGGCTGGTTGGTTTCAGAAGTATTTAGTCCACAGACGGCTTAGACCAGAAGAGTTTGGTGGACGCCTCCACAATCACTTGACCGGAGCTGCCAGTTACCCTATTAACACTGAACTTCTCAATTCCCAGGTAGTTTCTCAGGTCCATAGCAAGTTTGGAACATACCTTTTGCCACAGGCTTATCCGGAAGGCTGTCCCACTCATCCATCCTTTCCAGCTGGGCACGCTTGTATGGTCGGGGCTGGAGTCACGATGCTAAAGGCATTTTTTAATGAAGAGTTTGTTTTACCTAATCCCGTTGTTGCTTCTTCAGATGGTCTCTCATTAATTCCTTACTTAGGAGCTTCCTTGACGATAGGAGTAGAATTAAACAAACTCGCATCTAACATTGCCCTTGGGCGGGATGCTGCTGGCGTCCATTGGCGTTCTGATGGCATTGAGGGGCTAAAATTGGGGGAAACAGTTGCCATCAGAATCATCCAGGATTACAGTAAGACATATAATGAGCATTTTAACGGATTCACCCTAACCAAATTTGACGGATCTACGATAAAAATTGGATAGTGCGAGAACTACTAAGAGGACGAACCATAAAAGGTTCGCCTTTTTTATATGTGCCGAAGAAAGTTGCCAACTTTGTCTTTGGGATAAAACACCATGGAAATATGGCTTTATTAAAAGATTAAGATTTCTTAAGTTTGAGATGGGGTTAACCGACTCAGGTCTTCCTTTATTGTGCTAACCGTTACTTTAATAAGAGAGTTAAGCAGGGAATAAATGTAATGAAGTGGAATGTTAAATTGTTGTGACAATTTTTCGGAGGTGGGGAATTGAAGAATACTATATTAATTCTACAATCCCGATTGAAACACCTCTTAAACCGTTACATCTATACTTAGTGAAGGATTACACTTAACGGGGTGCTTTAGTTGAACAAGACATTTGTATTTTATAACGTCAATAAGGAACTAACAATCATGTTAATTCGATTAGGAAAGTAAGGTTTGTTCGAATAATATTTCTAAAAAGAGTAAATATAAAGAATTCCAAAAAGCCTTTTTCCTATATTGGAGGAAGGCTTTTTTACCAAAGGTTTGGTATATAAAAATGCTCATAATTTTGCTCATATTATTTTTTGCTATTGTTTTAAATTATTTTAAGTTAAAGATATAATCCCTATAATATCAATGACTTTATGAATCCATTTAATTTAATTTTATGCCCTCATGAATGGGCGGCATGATGTAAGGTTTTATCCTTACATCTGGGAAATAGTTAAACCTATTTTTCGCTCTTTCTGTGAAGCAGTCATGTAAATGATTTTTAGCAATAACAATAACCACTTCCTATAAAAATTAAGAAGTGGTTTTTTTGTTGCTGAAATTTGCTTATCAAGACTTTTGGATGACAGACGTTTCATGAACACGACTAAAACGAATATCAAAAATTATGAAATACTTTTAGGTAAGTATATTGATTTTTGTATTGAGAACGAAGTGGTAAACGTTGAAGATATTGCGTACAGACACGTTCAGCAATACCTTTTGAATTGCCAAGGGCAGATACAATAAATATTAAATAGGAGTTTAGTGAAGCAAGGGTGAAGTAATATAGTGACAAGTATAAGGAGGAAGATTTATTTGAATAAAGATGATTTGTCTCAAAAGTTTTTGACCTTTGCTGAAACAGAATGTAAGAGTTCTAGCCCATTATACGAATATTTGTCATTAGAAATTTCAAAGGACGAAGAACTACTGAAACTATGTATGTATGCAAGGGATGGTCAGCCTATTCCTAACCTATTATTTGGTGCAGTACATTATCTTCTGTTAAAGGGTAAAGACCACCGACTAAAAGATTACTACCCAAGTATAGTAAGTAATCCTAAACCACATGATGAATCATTTGAACACTTTCAGGATTTTTGTTGTAAATATAGGAATGAAATTGAATCTATTCTTAAAACAAGAATTGTTCAGACGAATGAAGTTCGAAGGTGTGCGTATCTTTATCCTGTTTTTGGTTTTGTTCACAAGAAGGCTAAAAAACCGTTGGCACTTATTGAAATTGGAACAAGTGTTGGCTTACAGCTTTTATGGGACAAATATTCATATTCATAAGGAAAAAATGAAACATTTGGAAATAAAGGTTCAAGACTTAACATTACCTCAGAGATTGTTGGAGATAATACTCCGCCCCTATGTTCAACACCACCACCAATTTCAACAAGAATTGGATTAGATTTGAATCCTGTTGACTTAACAAATGAAAATGAGAAACTGTGGCTTAAATCCTTAATATGGACAGAGCATAAAGAGCGGCTGTCTATGTTTGAAAATGCTTCGAGCTACATTAGCGAATATCCAGTTCACTTAGTTGAGGGGGACGGAATTGGCTTATTATGTAAATATGTTGAGAAAATTGCAGAAGACAGTGTAATTTGTATTTTTCATACGCATGTTGCAAATCAGATGACAATTGAAATGAAAAAGAACCTCCTAAAAATCGTTGAAAGTATTGGAAAGGAAAGAGATGTATTCCATATTTATAACAACATTCAAGACAGAAAATTGCATCTAGATTATTATTTGGATGGCATTGAGAGTAAGAATACAATTGCTGAAACAGATGGACATGGCAGATGGTTTAATTGGTTAATGAAAAATGAGTTATTATTGGTTTAATGCAATTTGAAATTATTAGAGGAGAAGCTGCCTTTTTGGCGGCTTTTCTTTAATTTTCTTAAAAGAGATACCACTGCTGAATCGAGGTTAATTATTCCAATGTTTTTTTGTTGATTGGATTATAGAGTGTTTTTGTCACACTTATTGTATTTCCTGTGAGAGAAAGATTGCTGCATTTAAAGGAGATGACTTCTCCAAGACGAAGACCTTGTGTAGGATTTGTGTATTAGAATGCTAAGAAGGCCAACGAGGGGATCGAATCGGGAGTTCAACATAAATACAGATTCGTTCTTACAATTATTTTACTTTTTTATCAGTGTATCTTCTAATCCTAGAATAATCATGGTAAATGCGCGATTGACAATGCGATAAATCCTTTTATTTTACACACTCGAATAAGGGTAAAGATCTTGGGAAATCTATTGACCACGGTCGAGTAAACTACTCAAATTATTTATAAGATTAATGGAATATTATGTTAAAATGTAATAAAAGGGGGGTTGCATATGAAAAAAATAAAAGGAAAGAAATATTTATTTTTTATCTTGTTAATTCTAACAGTTGCGCTTACGGCTTGTACTTCAAGCCCTGATTTCAAGCAGTATGAAGGAAACTCTTTAAGAATAGCTGTGGTTGGACAGCCGCCAGAAGTAAAAGAGGATCAAGTGAGATTTACAGAAATTTCATTTGGTGAAATGACAAGGGAAAAACTAAAGTCTTATGATGCTGTCTTTGTTTCCGAAAAGAATCTCTCTGAAGCTGCTAAAAGTCAGTATGCAGACCTTTACTTAAACTCAACTATTCCATTCTTCTTTATAGGAACTAAAAATTATGTTCCTTTTACTGAAAAAGATTTAGAGTACGACAAGACTTGGGACTGGACGGTTGGTAATAGTTATGCGGTTGGTGTCCTTACATCACAAGAAGATGATACATTAAAAAATTGGGGATATGGTCTGTATAATGATGAAAAGACTGATGAACATATGAAAGAAATGTATTCAAGAATTTTCAAGACAATCGGTGAGACTATAGCATAAAAAGTCAAAAGGAGCATAATCAATATGCGCCTTTTTTAGTGCTAGTTTAATCGTTAGGTAGCGTCCAAATACATACAGTCGTAAAGAGAATCGGTAGCAAGAGAATTAGAAAAATGTACTTTACCAAAGAAGTAGGCTGCTTGTACAAGACATGGTAGAATAAGAGTGAAAATGTATGAATATTCAATTAAAGATAAATAGTGACAGAGAGAATTGGAGTAGGATCGTTCTTAACTGTCAACTGATCAAAAATTTGAAGAGGGTGTTTCTTGATGACAAGTAGTAATACGAATCCTAAGGTTGATGAATATTTGAGTAAAGCGAAAAAGTGGAAGGAAGAGTCTGAAAAGTTGAGAAAGATCGTTCTTGACTGTGGGTTGACCGAAGAATATAAGTGGATGCATCCTTGTTACACGTTTGAGGATAAAAACGTCGTTTTAATCCATGGATTTAAAGAATATTGTGCGCTTCTGTTTCACAAAGGTGCTTTGTTAAAGGATGCCAATGGGATTCTAATTCAACAAACGGAAAATGTACAGGCGGCGCGCCAAATTCGGTTCACCAATGTTCAAGAAATAGTTGAAATGGAAACCATCTTGAAAGCCTATATTAATGAGGCCATTGAAGTTGAAAAAGCCGGTTTGGAAGTGAATTTTAAAAAGAATACAGAGTACATCATTCCTGAAGAACTTCAAAATAAATTCGATGAAATCCCTGACTTGAAAACTGCTTTTGAAGCATTAACCCCAGGACGACAAAGAGCCTACATTCTTTATTTTTCTCAAGCCAAACAATCCAAAACTCGAGAGTCAAGGGTTGAAAAATATATGCAGCAAATTCTCAATGGCAAGGGATTAAATGATTAGTCCTATCAGCAAATGAAAAAGGAGCACTCAGATTCGTTTATAAGATACATATTTTAATCTGGCCGACGTTCTTGTTTTCATCTTTAAAGCGAAGTTGAAAAAGAGCATTCTTTTTAAACCGTTTCTGAATTGGAGTGGAAGGCAGCGACTCCGGCGGGAACAGCGCGAGCTGAAAGCCCCGCAGGAACGCAGTGTCGGAGGAGATTGAAGCCGTGCCCGCGGAAAGCGTCTGCCTGGAACGGAAATAAATGGCTTATACTCTTATGTTTCAATAGGGCTTTTTCATTGCCCTCGGTACCTCACTGCGGGATATCTGTTGATCCGTTATTCCACAGGAGTAGCGTGAATTTCCGCTTCGAATTCAGCGAGTTGAGATAAACTAGCCGATGCGAAGAGGAGAT
Organism: uncultured Caryophanales bacterium; assembly: GCA_963728315.1. GTDB lineage: Bacteria > Bacillota > Bacilli > Bacillales > CAVSKA01 > CAVSKA01. Next base: position 22,580 of record CAVSKA010000023.1, read on the forward strand.
GAGGTCCTTTACTGAAAACAACAATCTATGTGAAAACAGCCTAAATTAAAAGGAGATATAACGATGCCAAAACAATTTTGGATTAATCTTCCGGTAAAAGACTTGAATAAATCAAAAGTGTTTTTTACCAAACTTGGATTCTCTTTTAATACGAAACAAGACAATAGCAATCATCTACAATTAGTTATCGGAGATACAAATGCTACTGTCATGCTTTTTCCTGAATCCACATTCAAAAATTTCACTAGACATCAAATTGTGGATACGGAACAATCTAAGGAAGTATTATTATCCATTGATGCAGAGAGCAGAGATGAAGTAGATGAAATCGCAGAGAAGGCGGTAATGGCTGGTGGTAAAGTCATTGGTGAACCAGCAGAGAATGAAGGTTGGATGTACGGTTGCGTGTTTGCTGATTTAGATGGTCACCTTTGGAATGTGTTATATATGGATATGAGCAAGATGCCGAAGGAGTAAGAAATCTACCCTATTAAGCTAACGAGCCAGGTTAGCTGCATAAGGGTATGATTTGGTGGAGCTGTGGAAGAGATTACTAAAACCACTATAGAGGGAGATTTTTGATGAATAAATTTCCAATCATAGAAACAGAAAGGTTAATTTTAAAAGAAATGACACCAGAAGATGCTAACGATATATATAAATACCTCTCAGATAAAGACGTTGTTAAACATATGGGGTTAGAACCATACGAATCACCAAATGCCGTCTTGAGCGAAATAAGATGGTATAAATCGATATTGGAAGAAGGTACAGGCATAAGGTGGGGCATTACACAGAAAAACATTGGTGTTGTTATAGGTAGTTGCGGCTTTCTTAATATGCGCCCTAAACATTATCGAGCTGAAATAGGGTTTGAATTAAATAAAGAATATTGGGGACAAGGAATAGCTGGTGAAGCTTTAGAAGCAGTTATGAAACATGGCTATAAACACTTTGAAATGGAACGAATTGAGGCTCTAATTGATCCTGCGAATTTATCATCACAAAAATTAGTAGAAAATCACGGATTTAAAAGAGAAGGTTTATTAAGACATTATGAATATACTTGTGGGAAATTTGATGATTTATATATGTATTCAATTATTAAAGGAGACCTCAAACGAATTTAAAAAGGCGGGAGTATCCTTATGTCGCTAACAGGTGCTTTTTCTTTGGAAAGGAAAAATCCCTTTTCTTATTGAAATAAAGCCGCGCGTTAGTTCAATAAGGTGATAGCAGGTGTGAAATTTCAAACTGTAATTCGGACAAAGGGGTCAGATTATTACAATAAATACTTAATAGAATAGAGTAACAGAAGTTTCCTAATTAAAGAGAAGGAGAGAATAAATATAGAATATAGCAGCCTTATTTATAGAAAGATAATAACAACGGTTGTTGCCACAACTGTTTCTTCGGTTGTGTTAAGTTGGCTGAATCTTAAAGATCATTCCGAAATTGTATATAACCAAGGAAATCAATTCATCGGTAATTTTTTCATTTTTTTTATTTGTATTGGAGTGATTATTCTAATATACGGAAACTTAGTATCCATTGGAATCGAGTATTTGCATAAAAAATGGTTCCAACAATACGATTGGCTATATGTATTAATACTAGGTGTTTTTGGATTCGTTTTTTCATTATACGGAATGTTGGCTGCTACGTTATATGCAATCATCGATAAATGGTTAGATAGAAGAAACTCAGAGAGTAAGAGTGTCAAAATGCTTTTTCTCATATCAATAGCTTCGCTCCTACTATCTTGGGGATACTTTCAATTCACTTCTACACCAATGCCTCCATTTACCAAAAAAGATGCTGTTAAATTTGCAACTGCAAGTGAAGGCACGGCAATAGAAAATTTCCCTAAAAAAATAGGTGAGTGGGAAGGAATATTGATGGTTATCAAGTTAAAAGAGAAACGAACGCAAAAAAAATTAGTAAAGATCATTATATCGTTACCTTTACGGAAAATTGGAAAAAAGGAACAAGAAGCGGTTCTTGGACTTTATCCTATAAAATTGACCGAGGCAGTTTAACCGCAAATGGAGAACAAGGCATTATGCCACCTTACTACGAAGGACATTAACGACCAGATAACTATTTTGTTAATGGATCCCTATAAAAAGTCTATTTCTCCTTTATAGCAACAATGTTGAAGAGATGATCCCAAAAAACACAAAAGAAGATTCTATAGCTTCCCTCTTTAACGAAAAGAGAAAAGCTACAGAACCATCTTTTTTTTATTTGGCTATGTTAGCGAATGTAGTTGATAGGAAGCAAAAACTCTCACTAGTGGAAAAACAAGCGAGTTGTTTTGCTGAATGTATAAAAATCAACATGATCATTTAACAAAGCCTTCTATTTAACTGGAGTACTTCTCTATTTTTCACCAAAAGCTTCTGGGATCATCGTAAAGCCTTCGATGACCGTATCTTCTTCGACTTCAATCATAAGGTATCGTTTACCGCTAAGATGAACTTGTTTAACGTACCTTAAATCTTGCGGACTAATAGAGATGTTGGCCACTTTCGTGTTGATTTTAATCGATTTCGACGTAAATTTCGGTACGATGCTGCTTGCTTTTATCTCATATTTGTCATCGTCAATCACCTTTTGGAAAGCTGATTCTACCTTTTCCGTACTAATATCTTCAAGACCGCTCATTTTTAAAACGCGTTCAACATCCTTTGTGTCTAATTTCGGGTGGTCTTCCTCTTCATTTTCTTCGATTAGACGGTTAATTTCTTCATACACATTTGAAAGAGTGGATGTATTTAATTGATCACTCGTTACGTCTTTAATAATTTCTTCAAAAACGAATTTATCATCTTTTGCAGTCATCGTTTCTTCGCCATTTAAAACTTCTTCTATAAATGAATGATCAGGCTCATGTATTTTCCCTGCTGAATACAGAATGTGATTGACATCTGCTGCATTGTCGGTAAAACAAGGAAAGAGAAATCCGGCGATCGGCGCATTGAGGTTGATAATGGGATCAACGACAAAGTTGTACTTGAACTCTTTTTCTACATAGTCAAAAAGTAGTTCTTTTTTTGGATCTTGTGTATTATTCATACTGCACAAAATAAAGGGATAAGAGTAAACAGTATCTCGTTCACTTTCTTCAGAACCTTCACTTCGACGTTTCGTCGGCTTGAAATATTCTCCACGAATAAAGGTGATGACAATATCCATCTCGTATTGTCGATTTAAAAGCATTTTACCGACAATTTGGAGCATTTGCTCTTTCCAGCCTTCTAGATCATTGCTAAGTAATCCTTGATGTAAGATTAACTGACTGTTATTTTCAGCATCCTTTTGAAATTTTAATTCAAAGAGCTTCTCATCTAAATTTCCGCCAAGTAATTTTTTAAAGTTATTCAAAAATAACTCTTGTTGGTCTGGATCAAGCATTTCGAAATGTTGACTCTGGTAATGATAAATGTCACTGGATTCTTTCATAATATACACATTAAAAATATTAGAGATTTTGAGTGAATCATTATCTTTTTTAAATTGTTTTCGAATCTGTGCGATATCTTTTTTGTTCATGCTTAAATACACTCCTAAGTGGACTTGATATGTAAATATAAAGGTAGAAAGTCTCTATATCCTTGAGTTTGAAGGAACATTTATTTTAACATACATTTTTATATCCTTAGACGAAGTTAAGTGTAATGGGAATTTTCAGCAGAGGCGTGGAAAAAGGCAATTTATTGATGTAGCTTTACACAAGCTTTGTATCTATGGATTCATAGTAAAAGACATTCAAAAGTCAATACATAGGGGGTTTTTAGTCTTTTACGAATGAAAATTAACTTCATGTGCTATGATTAGGTTAAAATCGATTGAAAAAATACGATGGATCCTTTTTCTTCGTTAAAAAAATTTGGCGACTTTAAATAAGGCAATGTTATAGGAGGTTTATTAATGGATAATAATGATATATTGATTCGATTAAGATATGCACTAGATATAAAAAACACTGAGATGATCGAGATATTTAAACTTGGTGGCATTGAAGTAACAAAAGAAGAAGTACTAAAGATTCTTACAAAATCAAAAGATGAGGAAGATGATTTTGGGGATGTAGTTGAAAATGATGAGAATATAAAATGTGATAATATCATGTTAGAATCTTTTTTAAATGGCTTTATCACCTATAAAAGAGGAAAACAAGATCCAAAACCAGGGCAACCTGAAAAAGTGGTATTCTCTACAAAGAATGGTGAGAGAGTGAATAATATGATTTTAAAGAAATTAAAAATCGCCCTAACATTAACAAGTGAAGATATGCTTGATATATTAGAAACAGCGGGCGTCACTGTAACAAAAGGAGAATTAAGCGCTCTATTTAGAAAAGCGGGACACAAGCATTATAAAGAGTGCGGAGATAAATACGCTCGGAATTTCTTAAAAGGATTAGCTTTAAAATATAGAGACAATAGATAAAGAAACGGCCCCTCCAATTGTTTAGTGTATCTAACAATTGGAGAGGCTGTTTTATTTATGAAGCCTTGTTCGATAAAATCATCATACATATTTAATCGATATAAAGAATGATTTTTTCACAAAATGGAGCAGATTTAAGCTGAAAAGAGGGAATTTAGTTTGGTTTAAAAAGAGTCTGGGAGATGGGCACTCGTCGAAAATCTGATTTGGCAATCGGCGAGTAAAGTGTTCTGTAAGGCGAGATAAGTAAGCTGTAACGCGAGTAATAGTCACGTAACGCGGGTAATCCAGCTGTAAGGCGAGTAAACCGATCTAGAGTGCTCATTTTCAACAAAACCGATCTCAGAAATCCGGCTTGAAAGGACCCATTCATATATATAGTATGATTTTTTCACAAAATGGAGCAGATTTAAGCTAAAAAGAGGTAATTTAGTTTGGTTTAAGAAGAGTCTGGGAGATGGGAACTCGTCACAAAAGTCTGATTTGGCCATCGGCGAGTAAAGTGTTCTGTAAGGCGAGATAAGTAGGCTGTAACGCGAGTAATGGTTCACGTAACGCGGGTAATCCACGCTGTAAGGCGAGTAAACCAATTTCATACCTCCATTCATCCACTCAAACGTCAAAAATTATTGAATTTTAATAAAAAAAGCCGCTAAATGGCGGCATTTCAACATTTTCACATCAATAAATGGGTTCTCGCAGAAATCTACCTATTAGAATGATAGGTCAAATCCTGCGCAGTAATCGCGAGTGAAATAAAATCTTTTATACCGTTTGATCTTTATTCACTCTATTTTTCACTTCATCCATTTTTGCATAAAAGCTTTTCTCCATATCGATCTCGAAATAATTGGCAAACTTAACTAAGTATGCGATACAATCCGCAATTTCTTTTCCAATATCCTCTTTGTGTTGCAACTTTGCATGATCAAAAGCTACTTTTTCATCCAAACCATTTTGTGAAGCGGCATACGTTTTATTAAAGATGGTTCTGAGTTCCTCGGCAATTTCACTCACTTCTGTCGTTAAAAGCATGTAATTGTTCAACAAAGAAGCATTTTCCTCTATGTAACTACTTTTTTTTATCTCCCAATTCATCTCTGCTTGAAATTGCTTCAAATACTTCTGTACTTCTTTCATGCAAAATCCCTCTTTTACAAGTAAATTTTTTCCTTTAATCCAATAGTATTATACCAACAACGTTTTCCTGTATCCACGTAAGACACTCTTTTTCTAATGAAGATTTCTTGGTTAACCGATTCAAAGAAAAAATTTAAGTATCCACGCAAATCTAGTAAATTTTTCATTTTATATATAGAAAAGAGAAAGGAGGGGTATCGGAAAGTGAGAATGGAACTATATAGAAGATAGGTGGAATCTTCATTTAAATAGAGTAGAAGTTAAATTAGAAGAAGGAGATTAAAAATGGTACAAGCAAATGAATTTTTAGTTGCACTAGATGATGGACACGGAGCGAACACCCCGGGAAAACAGACACCTTTTGTAAATGAATTAGGACGTGTGATTCACGAAAATGAATTTAATCAAGCCGTTGTTACGTTTCTAGATATTGAGCTCAAAAGATGTGGTTTTAAAACCCTATTAACAGCTCCAACCGAGGAAGATACATCTTTAACGGAACGCACGAATTTAGCTAATAGCAAGGGTGCGGATATCTTTGTTTCAATTCACTATAATGCGTTAGGAAATACGTGGGGAAACACAGAAGGACAAGCGATTTATGTCATGACACCTGCTTCAGCCAACCCGAAATCGGTTCGATTAGCAGAAGCGATTGCCAAGTATTTAAAAGGAGGAACACGACAAATTTGGAGAGGCGTTCTAGAAGAGAATTTTCATGTTCTCCGAGAAACCAAAATGCCAGCGATTCTATCTGAAAATGGATTTATGGACAACCACAAAGAAGCACTGTATATGGTTGACCCTAAATTTCAATTGGAAGTTGCTCAAGAACATGCTAAAGGAATATGCGATTATTTTGGCGTTCCTTATATTGCCGCTCAATCAAATTCGGATCTATCGAAAAGGCTCGGGATTGCAACGGTTAAAGTAGAGTCTCTATCATTAAGAGATGCCCCTACGGTGAATGGGAAACTTATTCGCATCATGAAAAAAGGAGAGTCTTATTTTGTTTATGCGATAGATAACGAATGGTACGACCTTGGCGCGAATCAATGGGCATCGAATGTAGGAAATCAGTACATGAATTTTGTGAAAAATGAGGAACAAGAAAAGACGTATCGGGTAGCAACAGGCACTTTCCAAAACAAGGCACAAGCGGAAGATGCGGCAGCGAAGATTAATCAAGCATTTGGATATGTAGTCTACGTAAATGAATCGTAAAGTCCTTAGATTGTGATTAAAACAGAAGTGTTAAGAATGAAGGATCATCTTTTTAGGATGGTACAATCAACTATGAGGAGGGATAAAATGAAGGATCATCCCATTAATTTAGTGGATAAGCTAGCAAAATTTAGTGATCATTGGTCTCCAAAGATCATTTGTGAAATGAATGACTATCATTTTAAACTCGTGAAGATTATTGGAGATTTTGTATGGCACAATCATAAAGAAACAGATGAGGTTTTTTTTGTGATTGAGGGAGAGATGTCGATCTCTTTCCGGGATGGAGAGGTCAAACTTTCTAAAGGAGAAATGTATGTGATACCAAAGGGTGTGGAGCATAAGCCTTCTGCCGAAAAGGAATGCCATATCATGTTGGTTGAGCCAATTGGAGTGGTCAACACGGGTGAAGCTGTAAGCGAGTTGACGGCAGAAAATGATGTTTGGATTTAAATCGAAAAAATTTTCTTATCTGGATTCTCATCGTATGTCAGACACCAAGCAATCATGATTCCTTAAACATTCGTCGTTTCGATAACATGTCTAAAAAATAAATGAGCATCCCAAACCGAGTATGAATTTTACTCGGTTTTTTTCATACATTAGTAAATCCCCGTTGCACAGTCTTCTCTATCCCATTTTAGTGAGTTAAGGTGAATGATTCATTCGACTTCCTATTTCCTACTTGATTTAACAATTTCAAACAATATCCGATAAATAGGTAGAATCAAAGTTACTAGAAAAGGAGAAATAGAAATGCATTTAAAGATAAGTCAAAAACTAATCGTTATGATGTTACTTATTTTAATCATTCCAACAATCGTGATCGGTTCGATTAGTTATTTTAAAGCCAAAAGCAATATGGATGAGTTGGGAAGGACCACATTGAAAAATGGAGTGGAGACAGCCATCCAACTAATTGATGTGATGAATGAGCGGGTAGAATCAGGAGACCTAACACTGGAGGAAGCTCAAGAAAAAGTGAAAGTTTACCTCATCGGTGAAAGGAAAAGCGATGGTACACGTACGATAAATAACTCGTTAGACTTAGGGGAAAATGGTTATTTCGTTGCCTACGACAAATCAGGGTTAGAAGTCGCCCATCCTTCAATAGAAGGGAAAAATGTATGGGACGTTAAAGACGTAGAAGGAAAACCATTAGTACAAGAACAAATCAAGGCTGCTCAAAAAGGAGGAGGTTTCACGAATTATAAGTGGGCTCTACCTAATGATGAAAATGTCGTTGCGAATAAAATTACTTATAATAAACTTGATCCAAACTGGGGTTGGATTATTTCTGCCGGTACATATGAAATGGATTTTAACAAAGGAGCAAATAATCTCTTAAAGATTATTATCATTACGCTCGTAATCGCCATTCTAATTGGTGGTTTCATTTCCTTTATCTTCTCAAGACACATATCAAAACCGATTAGGGACATTACAAATAAAGTCAATGAAGTTGCGAATGGAAATCTAATGACAGATGTAACGATGATGAAGAGAAAAGATGAGATTGGTGAACTCGTGAATGGCTTTCATACGATGGTGAATAACCTTCGTTCATTAATCGGAAAAGTCGACAATACGATAACCAATATCACGGTAACTTCACAGAATTTAAGTGCAGTAGCGGAGGAAACAACAGCCTCTAGTGAAGAAATAGGAAGAGCGATTGAAGAAATTTCAAGAGGAGCCATCCAACAAGCGAGTGATGCTGAAGATACCAACCAAACAACGATCATTTTAACGGATCAAACGCAATTGCTATTTGATAAAACACAAATGATGAAAGAAGCTTCATTGAAAGTACATGAGTCGAATGAAGCTGGCTTATCAAGTGTAAAATCTTTAAAAGAAAAATCAAATCAGACAGATCAATCGGTCCAGCATGCTAGAGAGGTAATCGAATCATTATCCGAAAGTGTAATCGAGATTGAACAGATCATCGGCACGATTAATGATATCTCAGACCAAACAAACTTACTGGCTTTAAATGCTTCTATAGAAGCAGCAAGAGCAGGTGAGCATGGAAAAGGCTTTGCTGTGGTAGCTACAGAAGTACGGAAATTGGCTGAGCAAACCTCTGAAGCGACAGAAAAAGTCCGACAAACCCTTTCAGGCATTGTAAAAGAAACAAACAATGCGAATAGCGAGATGGATAAAACAAAAATGCTTGCGAATGAACAATTGAAGGCAGTGAGCCAAACAGAGGAATCGTTTGAAATGATTGCAAGCTCAATTGGTGGAATTGGAAACATCATTAAAGAAGTCGATGATAGCATTCATTCACTCATTCGCTCAAATGATCAGGTTACTAGTTCGATTGAGAGTATTGCCGCAGTGAGTCAGGAATCGGCTGCGTCCACTGAGCAAATGAGTTCAAGTGTTGATGAACAAGTTCGTGCCATTGGAGTTGTTTCGGAGTCCGCTAATGAATTGAATGATCTTATCTCCGAATTAAAACAGGAGATAGACAAGTTTGCTATCTAATAAACAAATGATTTCTCGATCACGAAATCTACTATAGGCTAATCGAGATAGGATTACTTGAGTCATCTATATGGACAAAAGCGGGAGCTGTCCGAAAAGTCATTTGATATGGACTTTTGTGGGCAGATCTTTTTTCTTTTAAGGCTTTGTTAAATGATCATGTTGATTTTTCAACATTCAGCAAAACAACTCGCTTTCCGCGGGCGGTCGAGCCTCCTTGTGAAAAACCACGAGGCCACTGAAAAAGTCCTCATGGAACATCTATACACGTATAAGCCATAGATTTCCGTTTCAGGCAGACGCTTTCCGCGGGCACGGCTTCAATCTACTCCGACAAACAGGAAGTTTTAGCGCAGTCGTTGCAACAGGATGTTGCGCTCTTAGACTGTGATCCTTTCTCTGCGGGGCTTTCAGCTCGTGCTTTTCCCGCAAGAGTCGCTGCCTTTCACTACCATTCAGTAACGGTGTAAAAAGAACGGTCTTATCCAATTTCACTTTAAAGATGAAGACAAAAATGTCGCCCAGTCTAAAATTCGTGGCTTAGAAGCGAATCTGAGGGCTCGTTTTTCATTTGCAGATTTTCAATCTATAAAAATTGGACATTTTCAGTGGCCTCAAAAACCACACTGCGGGGTCTCGACTCGCTCGTTTTTCCGCAGGAGTCTCATTATTTTGCTTCCTATCAACAACATCCGATAACATAGCCTCTTTTAAAAATGAGAGAGTTGATTTTCGTTTCAGGAACACGCTTTCCGCGGGTGATCTGTGTGCTTCTTCATCGATGTTCCCAAAACTCGTAGAACACTGTTCAAGCATGTCCAGGCGTAGGTTCCAATAGACTTCTGTAAGATTTTCATTTAGCAATGACTTTTCCATTATTTTCTGACCTGCTTCCAATCCGTGATATGATTAGAGAAACACCAATGTTCCTTCTATGTCAACAAGGTTCGACACGTTTAAAAAAACCCTTTAAATTCATTTATAATTGGAGGAGATTGAATGGAAAATTGACTTGGCTGTCGACTTGCCAATGAAGATGAAAGGGTATACATCATATACGAAAATGACCATGTCACCTGCTTTTTGGACCATGTTCCTCATCACGCAGGTCATACGCTAATTCTTCCCAAAAAGCACAGGATGGAAGTTACAGAACTGGACGAAGAGGAAAGTCTCTCCATCATGAGGGCTTCAAAACTCGTGGCTCGTGCCATCCATGCATTATATGAACCAAATGGAGTGACAATTTGTCAAAATGGCGGAATCTACAATGAGTTAACTCATTACCACATGCATGTCATTCCACGTAATGAAGAAGCAGATCATTTTGGTGAATTATTTTATGGAAATGCCCAAGTTGAAGAACCGTCTGAGTCATTAGAAGAAACACACGAAAAAATGAAGACTTACATCAATAGATTACTAGAATAGGAGAATTCAGAATGACCATACATAAAGAATTTCATGAAAAAGTAAAACAATATGCAGAGCTTGCTATAAAAGTAGGGGTGAATGTCCAGCATGATCAACCCCTTTGGATATCTGCACCATTAGGTACGGAAGACTTTGTACGTATTGTGGTGAAAGAAGCTTATCTTGCGGGTGCGAGAAATGTACATGTTCAATGGTATGATGAAGAAATTATGAGAACACATTATGAACTTGCTCCGGATGATGTTTTCTATGAATTTCCAAGTTGGCTGGCAGCTGCTCATGAATGGGTCGTGGATCTTAAAGGAGCATTCCTGCAAATTGAGGCCAATGACCCTGACCTCCTGAAAGGAATTGATCCTGACCGGATTCTCAATTATGAAAAAGCAAGCGGGGATGCACTTGATCGTTTCTATGAAGCGATTGATAAGGATCAAATCAGCTGGTCTATCGTCGCCATCCCTTCAAAGAAATGGGCCGATAAAGTATTTCCGGACCTTCCGGAATCAGAAAGAGTCCCACATCTGTGGGAACGGATCTTCACATCAGTCCGTATCGATCAACCTGATCCCATTTCCGCATGGCAGACACATATTCAAACCTTGACAGATAAAGCTGCTCAACTAAATTCTCTACACCTTCAAAGTCTGCACTACAAATCGAATGGGACGGAACTTTCAATTGAACTGCATGAAGATCATAAATGGCTAACTGGAGCCAGTAAAACACCACAAGGAACAAACTTTATTGCCAATATGCCGACAGAAGAGGTGTATACCGTACCTGTGAAAACGGGTGTGAATGGTACAGTTACAAGCACAAAGCCCCTCGCTTACAATGGAAATGTGATAGAGGACTTCACACTCACATTTGTAGATGGAGAAATTAAAGAAGTCTCGGCTAAGGCAGGGGAAGAAATACTTAAGAAATTAATTCTTACAGATGAAGGGGCATCCTACCTTGGTGAAGTGGCTCTGGTCCCTCATCAATCACCCATTTCAGATTCCGGTGTCTTATTCTTCAATACTCTATTTGATGAAAATGCATCGAATCATTTAGCGATCGGTTCTTCTTATCCCACATGTATAAAGGATGGGGACACCTTGTCGGATGAAGAACGGGAAGAAAAGGGGCTCAATGAAAGTGTTATACATGAAGACTTCATGATTGGTTCAGCAAACATGGATATTGACGGTATTTGCCGTGATGGAAACAAGATTGCCATTTTCCGAAATGGAAATTGGGCGATATGATTTACTGTGTGCAAGTCATAAAGTCATATTACGCAATAACGTCATCAACCCCGTTCTAAATTTCCGAAATGGGGCATGCTTACTTGAGCTAAAAAAGAGATAACCTGTCTTGATTGGCTTCTGAAAATTTCACGGTATTATAGCGAGAAATTAGGCTTTTTTTTCAAAATGCCAGTCAGTGTCGGTTAGGCTATAATAAATTATAGCCTAACCTTAACCTCAGTACCGTCCTTAGCTTTGACATCTACTAGCACGATTCCCTTATAATTTTTCAGTTCCTGGACGATAGGCTTAAGCATTTTTTTGTCTATTAGTGGAAAAGTAAAGTTCAGTTTTTTTCTTTCGAAGTGTTCTTTTGTCCATTTGTTTACATTTTGTTGAAATAATTTTGAAGACAAAATGGAAAGAGCAATGTTTAAAATCGCATATGGAACTGGGATGGTAAACCGAACATCTTTTGCTTTCACTTTTACATGCATCATAAGCAATCCACTAATCAATGATGACCGAAACGGTATCCCCGTTTGCCGATTTAATATCAACAATTTGGCCATCTAATTCGTTTTCGATTGCTTCAATAATAAGATTTATGTCTATATCTTTCATGTATTTTTCCGATTGAGGAATACTTGCTGCGATGCTATGTCCAGCCATTAATACTACCTTGACAAGTTTTATAGGCAAATTGACCGTGACGTTATCATTTTCGGCTGATACAACACGAATTTTTAATATTTTATCTAAATATTTAGTCGGTTTTTCAAAAAGCTTATTACCTGTTTCATCTTTCTCTTTTAATACTTGAATCAGTTCTGATCCCTTATTTGCATCAATCTTCCCTTCTTGAACCATTGTTAACACTCTTGTAATTTCCTCTTTCATCTGATAAATTCCTCCCTATTCTTCTTTTAAGAGCTTAATGGCTTCTTCTGGTGTGATTTCGCCATTTTCCAACATGGTCACAACTTTTTTCTCGTCTACTTCATTTTTCTTCTTCTGCGCATATCCAAGGGAAGTAATGATGTCTGTTAGCTTGCCTCGTACCGTTGGATACGAAATCCCCAGTTCCTTTTCAACTTCTTTGATATTCCCTCTGCTTGTTAAAAATACTTCCACAAAATGAAGCTGATCCTTTGATAAGGATGCAAGCTTAGAGAATTCAAACTCGTTTTCAATCGTAGTGTGACAATGAGAGCACTGCAACTTTGTAATTTTCAATGTTTTACTGCAAACAGGACAATTTGTGATTACTTTATAGGCCATAATGAAATTCCTTCCGTTTAGTTGATTCGATTATATAACAAGTAATTAAAAAGATAAATAATAAAAATTAAATTTTTAAAACAAAATAATTAATAATATTAATTTTTTGATTAATATTATTAATTATTTAGGATATGTATTAGTGAATGATATTGATAAGAATCGAAAACGAGGTGGGCTCGATTATTCGTCCGCGGAAAGCGAGTTGTTTTGCTAAATGTAGAAATATCAACATGATCATTTAGCATAGACCATTATTTAAAAAGATAAGAAAGTGAATCAATTTCATCATTACCTATTTTAGATCATTTATACGAACGTTCTCTAAGAATTTTTTGCATGACATTTGGTTTCTATTATCGACGGACGCTTTCCGCGGGCTTGGCTTCAGCCTCCTTCGACAAACAGGAAGTTTTAGCGCAGTCGTTGCAACAGGATGATGCGCTCTTAGACTGTGATCCTTTCTCTGCGGGGTCTTCTGCTCAACCTATTCCCGCAGGAGTCGCCGTCTGCCACTTTAATCGAATAAAATGTTCGTCTTTTAAGAGCTGATTTCTATTTATGAAATTGATTCAAGTATAATTTTTTTCACCCCGTTCTTTGGAGTTAGTCTGCAAGCGCCAAATGCTTGTCGCAGCTGAACGGGCGCTTTTTGCTTTTTTTATTGGCTATGTTAAATAACTCATGTTGATATTTGAATAAACCAAACAAATGTTCTATAATGGAATAAAGAGAATTTGTTTGGAGGGTTTGAAATGACGTTAAGAGAATTAATAGCTGAAATTAAAAAGTTGAAGACATGCAGAACAACATCGTTTAAAGGAGTTTTTTATTCAGTCTCTTGCGTCATTTTCAGTAAATGAACCTATATTTCAAAGAGATTTCTGAATGCAAAAATAAAGATGGATATACTTGTATTCATTGTGGTTCAAAAGAAATTATTCGTTTTGGACATTATGTGGTAAAAATTGGTCTAAAAGATGTGGAACGTCAACGATACCGTTGTAAAGATTGCCGAAAAACATTTACGGATGTGACACCTACCCCTCTTTATCGCTACTCATAAGACAGATAAATGGTTAGATTTTTTTAAATGTATGTTAGAAGGTTATTCCCTTCGTAAATCGGCTGAACTTATAGGTGATATTCACTATGTTACTTTGTTCTATTGGAGACATAAAGTGTTGTCAGCATCTAAAACAAATGGATTTCAGTTCATTTTCAGGAATAGTGGAAATGGATGAAACATATTTTCTTATACTCCGAAAAAGGCAAAAGAAGCATAGAAGGAACGAAAAGCCACGTAAACGTGGGTGGTTCTTCTAAAGTTTCGAGGAATTAGCCACGAACAGGTCTGTGTTTTAATTGCAAGAGACCGACAAAAAACTACTTATTCGGGTGTTCTTGGTAGAGGCCGTATTGTAAAAACTCAATTAGATAAGGCTATAGGCTCTAAATTGTCATCGGACAATAAACTCTGTACCGATGTTTGGAGGGCTTTTTCTACCTATGCAAAAAGCAAAGGATTGGAGCATTATCGTTTTAAATCAGATGGTACTGAGCGTGTCAAAGGGCTGTATCATATACAAAACGTGAATAACTATCACAGCCGATTAAAAGGTTGGATACAACGATTTAATGGCGTGGCCACAAAATACCTTGACCATTATTTGAGTTGGTTTCAATTTCTTAGATATTGTAAAACATCGAAGTGATGTTGTGGCAATAAGCAAAATGATAGTAGAAAGTTCTTTGCTTTCAACACAAGAAACTAATAAAAGCCTAAGAATTAAGAGGTTTATATAGATGAAATAAAAACTCTTTATTGGTGAAATTTGAAACTATTACCAACCCTTTTCGTATAATTAATATACAAATTAATTCTGGGGAGCTTAGAAATGTTACTAATATCTTTGGGTGTAATGGCTTTAGGTATTTTAATTACGTTTGTAGGATTTTCTTTGCGAAAAAGGGGAAAAACTTCATTTATTGCAGGGAACAATGAAGTTTTTATTCCAAAAAATGAAAAGAAATTAGCTGAACGAATAGGTTTGGTTATCATTTTATTCGGTATCGAGACTGTATTGTTTCCAGTGGTTTTCCAACTTATAAAGGGTATTGAAGGTTATCATTTTGCAATATTAGCTTTAATTCATATCTTAGTTGTATTTATTTTAATGTTTTTCGACCAAATGGAGTTGTAGTGCTATTGAAAACAAAGTATAAGGTAAATGCAATAAGACCTTCTCATATGAAGGTCTTTATTGATATCAATTAACAACAATAAATAGTAACAAAGCCTTTTTATTAAAGGCTGTTTTCTGAAAGATTGTTGTTTTTTAATATTAATACGGCTTATATGTTTTGAATTTTCTGCTAAAATTATTTAAACCAAAAATAGGGGTGGAGAAGAATGAAAGTAGAGTATTTTATAGGAATTGTCCCGCCAGAAGAATATTTAAACCGAATTGAGCAGTTTCAAAGTAGATGGATTAACAAATTAGGCGTGGAACCTCATATAACTTTGAAAGCACAAGGGGGATTAACTCCAGATACAAAGTGGATAGTCAAAGTACAAAGAGTATGTAAGGAATTCAAGCCTTTTCAAGTATCAATAGATAAACCAAAGTATTTTGGTGATAACATTTTATATTTGAGCATTAACTCAAATAATTTACACGACTTACATCAAAAAATAGTACAAGAAATTTCACCATCAGAAGATTTAATAAAACAGTATTTTGAACTTGATGCCTTTGTACCCCATTTAACATTGGGGAAAGAACAGTACGGTGGAAACATTTCTACTGGACTATCAAAAAAAGAAGTAAAAGATATGGAACAATTAGCAAATAAAGAATTGACACCTTATCCTGATTTTGAAGTGAATTTTATTAGAGTTTATGAATTAAACACTGGAGAGCAAAGATATGAAAAATATTTAGATATACCTTTAAGTAATTGACCTCAGTAAATGAGGTCTTTTCTTATGCACTTCTAAGCATCTCAACCGTAGTATGATTAGATTTTTGACACGCTGAAATAAGCATTTGTTCTACTCGTTTATCAAATGCCAAATTCTTCCCTAATTCGAGCCAACGGAACCAATAGAGGTAATGGTCCAAATAATGAGTACCGACACCTTGGAAACGCCCCAACCATCCTTTTAAGCGATTGTGGAAATTATTAAAGTGTTGTATATGATAAATACCCTTCTTCACACTTTGTTTTTGGCGTTCATTAACTGTCTCGTGCAATAGTCCTTTGAGTTTAGCAAACTTCTTGTAGTTGGTGGCTGTATCTGTACACAACAAAGCAGACGGGTGAATATACTCACCTATCACAGTAATCAATTTCTTCGGCTTTAACACGCCCTCTTCCTGCTTTTCGAGCAACCAAATTGCCGTTTCTATCTTGTGCAACTACAACAGCAATTTTAAGGTTAGAAATCCCTCGTTTCTTGTCTTTCTCACCACGCTTCTTTGCTTTTCTGTGGGTAATTTCACGACGACCTTTTAAAGACTCACGAAAGAAGGTTTCGTCACTTTCTACAATACCTTGCAATTGATTAAAACCGAGACTTCCTAGTGCGTTCAAGATTTTATGTCTCCAATAAAATGCAGTAGAAATGTGTATTTGAAGTTTTTCAGCGATTTTGGGTAGAGTAAATCCATCCACCATTAATTCAATGTATTTAACCGATTTTTCAGGGTATCTTGAGCCTGCAAATGGCGTATTAGTCATATCGTTGAATGTTTTATTGCAATCCCTACAAAGATAGCGTTGTCGTGTACGATATTTACCATTACGTTTGATAGATGTACTTCCACAGTGAACACAAGCCATACCCGAAGCAAATCGTGCTTCACGAATAGTTTTGAGTAATTTTGTGATTTTATCTGGCTCTTCGGGAAACAAGTCCTGTTTCATTGCGTCAAATAAAGCCATTTGTTCTGATTTCGTTAATTCGCTGAATCCTTAATATACATCTCTCCACATACTTGAACGCCTCCTTAAACCGCATTATATCAACCTTTAAACAGTGTGGTTAAGAAAGCAACAATCTATACGAAAACAGCCTTATTAAATGGCGAATGTGAAGGTGGATGTACTATTATAATTATTAAAAGATGATTCCTGATCGTTATTCGTTCACTTTAGTAATTTTTTACTGGATAGAATCGCTTTAAGTAGTGCTGCAGAAAAGATTAATTTCTTCGACTTCATTCATTAATAACAATCGAGAAAAGAGGAATGCGAATGAAAAAAGAAGCGATCCTATTACTATTCGTCGTTTTACTAATGGCAGCTTGTTCTCATACAGAGTCAAACATATCAGAGGACCAGGCGAAATCAATAGTTGTTGACGATCACAAAGGAAACAATGGTGAGGTTAAAATAATATCCGTGAGTCACAAAAATAATGAATACATCATTAAATGGGAAATTAAAGAGAATTGTGAGAGTGGGACAGATTATGTGAATGACGATAATGGGAAGATTCATAATAGTGAGGGCTCAATTTGTTAACGTTTACAGTGGTTAATTGGTAGTGCTTTCAAAACTAAGTTGAGTATTCTAGGGCGTAGCGCATGAGTAACCTCGACATTTCTATATGAAAATCCATAATCATAAACAAATGGAACACTATTTTTTTATTTCTATTTTAATAGTTTGAATTTTGTTATTATTAAAACAAATGTAGTGAGGAGGTTTTACGGTTGGAAAAGAAAGTATTAGTTGTCATTGATGTTCAGATGGACGTCGTGGAAGATGGATATAAACGAGATGAGATAATCGATACGATTAACCGATTAATTTGTAGTGCAAGAGAGCAACATATACCGATCATCTATATTCAACATGAAGAATCAGAAGGTACATTGAGGAAGGGTGAACCTGGCTGGCAGTTTCATCCAAGACTTGAAAAGCCCCTTCACCAAGAAGCGATCATCTATAAAACCGTACCGAATTCATTTACTCACACCTCTTTGAAACAAACACTCGACAAGCTAGACGCAACGCATCTCTACATTTGTGGCGCGCAAACGGAATATTGTATTAATTCCACATGTCGAGGAGCCATTGATTTAGACTATAACGTCACCCTTATCACAGATGCTCATACCACTTGTGATTCAGATCACCAAAAAGCTCCTGTCATTATTGAACATATACAAGAAATGCTAAAGGATATTTCGAGTTCAAATGCAACGATCACTTTAGAGAAATCATCAGATCTTAACTGGATGAAATAGGTGACAGTCACTCAAACAACTTAGTAGAATGGAAATTTCTGAAATATTCATGAACAGAAAATTCAACTTTCTTCCAAGACGTCATTGATTATTTCCTCTCGAAACGTGTTTGTATTAGATCTTATTCATTAAGTTGATAAACACACGAATGTAGAAGGATTCAACATAATCAAATAGGAAATGCAGAGTAGCAAGGTAGTCGACATTTATGCGGAAAAAGTGCCTGATGCTCATTGCACCAGGCACTTTTTAATACTATAAAACTTTCATCTGTCCTTTCATTCGCCACAAGAAATAAATTACTGGTAAAATCAGAAAAACAGATACGGAAATGCCTCCTGATATCGAAGTGTACAGTGCAAATAAACCTACTAATGGTCCACCTGCTATTTGTCCAAAAGCATCCAGTTGACCGAACATAGAAAGTGTTGTGGCTCGACCTTTCGATTCTAGCCGTTCATTTGTAAGGATACTCATTATTGGATAGTTAACATTTCTCAGTGTACTTGTCACCCAATACATCGTTACAGCCAACCAAAAATGCCCTGTCCATGCAAAAATAATCATCGTTCCTGCTAACAGAGTATTTGTGTACAAAAGTACATCTACGTATCTTCCTTTCATATATTTCTCAATGAAGTGAAGAATAACAATATTAAGTAAAAATGCTACGGCGTAAAATAGGCCAAACCAATAGATCGAATCTCTTTCTGACAGATGGTAGTCTGTAATGAAATGAGCACCATATAAACGGTCAAATCCTTCACTCGCAAGGCCATTCAACAGTGTGATCATCGCAATACCCACTAACACAGTATTCCCGCGAATGTGTGATGCACCCGTTTTAATGGTTGTGACCATATGTGTGACACCCGATACACCTTTTTCACGTTTTACTTTGACAAACATCGTTTCTGGTAGTTTTAATAATGCCCAGATTGCAAGTATAATCAGCATCGCACCTGCAATCAAAAGGGCTGATTGTACAGACCAAATAGTGGAAATTGCCACACTTGTCAAAATCGCTGTGAATCGTGCAAATGATACAAACTGTGATCCACGTACGAAAGTGGTCTCTAAATCCTTGTTGTCCATCTCATCTGCAATCCATGCTTGTTCAGATCCACTGATAAATGTCCAACCAATTCCCCACATCGCAGAAGCCATCGCAATCGCCCAAAACTCAGGTTTACTTCCTTCTAGGACATATGCCAAGCCAATAACAACTGTACCTAATGCGAGTGATTTTTTTCGTCCATAATGATCTGCATACAACCCCGTTGGCATTTCAAACAATAAAACGGATACTTCCATAATCGTCCCAATAAGAACCAGCTGCAAGGCATTTAAATCTGCTTGGGTTACATAATAGATAGCGTTTAATGTGGAGACGATTTGGATAAAAAATGCTCTTAAACTTGTAACTGTATAATAATATTTTTGTATACTCACTTTTCATTTCCTCCGATTTCATCGATTCTATATGGAATCAAATCGGAGATCATATTATTAAACCAACATGCCCTCCGATTTGGATGGAATAGTCAGTGTTTTTCTTTGCATACGAATCTCTCCCTTTATTTGAATTTATTTACTATAACAATGATTCTGAATGTTGTCACTAAATAATTTTGTTCTGGAATTTTTCCGTTTTGATACGAATCTTTCTCGAATGCTCCCTTATACGGAGAATATTTATGCCTGCTGTTAAATAGGTGCCAGTCACTCAAACAATTTGAATGTTTATAGATTCATTTTCATAGTAGCTTTTGGACATTGGGACAACAATTGAATAAAATGAGCCTTATATAGGGGGAATAGCAATGAAAGGGGAAGCGAACATGAATTTAATTGTAAAAAAAATGAATGAAGAATTCGCCACAGAAATTTTGAATTGGAGATATGAGCGTCCATATGATTTTTACAACAATGAATTAACAACTGCTGCGATGGAAGAAATGATGGATGGTTCTTACAGTGCACTCCTTGATAATCGTGAAGAATTCATTGGCTTTTTCTGTACCGGTGAGTCAGCTCAAGTTCCTAAAGGTCATCAATATGGAGTTTATAAGGAAGACTTTGTTGATATGGGCTTAGGGATGAATCCGAAATTCGTTGGAGTAGGGAATGGATTTGAGTTTTGTTCATTTATTATTCAATACATAAAAGAAAATGAAAAAGGTAAATCGATTCGTCTAACGGTAGCCACGTTTAATGAAAGAGCGATTCATTTATATAAAAAGTTAGGTTTTGAAATGAAAGACAAATTCAGCACAGATTCTGCTGAGTTTATAACAATGGTTAAAGAAAACTAAAAATGTTGTTACGACTATGGCAGAAACAATCAAAAAAAGCGGCACGATTTAAGTGCCGCTACTCGTTTATATTACCTATGATCGTCATGAATGGGTGAAAATAAGTCTTCCTCTGAAGATCTGACAACTGAAAAGTGTTCTACATTATCATGACCATGAAGAGTCCTATTATGATGATTGATGATTTGTTCTGCGCTTAAAACATCGTTTGCCGTTGTTGAATGTCCATCACCGGCTAATGTTACATCGAAACCATTAATCGTAGCTGTTCTGACCGCACTATCTATGCAGTGTTGTGTTTTACAGCCCATAATAACAATATGTTCAATCTGTTGCGTTTTTAAATGGTTTAGCAGACCTGTCCCGTGAAAAGAATTCGTCCCAGACTTATCGAAAATCTTTGCATCCGGAGGAAGATTGATTTCGTTATGAACTTGAAACCCTTCACCTTTCCCTTCAGCAACATCGAGATCCCTCACAACGACAACCGGGACTTCGGCTTCTCTTGCTTGTTCAATCACTTTATTAATATTGCTAATCAGTTGTTCTTTATTAAAAACTGCACTTTCATTTTGATTCCCGTCTATTAATTCTTGTTGAGCATCAATGATTAATAATGTTTGATTCAAATGATTTTCCCCTTTCAAAATGTGGGGAAACGTTAAACAACTTAATTAGTTAGACGTTATCCCCTTGTATTTTTCTACACTAGCATTTTCTTTGATTATCATAATATCTACCTCCTAAGTAAAGATTGTCTGCACGATTAATAATTTCAATTATCAGACTAGTTTATTGTATCATAATTCATTTAGGAAAATTCCTTTTTTTAGAAGGGAAAGACAGAGGAATTCGTCGTTCCTCTGTCTGGAACAATCACGGTCATTTAATCATACAAGAAATAGATGCGTTCCTGTTGATATCCATTGGAGGCGGAGGCTTTGTGGGGGGCACATCTGGACACGCTTTTCCCGCTGCGCCGCCTTTCATTCTATTCAATCAACATAAATTAAAAACAAAGACGAATAGAATGAGTTCATCAATCACACACTCGTTTGGAAATATATATGTTCAAAAAAGTACTCTCTAGTAGAAGTGATCCTGTTGATTTCTGTTGCAGGCGGACGCTTTCCGCGGGCGGTCCGTGTGCCTCCTCGTTCGCTGCGCTCTCTGTGGGGTCACACTTGGACACGTTTATCCCGCAGGAGTCGCCGCCTTTCACTCATAATCAATCAGCCGAAATTTTAAAAGAGACGAATGAATTAAAGTTCAAATGTTCGCGTGTTATTACTTAAGAGGTCATTTATAGAATTGATTCAGAAATAAATTCGACAGTAAGTCGTTTGAAAATGGATAGAAACAAAATGATCTCATTAAATAGGAAGTAATAATTATCTGATGATCTCTCAGTGAAAGAACAGGGACAGATTTTCTTTAATAGAATAAGTGTTGAGTTAATGGATTGAATTTGAAATAATTGGTATTAAGAAGAATGTAATTAGGAGAAACTACTTTTTTTGGAGATGTGAAAATGAGTAAAGTTGGAATTTACAAGGTTGATATCACTCCGCCATTAGGCATTGACTTTATTGGTTATCATCGACCGACTGGAATGATCAATACGGATGAACAAATATACGCGACATCATTCGTATTTGAGCATAATGAAACAAAATCAGTGATTGTCAGTATTGATAATATTGGCATGCTAGTCCAAGATACACTCGTCATTCGTGAAAGAATAGCTGAAGAAATTCATGTTTCAATTGAAAACATCACTATTTTATACACTCATACACATTCTGGACCAGCGACTGCGAGTAATAATCAAGTCGTACAATCCTATAAATCAGATCTTATTTCCAATGCTGTAAAAGCGAGTGTGCTAGCGAATGAAAATATGCATCCATCTGCAGTAGGATGGAATGTTACATATGGTGACATCGGTGTGAATCGAAGAGAAATAACCTCAGATAGAAAAGTGAAAATGGGTACAAATATGAACGGAGTCATTGATCGAAGAATTGGTGTTTTAGGAATAAAGAAACAGAATACGGGAGAGTTTCAGGGGTTGATCGTTTTTTGTACAGCTCATCCGAATGTATTAAAGCAGGATAGCAATAGACTTTCAGCGGATTATCCCGGGCTGACAAGAGAAATTCTTCAACAAAGACTTGGATGCCCAGTCATCATTGTTCAAGGATCAGCTGGAAATGTAAATGCAAAGTATCGGGGATCTATGGATGCTTTAGAAAAAATGGCTGACTCCTTAAGTGGGAATGTACTCAAAATGATTCCAAATATCAAATACAGTCCAATTCATCATTTGAGAACAGTTTCAACTAATATAAAAATGAAACTTAAGGATGTACCTGAACCCGATGGTATCAGAGAAATGGCTATTACAGCTGAAAAAGAATGGGGTGTAAATACAGAGAAATGGAAAGCTGCTTTATTAGAAAAGTATCAAAATAGGGAAACAAAATTATCATTGGAATTAGAAATTCAGTTGATCCAAATTAATGAGGGGTCGTTCTCCGGAATACCAATGGAACCATTTTCAGAGTCAGCTCTTGAATTGAAAAATAAATTAGATGATCCCTTTGCTTTTTTTGGAGGATATACAAATGGTTACCTCGGTTACTTGCCAACGAAGGAAGCTTACCCATTTGGGGGCTATGAAGTAGAACTTAATCCAGTCGTTTACGGACCCATCACTGGGTTGTGGATGCCACCTGTTGATAGCACAGCTGAAGAAGTCGTGGATAAAATAATGGAATTATATGCTGCATATAATTAAATAGTTTGAAGGCGAATATTAGTAGTATGTTAATGATCTAAGGTGCATGGTTGTGGAACAACAGAGACAAATATGATTTTTATTCAGAACTTAAAGCAACATTAAGAGATCATCTAAAAGGGGGAATACATATGAATGAAACGATCTACAATGACAAGGAATTATTAGACATGCTCGATTCATTTTTGAGAGAACCAACGGAGTTTTGGAACGACTTTTACGTTGATCGAGAAAAGAAAATCCCGTTCTTCAAAAATGTTCCTGATGAGAATTTAGTCTCTTATTTTGAAAATGGAACTTTATCTCCTGGAAAAGTATTAGAGCTCGGTTGTGGACCAGGGAGGAATGCGATCTATTTAGCTAAGAGCGGCTGTGAAGTAGATGCAGTAGATTTATCTGAAACATCACTTCAGTGGGCAAAAGAACGTGCAGAGGAATTAAACCTTCCAATCAACTTCATACATAAAAATATCTTTGAATTAAATCTTGGTGAGGGAGTCTACGATTTCGTTTATGATTCAGGCTGCTTTCACCATATTGCTCCACATAGAAGGATGGGTTACAAAAGGTTGATCGAAAAATCTTTGAAACCAGGTGGGTATTTTGCTGTTACTTGTTTTGCTCAAGGGGGAAAGTTCGGTGGAGCGGATATTTCCGACTGGGAAGTTTACAGAAGAGGGACTCTGTTGGGTGGTTTAGGTTATACAGATGAAAAATTAAAGAATATCTTTAGCGAATTCAATCCTGTAATCGTTAGAAAAATGAAAGATGTTGGAGAGTCTGAAACACTTTTTGGATTACCTGACCTTTGGACGGGATTATTCCAAAAGTCATGACATGGGGAAACATGATGAAATAAGAAAACGAAAAATGAATGGAAATGAATTGTGCTTTTCTTGAATAACGGTGACACATCACAGGGCGCTTATCCGGAAAAGGGATAGCGTCTTTTTTTTAAGGAACAAAGTGTTGTGAAATATATTGAAATTTGAAATAATTGGTATTAAGTAAGCTAGATGGGGTGGAAAATCAAAATGAACATGAAAATGTGGTTAAGTACTGTTTTAGGTTCATTGTTCGTCTTTCTCATTATCAAAATGATTTGGAATGAAGTGAATAGTTCACTTCTCCTTATCCTATTAATGATAGGTTATTTCATAGATTTTTTGATATTAATTCATTTACAAAAGAAAAAGAAAAGATAGTTCTATGTCCTGGTGTCTTAAATAATCACGTTCTTTCAAGCAAAAAGGAATGTTTCTGTTTACATGTTCTTTTTGGGCGCAAGTGCATTCTACCAATTTGAAGAAAGGAGAAATTGTACGATGGCAATGATTTTATAAAGTCTAAAAACAGAGATGCAGTAGTTCATTCAGATAAATGGGATAAGGATGTCTTTTTACATGATAGGGACGTATTTGGTACGTGCACCTTTCTTCTAGACTAATCCATTATTTAGTTCAATGAAATGCGTCTTATCCAAAATGGAGGGAATTTGATGAAATCTTTAAAAGGTAAAATCGCGATCGTAACGGGAGCTAGCCGATCAAAAGGGATTGGTACAGCTATTTGTTATGAACTTGCACGATCTGGAGCGGATGTTTTCTTTACTCATTATTCTCCGTTTGATGCTACAGAAGGAAACGGCTTTGAGAAAGATTGGCCAGATACGTTATGTACCAGTTTAAAAAGCCTTGGGGTAAGATCAAGCCATATAGAAGTTGATTTGGAGAATGAAGATAGTCCACTCTTCTTATTGGATACTGTTGAAGAGCAATTAGGAGTTGCTACTATTCTAGTAAACAATGCTACCTTCGAGTCACCTACAGATTTTCGATCACTAGATATAGACACTCTAGATAAACACTATAAAGTAAATAATCGCGGTACATTAATGCTAAGTTTAGAGTTTGCAAAAAGGTTTGAAAACCAATTTGGCCCAGAAGAAGATGGGCGTATTATAAACTTAGTTTCTGGTGGGCCTGATCCAAACAACCTTGCCTATATAGCAACGAAAGGTTTTATTAAAGCCATTACGCATCCCTTGGCAGTAGGACTTGCACCGTTAGGTATCACTGTTAATTCAGTCGATCCAGGTCCTACCGATTCGGGATGGATGGATGATGAAACAAAAGAGAGGCTGCTACCTTTATTCCCAAAAGGACGCTTAGGAAACCCGGATGATGCTGCAAATATGGTTCGGTTTTTATCTAGTCCTGAATCAAAGTGGATGACCGGTCAGATTATTCATTCTGACGGGGGATATATGGGAAGATAATTCTGCTTTAAAAAGAACGATAACAAAGACATGCTGAATCATCGGTATGTCTTTGTTTCAGCTACAAGGGTATGTGCTATTCATTCAATAATAGATGGCATTCTCTTGAATATCAGTGTAGTCTTCATTTTCATGGAAGTTCTTCCGTTACTGATAACGATGACTGCACACCTAAGAATTGTTTGAATGGTTTTCTCATGCGAATCTAAATGTAAAGCAACGCTTTTCACACAAAACGCTCTATCATGAGGGCTGAAGTGAGAAACACAGTTAAAAATCATGGTCTGTTTAAACGTTTGATTAATAGAAATGAGTCTAATTTCATCTTCTTTCATGAACAAATAAGGCATGTTTATATTGGACATTAGGTTATTTTTGGAATAAAGATCTCCTGCTTAATCTAAGTAGTTCAGATAATGTGGAGAAAAACTATAAAGACACTAAAAAAACATATCATTTAACACACTAATTGAGCATTAATAAACTGAATAATTAGCACAAAAAAACGCTTTGGCAACCAAGCGTTTTCGCATTAAGATATATTTGTCATTTTCGTCTCATTCAAAAGTCGTTCTAAATCATTATCCATAAGGAAAATTGTACTTTGTTTCAACGTGCTTACAAACAGTTCTTTTAACCTTTCAGCCGATACTCTTAAATTGTCGGCATTAACTTCTTGTGAAAATGTTGAAAGATAGGTTTTAACAAATGAAGGATTCAATGTTTCGTATGCTTTAAACTGATGGAGTTTTTTGTCCTCATTTAATGATTGTACAATTAAGGTAAAGTCTCTCATTTCCTCAAGCATCTTTAATGCATAGATTAGGTTATCCCTTTTCAATTCCTTCTCTAATACTAATCCACAATAAACGAACTCAAATGGAACATCAATACCAACATTATACTTTACAGGTTTATTTAGAAAACGGTCATTTTCAATATTCATTTTCTCCGTAACTAAACCTGATTTATCAACAATTACTTTCCACAAAGGAGATTTTACTGATAAAAACTCTCTTGGAACAATTGAAACATTAAATTCAAGTCCATTTTTCATAATTGCAATTACAAGAAAAATGTCTTTACTAAACTGCTTTTCTTTAATGTAAGACGGATTGAATTTTTTTAGCGTATCTCGAATAAAATCTCTTGTTGTTTCTGCATTTTCAATTTTCGAAGTAGCAACCATTAAATCAATATCAGAGTGTTCATCTTTGTATCCACTCACCCCAGAGCCTAAATGAACAACACCTTCCACTAAATCTGAGGATTCGAATGATTTAATAGCATTCTCAAAATAAGTGTTTCTTTCTTCAAAACTATACATTTTTCTCTCCCCTTTTAAATTAAGTTATTGAAATTATACACTAATTTACAATATTTTGTTAATTAACCTTTTAAGGATGAAATGGTTAAACAGTAGAGTCTTTCTTATTTACATACTTTTGTCTTTTTCGTGACGACAAAGTTAGCTTTCGATTTCATTGAATGGTAGGTAGCTGTCCCTTATCATGAAACTAAAGAAAGAAATCATGAAAGGATGAGGGAACAGTGGCTCAATCAACTATTAAATTGGCTGTTCAAAAGTTTGGGAATTTCCTAAGCTCAATGATCATGCCAAATATCTCTGCTTTTATTGCGTGGGGATTAATTACCGCATTGTTTATTCCAACCGGATTTTTTCCGAATAAAGGTCTTGCAGAAATGGTTGGCCCTATGGTCAATTATTTACTTCCGTTATTAATCGCCTATACAGGTGGGAAGTTAGTGCACGATCACCGCGGGGGAGTCGTGGGTGCGATCGCGACAATGGGTGTCATTGTTGGATCGGGTATTCCGATGTTCCTAGGTGCCATGATTATGGGGCCGCTTGGTGGTTATATCATCAAGAAATTCGACCAGCTGATTGAAGGGAAAATAAAGGCTGGTTTTGAAATGCTAGTGAATAATTTTTCTGCTGGAATTATTGGCGGATTACTCTCGATAGTGTCGTTTTTATTAATTGGACCAGCTGTTGAATCGTTTACGAGCGTGTTAGTAACAGGTGTTGATTGGTTAGTCAGCACAGGATTATTACCATTAACAAGTATTTTGATTGAACCTGCTAAAGTACTATTCTTGAACAATGCCATTAACCATGGTGTGCTTTCACCAATCGGAATTGAACAAGTGAAGCAATCTGGTAAGTCAGTTCTATTTTTACTTGAAGCCAATCCGGGACCAGGGATTGGGGTGTTACTTGCTTATAGTATTTTTGGAAAAGGTACAGCAAAACGTTCGGCGCCAGGGGCAGCGATTATTCAGTTCTTCGGGGGTATACATGAAATTTACTTCCCATATATCTTAATGCGTCCGATGTTATTCTTTGCCGTCATTTTTGGTGGGATGAGTGGCGTATTTACACTTGTATTATTGGGTGGAGGACTTGCAGCACCTGCTTCTCCTGGTAGTATCATTGCGGTTTTAGCTGAAACACCACGTAGCACGGATGCCTATATTGCAAACATTGCAGGCGTACTAGTTGCAGGTGTTGTCTCATTCATTCTTTCAACGATTATTTTAAAAACAGGGAAACAAACGGATGATAGCATTGAAGACGCTGCGGCTAAAATGCAACAGATGAAAGGGAAGAAAAGCTCCGTATCCAATGTATTCGTTTCAAATGACGGATCTTTCCCTGAGAATGTGAAGAAAATCATCTTTGCGTGTGACGCAGGAATGGGTTCAAGCGCGATGGGTGCTTCTCTTTTACGTAAAAAAGTGAAGGAAGCGGATATGAATATTTTTGTAACGAATACATCGATCAGCAATATTCCGACCGATGCACAGATTGTCATTACACAAGAAGAGTTGACACCAAGAGCACAGGATAAAGCACCGAATGCTTATCACGTCTCAGTGGATAACTTCTTATCAAGTCCGGAGTATGACAAATTGATCGATCAGCTTCAAACAAATGACAACGATGAAGTAGTCGAAGAACATGAAGCGGTTCAATCTAGTCAAGCGGATCCAAGTGATGACTTGCTTCGTCCAGAGAATGTATTCTTGAATCAATCTTTCGCCAATAAAGAAGAAGCAATTCGTTTTGCGGGTGAAGTGATGGTTAAAGCGGGTTATGTAAACGAAAACTATGTGCAAGCAATGTTAGATCGCGATGAACTGAGCTCTACTTACATGGGTAACGATGTGGCGATCCCACATGGTACAGAAGAAGCGAAGAAAGATGTTATGAAGTCTGGCTTTACCGTTTTACAAGTACCAAATGGCGTCGATTTCGACGGTCAAAAAGTACGCTTATTATTCGGTATCGCAGGGAAAGATGGCACACATCTAGAGATTCTATCCGGAATTGCTGTGACATGCTCAGAAATGGACAACATTGAAAAAATGGTTCAAGCTGAGAGTGTAGAGGAATTAATGGATATTATTAATAATAAATAGAAAATGACGAATAGAAAAGCGTGATAAGCGCTTTTCTATTCAGTATTTTCTCAGGAAAGAATGAACCGGAAATGAGATGATGTCATGTTTATTACCTCAAGGGAAAAAGCCATCATAGAGCTGATTATCAAAACGTCGGGCAAGCATACCGCGCTTTCAATCGCGACTTTTTTGCATGTGAGTGTCCGGACAATTCAACGTGATTTGAAGGCAGCCGAAAAAGTATTGCAGAAGTTTGAACTCCAATTAACGCGGAATACGAACGATGGTCTGATCATTGAGGGAAAGAATGAACATATCTTCCGGCTAATCCAACATTTAATGGGGAGCCATCCGATTGATCAAACTCCAGAGGAACGAAAGCTATTACTACTATTAGCCATGCTTGAGGAAGAATCGTACAAGCTTCAATCGTTAGCGGTACAGCTTGGGGTTAGCATTACGACACTCACAACGTATTTAGACGAATTGACCGGTTGGCTTAAGAACTTTCAGGTAGACCTTTCAAGAAAAAGGGGTGTCGGTCTCCAGCTTCAAGGAACCGAGACGAATAAAAGAAAAGCATTAGCCAGTTATTTTTTGTTGTATTTTCATGAAGAATTAATCGAGAGCTTATTTTTATTAGAAAAAGGAGAGTATGCGCAAGAGAAAATTCTTCATTACTTTGATCCGACTTATGTGCTAGTCATTGATCAAGTTGTTAATGCAGCGTTTAATCGTACGCAGTCACAACTCACAGATAGCGACTACATTGGGCTCATTATTCACATATGTATCATCATGCAACGAACGGAAGCTCACTTCTATCACGAAGAAGCAGGTCATGATCACGAAGGAGAGCCAGAAGAACATGCAATCATCGAGAAAATCTGTCAAGAGCTCGAAAGCCGAATTTCGGTCACTTTTATAAAAGAAGATATCGATTATTTGGCAGTGATTCTTAAGGGGTCCAAGATACAAGCAGCAGACACGGTTCCATATGACAGCTTTATACTCGGGCAGTTAGTCAAAAACCTGATCCAATCGGTTTCATCTCAGCTAAATGTCGATTTAACAAAAGACTTCTCGTTGTTTCAAGGGCTACTTGCCCATATGGAGCCATCGCTCTTCCGTATCAAAAAACAAATGGGTTTATTTAATCCGCTGAAAGAAGAAATCAAACGCAAATACCCAGTCCTTTTTATGGCGGTAAAAAACAGCGTCGAAAAAGAATTCAAAGATATTGATGATTTTCCAGACGATGAGATTGCGTTCCTTGTGCTCCATTTTGGCTCGTCTCTCGTCATGAGGGAAGAGGAAATCTCGATCAAAGCAGTCGTTGTGTGCCCAACCGGGATTGGGACATCTAAGATGCTTGCAAGTCGTATCAAAAAAGAAATCATGGAAATCAACGTCGTCGAAATCAAATCGATTAAAGAGAGTCCAACAGCATGAGAATCGTTGAACCAATACGATGTGATTGTTTCAACCGTCCGTCTTCCATTCGTCGATATCGATTACATATTAGTGAACCACTTTTAACCGAAGAGAACATCGTGAACGATCGAAGAGCTTTTTCGCACAAACATTGAGAACTTCACTAAAAATCATCAGTATCTCAACACTGTACAACCCGAACATGCGCCATCTAGGCTTGCAAAGACGACGTTAGCAGATGTGTTAGAAGAATTGAAAGATACGCAGCAAAGTATCGAAGAGATTATGAAGAATTTCCGTGTTTATCGAATGCCTGAGTTGAAAAACCATGAACGGATCATGGAGAAGATGGTTGAGATCGCGGAGCAAGACAATCTGTTAACCGATCGAAGAGATGTCCTTGAGGCACTTGAAGAACGGGAACAAAAAGGTGGACTTGGGATTCCGAATACAGGAATGGCCCTTTTTCACAGTAGACATGAAAGTGTTCAGGAGCTTCTCTTCCAAGTCGCTCATTTGCAGGAACCTTGTCTTGTCAAGGGAATGGACGGCAAAGACATGCTCATTAAGAACCTTTTGTTAATGCTCGCACCGGATCAATTAAGTACAAGAGAACAAGAAATCATTAGCTTAGTGAGCACAAGTTTAATTGAAAATAACGAAGCGATCATGATCTTTTCTTCGGCAAATGAGGAAATGATTCGCGCAAAATTAGAAGCAATTTTTTTAGATTATCTTCATACTAATTTGATAAGGGAATGATACGAATGAAGCAAGCCATTCAATTTGGAGCAGGAAATATTGGTCGAGGATTTATCGGAGCACTGTTTTCACAGTCAGGTTATCATGTCACGTTTGTTGATATCGCCGATCAAATGATCAATCACCTAAATGAAGAAAAACAATACGAGGTCAAATTGGCGACCGATCAAAAAGAATCACAAACGATCAATAATGTTTCTGGTTTAAACAATCTTACTCAAGAAGACGAAGTTATTGAATCCATCAAGCAAGCAACGTATCTCACAACAGCGATCGGTCCGAACATCTTACCGCGGATTGCGCCACTGATTGCAAAAGGCTTGACTGCTCGAGTAAAAGAAAGTGATGAAAAGCTCTACATCATTGCGTGTGAAAATCAAATTTCGGCAACCGATCTTCTTAAAGGCTATGTCCTAGAACATTTAGATGAAGAAACAAAAGCGAAGCTAGAAAACAGAGTCTACTTCTTTAACTCTGCTGTCGACCGCATTGTTCCGATTCAAGACAACCAAGGATCACTTGATGTGATGGTTGAACCTTATTACGAATGGGTTGTGGAAACAAGCGAAGACATTCCGACGATCGATGGCATGAGCATCGTTTCAGAACTCGCGCCATTTATTGAAAGAAAACTTTTTACAGTCAACACCGGACACGCTGTCATTGCTTATCTCGGCTACCTTCATCACAAATCAACGATCGATCAAACGCTAGAAGATGAAGCGATTGTGAAGCAAGTCCACGCAACGCTAGGAGAAACTGGCGCTTACCTAATCAAGCAATATGGATTAGACCCAGAGGAGCACGAGAAATACATCGAGAAAATCATCAACCGTTTCAAAAATGCTTACTTGAATGATGGCGTTACGAGAGTCGGACGCTCACCACTTCGTAAGCTAGGACCAGACGACCGCCTTGTCCGCCCAGCAACAGAAGCGCAAAAAGCGGGACTATCGTATACAAACCTTGCAAAGGCGATTGCGTCAGCATTACTCTTTGACGACCAAGCCGATGAAGAAGCAGTCAAACTACAAGCAATGATCAAAGAACACGGTATCCGCCAAGTCCTAAAAGACGTAAGCGGGTTAGACGCAGATAGTGAAATCACGAATGAAGTCGTGAAGTATTATGAGGAAATGAAGAAGAACTAAATAGTGATCCAAGCAAAAGGAAAGAGGCTGTCCCAAAAGTCATTTATATGGACTTTTAGGGGTAGTCTCTTTGTTCATGTTGTTAATGGGGTGCCTGTTTTGGGGTGCCTGTCACTCAAACAAATGAAATTATTCTATTAATCCCGTTTGTTTGAAAAAACATGATTGTTTGAAAAAACATGATTGTTTGAGTGACAGGTACCGTAAAGAAAAGAAGATCGAAAAAGTTTCTGGATAAAGTGACGATGAACGATTCAAATTGATGATAAAATGGAGAAATCTAATGAATAGATTGATTGAATGCAGGGGGAATTAACAGTGAAACAATTAACAATGAAACAAAAATCATATTTTTATCAATTTCTAGAGTCTTTTTCTGTTGAACTAGCAGAAGTCGCACATGAACTAGAATTAAGTATTTATAGCAGTCCACGTACGATGCTGACCCATTCTCGAACGTTTGCAGATGTTCTATTGCAAAGCGTGATGAAAGAGGAAAAGATCACGGATCTTCCATATGATTCGTTGAAGGAACGATTAGACAAGCTTGCTACGAATGGTTTTCTAACAACAAACGTACTTGATGCTTTACATATTATTCGAAAAAATGGAAATCAAGCGGCTCATCAAACGAGACCTTTCCGCCTTAGTGAAGCTCTTCTA
Source organism: uncultured Caryophanales bacterium (assembly GCA_963728315.1). Taxonomy (GTDB): domain Bacteria; phylum Bacillota; class Bacilli; order Bacillales; family CAVSKA01; genus CAVSKA01. The sequence goes on from CAVSKA010000023.1 coordinate 55,926, forward strand.
ACTTGGGAAGCATTGTATGTGGTAGTGAAGTGGTACATGGAAGTCTACGGGCCACTGGATTTTGACGTGCCTCCTTACTTAGATCCTCAGCCAACACAAGAAGAAAAGTATGACATGACGGAATTGGAAGTGCGATTAGAAAAACTAGAAGCACTGCTCAAAATTTCAATGGAAAAAGGTTCATCTACATCCAGTGAAGGAGCAGCGACAACTGTAAAAGAAGTAAAAGGAGTGGGAAAAGAAGAGCCAGGATTCACGACAATCCGGACAATCCGATTTGAAGAAGAATCCGTTGATATTCCATACTTTCTTCGAGACGCCTTTTTACTTCCGCAACGGTTTAGCCAGAGCACCACTTTTCTCGTGCGATTAAGCGCTGAACAACAAGGCCGGATTATGAGTGAGCTGCCTCACGAGATTAAAGGATTACATAAGTACGTAAAACGCTTTAACGAAACAACCGATAAACGCTTCTTTGATGAGTTAACAGTATTTGTAGAAGAAGAAAAAGAACGTCGAAGAATCTTAATGGAAAGACCAGGCGAGCTTTTCTTATTCTTCAAAGCTGACTATATAGTCGTCACGAAAGAAATAGCCGATATTGAACTGACAACATCAAACTTCCACTCGATCCCAAGTTTAATTAGACAACTGCAGCAAGACGAAATCAAAACAGTCGGACAGCTACCGAAGGAATTGGTCATCTTAGGAAAGTATGAAAATGTCGGTGTAGGTACGGTCGAAAAATTATTTGAGCAACTGCTAATGAAGCAGAAGATGATGAATGAGTAATTTTTTTCAAGTAGTCTACTCGATGTAACAAGGAGAAATTTATATGAATGTACATATTCAGCCATCACAACATCAGCTCGATCAATGGATTCAAAAATATGTGCCTGAAAAAGATTTATTTTTTCTAAGAGAAGAAGATTTGATTACTATTGGAGACTATCTTCAAGGAGCGCTAGTCATCCCAAAAGATGAGTTTTTTAAGCACTCCTCTTATACAAATATTGAACGTATGAATAGCTATGAGTATTGGAACATTTCAAAGGATATTCATTCCGTCATTGTGATGAGTTCAGATTGGGTTACGAACTTACCTTCACACATGAAGGAACATTTATTTCGACTGCAAATTAGAGTAAAGAGAGGGTTGATTTTTCCACTATCATTCTTCTCTAATCAAGAAACCATTCCTGTTGATCATAAGGTATTAGAAAATGGAGAATGGCAGGTCGTTTTACAGCATGATATGTGGAAGAGACTACCTGATCAAAGTAAAGAACAAGCAATCAAAGCCTATGCCCTTGAATGGGATGACTGGACTTGTTCAGACATTCCTATTAACCTACCTGCACATATAAAGAAGTATGCAAATACATTTTCCGTTAACTCAGGTGCGAACTGCTTTGCGGCAGTATTTTATGCAATAAATCCGGATCCAAAACAACAAGAATGGACGATTCATGAATGGATGCATCAACAAACATTTATTCAGGGGTTGAAAACTAGCCACTATGAAAAAGTGGATAGCGAGCTTCAAGATGGGGATGTCCTAACTTGGGTGAATGAAGAGGGTGTGATTCAACACGCAGCCTACCATATTGGCAATCAATTGTTTTTTAATAAAAATGGACAATCCTTTTTTAACCCATGGAAAATCATTCAGTGGGATCAACTAAAAGAGGAATGGGAGAGATACACGGTACAGATCTATCGAAAATCTTGTTGAATGCGTGAAGACTCAATGAGGAAGTTGATTCAGTCGATAAATCTTATTGATCATTAAAGGAAGGGGCAGTCCCAAAAGTCATTTGAATAGACTTTAAGGATTGCCCTCTATTCATATTAATAAATGGTTCTGTAGGTTTTCGTTAAAAGCGGACCTTTCCGCAGGATTGGATTCAGCCGCCTCGTCACTGCGTTCCTGCGGGACTTTCAGCTCGCGCTGTTCCCGCAGGAGTCGCTGCCTTTCACTCCCATTCAATAACGGTTTAAAAATAAACATTGCGTAAATAACATCGCTTTATAAATAAAGAAAAAATCGTCCGATCTTCTGATAGGAAAGTGTCCAATCCAACATGTAGAAAGAACGAATTTCATATTGGAAATAGCTATGTTAATTTTCGTTACAGGAGGCCTTTTTCAGTGGCCTTACTTTGTTCCTGCGGGGTCTTCTGCACAAGCTAATGCCGCAAGAGTCGCGTCTGCCACGTCAACCAAGAAAAGCACCGGTTCAGCTGCGACAAGCATTTGGCGCTTTGAGAGTAGATCCAAATAACTCGGTAAAAAAAATTATACTATCTTATCTGTTTGAATAAAATGTTCATCTTTTAAGAGCTGATTTCTACTTGTGAAATGGATTCAAATAGACTATTTTTTGATATCTATTGCACTTTTTCTATCGATGTAATGGGTGTTTCTGGTGGATTGAAATAGGTGTCAATACGTTGTACCGTAACAAAAACAATCGAAAAAATTAAAGAACAAACAAAAGTTAATACAAATAGTTTTAATGGGGTTATTTTCATTTTTTTCACCACTCTGTTTCCATTAATTTAGTTTGCATATACTCAGACTAACGATTGCATAATTATACCAATTATGTAAATTAAAACTACATAATCATGGCGATTTTTTAAAAAAGGTCGTACCAAGGAAATCATTACACGAGCCAAAGGTATCAAAAGGTATGAGAAAAACAGGGTCTTGGCCAATCGATGTCTAAGATGGGGAACTGCTGGGATAATGCTCATCAGGATTCATTCTGTTGTCATTTAAAAGATGAAGTCGAAGAACGTTCGGGCAAAACATTTAACAATTGCAGATCATTAAAACGTTTCCGTCTAAATCTTGAAAGTTAAAATAAGCAAAATCACCAATACGCTCTATTTCTCTAACAACGGTTATTCCACTGTTTTCAATAAATTTGTATGCTTCATCAATATCTTTGACGAAGAAATTAAATAAAACATGGCTCGAAGGGTTTAATGTAAAGCTCGGATCGAAAGTGTGGTCGTCTAAAGTAAGTCCAGTCTCAGCTGTAAGAGGAATATTGTAGACAGGAGATGAAACATTGTCCTTATTAAAGGGTATTCCAAGTAGTTTGCTGTACCATTCTGCTGATCTTTCTAAGTTAGTAACATGGATAAAAACATTATTTATCTTACAAGCGATTGGAGAAGAGATTGAATTCATTAATATTCCATCCTTTACTTCAATTTTTTTTTACTAATTCAACAAATAGTAAGAAAAACCTTTAAAATTTGTAAAAAAGTTATGTCTCAGTTCAACGATAATGTGTAATAAAAGAGAAGGGGGCTGTTCAACGAAAGGGAGCATTCGTTGAAAATCCGCCACCCGAAATAAAAGGCAACCTTGAGTGCTTTAGAATATTGCCTTGTTTTTATATACTCAATCTCAAAAATGATCGATTAGTAGACCTGGAAATGGCTCTTTTTATGCCTATTTTGACATAAGATCCCCAAATGAAGACCTGTTTACACTCAGGGGCGCAATCCACTGTGACTCCCCAAATAGCGCATACAGTCCGTAGTTTTTGCCCCCATTTGCGACAAGATACCACCTTAATGTTTGAGTGACAGGCACCAGTGCAATTTAACTGCCGATGACTGGTTTCTCTATGCTTAATTTAATTAATAGAATATTCAAACTAAAATTGGGTATTTATGTTAAAGTTAGTAGGAGAGTGATTAGAGTAGGGAAAGCTGCCTGTAAGATTTTTATTGTGAATGAAATCTTACATCGTGCTTCACGTTCTCTCTTTCAAGAAATCTTTAGTTAATCTACGATAACCAGCTCAGATAGAGGATTTATTTTCGTTTACATATTTGCAAGTGGATAAAATAAGGAGGTTATTTACATTGGAAAAAACGATTAATCAGAATTGGAATTTGGAGTCTTTATATGCTGGTGGAAGCCAGTCGGAAAAATTGAAAGAATCAATGCAACAACTGACTCTGGAAATTCGAAATGTGCGCAAAGAACTACAAATATTCAACGGTTCTATTGAGGTAAAAGACGTGCAAAATCTCGTAAAAATGGTTTTGGATACACAAAAGATAATGGGTGGATGGGAAGAAGTCGATGATATTATATATTGCCTTTATGCACAAGATGTAAAAGATCATAGCGCATTGATTTTAAAGAATGAAAGTGCAGTTATTAAATCACAATTAAAATCTTTGCAGATAGAAGTTGATCGAACACTAGCAAGCCTTGCAGAAGAAGAATGGATTAATTTCTTAAACCAAAAAGAAGTTGAGTCTATCTCTTTTTATCTTGAAGAAAGAAGAAAGGCAGTTAATGATCAACTACCCATTAGAACTAGAGAAAATGATCAGTACCTTATCTGTAAGCGGATTTGATGGGTGGGGGAAACATTTTGATCTAATGCTCGCTCAATTAAAGGTCCCACTTGTAATCGACGGCGAGAAAAAAGAAGTTTCTATTGGGTATGCTTTAAATCAAGCAGTTAACGCCACTGATCGAACCATGCGTCAATATGCTGCAACCGCTATTAACGAGGTTTGTGAAGTAAATGGCGTCTTATTTGCTTCCGTACTTAATCGAATAGTCGGATTTAGACTGGACATATATAAACAACGCGGATGGAACAATCTTTTAAAAGAAGCTTTAGAGCAAAATCGATTCAAAGAAGAATCTTTACAAACTATGATTTCAACAATCAATCAAAATAAAGATTTTCTAAGAGCATATATCCAAAGAAAAATCGAACTAGACAAGCTAGATAAGGCAACTTGGACTGACGTAGAACATCCAAGGTTCGCGACAAACCAGAAGATTTCTTATGAAGCTGCCGTTGAAATGATCATCAAACAATTTCACAATTTCAGTGAAAAGGCAGGAAATTTTGCAGATATGGCTTTTAAATCCGGCTGGCTTGAAACGGAAAACCGCTCTGAAAAAGCAGAAGGTGGATTTTGCGCTTCTCTTCCGGTTGCAAAAGAAAGCAGAATTTTCTTGACCTATCGAGAGAATTACCAAGATGTTGTAACGATTGCTCATGAATTGGGACATGCTTATCACAACTATATTTTGCATGAAGAGCCCATTTTTGCACAGACCAAAGGGACAAGTGTAGCTGAAACTGCTTCTACGCTTATGGAAAATTTAGTACTCGATGCAGTCATGAGCCAAACGACAGATGAAAAAGAAAGACTTGCATTGCTTGGAACTTAAAATTTCGAATGGGCTTAAGTATATAGGAACCGTTCCGAATATGTTCCAATTTGAGCTGAAACTATATGAACAGAGAAAAAATGGATTGCTGACTGCCGAAGAAATAAAAAGTTTGCATGCTGAAGCAGAAAATGATCTGTATGGAGGTTTGATCGAAGAACTGAATGTTCATAAGTGGATGTATATCGGTCATTTTTATAATACAGAAAAAGCTTTTTACAACATCCCTTACACGATTGGGTATTTATTTAGCAATGGGATCTATGCATTAGCGAAGGAAAATGGAAATGATTTTACCAAGCGTTATGACGAATTACTACGTAATTCAGGAAGAATGACGGTAGAACAATTAGCCCAAGAATACTTAGGACAAGACTTAACAAAAATGGAATTTTGGGAAGCTTCTTTGGAGCCATTAAGAGAGGCAATTAAAGAATATTTATACCTAACAGAAAAACTTCTGTAGGCATGTGTTGAAACGAAGTATTAACTTTGCGATGAACTCTTCGAAAAGGTCTTTAATCAGAAGGAAAGAATAGTAACAATATTGATTAGGAGGGATTTCTTATTGGCTACATACAAACAAATACAAACTCATGTGAATACAAAACAGAAAACTGGCTATTATTTTTTAAAAAGATAACCTTGAATTCGAGGCTTCAACATAAGAGGACATTCATTGAATCATTTTTCCTATCGGGGTACCGTTAGGAAAATTCAGATCTAGAACGGTAAGCAAATTACAGCATAAAAATCGATTCCCTTACACCCTTGGAATCGATTTTTTGAATTGGACGTTTTGTGCTAACACATCCCTTAGTTAAAGAGCGATAATTTTAAGGTTTTTAAAAAATAGTCTTGTATAAATAAAAATAATAACCATCCTCCTATACCAAATCCTATTGATATAAATAATGGAATTGAGTTCTTTAATAAAATATATACAATTAACAGTAGTATGGCAGTCGCAGGAAATCCCCATAAAACACCTAACGCAAAATTACTTAAAGTATTACTTTGCTCGCCCTGAAAATATAGCCATATTATGCTGAGCAAACTTACTAATGGTAACGCTGCAACTACACCACCGTATGACGGAAACCTTCTGGCTATTTCAGTAACAACCCCTATTACAATTGCTGAGATCACTATTTTCATTACTATATACATTTCTTAACTCCCTCGCTTAATGTTTTAAAACCTTCTTCTATTACTTCTCTTTCTTTTGCACTAAGCTGATTTAACACTTGTTTTAATTTCTCTTCATCAAGACTAGTGTTACGATAAAGAACTTCCTTCCCCATATCTGTTAGACAAAGACTAACCTTTCTTTCATCCGAGGAATCTCTTTGCTTTTGAAGATAACCTTTTTGAAGTATTCTTTTTACATTTTCTGAGGCAGTATTATGAGAAATATTCAAATAGGTAGCCACTTCCCCAATGCCTATACCATTATTTTTTTCTATATGTTGAAGTATCCTAATAACCTGATGGGTTATTTTTTCCTTATGGGAAAAATGTAAATGGTAATAAATATCTGTCCAATAATCATTTAACTTTGATACGCATTTCATAATAACCCTCCATTACATCTATTGATAAGATTATATCTGTATATACGATGCATTTTACAGAATAAATCCTACTTTTTCAAGTAGGATTTACTCTCTTCATAATTTTGTTAAAGTGGTACGTAACCACTTTTTTTTGATCTCTCATTTTAAGGTTTTCCCAAGTAGTCGGTCTGTAGTTCTTTCCCCATGATTATTTGATCGAACGAAACGTGATAGGCTTTAACGAGGGGTCTTGAACTTACGATCCGACTGATTTCTTAATCTAGATAATGAATCGCGACATTATCATCGGCTGCTATTCCAGGCTGTACTTGGTTCATTTGGATCAGATTATGATAGGAGGATCTTCTCTTTGGATCGCCATCATAATGGGGACAATGGCTTCCTTTTATGAAATCTAAACAGTGGATTGGTTCAAGTTCGCCTCCGAATGAATCCGTGAATCCTTCTTCGAACCAACAGATGGAACGTGCGCTGAGACCTGCTAAAATAACGACTTGATTCCATGCTTTTTTCAAAATAAGATCCATTCCCCATTCTTTCCAAAGAGCCAATAGGTTTACTACGAAAAACATAAATACAAGTATTGAAAACGATTTACTGATAGTGATAATAGAGAAGTAGCTGTAGCCCTTGATGCGAATAGTGGGAAGGCAATTTTGGTGACACTTAAATAATTCCAAATAGAAAAACCACACATAAAAATGTATGGTCAAAAGTACTTTTGAAAAAATCTAACCGGAAGACTAAATTTCATTCCCATGAGGAGGTTTTTATTTTTTTATTTTTCTGAATTCAATAATTATGTTACCATAAAATGGTGATAATAATAGCATTTCTTGTAAAATATAAGGGGATGAGGAAATATTTATGAAGATAACAACAATGATATTTGGATTTTTGGCAGTAATAGGGGTTTTTCTTGTCATTTTACAATTTGATCTTGGATGGGCTCTAGAAACTTTTTCTCTGGGTGTTTTATTACTTTTAAAAAAAGATGGTGTAAAAAAAATCAATCGGGTTATCGGTATCATAATTATTTTAAGTTCTATTTATTTCTTATTTAATATTCTAGTGTGATTATAAATGTACATATTTTTTCTAAACCAACATGAATCAATTTCATAATAAGAAATCAACTTTTAAAAGACGGACATTTTATTCGGTTGAAGTGGCAGACGGCGACTCCTGCGGGATACAGCTTGAGCAGAAGACCCCGCAGAGTAAGGATCACAGTCTAAGAGCGCAACATCCTGTTGCAACGACTGCGCTAAAACTTCCTGTTTGTCGGAGGAGGATGAAGCCAAGCCCGCGGAAAGCGTCCGTCGAGAACAGAAACCGAATTTATTGCAAATAATTCTTAGGAATGTTCGTATTAATGATCTGAAATAGGAATAATGAAATTGATTCAACATATGTAAACATTAAACTATAAGCAAAGATGTTATAAAAATGTTCCATTCGTGACATTTCTTAGCCTATTCAAAATCCTGATGGTACGGTCATGCCATTAGGATTTTGAATAGGCATTTAGCTGTTTTGTGCGTATTAGGTTACTATTTGTTTAAAATAAATGGTAACACGATAAAGAATAAAACAACATGCTAGATTGGGTGCCAGGTACTACTAGAAATATGTCAAAATTTGCATAATGATAGAATCAAAATATGAGTACCTGTTACTGCCCGCATAACCTTGTATCACAGAGGGGGTGGGGTAGTACTTTGGAAAGGGATTACTTTCAGGTGTTTTTGTAGATAGTTTGATGGAAATTGGGGGTATTTTTTTCTTAACGAATGTTTAAGTGACAGGCACCTATGTAATTTTTTAAAAAGTACTTTTGGGATTCATCTATGATCTCTATACAAGAACAGAAAGTGAATTTCACCACAATGTAAAACGAATTGAAGAAGAGTTAGCGAAATTAATTAGTGAACCAAAATAAATTTAGCTAACATGTGATTAATTATCTGAACTAGCAATGACCAAATTAATAAATGAAGAAACCCATCAATCTTGTGTAAAAAGATTGATGGGTTTCTTCATTATATGCTTAACATCATGGATGACATTTCTTAAAGTAAAATTTTATGATTCAACTGATTTCTGAAAGAATAGATTGTCAGTATAAACCATTTAGTGTAAAATTACACTAAATGATAAATAATGTAACTATAATGAGGGTGTGATTATGATAAATAGACAACAAGTTATTCAGCTGATTTCCAGTAAAATGAGGCTAATTCGGTTAGAGAGAAATTATTCACAAGATATAATGGCTGATGTTATAGGTATTTCCAAGAAAACACTTGTTCAAATTGAAAAGGGCAGGACGTTATCAAGTTGGACGAACGTGATTGCTGTCTGTGCATTGTTCCGGGACAGTGAAATATTGCAGTCAACCTTAGGGGACGAACCATTGGAAATAATCGAAACAATTGCTCATAACGGAATTGATCGTCCAAAAGATAAATCCATGGGTGGAAAAGTGTGGTGGAAAGACATTTATCAAAAAGGGGATTATCGATTACAACAAAATATGATCAGCCAACATTACCGGATCCTGGATGGGGAAAATTATCGGTTTTACAGTTCATTTGAAGAAGATGAGGCTATCATTCGTTTGAACGAGTTATCAGAAGGAACGTTAGATCAGGAAGAGCGGTAGGCAATTATTCTTGTTGTTCTTGGTTGATAATAGTGGTCATATTAGCGTAGATGTTTTCGGTTTACATTTCATAGCCGGACAAAAATCTTTTTAGAAGATATCGTTTTAGACGTATTGATTTTTTTGGTTGCAAACGAAAGAAATTTAGGAGGAAGATTTTGAAACTATTCTTGAAGTTATTTGTTATAGCATGTTTATCCACAATCGTATTTGGAGTTTTCACTGGTGTATGCATCGCGGTAGAAAATTTTTATGAAATCAGTTTTTTTTCTAATTTTGTTGAAGGATTTACATTTGGTAGTGTGTTAAGTTTTCCAATTTATCTAACACTCGGAATACTATTTTCTTATTTGATCATTCGGATAAAGAAAAAAGTAAATCCTGCCAAGCCATACTTTTTTGGTTTATTGATGTATTCATTAGCAGGGTTTATTGTTACAGCAGTTTTCATTTTTATATTTAGGTATCGTATTTTTGGTTTTTTCGACACTGTTTTATTTTTGGGCATAGGGATCTTAGCATTTAATATTTATTATCATTTCTTCGTTTTAATTAATATTAAACTTGAAAAAAGGCAAAGAGTGTAGGAATCATCATAAATACTAGATTAATGTTGATTTTACTTCGGTATACGACGAAAAAGACCATCTTTTCATAATTAAGTTGTGAAAAGATGGTCTTTTTGATAGTGCATAAGTTAGAAAAAAAATTTTTTATTAAGTTGACTCAATTTCATCATTAGAAATCAGCTCTTAAAAAACGAATATCTTATTCGCTAGAAGTGACAGGCAGCGACTCCTGCGGGAACAGCACGAGCTGAAAGCCCCGCAGGAACGCAAGGATCACAGTCTAAGAGCGCAACATCCTGTTGCAACGACTGCGCTAAAACTTCCTGTTTGTCGGAGGAGATTGAAGCCGTGCCCACGGAAAACGTCTGCCTGGTAAGGAATTCGAATGTCATGAAAAGATTTTTTAGAAATATTCGTATAAATTATTTGAAAGAGGAGTGTGAAGAAAAAATCCTTTATAATAGATAAAGTGACATCTAGGGTGCCTGTCACTTAAACAAACAAATGTTTGAGTGACAGGCACCACTTGCACGTATCGTCATTTCATAAAAAGAAAGGGGAATCGGGCATGCTTGAACTTTTCCTAACGATGCTTGAGCGCCTTGGTATCATTGTAATGATCGCTTTTGTGTTGACCCGATTTCAGTTCTTTCGACGAATGATTGACCAGGAAAAATTGGGACGTCAGGCAGCAATATACAGCAATCTTATTTTTTGGTTTCTTTGGGATAATTGGAACTTACACTGGATTGGCATTTAATACCGATCATCTTGAGTTTGACCGCTGGGGCGTCGCAACTGGACTCTCAACGGATGAAGCGATTGCCAACTCAAGAGTAATCGGTGTCGTGGTAGCTGGTTTGTTAGGCGGCTATAAAATTGGCATCGGAGCGGGATTGATTGCCGGCATTCATCGCTTTGCGCTAGGTGGTTATACTGCTTTGGCTTGTGGACTGGCTTCGATCATTGCCGGTGTGATCTCAGGTGCTTTTCACCGCAAGAATGTTCATGACAAAATCAGCCATGCTTTTTTTATTGGCGCATTGGCCGAGACCATTCAAATGCTTGTCATATTGGCATTAAGTAGACCATTTGAGAGAGCGCTCACACTCGTTGAAGTGATTGGAATTCCGATGATTGTTGCGAATGGAGTCGGTTCAGCGATTTTTCTCCTGATTACGAAAAGTGTCTTTCGAGAAGAAGAAAAAGCAGGTGCTTTCCAAGCTCAAAAAACGCTTAGAATCGCAGAAAAAACCCTTGTTCATCTTCGTAAAGGAATGACCATCGAATCTGCAGAAGCAGTTTGTCAGATTTTATATAAGGAAATCGAAACAAGTGCCATTGCGATGACGAGCCAAACGAATATCTTGGCTCATATTGGGATTGGCGATGATCATCATCGTACGAATTTACCGATTCAAACCGATTTAACGAGAGAGGTCATTCAAAAAGGCATTCTTCGTATTTCAGGTGAGGATTCGATTCATTGTGCGAAGGAGGATTGTCCTCTCGGGGCGGCAGTTATTGCCCCATTGAAACAACGCGGTGAAACCATTGGGACATTAAAATTCTACTTTCCTTATGAAAAAAAGATTACGAACGTTGTGCTCGAACTTATTTCAGGTCTTAGCTTGCTTCTTAGTACCCAACTCGAAATTGCTGAGGCGGACAAAGCTTATCAGCTCGCTAAAGATGCTGAAATTAAAGCGTTACAGGCACAAATTAGTCCTCATTTTTTATTTAATACCTTAAACACGATCGTTTCACTCGTAAGAATTGAACCGATGAAGGCGCGTAAATTGCTCATTTCTCTTTCTCATTTTTTGCGGCAAAATCTGACCGTCACAACGGAAACGATGACAACACTTGAGCAGGAGTTAAAGCACGTAAAAGCTTATTTGGAAATTGAAGAAGTGCGTTTTGCGAACAAACTGGTGGTCGAATACGAAATTGATGAACGAACGTTGCTTGAGAACATTCCACCTCTTACGTTGCAGCCGATTGTTGAAAATGCCGTAAAGCATGGAATTAAAGAGAAAAGTAAAGGATGTCTGATCAAAATCAGCATCCAAAAAGAGGATTCTCATACGGTCGTTTATGTCGAAGATAATGGACAAGGGATGAGCGCGGAACGTATCATGCAAATCGAATCATACGGAACCACTTCTGAACATGGAACGGGAATTGGCCTGTATAATGTAAATCGAAGACTGACGATCATGTTTGGTCCAAGTGGATCATTACATATTAATAGTAAGCTAGATGCAGGAACAAAGGTATCATTTACCATGGGGTGAAAGGTATGGTTGAATTGGGAAGGCGATGAATATGGGGAATGTGATTCGAGTATTGGTTGTGGACGATGAGCCTTATAGCCGTGAAGAGCTTAAACACTTATTAGGAAATTATTCATCTGTTCAAATTGTCGGAGAAGCTGAATCGGGTGAAGAAGCAATTATCAAAGCGCTCAAGCATCAGCCAGATGTGATTTTTCTCGATGTAGAAATGCCGAGATTAAACGGGATGGAAGTAGCAAAGTCACTAATGGAAATGAAAAAAAGTCCGTTTATCGTATTTGCAACAGCTTATCCACAATTTGCGGCAGAAGCCTTTCGCTATGATGCGATTGATTATTTATTGAAGCCATATGATGAAGAACAACTTCAGCAAACCATTCTGCGAATCGAGAAGTTAATGGATAGCATTTCTGAAACCGAGCCTGCAAAACCTGTAGGAAAGCTAGCAGTGGAAGAAGATGGAGATATTTTTTATCTTGAACCGAAAGATATTATCTATATTTGCAAAGAGGAAAAGGTATCAAAAATTTTCACGAAAGCCCAAGTTTTTGAAGTACGAATCCCTCTTAAAGAATTGGAAAGCCGTTTAGTGCCTTTCTCTTTTTTTCGCATTCATAAAAGTTTTCTCGTTAACTTAACGTATGTGGCTCGTTTGACCCCATGGTTTAATGGTGCATACGAAATCGAAATGCTTGGCAGAGAAGAAAAGCTCTCAGTAAGCCGAAATTATGTCAAAGCACTTAGATCCCGTCTTGAAATTTAGTTGTGAAAATGAAATATTCTGTAATTTTCAGACCCTCATATGAACTTCTTACTCTTAAATAATGACATCTTACAACTTGAAACCCCTTTTTAAGTTGGTGTTGTTTTAAAATGAATGAAAGCGCATTCATTAGAATTCTGGGGGGAGAAAGATGTATACATTTATTGGATCAATCATTCTATTAATCTTAGGTTATTTCACGTACGGAAAATATGTTGTCAAAGTTTTCGGAGTAAAAGAAGAAAGAACCACACCAGCCTACACGCATGAGGATGGTGTTGATTACTTACCGATGAATACGAAAAAGAATTCATTGATTCAATTGTTAAACATTGCGGGTGTAGGCCCTATTTTCGGACCGATCATGGGTGCTTTATATGGACCTGTCGCTTTCATTTGGATTGTAGTCGGCTGTATCTTTGCCGGAGGCGTACATGATTACTTAACGGGTATGATTTCGATCCGTAATCGCGGAGCTCATCTTCCTGAACTTGCAGGAAAGTTTCTTGGAAAGACAATGAAGCACGTCGTAAACGTATTTACGATTTTATTGCTTCTTTTAGTAGGAACGGTATTCGTAACCTCTCCTGCGACCTTGCTGTTTAGCTTAATGCATGGCTCAGTAGCGATGGGTGTCATTCTAGGCGCTATCTTTCTTTACTATATCTTAGCTACACTGCTTCCAATTGATAAAGTAATTGGACGATTATATCCTTATTTCGGCGCGTTACTCGTTATTAGTGCGATTGGTGTCGCGATTCGATTAATTGTTACTGGAGCAGCGATACCTGAGTTAACCTTACAAAACATGCATCCCGATCATGCTCCGATCTTCCCGTTACTATTCTTGACGATTTCTTGCGGCGCATTATCAGGGTTTCATGCTACACAAACACCGATTATTTCACGCACAACTGAAAATGAAAACCAAGGACGTAAAATATTCTACGGAATGATGATCGCTGAAGGTGTGATCGCCATGATTTGGGCGGCCGCTGCAATGAGTCTCTTCCACGGTTATAATGGCTTGGGTGAAGTACTTGCAGATGGTGGACCAGCAGCCATTGTAAGCAAAGCATCTACATTATTACTTGGCTCGATCGGTGGAACGTTAGCCGTTCTTGGTGTCATTATTTTACCAATCACATCTGGAGATACTTCGTTCCGTAGTGCACGAATGATTATCGGAGACTACTTGAACTTTTCTCAAAAGAAAATATCTAGTCGACTTTGGATTGCTCTTCCGTTGTTTGCTTTATCATTTGCCCTAACTAAAATGGATTTCACATTGTTATGGAGATATTTCTCTTGGGCCAATCAATCGACTGCAGTCATTGCATTATGGGTCGGTGCCATGTACTTATTCATCGGCAAGAAAAATTACTGGATTGCGATGATCCCAGGTATATTCATGACAATGGCGACCATGACCTACATCTTCAATGCTCCAATCGGCTTTGGATTCTCATTAAATATTGCTTATATCATTGGAGCAGTAATCACCATCGCCATTACTGTTTTGTTCTTCAGAGCAGCGATCAAAGCTCGAGCGAATCAACTTCCGCTTGAAGATGACTTCTCCGATTGGAATAGTGTTGCCTAATGGGGTGTTGCAGCCCCAATTTCCGTAAAACCGTTCTTGAACAAGAGGAAAAGGTAAACGAGAAAGGGCAAGATACACTGCCAATTCCGATAAAAATCGGATTAGCCATTGTTTTTATTGGTAGTCTGTTCGCTGTATATATTCATATGTAGAAGGAAAGCACGCAAACTCGTTTGCGTGTTTTTTGTTGGTGCCAGTCACTCAAACAAACACAATTATTAAATTAATCAGGAATGTTTGAGTGACAGGCACCACGCTTAGAGTTCAATTCGTGTGCGAATAAGGACTCGTCTCTTGGGCTTTTAGAGAAAAACCCCCATCCTTGAGGCATAAACTCTAGCATTGAATCTACTCTCGCGTTTTCTCCTTTTACGGGACTGGTAGGCAAGGCATTAAATATAGAGAATGCAAAAAGTAGCAAGAGTAAACCTGTATTAAAACTGAACATTAATAAATGTGTATACTTTCTCATGTTATATTTACATGATTCTCCTTTTTTGTAAAAATAAGTAATATTATCCTGCTGATAATCTGATACACTATAAATGAATTAAAATAAACCAAATATTTTAAATTTTGCAAACGGGAGGATTCAAATGAAAAACCATATATCAGTACCTTTAACACTCCTTGATAAAACGTTAATTTCTTTATCTGTATTAATAATTGCAGGAATAGCTATCATACTTTCCATTGTGTGGAGTGATCTACCAAGTACTGTTCCGATACATTTTGGTTTTTCTGGTGAGGCAGATAATTATGGTGAAAAGTCTAGTCTTATATTACTTTTAATCGTTATGTCTCTTGTGTACGCTTCCGTTATATTTTCAAGTAAGCTCCAAAAAAATCACATCCTTAGTGATACCAACTATAAGGATTGCTCACTAAAATTGTATAAGAATGATAGATTAATGAGGTTTGTCATAGGACTTGAAGCCATTATTATCATGAGTGAAATACAAATTAAAACCCTCTTGATTGTTTTTGGCAAAATAAACAATATAGGTGGCTATTCAACGTTAATTACTATCATTCTAATATTCAGCACCTTAGTTTTCTTTTACCTACGTTCCCAAAGGCTAAAAAAGTCTAATTAATCACTTTCCAATGTTAATCTTACATTGCTTAGTACAGTTCCCAGTTGGAATAATAATTCGACGATCAGCGATAAATTTATAAATTTTATCTCCAGCTCCAGCCCACTTTAAAATCTTCATCGGGAACCATAACCAACACAAAAAAGGGATTCTACCAAAAATAGCAGTTATGGAATCATAGCCACTAAGAATTTTTCCATCAGGCATTTTGGTATGCATCTCTTTTTCTAATTTTTCTAAAGGTATAGCCAACTCTCTTATATACTCAAAATCTCTAAAAGAAACAAATATGATAGATTTGAGCATATCCATTTTTTTAATTCTCTTTTTAAATTTCTTACACAAAGGACACCAGCCATCATAATAAACGACTATAGAGTTTATTTTCATATTGATCCTCTCTTCCTATGACTTTATGCTAAATTTTGTCAAATATAACTTCTGTTCTATATCCTTTGTCCTGTTAATACAAAAAATGTATTTTTTTGTAATTCGCCCAATTCGACTGTAAAACATGATGAGAATTGCTTTAAGCATTCCAATCTGTAATTCTCTCTATTATTCAATTTTTTTATAATTATAGGAATATTTTACATTATTTATTGAATTTAATTGAATAAATGATATTATTTCTAACTAAGGAAGGGTATTAATGAAAAAATCAGCATTAAGTTTAACTGCAAGTTGTGTTTTATTCGGATTGCTACCAGATCAAAGTTCCAAAGCCCA
This sequence comes from uncultured Caryophanales bacterium, assembly GCA_963728315.1. Taxonomy (GTDB): domain Bacteria; phylum Bacillota; class Bacilli; order Bacillales; family CAVSKA01; genus CAVSKA01. Next base: position 72,452 of record CAVSKA010000023.1, read on the forward strand.
AGAAAGAGACCCTAAGTTGGTCGATAATTCAATCGTTCATGTGATACTCCAGGTAGTGGAATAACTTGGAGTTGGTTTTACACTGACTACACTCTAAATGATGACTGGTATGAAAAATGGTATAAATATGAAGATGGAGCTCTGGTATTCATTACAAAGTGGAAAACTATGACTCCAATAACAAGTTAAGAGGAATTAGATACCTCTAATACAGCCGACTGTTTAAATAAATTGCTACCACTTAAAAAGTCCTTCATAGGGCTTTTTTCTTCTTTCATAGTAAATCATTCACCCCTAACAACAGCGAAGCGGAATAGGACATGAGTTTCATTAGAAGCAAGACAAATTCAAAAAGGAGACTGGTACGATTATTAGAGGATTGGAAGGAACCAAAGGTTCGAATCGCTAGAGAAAGCCTGAAAAGAATGAAGAACAAAGTACGTGATATCACATCCCGGAAAATGCCCTATACAATGGAATATCGTGTACAAAAACTTAACCAATACTTGATTGGTTGGTGTGGGTATTTTTCGCTAGCTGATACGAAATCGGTATTTCCTCAACTGGATGGATGGATTCGAAGAAGACTGCGAATGTGCTTGTGGAAGAATTGGAAGAAACCAAGAACCAAAGTGCGGAATCTCATTCGTCTAGGCATACCAAATTGGAAAGCTTACGAATGGGGAAATACTCGCAAGAGTTATTGGCGTATCTCTAAAAGTCCAATATTACACAGAACCCTCGGCAACTCCTATTGGAGTCGCCAAGGGCTCAAAAGTCTGCAGGCTCGTTATGAAACCTTGCGTTATTTATCTTAATTGAACCGCCGTATACCGAACGGTACGTACGGTGGTGTGAGAGGCCGGGAGTTAATCACTCCCTCCTACTCGATTGGTGCCAGTCACTCAGCCAATAAAATAAGAAGTACACCATTCAAAAAGTGCTTGCTCGAAAAAAGAAAAGGTAAATGATGACTATCACTTGTTCCCAAAATATCATTGTTCCTAAAGTGATCTCCCCACCAGAATTCGTTCTGAAAATAGGTTAGCCTAGATAAAGTAGATTCGTATAGGGCAACCGGTTCTTATCGGGAATGTTGACATATTCCATAGGTTCCTATATGAATAAAATGACAAGAGTCCTAATGTTATATGGGGTTAAAGTGTAAGATTAAATAAATAAGGGTAAAATATGAAAAATATCATTTAGAAGAGGTGCAGTTGATGAATCACCAAAGTAAATTTATTGGGTATGTAGGAACTTATACGAAAGGTGAAAGCAAGGGGATCTACAAATTCACACTAGATACAGAGAAGGGTGAAATGAACCAAGTTGAAGTAGCAGCTACTTTAAGCAATCCCACATACATAGCAATCAGTCCTGATAATCAATATCTTTATTCAGTTATTAAGGAAGGAGAGAGCGGAGGGGTTGCAGCATACACCATGAACGGAAATCAAGAAGGCCTTCAATTGATCAATCGCCATGTTACAGAAGGATCACCTCCGTGCCATGTAAGTGTAAACAGCAATCAAACCTACCTTTTCTCAGCCAATTATCATAAAGGAACTGCTGAATGTTATGGAGTCGATCGCGAGAATGGGGGAATTAGCACCCTTTTATCAACGGTTAAGCATACTGGTGCTGGACCAGACGAAAGACAGGAAAAAGCCCATACACATTTTTTTGGAATGACACCCGACGAAAAATATATCGTTGCAGTTGAATTGGGAACAGATCAGCTTATTACGTATCAGCTTAGAGATGGTGCTATTTCCTTAGTTAGTACGTTAAATGTTCGACCGGGTAGTGGCCCAAGGCATCTCGTTTTTCATCCGAATAAAAATCTCGCCTATTTGCTGACTGAATTCAGTTCAGAGGTTCTTACTTTAAAATATGATATGGAGAATGGTAGCTTCCTAGAAGTTCAGAGCAGTGCGACGATTCCTGAAGAATTCACTGAAAATAATCAGGCGAGTGCGATTCATATTTCAAAAGATGGCCGATTTGTCTATGCTGGAAATCGAGGTCACAACACGATTGCTATTTTCAGTGTCGATGAAGATAATGGCCATCTTCGTTTTGTTACGCGTACTTCAACAGAAGGTGACTGGCCAAGAGATTTCGTTTTGGATCCGACTGAAAATTTTCTTATCGCATCTAATCAAGAATCTAGTAACCTTGTTCTATTCTCGAGAGATAAAAATACGGGGCAGCTTTCCTTACTGCAAAAGGACATCAAAGTGCCGGATCCTGTTTGTGTGAAATTCTTAAATTGTTGAATTGTGTGAGTGCCTGTCACTCAAAAAACACCTCCATTCTTTAGCAAATGGAGGTGTTTTACTTTTGGTGCTAATGAAACGGGATCAAATTGTGTGAGTGCCTGTCACTCCTAATTTTCAATGTTTATTATTTTACCGGTTTCTAAATAACTTTTTAAATTGCTCAAAATGAATGGCCAGCCATTGTTAAAGCCTCTAAAGGTATTTGTATCATGTACATAATCCGCTTCTAATAAGTTCTCATGAGTTAATGTCAACTTCACGACATCTGAGCCCATCTTTTGTAATTGAAACGTTACGACTGTTGGTTCTTTACGATTCGTTTCATCGGAAACATTTTCCCACGTATAGGTCATTTGATGATTCTTTTCATAACTTAGTATTTCACCGAAATCCGTTACCTCACCCCTAGAATATTCAACACGAGCTCCGACCTGCCAATCAGATTGAATCGCAGTCCCGAAAAAATATTGCTCCGTGTGTTCACTTTTTGTCAATGCATCCCATACCTGTTCAGGCGTTGAAGATATGTATGTTACATATTGGAAAGTTGGTGTATACATAAAAATCCTCCTTAAATGATCCTTCTAATAGGGAAGTTCTCTTTCGAAAGCGAAAATCCTTCATTCCATAACAAATTATCTTGAATTCGTGTGAATAACTGCTTTCGTTGGAAATCCTAATTCGGAGGGAATTAAAAAATCGATTTTTTGAAAAAAGGTCAGTCTCTATTCCAATTTCAACGCTTATATTTGTAGTGTATAATGCACAGTAAGTAAAGGAGTGAAAAGATAATGAAATGGTTCGTGACGATCATGATAGTAGGTCTCATTGGTTATGGAGTTTATTATTTTGGAACCAATATAGCGGCAGATAAAGTGGCAGATTCAGTTTCCACCAAACTTGAAAATAGTGGTCAAATAAATGATGTGAAGTCATATATAGAGAGTGATCCAGAACTAACAAAGATGGCAAAAGAAGCAGCATCTGCTGATGAAAGCACTTTGCCATTCACTACTAAAGGGGAAGCTACTCGAGTTCTAATCAAAAAAGTCGGGATCACCAAACTCAGAGATCTTCAATCCGATGTTCAAAATGGAACTGCTTCTAAAGAAGAAGTATTACAGGTTCTTAATAAGGATTTAACTGATGAGGAAATGTTAGCATTAAAAGTCCTTGCCTATAAAGAAATCTATAAGAAATAATCGATCGTCGAGGCTGGAACAAAAGTATTTTAAGTAAAGAAAAATCCGGATGATACAGCAAAATTCTAAGTGGAATTTTCGTGTTCGTTCGGATTTTTTTACTTTATTATTTTCTTAGTTGAATCAATTTCATAAATAATCATCGTTCCAATGGAACCGAACATTGATATCGATTGGCGTGAAAGGCGGCGACTCCTGCGGGAAAAGCGTTCCAGGCGAGACCCCGCAGCGAAAGGCCACCGTAAAGAGGCCAAATATAAATTGAATATGAAACGAGCTCAGATTCTAAGACATGAGTTATAAGGGTAGAGGAGATTGAGGCCGCCCGCGGAAAGCGTCCGCCTAGAACGGAAATCCACGGCTTATAAATCAATTGACGTATCAAAAGAATTTTCGGTGTGCACTTGATTTTTCACGAGGACTCGATTAAATCCAAGAAAGAGAATTCTTTTGAAATGTTTAAATATCAACTGGTTCATTTAACAAGCCTTTGAAAAAATATCCAAGAAGGGAGCTGGCAGTATTTCAAGATAAATCCAATCAACAAAAAAACAAATCCACCAGCCGCAAGACCGATCGATTCATTTTCATGGGAATGCATTGGTTATGTATAGTTAGATCTTATAAAAATCATATCGAACCATGAAGTGATTCAATAGAATTAATAAACTTTATCTCCGTTAAAGATTGAATTCTTAACGATGACATAATCTACATTGCGGATCGCTTCTAATGTGTTACCTCCGGCATATGAAATAGCGGATTGAAGATCTTGCTCCATCTCGGTCAATGTATCTTAATAAACCTTTGTGCTCCACAAACATTTTTTTGCCTTCGACATTTTTCTTTTCACCTTTTTGAAACTCTGAAGCGGAACCGAAATATTCTTTATAAAGCTTTCCATCTTTCTCAAATGTTTCTCCAGGAGATTCTTCATGTCCAGCAAATAATGAACCAATCATGACCATAGATGCACCAAAACGAATGGATTTAGCGATATCACCATGTGTACGAATTCCTCCATCGGCAATAATCGGCTTACTTGCCGCTTTTGCACACCAACGTAGTGCCGCCAATTGCCAGCCACCCGTTCCAAATCCAGTTTTAATTTTCGTAATACAAACTTTTCCTGGTCCGATCCCTACTTTTGTAGCATCTGCACCAGCATGTTCTAATTCTCTAACCGCTTCTGGAGTACCGACATTTCCTGCAATAACAAAACTATTAGGTAAATGTTTCTTAATATGCTGAATCATAGCGATCACTGCATTGGAATGACCATGCGCGATATCAATTGTAATGAATTCCGGTGTAAGTGTTCCGCTGCTAATTGTTCGATGAAAGGATATTCTTCCTCTTTGACACCAACACTAATCGATGCGATTAACCCACGTGATTGCATCTCTTCAATAAAGGATCGACGTCTTTCTGGTTCAAAACGATGCATCACATAGAAGTAACCATTTTCGGCTAAAAATATCGCAATTTTTTCGTCTATAATCGTTTGCATATTTGCAGGCACCACAGGCAACTTAAATGTATGTCCACCTAAAGTTACAGTTTGTATCACATTCAGACCGACTGTTCACGACACATTTCGCTGGAATTAATTGAATATCTTCGTAATCAAATACATTTTCCATGAATTCACTCCTAAAAACGAATATTAAAAATATGTTATGTGAAAATGTTCGTATAATAGTAATGTACATGAATTATAATAATATGTCAAAATTTTTCAAATTTATGAACATATTTTGTTTGTGGTTCCGTTAAGCCAAACAGACGCGACGATTATATTCATGATGCTCGGAAATAAGGGAATCATCCGTGGAATCATATGCTCTAACCCCAAGTCAATTTAGAGATAGGGTCGTGAAGTTTACACAACTGAAAAGGGCAGTGTTAACATCGACGAGAACATTTCGTTCTTTTCCTGAAATTCAAACATACTTTAGGTTGAAAATGGTGAAGGAATGTATTTGGAAATGGAGGAGAATCATGGAGTTTATTGATAAAGTGACCAAAGCCAATCGAATTTACAAGATACTTGCTAATATTCGTAAAGAAAAGAATGAGACTCTTGTCATGGGAGATACCTTTCATAAACAGAATGATAAATGTTAAAAAGTATTTCCGTCCGTCATGTCGGACGATTCTCAATGATCGTATAAACGATTTTTCGTTTTTTCAACCTTACGCTGGGAGGGCATATTATGAAATCATTCTTCAGGATTTACTTATGGATACCCCAGAAAATACAATCATCCATTATTTTAGTGTGATACGAGAAGCCGCCAACCTCGCTCCAAAGCAAATGGGAGGGTGCGGAACTGTAGGAAATGCAAAATTAGCTTTTCCGATCGCGTACAATTTTTTTACAAAGGTTTATCAGAACAAGGTCAGCTATAAGGAGTATCTAAATTCATTTAGAGGAATTGGCCACACAAATTTAATTGAATTTAATAAACTTCCTGTTCAAAACGGTACTGAAACCATTCCTTACTTTATTGAGCTCGAAACGATTGAAGGTTCCTCAAAGGATCTTACATACTTTGCCTATTCTTATGGATATGTCTATCTTCATAAAGAAGAAAATGGTTCTAAAATAGAAGATTTGATTTTATTCGGTGAAGATTTTCTATGCGCGGCCTATCACCTTTGGCAGCATGATGCAGAAGCTGTTGTAGATATTGAGTATGGAAATTGGTGCAAACTAGTCAAAAAAAGATGGCCAACTAAGCAAGAAGGGTTCGTAAAGAAAATAGACTTTGTTGGAAATGACGGAAATGACTCTCGCTTTGTCTTTTTTCAACTAACGAATGATACGGATATTTTAACCGCTCAATATAAAAAGAGTCATAAAGGGCGTGGGAATGGATGAAAATCGATCCGGAAAAATGCTTAAAGGATGTCAAATAAGAACATTGCATAGGTCCTGGTGTCCAAAGTGATTGTGTGTATTTTGGAAAAATAGGGGCTTAAGACTATAACAAGTGTGTATATTCGTCGGACAAAATTCTACCAATAGAACTTCCATTTTATGCTAAAATATATTTAGATAGATGAATAAAAGTCGTTTAAGTCGTTGTGTAAGAAATGAAACAAGGACATCTTAATCAAAATGCAATTGGTTTCCAAATAGGTATAAAAAATGTATAATAAAAGTATCTTTAAAGGATTGATACGGAGGTTAGTTATGAGTCAAGAATTGAAATTGCTTGGTGAAATTGTATTAGAGAAAAAGCTGGAGATTGCAAGAAACGTTCATGATGACCGTCTTGTTGGGTTAAGTGAGAATCAGCAATATCAATTGAAACAAGTTGAAGACCAGATCATTAATATTCGTGCTCATTTTGTTCAAATCCTGGCAGAGGGATTAAGAGATCATGAAGACCAAGTTACTTCGGTAGCCAACGTTGTTCAATGGGGGAATATTAATGGAGCCAGTTTTAACGAACGCGGTGTTCCGCTTGATGAAGCGTTAAAAGATACCTCTTACTACCGCAAACACATATGGCTTGTGTTGAAAGACGAAATTCAAAAGCGCGGATTTTCTGTAGAGACTGTATTTGAAGTGGGGAGCGTTTTTGATCCATTATTAGATTTAGCGGCCCATTCATTTAGTATGGCTTACGTGCAGTCTTACAATGAAACACTAAATCAGTCCAGACAGGATTTTCTTGAATTGTCTGCGCCAGTCGTATCTATTACGAACGGACTTGCTGTCTTGCCATTGATCGGCAGCATTGATCAGAAAGAGCAAGCATGTTGATGGAAAAAACGTTAGAAAAAGCGAGTCAACTAGGATTATCTCGCCTTATTTTGGATCTATCTGGTGTTTTAACGATCGATACGATGGTAGCCGATCAACTTTTTAAAGTGATTGACGCTTTAAAATTAATCGGTGTTGATTCTATTCTGACGGGTCTGCATCCGGAAATTGCTCAAACGATGGTAAACCTTAGGTTACATATCAATCATTTGAATTTTAAAGGGAATCTCATGCAGGCGCTTTCAGAGTTACATAAAGAAGGGGCTATTTAGTCATTCAATGAACACCCCTTTTTCGAGACTGTTCTCGAAAGGGGTGTTTTTTATATCATGTCATGAATGATTATTAAGAATAGCCCTATATCTAGTTGTATTTTGTCCTGAGCTAGAATGAATGTTTCCATTAAAAAATTCATGTGAAAAATCGAGATTCCTTCAGACCGATTATAGGCGAAATTTCGTTCGATTTCGAACGAAATTTCGCCTTTTCTTGAATGATGGCTATGTTAGCGGATAATGTTGATAGGAAGCTAAAACGAGGAGAAGAGGATTGAAGCTGTACCCCCGGAAAACGTCTGCCTGGAACAGAAATCCACGACTTATAAAACGAAAATGCGAGCACTGATATTCCAAGAGGTCTTTTTCGGTGGTCACATGATTTTCAGGAGGAGGACGACTTTGAAAAAATAAGGGTATTTTCAGTGGCATCCATACATTCTATGGTGATTTTTTGTATGTAAATGAAAGTGTCCATGTAGAAATTCTTTCTGCATAATCGAAGATGAAGGAAGGATATAGGGTGAATTCTTTCGGTCCTGCTAAAGAAATTGGTATAATAGATGAGTCATTAAAATTAGGGTATTAATATAATAAATAAGCTATGTTAGCGGATGTTGTTGATAGGAACAAAAAACAATGAGACTCCTGCGGAAAAACGAGCGAGTCAAGACCCCAGTGTGGTTTTTAGGCCCTAAAATGTCCAATTTTTATAATTGAAAATCTGCAAATGAAAAACGAGCACTCAGATTCCTTCTAAGCCACGAATTGGGCGCATTTTTCTTCTTTAAAGAGAGAAGACCGTTTTTTTACACCCCAACAAGCGAAAGCAACCCCCAAAAAAAATTCCTTTCGTTCCCATACTCGTATTGATGTTCCAAGAGGACTTTTTCAGTGCCCTCGTGGTTTTTCACGAGGAGGCTCGACCGTTCGTCCGCGGGAAGTGAGTTGTTTTGCTGAATGTTGAAAAATCAACATGATCATTTAACAAAGCCAATAAATAAAGTATTCGATAAATGAAGATAAGTACTGCAAAATGCAACATAAAACAAAGGAGATCCTTATGAAACATCTATATGAAGACGACAGCATGGCTTTGCACACCGATCTATATCAAATTAATATGACTCAAACCTATTGGGAGGACGGCGTTCATAATCGTCGAGCGGTGTTTGAATTGTTCTTTCGTACGATCCCATTTGGAAATGGATACGCCATTTTTGCAGGAATTGAACGTGTCTTAGATTATTTAAAAGGATTTCATTTTTCCGATAGCGATATTCAATATTTAAAAGATGAATTTCACTATCCTGATGATTTTTTGGCTTATTTAAAAGAGTTAAAGTTCACCGGAACGGTTCGTTCAATGGTTGAGGGAGAACTCGTTTTCGGGAACGAGCCAATTTTACGAATCGAAGCTTCTTTAGCAGAAGCACAACTTATAGAGACAGCTTTATTAAATATGATTAATTATCAAACGCTGATCGCGACAAAGGCATCCCGATTGAAACAGTTGGTCGGAGAAGAACTCATGATGGAATTTGGGACGAGGCGTGCACATGAAATGGATGCTGCTATTTGGGGAACTAGAGCGGCCTTTATCGGCGGATTTGGAGCAACAAGTAATGTGCGGGCAGGGAAATTATTTGGGATACCGGTAGCGGGAACCCACGCGCATTCATTGATTCAAGCATACAGAGATGAATATCGAGCCTTTTGTAAGTATGCAGAAACCCATAAAAACTGTGTATTCTTAGTTGATACGTATGATACCTTGCGATCGGGGGTTCCGAATGCGATTCGTGTGGCAAAAGAATATGGTGAGTTGATCAACTTTCAAGGTGTTCGTTTAGATAGCGGAGATTTATCTTATCTTTCGAAGGAAACAAGAAAGATGCTCGATCAAGCTGGTTTTCCAAATGCGAAAATTTTCGCTTCAAATGATTTAGACGAGCAAACCATTCTCCATTTGAAATCTCAAGGTGCAAAAATTGATGCATGGGGAATTGGGACAAAAGTGATCACAGCCTATGATCAGCCAGCACTTGGTGCGGTTTATAAACTTGTTTCAATTGAAAACAAGGATGGAGTCATGGAAGATACAATGAAGATTTCAGCGAATGCCGAGAAAGTGACGACTCCAGGAATAAAACGCCTCTATCGGATTATTAATACGATAAATGGAAAATCTGAAGGAGATTACATTGCTCTTGAAGAGGAACATCCTCAAGAAGAAGAACGCTTGAAAATGTTTCATCCGGTTCATACATTCATAAGTAAGTTCGTGACTGATTTTGAAGCGAAAGATTTGCATCAAGAAGTCATCGTAAATGGTGAAGTAGTCTACGAATGTCCACCATTAATTGAATCCCAACAATACGCCAAAGAGAACTTAGATTTATTATGGGATGAGTATAAACGCTTGTTAAATCCAGAGTCATACCCTGTTGATTTGAGTGAAAAGTGCTGGGAAAATAAGATGAAAAATATTCTTGAAATTAAAGAGACAGTTTCGAAACAAGTCGAAGCGTACAAAATGAAATCGCAGTAACATAAGATGGAGGCTGATTGATATGGGAACGTTACAAAATCGTGTAATTGAAGAGTTGCAAGTGAAACCGGAAATCGATGCGAAACAAGAAATCCGTCGTAGTATTGATTTTTTAAAAGAATATGCAAAAAAGCATTCTTTCATTAAAGGTTTTGTACTCGGGATTTCGGGCGGGCAAGACTCTACTTTAACGGGGAAATTGATTCAGCTGGCTGTCGATGAATTAAATGTAGAAAATGGACCGAATTCGTATACGTTCTTTGCGGTGCGTTTGCCATACGGTGTTCAAGCTGACGAGCAGGATTGCCAGGATGCAATGAACTTCATTCAACCGAGCAAAGTTTTTACAGTCAATATCGAACCGGCTGTGAAAGCAAGTATTGCTTCTCTAATAGAAGCGGGTGTTCAGCTTTCAGATTTTGCTAAAGGAAATGAAAAAGCGCGCGAACGGATGAAAGTTCAGTACAGTATTGCTGCTGCCAACCAAGCGGTTGTAGTCGGAACGGATCATTCTGCGGAAGCGGTAACCGGATTTTATACTAAATTTGGGGATGGCGGAGCAGATATCGTCCCAATTTTCCGTTTGAATAAAAGGCAGGGAAAAGAGCTATTAAAAGAACTTGGATGCCCGAAACATTTGTATTTGAAGAAACCGACGGCGGATTTAGAAGAAGATCGTCCGCAGCTACCCGATGAAGAAGCGTTAGGGGTAACATACGATGAAATTGATGACTATTTGGAAGGGAAATCCGTTTCCAAAGCAGCTCAAGAAACGATTGAAAATCATTTTCTCAAAACGCAGCACAAGCGTAACCTTCCAATCACAGTCTTTGATGATTTCTGGAAAAAATAATAATCACGGTGTCAGGCACATTGTGGAATTTTTCTCAGTGGGCCAGGCCTCTAAGGGGATTTTGCAATGTATGAACAAATTGAAAACATGGCAATGGCAGATCAGATTGAGTGGCTAACGAAGAAACTTGTTTCCATGCCGAGTGTGAATGGGACGAGCGGAGAACGTGAGAAAGCGGAGTTTATTCAACAGTTCATTCGTTCATTTCCGTATTTTGCTGAAAATCCCCAATCCATTTGGGAACAAGAAACGGTAAACGATCCCTTGGACAGAAAAAACATTTTCGCTTTTGTGAAAGGGAACGGATCGTCCAATCAAACGATTATTTTTCACGCGCATCTTGACACTGTTGATATTGATGACTTTGGGGTGTTACGCCATGAAGCTTTCCAGCCAGAGGTTCTTCAATCCTTTTTTAAGAATTATGAACATGATACCGATGTTCAACAAGATGCACTTTCAGATGATTGGATTTTTGGCAGAGGATCTGTTGATATGCAAAGTGGAATCGCTGTTCATCTTGGTAATTTGTTGTACTTTTCGCAAAATAGGGATGAGTTGAATGGGAATCTATTGTTCATGGTGAATCCGGATGAAGAAAGCCAGCATGCAGGTATTAAAAGTGCCATTCATGAGCTCAATCGTTTGAAAACAGAATGGGGACTCGAATTTAAAGCTGCGATTAATAATGACTTTATTTCTCCTCAATATGAAGGCGACAATACGAGATATATTTATTCGGGTGCCGCTGGAAAAATCCTTCCTAGCTTTTACATATACGGACGTGAAGCGCATGTTGGAGATACGTTAACGGGTGTGGACCCGAATTATATTGCTGCAGAATTGACGAAAAGAATCCATAATAATATGGATTTGTGTGAAGACATGGATGGAGAAATGGTATTGCCTCCTACATGCCTGTACCAGCGTGATAACAAATCGACGTACAATGTTCAAACAGCAACAAGCAGCTACTTGTATTTCAACTATTTTCTCTATAAGTCTTCTGCAAAAGAAGTACTGGATCGCCTTTTAACCATTACGAATGAAGCTTGCCAAGATGTAACCCAATACCTTTCTAAGCAGTATGATCGCTTCGTTGAAAAAACAAACTTACCAAGAAAGTCGCTTCAATGGGACATCGAAGTATATTCGTTTGAAGATTATTGCCAACGTTTGCAAAATCTTAATATCAATACGAAACAAGTGTGTGATACCGTTGCTGAAAGACATAGAGGTGAGGATCTTCGAAACATCTCCTTTAAAATTATGGAAGTTTTGAATGAACTAGATCCGAGTAAGAAACCGAGAATTATTCTGTTCTTCGCACCTCCTTACCTTCCGCATAATTATTTGAGAGAAGAAGTAGGAGCGGAAAAGGAGATTCATGATACAATTCGGACATTGTTAGTTGAAGAACAAGATCTTATTGAAGAACGCTTTGAATTAAAAAAATTTTTCCCTTATCTAGCGGATGGGAGCTATCTTTCTATTCATGAAACGAATGAAGAGCTCGAATCACTGTTACGTAATTTACCTGATCTTGGAGATATGTATTCGTTACCCATCCAAGAAATTCGTCAGCTCAACATTCCATCATTGAATTTTGGTGTCTATGGAAAAGATGGACATAAGTGGACCGAGAGAGTGTACAAGCCTTATACTTTCGAAGTGCTTCCCACACTGATTCGCAAAGCAACTGTGAAGTTATTAGAAAATGAATGACCGTACAAAAGCGCGCCATCGCCGATGGTGCGCTTTTTTTACAGTCAAGAATGAATGGAAAAAGAGTAGATTTTCTGATCGGCGAGTAAACTAGGCTGTATGGCGAGTAAACTAATTTGTAAGGCGAGTAACTCCCCTTCTAAGGATAGTAAACCTTTTGCTTCCTGATTTTTTATTAAAAACGACAACGAAAATGGCCTCTTAGAAACGTATTTTTAGGAATGAAAGTTTTTTCATTGAAAAGCACCTATTTTTAAAAGAAATCGATCTGATTCTTGAGCTTGACTGATAAGAACATAAAGACCTTCGATAAAGACAGATTCGTGGATCAATTTCATCATTAGAAATCAACTCTTAAAAGAAGAACATTTTATTCAAAAGATAAGATCGTATAAATTTTTTCACCGAGTTATTTGGATCTAGTCACCAAGCGCCAATAGCTTCCGCACACAGGAGGTGCGTTTCGAAGTCGTTGCATCATGACATTGCGAGCTTAGACTTGTGATTCATACTTGGCCAAATGCTTACCTAGTTACAGGCTCCACTTTCCATCATCATTATCCACTTGCTGTGGTGAGTGGGAAGCTCCCTCCTCGCAAGTGGAAAAATGCCTCTGGAAAGTAACCGTCCCCTTTCACCTTTCATTTTGCCGCAGCTGAACGGGCGCTTTCGCTTTTATTGGTTGAAGTGGCAGGCGCTCGACTCCTGCGGGAATAGCAATAGGCCGCTGAAAAAGTCCGAATTTTAAAGATTGAAAAGCTGCAAATGAAAAAGGAGCACTCAAAAGACACGTATTTTTGTCTTCATCTTTAAACAACCATTCTTGGACATCGTTAAAATAGCATTTTCAGATAGGATCGTTCTTTTTAAAACGTTATTCAATGGAAGTGGAAGGCAGCGACTCCTGCGGGAATAGCGCGAGCTGAACGAAAGAAAGGATCACAGTCTAAGAGCGCAACATCCTGTTGCAACGACTGCGCTAAAATTCCTGTTTGTCGGAATATATTGAAGCCGTGCCCACGGAAGCGTCTGCCTAGAACGTAAATCCATGCCTATACTCACTTGGATGTTCAAATAGGACTTTATCAGTGGCCTCAATAGCATGAGCCTTGAGACCCCGCAGGGAGCACGTTTTTCGCGATCGAGGAGGCTAAGTCATGCCCGCGGAAAGCGAGCGCTGGACCGGAATCCAAATGTTATGCAAATACCTCAAAGAAACGTTCGTATACAGTATCTGAAATAGGAAGGATGAAATTGGTTCTAGTAGTAGATAAAATCATACATACATCGTGATTTGTTTGAATATTTTGAAGGATTTTCGTGGTTTATCTCGAAAGAGTAAAGGTTATGGTAAGTTTTTTTAAACAAGGGGGTAACAACTTGAAAGAGAACATGCATCCGCAATTAGAGAATGTGATCGAAAACATAGAAAAAGTCATGATCGGAAAAAGAGAAGTAGCTATTTTAAGTGTCGTTTCATTGTTAGCGGGGGGACATGTTTTGCTCGAAGACGTTCCAGGGGTAGGAAAAACCATGATGGTTCGTGCGTTAGCAAAATCGATAGGCGCATCTTTTAAAAGAATTCAATTTACGCCAGACTTGCTTCCGTCAGATGTAATTGGCGTCTCAATCTATAACCCGAAAGAACTGTCATTTGAATTTAGACCTGGCCCAATTATGGGGAATATTATTTTAGCAGATGAAATTAACCGTACTTCTCCAAAGACTCAGTCTGCATTACTTGAAGGATTAGAAGAGGGCAGTGTCACAGTCGACGGAATTACCCATATTCTTGATAAGCCATTTTTTGTCATGGCTACGCAAAACCCGATCGATTACGAAGGGACCTATCCATTACCGGAAGCCCAATTGGACCGTTTTTTATTAAAAATGAAAATGGGCTATCCGGAAATGGATGAAGAAATCGAAGTGCTGAATCGTGCACAAATGAAAGCGCCAATTGATGTTTTACAGTCAGTGATGACACTCGAAGAGCTTCGGAAACTTCAACAAGAAGTAAAGAGGGTCATTGTGGATGATACGATCAAACACTATATAGTCAGCATTGCAAACCGAACAAGAATCCATTCAAACGTTTATTTAGGAGTCAGTCCCCGTGGTTCGATCGCCTTAATGCACGCTGCGCAAGCATATGCTTTCATCCATGGCCGTGACTATGTTCTGCCTGATGATGTTCAGTATTTGGCACCAGCCGTTTTTTCACATCGTATTATTTTGAAATCGGAAGCGAAGTATGAAGGGATCACAAGTGAAGAAGTCGTCGAACGAGTGATGGCGAGGATCTCTGTTCCTGTACAAAAGGCAGTGAAGTAAATGAGATTTAAATGGAAGAATTGGTTAAGGGCATCGATCAAACTAGTGTTTCTAATCATCCTTCTTATATCAACATTTGTGTTCGCGATGTTTCAGGGTGGATTCGTTAGTTGGTTTATTTTTTACAGTTTTATCCCATTTGCTCTGTATTCCATTTTGCTTTCGTTCTATCCATTAAGCGAAATGAAAGTGAGTCGTACGATAAAACCATTGGAAGCAAAAGTCTGGCGATACGATTCGAGTAAAAGTCACACTGCAAAGAAAGATTCTGTTCCCGCTCTTTTACCTCGTCGTGGAAGATGTAATCCAGTCTTCTTTTTTTCAATTCGGTGATTCTAAAAATGCAAAGACGATTCTGTTTCCTGGCTTCAAAAAACAAATCGAGTGGGAGTATCTATGGGAAGACACCGCGAGAGGGGAGCATACCTTTACGTTTGTGCGACTAAGAACGGGTGATTTTTTTGGCTTGTTTGAAAAAGAAAGAACGATAAGTAGTGAGAAGACCATATTGGTTTATCCTTCTTATGTGGATTTAACGTATCGGCCGTTAGAAAATCGTTATGATCAAGGGATGACGAATTCTAGTGTGAATATGCAGAAGGATACAACAATGGTCACTGGTATTCGCCAATATGAACCTGGGGATCGATTTTCTTGGATTCACTGGAAGTCCTTTGCCCGGACCAATCAAATGATGACGAAAGAGTTTGAAGAAAGGCAGTCTCATGATGTTTTAGTCATTTTAGATCGTACGCCTACCGATGTGTTTGAAGAAATGGTTCAGTTTACCAACTCGATTACGCGTGCGATTTTGAAAAAAGGAGCACAAGCTGGCTTTTTGTCGATCGGAAGTGATCGGGTTTCCGTACCGATTCGAAGCGGAGATGATCAACAAAGACAATTGCAATACCACCTTGCACGTGTGCTACCGGACAGCACGACTCGGATGGAAAAGATCCTTTTAAATGAAGGGAATCATACACAGCTTTCTGCAACCATTATTCTTGTGACATCTTTGATCACAAAAGAACTCATCACGAATATGAGCCAATATGCAAGGCAAAAAGGTGCAGTCGTTTTCTTTCTTGTGAAAAAGAAAGCTGTAGCAGTTCAAGAAGAAGAAAGGGCATTAATGGGCATGGCTTCTTCACGGAATATGCAGGTGCGCGTGGTATGGGAGTCTACATTTGAATCTGCCTTTTCGGAGGTGAAGCGGGCATGAATCAAAACATATGGCCGAGCAAGATCCAAGAAGCTATTCTTTATTTATTTGCCCTTTTGTTATTATCAGAATGGCTTCGACCTCTCTCAACCTTCACTGATACAGGGAGTATAAAGGCGTTTATTTTCTTTATTGTCATTAATTTTATTTTGTACGGATTTAAAGCGAAGTGGTGGCTCCAAATACCGATTAAAGTCATCATCATTTTGTACGTCATTCATCTCTGGTTTTATAAAGGAACTTTTTTATCGCTGGATTGGCTCCTGTCATTCATGAGTAATGTTTCAATGAATGTTCAAATGTCTTTCAATCAAGATTGGATCAACCTTTCGAATGAATTTAGAAGCTTATTGTTCTTTCTTATGCTTTGGATCGTTACGTATTTACTCGCTTATTGGTTGAATATTCGAAAGCGAATTTTTGTGTTCTATTTAATGACGATCATTTACATCGCACTCATAGATACGTTTACAAAATTTGATGCGAAGGGATCAATCGTTCGTGCATTAATCATTGGTTTTCTTTTGTTGGGCTTTCTTTCCTATCAACGATTAACGGTAAAAGAAAACATATCGATTCGAGCAGGTTCACTGCAAAAATGGATCGTGCCCTTGCTGTTCATGGTTAGTGCAAGCTTTGTACTTGCTCTTCTCGCTCCTAAAGCAGATCCTAAATGGCCTGACCCTGTTCCATATGTCCAAGCTTTTTTCCACTCATCTGATGGAGGAGAATTTGGAAATGGAAAAGGAACAGGAGGGAGTAAAATCGGGTATGGAACCGACGATACTCAACTAGGTGGATCCTTTACAGGAGACAATTCGGTTGTATTTGAAGCTGAAACGAAAACGGAGCACTATTGGAGAATTGAAACAAAGGACGTATACACTGGAAAAGGATGGAAAAATAAACAGGCATCGAATGAAATGATCCCTTTTAATGGAGGGGAGCACGTTCCTTTTACATTGAGTGAAAGCGCCAACGAAAAGGATCCTCTTCAAGAAAGCTTGAAATTTAAGCAAACATACACACATGTCGTCTATCCTTATGGAATCCAATCGTTTGAAGCCGCTTCTAATGCTTCTTTTCAATACGATCCAATCAAAGAAAAGATCACATCCATTGTTGACAAACAAAAAGTGAAATTAGACCAATATAAAGTTACCTATAAAGAACCAACCTATAGCCTTTCGAAGTTAAAAAAATCAACACCTGATACATTAACCCAATTAGACAAATCGTTTATCGATCAGTACACACAATTGCCCCCGACTTTACCGAAAAGGGTGAAAGACTTAGCTGTAAAAGTTTCGGCACAGTCTACGACCATTTATGATAAAGCGAAAGATATCGAAAGTTATTTTCAAAAAGCAGGATTTATCTACGATCAAAAGAATGTGGCAACCCCCGAAAAAAATGTAGACTATGTGGATCAATTTTTATTTGAAACCCAGCGAGGATATTGTGATAATTTTTCCACCTCAATGGTTGTCATGCTAAGATCCATAGGTGTTCCCGCGCGATGGGTGAAAGGGTATACAGCGGGTGACTATCGTCGCGATGGATCTTGATGGCACGAAAGTCTATGAAATCACCAATAACAATACGCATGCTTGGGTAGAAGCTTACATTCCTAATTTAGGATGGGTACCATTTGAGCCAACAAAAGGATTTAGTAATGCGATTGCTTACGACTACGATTTAGGCACAGGCAGTGGAGAGACCGTCACTCCTCCTCCGGCAAAAGAAAAACCATCAAAACCAGTTCCGAATATGAAAGATGAACCAGTCAAAAACCCGAATGGATTCTCCATTTCTTCTCTTTGGTCAAAAGGAAAAGAGGCTGCGGTTAATCATAAGTGGATGACTTCTTTGTTAATCATCTTTTTAATCACCATAATGATCTTGACCTATGTCTATCGTCGAAGATGGTTTCCTTATCTGCTAATCATGAATTATCGATTTAGGAAATCAGATCAAACGTTTAGTCATGCGTATGTAGCGATGCTAAAGCAACTTGATCGATATGGATTAAAGAAGGAACCGAAGCAAACATTAAGAGCTTATGCCCGATACATTGACTCATTTTTTAACACGAGAGAGATGAGTAAGCTAACGGAGCAATATGAGCGTTTGTTATACCGCCAGGAAATGCCAGCTCAAGAGTGGAAGCAATTCCGCGAATTATGGGAAAATTTAATTAAAAGGACTACGGGTTGACCTTGTCCTTTCAACGTTATAAAATGAGTTCAATTCAATAACATACGGTTTATTCCATTCTTATATCCTCGATAATAAGGTTCGAAAGTCTCTACCAAATCACCGTAAATGATTTGACTAGGAGTGGAAGGTGCAAGTTTGCATGAATCAAGACGTAAAACTAGAATTTCTGCCTTTTTGAGACAATAAGGAAGAAGTTCTAGTTTTTCTATTATAAATAGCAAATCGACCATTCAAATAAACCGTAAATTCCACTAGATGAGGTGATCTTTGTGACGGGTATTAAAGATTTACAAGACCAAGAAACAGTCGTTGTCCTTGATTTTGGAAGCCAATACAATCAACTAATAACACGAAGAATTCGTGAATTTGGTGTGTATAGTGAGTTGCATCCACACACGATTACAGTCGAAGAAATTAAAAAATTAAATCCAAAAGGCATTATTTTCTCTGGTGGACCAAATAGCGTTTATTCAGAACAAGCCCTTCATTGTGACGAACGTATCTTTGATATGGACCTTCCGATCTTAGGTATTTGTTATGGGATGCAATTGATGACGAAGCATTTCAACGGTACAGTCGAAAAAGCCAAGAACCGTGAGTACGGAAAAGCAGCAATTAAAATAGAAGAGCCATCTAAGTTGTTCGGTGATCTTCCAACTGAGCAATCTGTTTGGATGAGTCATGGAGATCTTGTAACAGCTGTGCCACCTGGATTTGTTGTGAACGCGACAAGCCCTGCTTGTCCCATTTCTTCAATGAGTAATGAAGAACAAGATCTATATGCTGTCCAATTTCATCCTGAGGTTCGTCACTCTATTCACGGAAATGAGATGCTGAAGAACTTTGTATTCGATATCTGTAAATGTGAAGCAAACTGGTCGATGGAAAACTTTATTGAGCTTGAATTGAAAAAAATTAGAGAAACAGTCGGTGACAGAAAAGTTCTTTGTGCACTTAGTGGCGGAGTCGATTCTTCGGTTGTTGCTGTTTTGATCCATAAAGCCATTGGTGATCAATTAACATGTATGTTTGTTGACCACGGTCTTTTGAGAAAAGACGAAGGCGAAAGCGTGATGAAAACGTTCAAAGATGGCTTTAACATGAATGTCATTAAAATTGATGCGCAAGAACGCTTCCTTAACAAGCTTAAAGGGGTAAGTGACCCTGAACAAAAAAGGAAAATTATCGGAAACGAATTTATTTATGTATTTGATGACGAAGCGAAAAAACTTGAAGGCATCGATTTCTTGGCACAGGGAACGTTGTATACAGATATCATCGAGAGTGGAACCGCGACAGCTCAAACGATTAAGTCCCATCATAATGTTGGTGGACTTCCGGAAGATATGAGTTTCACATTAATTGAACCACTTAATGCATTATTTAAAGACGAAGTTCGAGCGCTTGGTAGTGAGTTAGGTATTCCAGACGAGATCGTTTGGCGACAACCATTCCCGGGTCCTGGACTAGGCATTCGAGTGCTAGGTGAAATTACGGATGAGAAGCTCGAAATCGTCAGAGAATCAGACGCCATTCTACGCGAAGAAATCATTAAAGCGGGACTTGATCGAGATGTATGGCAATACTTTACCGTTTTACCTGGCATGCGAAGTGTTGGAGTAATGGGAGATGCCCGTACGTACGATTATACAATTGGTATCAGAGCTGTTACTTCAATCGATGGCATGACTTCGGATTGGGCACGTATTCCGTGGGAAGTGTTAGAAACCATTTCGACAAGAATTGTCAATGAAGTCGATCACATTAACCGCGTCGTTTACGACATTACATCGAAGCCACCTGCAACGATCGAGTGGGAATAAGACGAATGAATTTTATTCAAAATCAAAAATCGTTCGTGTTTTGATTGACACAGTAGGCTAAATAGACTATTATTAGGACAACTTCATATATATTTAAATTTTCGTATAAAGTCGGGAATAGGGCCCGAAAGTTTCTACCAAGCTACCGTAAATGGCTTGACTACGAGTAAATGAATCGATTTTTCTTTTTTTTGATAAAGGAGAGAAATTTGTCGATTTTTATCTCATAGTCAACGCTCCGGGCTTGTATAGCCGGGGCGTTTTTGATGTTTTGGGCATAATGAAGAAGAGTGATTATCTTGGAGGGAATGAAGTACATGAAGAAGTATTTTCAGTTTGACGAGCTTGGGACAAGCTACCGCCGTGAAATAATTGGAGGTTTAACAACTTTCTTATCCATGGCTTACATTTTAGTTGTAAACCCATTAACACTTTCCTTATCGAGTGTGAAGGATTTACCAGATGCTTTAAGAATGGATCATGGTTCCGTTTTTGTTGCCACAGCACTAGCGGCTGCAATTGGATCGTTAATTATGGGATTGTTGGCCAAATATCCAATTGGGTTAGCCCCGGGGATGGGATTGAACGCCTTCTTTGCTTACACAGTTGTGTTAACCTACGGTGTTCCATGGCAAACCGCTTTAACAGGCGTAATGTTTTCTGGTATTATTTTTATTTTTCTTACTTTATCTAAAATTCGAGAAACCATCATCAATGCCATTCCAAATGAATTGAAAATGGCAGTAGGAGCCGGTATCGGACTTTTCATTACTTTTATCGGATTCCAGAATGCTGGTATTATCATAAACAACGATGCAGTCCTTGTTGGTTTAGGGAACTTAAGAAGTGGAGATGCACTGTTAGCGATTTTTGGTTTAGTACTAACGATCATTTTAATGACGCGAAATGTAAAAGGTGGAATTTTCATTGGGATGGTCGTAACGGCTATTGTGGGAATGATTACTGGAAACATTGAGGTGCCGAAGCAACTTGTAGGTGCTGTTCCGAGTATTGCTCCAACGTTTGGAACACCGGTTAAAGTCTTAATGAATGATCCTGGTTCTATTTTTACAATTCAAATGCTGATTGTGATTCTGACGTTCCTTTTTGTGGATTTCTTCGATACAGCTGGAACATTAGTAGCAGTTGCTCACCAAGCTGGTTTAATGAAAGACAATAAATTACCTCGAGCGGGGAAAGCATTGTTTGCTGATTCTTCTGCCACTGTAATTGGATCGTTATTGGGGACTTCGACAACAACGGCTTATATTGAATCATCCGCTGGCGTAGCTGCAGGCGCAAAAACGGGCTTTGCTGCTGTTGTAACAGGTCTTTTATTCTTATTATCCCTCTTTTTCTATCCGCTCTTATCTGTTATAACTGCACCAGTAACAGCACCTGCACTGATTATTGTTGGTGTGCTTATGGTTTCATCATTGTCTGAAATCGATTGGAAAAAATTCGAGGTTGCTGTACCTTGTTTCTTAACGATTATTGCGATGCCGCTCACGTATAGTATTGCTACTGGTATTGCGATGGGCTTTATCTTTTACCCTATTACAATGATTGCAAAGGGACGACGCAAAGAAATTCATCCAATTATGTACTTCTTGTTCATTATCTTCATATTGTACTTTGTATTCTTAGTGCCGAAATAATGTTATCTTCCAGACTCCTAAAAGGGTCTGGATTTTTTTTAAGAGGGCTTTGTTAAATGATCATGTTGATTTTTCTGCATTCAGCAAAACAACTCGCTTTCCGCTGGATCGGCTTCAGTTTCATCGTCCCTTTGTTCGAGGCAGCTGAAAAAGTTCTCTGGGAACATCAATGTGAGTATTGGCCATGGATTTCCGTTCCAGGCAGATGCGTTCCGATGACTCGGCTTCAATCAACTCCGACAAACAGGAAGTTTTAGCACAGTCATTGCAACAGGATGTTACGCTCTTAGAATGTGATCCTTTCTATGCGGGCTTTCAGTTCGTGCTGTTTCAGCAGGAGTCGCTGCCTTCAACTTCAATTAAAGATCGACCTTATTCAACTTCGCTTTAAAAAGGGATGTTTATAGAAGGATTTTTGTAATCGTCTTCATTGATATTCTTTTGAAGCTCCGATAAGATGTAGTTACTATAAAAACGAAGAAGGTCATTACTGGGGAGCACAAACAATGGGTGTTTTTGCAATAAAAAAAATATTGAATAACAACGTTCTTATTGCAACACATGAAGAACGAGGAGAAGTTGTTTTAATTGGAAAAGGAATCGGATTTAATCGTCAGAAGGATGAATCGATCGAGGAAACAACGGTTGAAAAAATGTTTGTGTTGAAAAATGAAAAAGAGCAAGAGCAATTTAAAATGCTTTTACCACATATTGAAGATGAAATGATGAACACGATTATTTCTGCGATCGAATTGATTCGCGAGCGTACAAATAATTTCCTTAATGAACATATTCACGTTGCCTTGACCGATCACATATTATTCGCTATCAATCGACTAATGAGAGGGATGTCGATTCGCAATCCTTTTTTAGTGGAGACAAAAGCCCTTTATCCATTTGAATACGAAGTGGCAAGGGAAGTTGTAAAACTGATTAATGAAGAGACGCAAGTTTTTCTGCCAGAAGGGGAAATTGGTTTTATTGCGCTTCATATCCACAGTGCGTTAGTCAATAAAAATCTATCCGAGATCAATATGCATTCCCAGTTAATTTCAAAACTCATCTCAACGATTGAAGAAAAACTGGATGTAGAATTAGATTACGAAAGTGTCGATTATTTACGTTTAGTTCGTCACTTGCGCTATACAATCGAACGCGTCATGACAGGGGAAATTGTCGAAGAACCGGTAAAGATTGCTTCTCTCTTGAAAGAGGAATACCCCTTATGCTATAATCTTTCGTGGAAGCTAGTCAAAATGATGCAGCAGACATTAAAAAGACCGGTTTACAATGCAGAGGCAGTTTACCTGACCATGCATTTACAAAGGATTCAAACGAAAGTGAAATAATTCTATTCTTTACGTGTTACTGATACGATCAGGCATGAGTGAAGAAGATGATGAAAATAGGTGATACTAAGGGTAACCTTGTTCATTTATTTATTCTCTTCTTTTCTCATGCCTTTTTTTAATCTGCTGAAGTTCATTTGACCATTCATAAAAAAAATTGGAGGTAAACACATGTTCACAAAAATATTTGGCGTCTTGCAAAAAGTCGGTAAAGCTTTAATGTTACCGGTTGCCATCTTACCAGCTGCTGGTATCTTGCTGGCATTGGGTTCCGCTTTGCAAAATCCAACGCTATTAGACCTTGCGCCTTTCTTAGAAGCTCACTGGGTTGGGAATATAGCTGGGATTATGAAAAGTGCCGGGGATATCATCTTTGGAAACTTGGCATTGCTCTTCGCGGTCGGGGTAGCGATTGGTTTAGCTGGCGGTGAAGGTGTTGCTGGATTAGCAGCAATCGTTGGTTACTTAATCATGAACGTAACAATGAGTACAGCTCTAGGGTTGAAGATTGAAGACGTAATTGGCGATAACGCTGACCCTGCTCACGCCCTAGTGCTTGGTATTCCAACCCTTCAAACCGGGGTGTTCGGAGGGATTATCGTTGGGATCTTGGCGGCAACGATGTATAACCGCTTTTTCCAAATTGAACTACCTTCTTACCTGGGATTTTTTGCGGGTAAACGTTTTGTTCCAATCGTGACTGCAGCATCTGCTGTTCTTTTAGGGTTACTCATGATTGTTATTTGGCCACCGATTCAACATGGACTGAATGCATTCTCGAATAACATGGTTAATTCAAACTTAACACTATCTGCATTCGTATTTGGACTAATTGAACGTTCTTTGATTCCTTTTGGTCTGCATCATATTTTCTATGCTCCATTCTGGTATGAATTTGGCAGTTATAAAGATTTAGCCGGCGATGTTGTCCGTGGGGATCAACGGATCTTCATGAAAGAAATTCAAGATAACGTTCAACATCTAACAGCAGGAACATTTATGACTGGTAAATATCCGTTTATGATGTTTGGTCTTCCAGCAGCAGCTCTTGCGATTTACCATGAAGCTCGTCCTGAACGAAAAAAATTCGTTGCTGGAATCATGGGTTCAGCCGCATTAACCTCTTTCTTAACAGGGATTACAGAACCAATTGAGTTCTCATTCCTATTTGTAGCACCAGTTCTTTTTGGTATTCATGCGGTATTCGCAGGTCTATCATTTATGACAATGCAACTTCTTAATGTAAAAATCGGGATGACATTCTCCGGTGGATTAATCGACTTTATTCTTTTCGGAGTAATCAATCATCAAACTCGTTGGTGGTTAGTCATTCCAGTAGGTATCGTCTTTGCATTCATTTATTACTTCGGTTTCCGCTTTGCGATTCGCAAGTTCAACTTGAAGACACCAGGTCGTGAAGATGATGACGAATTAGAAGATGGAGATGCAAAAGGACCTATTTCTGATCTTCCGTACGAAATTCTTGAAGCAATGGGCGGAAAAGAAAATATCTCTAACTTAGATGCATGTATTACACGTCTTCGTGTAGCGGTTAATGAACCAAAACAAGTCGACAAAAACCGTCTTAAAAAATTAGGTGCAGCGGGAGTACTTGAAGTTGGGAACAACATTCAAGCGATTTTCGGACCACGTTCAGATACTTTGAAATCACAAATGCAAGACATTATTAAAGGGAATCGTCCGAAACCATCTTCGACCACTGCAGAAAAAGAAGTGAAGAAGCAAATTGAAGACATTGAACCTGAAGCACTTCAGAATGAAGAGTTATTAAAAAATGAAGGTTTTGTATCACCTTTAACAGGTGAAATCAAGCCGATTACAGAAGTACCTGATCAAGTATTCTCAGGTAAAATGATGGGAGACGGGTTTGCTATCATGCCAACAGACGGTACGATTGTATCCCCGGTGAACGGAAAAATCGTTAACTTGTTCCCAACAAAGCATGCGATCGGAATTGAATCCGATGGCGGACGCGAAGTGTTGATCCACATTGGAATCGATACAGTTAACCTAAAAGGAGAAGGGTTTGAAACTCTTGTTCAAGAAGGGGACCTAGTTGAAGCTGGTCAACCTCTATTAAAAGTAGATTTTGATTTCGTTGGAAAAAATGCTCCTTCTATTATTACTCCGATCGTGTTCACTAACTTAAAAGAAGGCGAACATATTGTGATTGAGAAAACAGGTAGTGTGAAAGCGAACGAAGCAAACATTATTAAAATTAGTAAATAAGGAAAAGCCTATCCACTGCCATAGCAGTGGATAGGCTTTTTTTGATGGTAAGGTTAAGGATAGAACTTCTTAGCTTCTATTAAAAGGAATAGAAGGATCTTTTGAATGGAAGAATTACTAATTAAATATTCTGAATTATCATTGTTTTTTTCAATTAAAGTATGATAGAATATCTCCATAGCCTAATAAAACTTTTTAAGAAAAAGAGTTGACTTAGATACTATTTAACTGTTATATTAATAAGCGTCGCTGCTGAGCAAGAGAAACAAACAAGCAGACGCGAAAAACTATTTTAAAAAAGTGATTGACATTACTTTTGGAAGATGGTATACTAATAAAGTTGCTGTTGAGAGACGGCGAAGCAGATTGAACCTTGAAAACTGAACAAAGCAATACGTCAACGTTAATCAAGTTTTAAGTAATAAACTTTAAGAGCTATATCAAAATCTTTTCGGAGAGTTTGATCCTGGCTCAGGACGAACGCTGGCGGCGTGCCTAATACATGCAAGTCGAGCGAACATTGAGAGAAGCTTGCTTCTCTCAACGTTAGCGGCGGACGGGTGAGTAACACGTGGGCAACCTGCCCTTAAGATCGGGATAACTTCGGGAAACCGGAGCTAATACCGGATAACACTTTTCTTTGCATAAAGAAAAGTTAAAAGGTGGCTTTCGAGCTATCACTTAAGGATGGGCCCGCGGCGCATTAGCTAGTTGGTGAGGTAACGGCTCACCAAGGCCACGATGCGTAGCCGACCTGAGAGGGTGATCGGCCACACTGGGACTGAGACACGGCCCAGACTCCTACGGGAGGCAGCAGTAGGGAATCTTCCGCAATGGACGAAAGTCTGACGGAGCAACGCCGCGTGAGTGAAGAAGGTTTTCGGATCGTAAAACTCTGTTATAAGGGAAGAACACGTACCGTTTGAATAAGGCGGTACCTTGACGGTACCTTATCAGAAAGCCACGGCTAACTACGTGCCAGCAGCCGCGGTAATACGTAGGTGGCAAGCGTTGTCCGGAATTATTGGGCGTAAAGCGCGCGCAGGCGGTTCCTTAAGTCTGATGTGAAAGCCCACGGCTCAACCGTGGAGGGTCATTGGAAACTGGGGAACTTGAGTGCAGAAGAGGAGAGTGGAATTCCACGTGTAGCGGTGAAATGCGTAGATATGTGGAGGAACACCAGTGGCGAAGGCGACTCTCTGGTCTGTAACTGACGCTGAGGCGCGAAAGCGTGGGGAGCAAACAGGATTAGATACCCTGGTAGTCCACGCTGTAAACGATGAGTGCTAAGTGTTAGGGGGTTTCCGCCCCTTAGTGCTGCAGCTAACGCATTAAGCACTCCGCCTGGGGAGTACGGCCGCAAGGCTGAAACTCAAAGGAATTGACGGGGGCCCGCACAAGCGGTGGAGCATGTGGTTTAATTCGAAGCAACGCGAAGAACCTTACCAGGTCTTGACATCCTCTGATCACTTGAGAGATCAAGCTTTTCCCTTCGGGGAACAGAGTGACAGGTGGTGCATGGTTGTCGTCAGCTCGTGTCGTGAGATGTTGGGTTAAGTCCCGCAACGAGCGCAACCCTTGATCTTAGTTGCCAGCATTCAGTTGGGCACTCTAAGGTGACTGCCGGTGACAAACCGGAGGAAGGTGGGGATGACGTCAAATCATCATGCCCCTTATGACCTGGGCTACACACGTGCTACAATGGGCGGTACAAAGGGTTGCGAAGCCGCGAGGTGGAGCGAATCCCATAAAACCGTTCTCAGTTCGGATTGTAGGCTGCAACTCGCCTACATGAAGCTGGAATCGCTAGTAATCGCGGATCAGCATGCCGCGGTGAATACGTTCCCGGGCCTTGTACACACCGCCCGTCACACCACGAGAGTTTGTAACACCCGAAGTCGGTGAGGTAACCTTTTGGAGCCAGCCGCCTAAGGTGGGACAGATGATTGGGGTGAAGTCGTAACAAGGTAGCCGTATCGGAAGGTGCGGCTGGATCACCTCCTTTCTAAGGAAAATAAGACATTGACGTATGTCGCTTTGTTCAGTTTTGAAGGTTAAATCCTTCAAGCAAGAAACTTTTTTTATGAGAAACACGTTGTTCTTTGAAAACTGGATAAAGCAATAGCTGATGTAAGACACCGCATGATCGTATGATCATGCAACCGAGTATCGCCACCAAAGGATGAAAATCCAATGAATGAATCATCAACTCTATGATCGCCATAGAGCATGGTTAAGTGAGAAAGGGCGCACGGTGGATGCCTTGGCACTAGGAGCCGATGAAGGACGGGACTAACACCGATATGCTTCGGGGAGCTGTAAGTGAGCCCTGATCCGAAGATTTCCGAATGGGGAAACCCCTTGTTTTTAATCGAACAAGATCCTATCTTCAATACATAGAGATAGGAAGGCAGACCCGGGGAACTGAAACATCTCAGTACCCGGAGGAAGAGAAAGCAAATGCGATTCCCTGAGTAGCGGCGAGCGAAACGGGATCAGCCCAAACCAGAAAGCTTGCTTTCTGGGGTTGTAGGACACTCTATACGGAGTTACAAAAGAAACCATTAGGCGAAGAGGTCTGGAAAGGCCCGTCACAGAAGGTAACAACCCTGTAGCTGAAAATGGTTTCCCTCCAGAGTGGATCCTG
>CAVSKA010000024.1:0-10844 GCA_963728315.1 uncultured Caryophanales bacterium
TTGAAAATGGTGTCGGTTTTTCTCAATGATAAAAGTTATCCGGATCTTGAATAGGAAAAGGAATGTCTCTTTTAGTAAGAGGACAAAAAGTAGATCTAACCAAGGGCAATCCGATGTTAACAAGTGTGAAAGCAGTGCTTGGTTGGGATGTAGGAAATAACAAGCAAACGATTGATTTGGATGCAATTGCTTTACTCTTAGACACCAGCGGAAAGCTGGCTCATCAGCAAAACATTGTCTATTATAATCATTTAATCAGTGGGCAAGGTGCCGTACAGTTAACAAAAGACAATCGAACGGGTGTTGGTTCAGGCGACGATGAACAAATTCAGATTAATTTAAGAACTATTCCTGCAGAAGTGAGTAAAATTGTTATTGCAATCAATATTTATGATGCAATTGAAAAGAAACAAGACTTTAGTCAAGTATCAAATGCCTATGTGCGAATTCATAATGAACAAACGGGACAAGAGTTATATCGTTATGACTTAGGAAAAGAATCCACGACAGAGACAACCATCATTATGGGTGAAGTGTATTTACATAACGGGGAGTGGAAATTCTCTGCAATTGGGCGTGGGATTGATGGCGGATTGAGTGGTTTATGCTCCTTATACCATCTTCAAACAGAGCCCTCTCATTTTATCAAAGCTCCTATCCCTCATCATACCAAAACAACTAAAATGAATAACTCAACTGTTTTATCAAGTCCTTCACCTATTAATCTCTCAAAGATTGAATTAAAGAAATCGGGAGACAAAGTGAACTTGCAGAAGACGAATTCTTCTTTAGGTGAAATACTTGTTAACCTGAACTGGAATCAAAAAACCAATCAATCTAGTAACAGAGGTTTTTTCTCTTCAAAATTTGCTTCTAATCGTTCGGTTGATTTGGATCTGGGATGTCTATTTGAATTGGAAGATGGGTATCGTGGTGTTGTACAGGCATTGGGAAATACATTCGGTCATTTTCAACAGGAACCTTATATTAATCTTGATCATGATGATCGAAGTGGGTCTTCTGCTGGCGGGGAAAACCTTCGTATTAATGGGAACCAAGTTAAGAAATTTAAACGAATTTTAGTTTTTGCTTATATTTATGAAGGAGCTGTAAATTGGAAAGATGTAGATGGTGTTGTCACACTCAAGCAACAAAATGGACCGGACATCGTTGTTCGATTAGATGAACATAGACCTGGCAAGGGCATGTGTGCGATTGCGCTTCTTGAAAATGTAAATGATCAGACGATGAGTGTGAAAAAAATTGTCAATTATTTTAATGGGCATCAAGAAATGGACCATTCATTTAACTGGGGAATGAAATGGACGAGAGGATCAAAGTAAGAAACATTTTCATATTATGAGTGGTTCATAAAAGGTTTAGAGACGGGGCTGGCTAATAATTCCCTAAAATAAGCAGGTGGATAAAAATGACTCGTTTTTCTGAGGGCGCTTAAAAGGTTCTCTTTTAAGCCGTTGATTCTCGTTCCAGGTAGACGCATTCTGCGGGCAAGGCTTCAATTTACTCCGACAAACAGGAAGTTTTAGCTCAAGTCAACAGGATGTTGCGCTCTTAGACTGTGATCCTTTCCCTGCGGGGCTTTCAGCTCGTGCTATTCCCGCAGGAGTCACTGCCTTCTACTTCAATCATTAACAAATAGGTTCTCTTTTATCTGAAAAAAAGTGAGCTGCTAAATCTGTTCATAATCGCATAGAATGTGCCACCGATCAAAACGATACAATTATTCCTGACTTTCCTGCATAGGTTCCCATAGTGGCTCCCATATAGTTCACAATAATATCTTTTGGGTTATATCTAGCTGTAATTTCACTTTTTAAAAATTCAATATCATCAAAGTTTCCAGTATGGGTAATTCCAAAGATGGTTTCAGAGAAATCATCTTTTCGTTCACCGATAATATCCAGTGCTCTTTTTAAAAACTTCTTATTCCCACGTACTTTTTCAAGAACTTCAATTTCACCTTTTACCCCTTCTAAAATCACTTTGATATTTAATACTTTTGCGATTGATCCTTGGAATTTGCTGAGTCTTCCGCCCTTTACGACGTTTTCCAAAGTGTCTAATAAAATGAGAATATTCATCTTGTCTCTAAATTCTTCAAGTTCTTGAATAATTTCATTAAGTGAATAGCCATCCTGTGCTAGTTCTGCTGCTTTCAATACTTGTAAACCATGCCCTAATGAGCCGCCAAGCGTATTAAAAACCGTCACCTTTGCTTGAGATAACTCCTTACCAAGACAAGCCGATTGATAAGTACCGCTTAAGTGTGAGGATATAGTGAAGCAAAGCACTTCATCGTCTTGGTCTACTAAGCTACTAAATGCATCAGAAAAGATAGAAGGGGAAGGCTGAGATGTTTTAGGAAGATGGTCGGTTGAAAACATCTTTTCGTAGAATTCTTGAGGTGTTAGATCAATCCCTTCAAAATACTCTTTTTCGTCTATTCGAACGGATAAAGGTACAACTGAAATATTAAATTTATCTAACAAGTCTTTTGGAAGGTCAGCAGAACTATCCGTTATAATATGGATCATGACGTTATTCCTCCTGTGGATATAATAAAAAAAGGTATGATAGAATCTTGCTATATATGTCTATTCAAAAAGAGTGAATATTTGCTGTGATAATCGTTATAATCGATGTTTAACATTATATCAATTTTTCCTGATTTAGTGGTATTTTACCACTTAGAAAAAGGTGAAGGATTCAATAGATCGAACAGAATCAAATTCTATAGGATTAAGTGAAAATCGATAAAGGACAAAAGAACAGAGGTGTATCCGTGATTGAACAAGCTTATGATCGATTGCTGCATATAAAAACGACAGGAATGCAAGAAGGGCTCATCCAGTCGGTTCATTATAACCGTTATGAAGCGACACCCTATTCAGCTTTAGAAGAACTATTTAATGAATATGAACTAAAGAAAACGGATGGACTGGTCGATTTTGGATGTGGAAAAGGTCGATTGCCTTTTTACGTTCATCATCGGTTTAAAGTATCTGTTACAGGAGTCGAAATGAGTGGCCCGTTGTATCAAGATGCACTTAAAAACCAAACAGAATATATGCAAAGAGTAAAGCAAATGGATGGTTTTATTCGATTTAAGAGAGGTCTAGCAGAAGATTATAAAGTTGAACCAGAGGAAAATCGATTTTATTTCTTTAATCCTTTTTCTATTCAAATTTTTATGAAAGTCGTCGATAACATTTTAAAATCAGTAGAACAATCTAATCGGCCTGTGGACATCATTCTCTATTATCCAACAGCCGAATACGTCCACTTTCTGGAGACCACTAATCTCTTTGACCTTTTTAAAGATATAAAAATACCGGGTTTGTATGAACATAATGAGAATGAACGATTTTTGATCTTCCGTTATGGTGAATCATAAGGGGTCTCAAAAGACTTTAAGTTCGTTTAAGAAGAAATCAATGATTAGAAAAACAGACTGAGTGGGCAGTCCGTTTTCTAATCGTTTTTTTTCGCCATTTCCTTGGGTGAGCGCTGATCCTCCTCGATCGTAACAAGAGATCACTGAAAAAGCCTATTCAACATTTCTTAACAAATACTTGATCGACCTGTCGTTCATGCTCTTTTTTTAATGAAATAAAACGTACAGGTGATTTTCGTTGCAGGCGGACGCTTTCCTCGGGCGGTCCGTGAGTCTCCTCGTCGCAAGCGCCTGCGGGGTCTCACTTGGACACGCTTATCCCGCAGGAGTCGCCGCCTTCCACCTTTATTTTGTCTAGTTCCAATTGCTAGTTGCTCGAGGTCATTTGTCAAATGTTTTGCGGTGGGTGAAAACAACCCTAGTCCGACAAACAGGAATTTTTGCGCAGTCGTTGCAACAGGATGTTGCGTATTTAGACTGTGATCCAAACTAGGACAAATACATGATCGACCTGTCGTTCATGTACTTTTTTTAATGAAATAAAACGTACAGGTAATTTTCGTTCCAGACAGACGCTTTCCGCGGGCACGGCTTCAATCTCCTCCGACAAACAGGAAGTTTTAGCGCAGTCGTTGCAACAGGATGTTGCGCTCTTAGACTGTGATCCTTTTCCTGTGGGGCTTTCAGCTCGCGCTATTCCCGCAGGAGTCGTTGCCTTTCACCTTTCATTTTGTCGCAGTTGAACGGGCGCTTTGTGCTTTTTTTATGAAATCGGTAAGGTTACAATGAATCACTTAGATGCCGTGCATGTTCTTTTCTGCCTCATGCCAAGGTACTTTATAACCTTGCCCTTTTGCACAAAAAATGGAGGTGGATGTGTAGTCAGGATCAGCCTCTTTGTTATAACCAATCTTCTCAATAACCTCTTCTTGATTATGACATCGATCATAACCGCTAAAGAGCAAATTTAATGTTCCTTTACCGTGAGTGAAAGAGGCAAAGGTTGTATTGTAATTCATAAAGGTAGCTACTGGAACTGTGCCTTTTAAAATGGTCTTGTCTCCAAACGTTTCCGGAGGTTCAAACCTGCCATGTGCTTGTTGAATGTCTGAAAGAACTCTCCCGATATGATCCAATTCCACTTTGATGGTAAAAGAATAGAACGGTTCAAGGAGGATGTTTTCCGCTTTTTCTAAACCTTGTCGTAGAGCGCGATAAGTGGCTTCTCTAAAATCACCACCAGAAGTATGTTCGTTATGTCCAATTCCTGTTAGTAAGGTAATTTTCACATCAGTGAGCGCAGAGCCAGTCAATAACCCATGATGACTTCTTTCGGATAAATGATGAAGAATTAAATTTTGATTCCCAATCGACAAATCGTTTGCATGGCAAACATTTGCTAGAGTAACGCCGCTATTTCTTAGTGCCGGTTCTATTTTAAGATGAACTTCAGCATAATGTCTCAATGGTTCAAAATGACCATAACCATTTACAGCTGTTTCAATCGTTTCCTTATAGAGAATCTCGGGCTCGCCAAAGGAAATATCATACTGAAATCGATCTTTCACGATTTGTTCAAGAACTTCTAATTGGATGATCCCCATGACATGAACTTGAATTTCTTGGAAATTTTCATCCCAAAGCACACGTAAAGAAGGGTCTTCCGCATCTAAAATGTTGAAGCAATGCAAAATTTCCTTCACATGAATGGAAGAATCAAAAATGACTTTAGACTTTAGGGTAGGCACCATTTCATATAATGCCTCATCTTTACATGCACCTAATCCTGCGCCAGTTGATGCTTTAGATAAGCCTGAAACAGCAAATAATTCACCAGCGTGAGCTTGATTTACGATCTCAAATTTCCTGCCATTGTATTTGCGGATTTGTGTCACTTTCTCCGTGATTCTGTTTTCTTCAGTTCCATAGCTTACTTCATCACGAACGCTTAATGTCCCACTCAATGATTTAAGAAAAGTGACTCTGTTCTCACTTTCATCATAACGGATTTTGAAAACTTGCCCGGCAAAATTCTTTTGATCGGAGTAATCAGTTTCAGTCAGCTGGTCTAGTTTATGAAAGAACTCAATGACACCAACATCTTTTAATGCAGAACCGCTTGAACAAGCAAAGATTTTATTTTTACTAATCATTGTCTTTAAGGCTTTCAACCATACTTCCTTGTTGTAGCCAGTCTCCATATACACATCAAGTAGGGATTCATCACGTTCAGCGATAAATTCAATGAGGTCTTCGCTCATGATCTCTTGGTTAAAGGAATCGGTAAGATCATAGACATCTTCTGACAAGTTAGAGCGAATTTCCTCTAAAACACTTTCGGTATTTGCTCCTTCTCGATCGATTTTATTGATAAAGAAGAAAGTTGGTATATGGTGTTTCCTCAGCAGCTGCCAAATGGTTTCGGTATGTCCTTCGACACCATCGACCGCACTAATAATGACAACCGCATAATCCATCACTTGGATTGATCGTTCCATTTCTGGAGAAAAGTCGACGTGTCCAGGTGTATCGATGAGATAGTATGTTGAATCGTTATAAGTGATTAACCCCTGATCTGCAAAAATGGTTATCCCTCTATTTTTTTCAATAGAATGGCTATCAAGAAAAGAATCTTTATGATCAACGCGTCCTCTTTGCTTAATACTTTGTGTATGATATAGCAGTTGTTCAGAAAAGGTGGTTTTTCCTGCATCAACATGTGCGAGAATCCCTATTGTTTTGTACATTTCATCACCTCTGGTTGGAAGATTGTTGCATCATCTTATTTCTAGTCAAAGTTAGTTATCGAAGATATATATATATTTGAAAAAAAAATATCGGGTAGATTCATCATAAAAATTGTATCACAACTAATTTAATAAGGTTTTTAAATGATTTAACAAAAAAATCCCCAGTGAGGATTAGTTCACTAGGGATTGGCTCATATTTTGAAAGCCTGAAGTATTATTTTTATTTGAATAATTCAAAACAAGTTTTCAATTAAGCAGTTTTAGATAGAATTTGATTATTTTCAAGCAAAGCTCTTGATTCATCATTAGCTGGTCGGTAACCTTTTTCTATCAATTCTTTAATGTATATTTTATTGTAAATAAATGAGAAAACAATCCCACTTATCCATGCTCCGATTCCAATTGTGAATGAACCTAAAACTAAAGAAATAATAAACATAATTGCAGCCCATTTTAAATCTCCACGGATTAAAGCCGGAAAAAAGCCAAAGAAGAAAGTCGTCCAACTGAATCCAACCTTTACTTCTTTTGAAAGACCACCCTCATTTTTCATTAAAACCTTCATTAGAACACAACCTTTATTTAATAGTAGCAAAAAGGGGATAGAGGGTAATGAACTCTTTAAAATAATTATAATAGTAGTATAAGATCAATAAAAACTTTATCCCCGTATTTCCTCTATGAATATCATATCACTAAATGTGACAATAACTATTATTTTTTACATATTTTTCAACTATTCTAGTTTTTTTGTCTAGTTATAGGACTAATATTTATGCCATTTGACTGTGAAGTCCTTAAATGTTTTTTCAGAGCAGGAATGACGATGTGTGCTATCGAATAGAGGAATGGAGAATATAGGATTAGAAGGAGTGTGTGTGACAATGTTATCAAAAGAAGAACTATTAGAGATTCTAGAAGGAAATCGTAGACTAACAATAAGGACGATTGAGGCATTCCCAGAAGAAGAATTATTTAACTTTGCAGTTTCTGATAAAATGCGCCCTTTTTCAAAAATGGTAGCAGAAATCATAGCTATTGAAGAGGGATATGTAAAAGGAATCGCATTGAATCAATGGGATTGGCAACCAGACAAAGTAGATGTTCATACGAAAAGGGATCTTTTGGCGGCTTGTGAAAAAGTAAGGAATAAAACACTTGAAATGTGGGGGGATATCACAGAAGAACGTCTAGCAACTGTAGAAACCGATCCATTTTTTGAAGCACCTCCAACGAGTCATTTCAACCGATTGATGTATAGTCTAGAAAATGAAATTCATCACCGCGGTCAAGGATTTGTTTATTTACGTGCTCTCGGAATTGAGCCTCCGATGTTTTTTGTGCGTTAATTTAATAAAACAGAACCGTTTGTCAATGAATGGAAAGGGTCCATCTTGCTGATTAAAGCAAGGTGGACCTTTTTTATGGATTGCTTGTTCATGCGATATTCAGTAGTATAGAAGTGAATTTTATTGTTTTGAAAAGAGGGTAATAAATGAACAAGTCATCCATTTATGGATTAACTTTTGATCAATTGACGATTTGGCTAATGGAGCACGGTCATAAGAAATTTCGAGCATCGCAAGTCTGGGACTGGCTGTATCGGAAGCGTGTCACAGATTTTTTTGATATGACCGATGTGAATAAGGATTGTGTAAAACTACTGGCAGATCATTTCGCCATTCAAACGTTAAATGAGCATGTGAAACAAGAATCAGCGGATGGAACGATTAAGTTTTTATTTAAACTTCAAGATGGAAACTTAATTGAAACCGTATTGATGCGACAAAAATATGGTTTATCCGTTTGCGTGACTACACAAGTAGGCTGTAATATCGGGTGTAGTTTTTGTGCGAGTGGGTTATTGAAAAAAAATCGTGATTTAACGAGTGGAGAAATTGTCGAACAAATTATGAATGTTCAACTCCATTTTGATCAAATGAATCAAGCAGAAAAGGTAAGTCATATAGTCGTGATGGGAATTGGTGAGCCATTTGATAATTTTGATCATATGGTGGACTTCTTTAAGATCATGGTTGATCACAAAGGACTTGCGATTGGGGCAAGACACATTACTGTTTCAACGAGCGGCCTTGCGAATAAAATTAAAGCAATTCGCAGATACTCAACTACAGGTGAACTTGGCTATCTCATTGCATGCTCCAAATAACGAACTTCGAACTCAAATTATGAAAATAAATCGGGCGATTCCAATCGAAACGCTGATGGAGTCTGTTGACTATTATTTAGATAAAACAAATCGTAGAATCACGATGGAATATATCTTGTTGAAAGATGTAAATGATCATTTGGAAGAAGCAAATCAATTGGCAGATTTACTGAGTGATAAAAAGCAACGAACATACGTGAATCTCATTCCTTATAACCCTGTTGATGAACACAGCCAATACCAGAGAAGCGATCAAGAATCCGTTCTAGCATTTTATGATACGTTGAAAAAAAGAGGCATCAATTGCAAGATTCGCCAAGAACATGGATCAGATATTGATGCAGCTTGCGGGCAATTGCGAAGTAAACAAATGAAAGGGGCCAGACCCCAACAAAATAGCTAGTTGGCTGGCCTCCTATGGTTGGAGCATCTTTTGTGCGAATGTTTTTCACATCGCTTCTACTGCAAAGGGCTGCTGCTATGTTGGTTCGCTAAATCAATCGGTTGAAGAGTTATCAAAATGGGTAGAGCGTCTTTCTCCTGGTCGTTCTCTCATAGAAGATAATGAAACTTTAAAACCGTGTGCCTTAGAACTAATTGAATACTTACAAGGAAAGCGAAAGGTTTTTACTGTCCCTTTTCATTATGATGGTACACCGTTTCAAATCGCAGTGTGGAACGCTCTCACTGAAATCCCATATGGAGAAACACAATCCTACTCTGATATTGCGAGCCGTATTCAAAAACCAGCAGCAGTACGAGCAGTAGGGGCAGCAACTGGTGCTTATCCAGTCTTAATGTTCGTACCCTGTCATCGCGTCGTTGGGAAAACCGGATCCCTTAATGGCAACAGAGGTGGTTTAGAGATGAAGGCTCAACTTCTTCAGTTGGACCAAGGACGCCATATTTCTAAGGGGGTTGGATTCTTTTTGACACAAAAGTTATTTGGAAAATATCCATCCAATAAAAGCAAGTAACATAGAAACCCCAAGAAATCCCCCACATAAATAACCAATGAGTCTAATTGGTTTAGGATACTTCTCTATTTCGATTTTTTTGGTTATCCCTTCTACATGGTTAAGATGATCAATGACGTCATTCATCGGTTTTTTATCTGACAAAAAATTCACCTTCTTTTCTTATGAAAATTTGTCTTTCTTCTTAATGAATTCATGATGTTTCCTCCTATTATATTACATTCTCTATATAAATGGTAAATGTTGTATTTAAAATGAATGCTGAAGAAATAAAGATCACTTTTTTTTCAAAAAGTTAATCCATGAAAGTATCTAGTCAAGTACTCAAATCTTGATTAAGATATGAATAGAAAATAAAAAACGGATACGTTATTCAAAGCATAATCGCAAGAGAGGAGGGTGAATATGCGATTAATCACCTTAGACAGATGTGAACCTGGGATGAAATTAGGGAAATCTATTCGAAATGAAAGTGGCAAAGTCCTTTTATCCAAAGAGACGGAACTGACTGATAAATTATTAAAGAAGCTGCAAAAGTACCACGTTTCGACAATATATATCGAAGATGAAGAGTCAGAAGGAATTGAAATCATTGAAGCAATCCCTGAAGAGCTAAGAGTAGAAGCGGTGCAGTTTATAACAGAGGGTTTTCATACTATTGCGGAATTAAATCCGAAGATTCCTAATCTGCAAGGGATGATGAAATCTGGAAGGGCGATTCGCAGTTTTCAAAAGATTTTTAAAGATATTTTAGGTTGTTTAACTGAAAACCAACAAGCTTTGAACTTATTAGCTACGACAAAAATCCACGAAAATGATGTATATTCTCATAGTTTAAATGTAACGATCTATGCTTGTCAGCTAGCTATCGAGAATGGTCTGCCTCTTAAAAACATAGAAGAAATTGGGTTGGGTGCAATGCTTCACGATTTAGGGAAAATGTATCTCCCAGCTGAAGTTTTACATAAAGGTGAAAAACGATCATTGGAAGAAAAGAAGCTAGTTGAATCACATTGTGAACTAGGCTTTGAAATGCTGCGGAAAATGCATGAGATTCCTTTTCCTGTCTCTCATTGCGCTTTTCAACATCATGAGAGAGTGGATGGATTAGGATATCCAAGAGGGTTGAAAGACCGTGAAATACACAAGTATGCAAAAATTTTAAGTGTGGCAGATGCGTTTGATATTGTGACAAGTTCAAATCCTTATCGGGCAGCCATTCTACCTCATAAAGGAATGGAGTTCTTGTATGCGGGAAGTGGAACGAGATTTGATCACATTCAAGTTCAAAAGTTCAAAGATTGTATTGCCATTTATCCTCCGGGCATTACAGTGAAATTAAATGACGGAAGAACGGGTATTGTATCCAAATATCATTTTCATTCTGTCGGTCGACCAGAGGTTAGGATCACTCGAGATGAAGATCAACAAGAAATTCACCCTTATGAAATCAATTTAGCTTCAAAAGAGAATCTTATTCTTGAAATCATTGAAGCAGATGCATTGTTGTAACATGACAATAATCATACTTA
>CAVSKA010000025.1:0-20539 GCA_963728315.1 uncultured Caryophanales bacterium
TTGTTTCACCAAGACACGCAGGGAATCCTACCCAATTAGTGGCTTCATCTGAAAAGCCACAACAAGTGCTTGGCTGGAAACCACAGTATTTTGGTCTTCATCAAATGGTGGAAAGTGCATGGGAATGGTACAAGAAGAATCTAGAAGGATATAAGGCATAGAAAAGGGGTCAGTCCCTCATCGCTTTAAAGCGATGAGGGACTGACCCCTTTCTGTTATTTAATTTTAACTTTTGCTTTCCCTACTTGAATGTACCAGTTCCCTTTAGCGAATTTCTCTTTAGAAACCTCGTAAACTTGGGTGTCGGTAACACTGATGTCTGGATTTAAATCAGACATGATTTTTGAATTATCAATACCTGTATCTGTCGCATATGCGCTGCTCGCATCGATATCAGAGTCGTACTTCGTACCCTTTTCATCGATTAGGTTTAGTGTTGGATAATCGAACATCCCAACTGGCTTGTCAGACACATTTTTCATTTTATATTGGATGGCTACTAGTGTTCCACCATCTGATGCTTTTTTACCAAGGAATGCAGGATCGCCAATTTGGTCCTTCTCTTCAAACTTCGTAACGGTTACTTCTAATTGGTCCGTCTTGATAACATCCCCAACTTTATAGACCGTTTCTTTCTTACCATCAGATTGTGTAGATTTACTAGAGGTATCATCGCCTCCGCCTGCAACATTTGTAATAATTACGATAAGAATAATTGCTCCAATAAATGTCATTATCTTGTGTCTCATGAACCAGTTTCTTTGGTCTTTACCGCAATGAGGACACTTTTTAACACCTTTTGCCATTTCCTTGCCACACGCTTTACATGCTACTAACTTAGACATAAATCAATAAAACCCCCTGTTTTCTATGTGAATCTACCTAAGTCTACTGTAATAAAAGCAAGAAATCTACGGATCCTATTAATTACCAAACATTGGCGAATTTTAAAGGGAATTATCTGTTTTTTTGATTACAATTATTACAACTTTCATGCTCGATTCTTCAATTAATTACATATAATTTCTATTAAAGGGATAATTATTTAATAATGAAGGGGGTTGAAAAAATGAGAGCAAATCAAGAATTTATTAAGCAATTAGAAGAACTCTATCAAAATGATAAACAAGAAGTTAAAAAGAACATTTCAAATAAAAACACAACGGATACCTATCTTGGTCATTCGTGGAGATTCATTAGATGGTGTAAAAACGACTTTGAGCCTGGGATAAATTTAAAGAACAAATAAAGTTGTAACAACTATTTGATTACAAGTGATGAAATTAGTGGGGTCTAAATTGTTTGAGTGATACTGGCACCTATTTTAATTTTTCGCTATTTATTTATAAAGATTCTCCTTGAATACCGCATCCTGTTTTTATACCGAGAAGAGCCTTTTCAATTTGAAAGAGTGAAACTTCACCATCTTCAAGATCAGAATGTTTAATATTGTTAAATTGATTAAATTATCAATCGGAGGAAATCATGAAAAAAAATCTTTTCAATCATTTCATATCTTGTGTTCTTATTGTTCTAATATTCTTTTCTTTAACTCCAGTCAACTCCCAGGCAAAAGCAAGCTCAACATCAATAATTGTAGAAAATCAAATGAAGGCTTTACAAGAAAAAAACTTGTCAGGTGGTTATGAACCAGAAAGTATTTTTTCGGCCGTACTAACAGGGAAAAATGTTCCAGAAGTGATAGGATCTTATGCCCGCTTTAATGAAAAAAACTTTACATATGATTCCATAATTAATATTCATCAATATGATACAAATATAAAAAGTGGAGAGTGTTATCTACATTAAAGTTTTCAAACAAGATGCTCCATTTAGCATGTTACAAAAGGTAATCTTTTAGATAATCATAAAGAACAAATAGTTTTAGGTTCCTACGCGGGTAGCGGGGGATACTTATCACCAATTGTTCTAGGTTCAATCGATGGCAAAACGATTAAAAAATTACTTCAGCCAAATTTAGAATTATATAGTGGTGGAGCAGTAATTATAGATAACCAATTATTTTTGATGAGTAATACAATTGTGATTCAAAAATACTGGTATAAAAACGGGAAATTTTTAACCATTAAGGGTTCGGGAGCTGATGACAGAAAGGTTTCAGGGAATGCTAAATATTTTCTAACTTTAGAAAATAAAAATGGGAAATCAATACTTGGAGGAAATCGTAATATCAGAATGAAAGTAGGAGAAAAACTGTCAGTCGTTAGAAAAAGCACGAAAGATACTAGAGACTATGGATATCGACTAATGACTTATTCGGATTCCGATATATTAAGATTCGGAAATGTCATTCAAGCTAATAAACCCGGCAGGACGTCCTTGATAATAGAACCTAATGCTTATGGGGATAGAATACGATTAAATATAACAGTAACTAAATAGGTAATCATTGAAAAGCTTAGCAGTCATGTCTCGGAACTAGCTGATTCTAAGCATGCAGAGCGTCAAAAAGCAATGGACGTACAACAGAAATTAATCGAACAATTCAAAGAGAGAGCCACTATTGGTTAGTATCGGGGTCAGTCCCTCATCGCTTTAAAGCGCTGGGGGGCTGACCCCGTTCTTCAATAGCTGTTGGCTACGAAGGTTTTGTCGATTGATTTGGCTAAGTTCAATTGTTAAATCGTAGATGGAGAGTATCTCATAAAGTAAGGCCGTTTCTGGTGAAATGTAATGATGTTGATCGGGTTTTAGTTCCTCGACGTGGAGAGAAGAAGATTGTGTCTGAAACCATCTCGTTAATTCATTTCTTTTTTGATACATTTCTTCTTTTGCCACGGGATTTTCATCTTCAAAGATGGTTTGAATGAACTGAATCGCCGATAGAATGTGGGCTGTTTTCATTTCTTCTAACCGTTGATCATGAGAAGGCAAGTACATTAAATTTCCAATATGATAAACAATTTGATGTAGAGTGGTTAACTTTTTATATTCAAAACGGTATGTTCGAATGTCTTCTCGAGTTACTCGATGAAATTTCCATTCATCCTTTTGATAAAGACAGAGAAGCTCAATTTTATCAATCTGTTTCACTAGTTTTTTGAATTCTTGACGGAGGTCTTGATCGTACGTCTGAATTCGGAGTAATTCCTTGCCTCTTTTCTCAAGAATCGCTCCTGCATCTCGATAAAGGGCATGGATTCCATTCGTGATCGGGATGGAATACTTAGGGGGCATGACAAACACATTCACAAGCGTAGATACAACAAGTCCGGTGCTTGTAGTCGCTAGTCTGACAAAAAAGGAAGCAATATAATGATCGTGGACAGTCGTCACCATCGCTGCTCCCGTAATCGCCGCTACTAAAGTGCCGTCGTACAGTTTTAGCTTATGACAGGTCATAATGGTGGCAAGGGACACAAATGCAAAAGAAAAAGCGCTATCTTGAAATAAAAAAGTAAAAAGGACAGCAAACGCTGTACCGATCGCAGAAGCGGGAAAACGAACGAAAGCTTTTCTGATGGAGTCAGAAGCGGTAGGTTCAATCGTCACAATCGCCGTTATGACCGCAAACATGGCTGGCCAATTTAATAAATGACAAATAAGAGCCGTCACAAAAACAGCGATACCAGTTTTGGCAATTCTTCCTCCTACCATAAATCTCTTTGGAAACTTCATAAACATATCTTCCTTTTAATTTAACATATGATTCATTATACCTAATAGGTGCCAGGCACTCAAACTAACATTACAATTGTTTGAGGGACCGAGAAAGAGATCACCCTTTCATTCAACATCATTTGCTAATATTTACATGTCCCCAATCATGCGGTTCTAGCCCTTTATGGTGGTATACTCATCAAAAAGGAATAGGTGAATTTCAGTGAATGGAAACAGAATCAAGTCATTAGATTCATTACGTGGAATTGCCTCTTTAACAGTAGTGATTTTTCATTGTCTACTTTCATATAAATTGTTCTTCAATGCTTATCAAAACGTTTATGACAATCATTTCGTGAAATGGATGTCAGTGACGCCATTACACACCGTTTGGGCAGGGAAAGAAGCGGTCTTGCTCTTTTTTATCTTAAGTGGATTTGTTCTATCGATTCCGTATATCAATAATAAGCCGCCACAATATTCAACCTTTATGATGAAAAGATTTTTTAGAATATACGGTCCATACATTGTGGCGATGCTTTTCTCAACGATCATGGTTTCTCTTTTTGCTCACTTTAAGGACGTATCTG
Source organism: uncultured Caryophanales bacterium (assembly GCA_963728315.1). Lineage (GTDB taxonomy): Bacteria > Bacillota > Bacilli > Bacillales > CAVSKA01 > CAVSKA01. The sequence goes on from CAVSKA010000025.1 coordinate 4,212, forward strand.
GTTTAAGCAAAACATACTCGGAGAGATGGGACCATGAGGTGTCGCTGAAGGCAATCCTTTCATATATATTCATGATTGATTTTGACAAGGCAAATGTAAATGGAGTCATTTGGACGCTGTTCCACGAAATGCGGATATCTTTTATTTTTCCGTTCTTCCTTCTAATAATAATGAAGTTTAATTTTGTGAAATCATTGTTCATTACAGTGAGTATTAACGCATTCTTTTTCCTAATCATTACGTTATTATTAAAAGGGATTGAAAATGAATACGTACATTTCTTTGTGCTATCCATTCGGGAAACATTTTACTACTGCACATACTTCCTATTTGGGGCATTCTTGTGCAAGTATAAAAATAAACTCGAGCGTTTGGAGAACTTAAATAAGCCGTTTAAAGCGTTATTGGTGTTGATTTCACTCGTTCTTCTTAACAGCAAATGGTTTGTCGTCTTGACCGGAATCAGTAATACGAGAATAGAAGATCTCATTTCGGTTGTTGGAATCTTATTGTTATTCTCGTTGGTCTTAACGTCAAAATCGTTAGATCGAGCATTGAGTCTTACCCCTTTAATCTGGCTTGGAAAAGTATCGTTCAGTTTATATTTAGTTCACATACCAGTATTGATGCTCACAACGATTTTCTTAAGTAAGATCATGCCATTATCGATTACGTTCGTCTTCGTGCCGGTTATCAGCTTGATCGTTGCTCATTTTTTCAATAAATATATTGAAAAACCATTTAGCGTACTAGGAAGTAAAATTGGGGTCAGACCCCCAATGCTTTAAAGCAGTTGGGGTCAGACCCCGAAAAGGAGCGAAGACAGCATGACAGGAAAGACACACATCACGGGCGGTATTGCAGCGGGTCTTGCTTTTGCCCAAATGACGAATTATGACCCTATCCTCTTAACCGGAGCGGGTGTCATTGGTGCAGTCCTACCGGATATCTGCCATGGTGGCAGTAAAATAGGACGAACATTTCCGTTACTATCGAAAATAATCAATACACTTTTCGGACATCGTTCCTTTACGCACAGTTTATTATTTTTATTTCTGATGGGCTTGCTTTTGAATTCGTTTGTCACAAACGAATCCATAAAAGTAGGGATTCTTATTGGAATAGCCAGCCATTTGGTATTAGATATGGCAACAAAAAATGGAATTAAATTATTGTATCCGATAAAAAGCCGCGTGCGATTTCCGCTCACGACAAGAACGGGTGGAACCGTTGAGAGTTTGGTGTTTGCTGCATTGTCCGTTCTTTCGGTCTACTTTGGTTATCAGTTGATGTAAAAAGGAGTCTGGCTCTAGTGTTATCATGCACTGGGGCCAGACTCTTTCTTGATGGAATAAAGGTAACCGTTACCTGCGGAAAGAGTATGCCTGGAATGGAAACCGAATTTAATGTAAATAATTTTTAGGAATGTTCGTATAAATGTCTGCAATAGGAATGCTGAAATTGATTCAAGTATTAAAGGGAAGTCCAAGGGAAAGGAGAGACTTCATTCGATGTTGGAACGAAACTTCCCCTTTCTCGTTCGTGCATAAAACAATGTGAAGTAGGGTAATAACAACGAAGAGGATTCATGCCGAAATTGGACAGGATCAATGAATAGAGTGGAGGATAATAACATGAAAACAATGAATCGAGGAATTATTACGGCTTTATCAGGGATCTTTATTGCTCAAGGATTAAAGATCTTTACGCATAAGAAAATAACAGGCGAGTGGGATGTGAAACAAGCATTCACAACTGGCGGGATGCCAAGTTCCCATTCAGCGGGTGTGGCTGCTCTTGCGGCATATGTGGCTTCGCATAAAGGTGCCCGTCACACAGAGACAGCACTGGCGACCGTGTTCGGGACGATTGTCATGTATGATGCACAAGGAATTCGTCGACATACTGGTGAGATCGCCCAACTTGTAAACGATTTAGAAGACAACTTGGCTTCGCTTTCAGGCGATTTTCCAAGCTTTGAATATGTGCAACGCGAAAAAGAATTGAATGAGTTGCTCGGCCATCAACCTGTAGAAGTCGCAGCAGGTGCTGCATTAGGAGTTCTGCTAGGGATCATATCGGCAAGAATTGAAGGAGTTAAGCAATAAAACGAGGAGTCAGTCCCCCGGTGCTTTAAAGCACCGGGGGACTGACTCCTTTCACTTCGCATATAATTCATTATCGACATCAATCGAAAGGATTATGAATGTGAAACCCATTATTGGTATTTCTGCAAATCTTAAAGAGCAGTTTCTGTCTGTCTCTACAGACTATATACAGGCAATCACGGAATTCGGCGGTGTGCCTCTTGTTATTCCTAATTTACAGGAAGATGCGATCGATCGGATTATCCAGCAGATTGACGGCTTCCTTTTAACAGGTGGAGGAGATATTGATCCCACTTTATTTGGTGAAGAGCCCCTTCAAGGACTCGGGCATATTACCCCTGAACGTGATGGATTTGAAATCGCCATTACTCAAAAAATGCTGAAGCTTAACAAACCGATTTTAGGCATTTGCCGTGGCATTCAAATCTTGAATATTGCGGCTGGCGGTGACATGTATCAAGATCTTTATTCTCAAATAGAGAAAAGACTTTTACAACATACTCAACAGTCTCCTCGTTGGCATGCAACCCATTTTGTGCATATAAAAAAAGGCACGTTATTAGGAGATATTATTCAAAAGGAGAAGGTTAAAGTAAACAGTTTTCATCATCAAGCAGTCCGAAATATTCCGAATGAATTTGAAGTGAGTGCACGTGCCAGTGATGGGATCATTGAAGCGGTCGAAAGTAAAATACATTCTTTTGTAATGGGCGTTCAATGGCATCCGGAATGTATGACCGCAAGAAACGATCCAGCATCAGCAGCCATTTTTAAAGCATTTATAAAGGCATGTAAAAAGTGATCGGTAAGCACATGACTAGCAACGGAAGTAAGGTGACCATTTTTTTCAATGGTCACTTTTTTCAATTCTTTTTTACTCATGAAACGAGGATGAATGGGAAAACTAGTTGATAAATCGAAAAAATAGAGAAAGGAGGGGACTTTTTTTGAAAAAATTTATGCGACTAACATTTATCCTGATTGTGATCAGCATTTGTTTTTCTTCAACGGTTTCAGCTGCAGAACAACCAACACGTGAGCAAATTCTCGATCAACGCATGAATTTCTATGTGAAGTATTCAAGCGTTTCTTTGCCATGGTACGAACTAGCCGCAGTGGATCAGTTTGAACGAAACATTCAACAAGTTCGCAATGATCTTCCTGAACGGGAAGGGACGGTTGCCATCCAGTTCTCTGATGAGTATTGGGCGGGGCCATTAAATCCTAATAAAGGTGAAACAAACGCCGCATTCCTCGCTTTTTTTGGTGGACAAGGAAAAGACGCCAATGGAGATGGTCTAGCTGATCGGAAGAATGATGATGACGTGATGTTAACGATGGCTGAATACTTAGGGGAATACATTCCTGGTGATCAAGGATTTAAAGCGGCTTTAAAAAATTACTATAAACGCGACCAATCGGTTAATCAAATTATGACGATTGCAAAGATATATAAACATTTTAATACATTGAACTTAGATCAGCATTCGTTTCCTTTGCCTGTTCATTCCGATTATAGCTATCGAAGTACGTGGGGAGATAACAGAGGATGGGGCGGAAAGCGCATTCATGAAGGGACCGATTTATTTGCTCCGAATGGTTTACCAGTGAAGGCAACCACTTACGGTTTGATTGAAGTAATGGGCTGGAATGATTATGGCGGTTGGCGAATCGGGATTCGAGATGTACACAATACGTATCATTATTACGCCCATTTATCGAGTTATACTAAAGGGTTAAAGCAAGGAGATATGATTAAGCCAGGCACCGTTATTGGCTACGTTGGGAGTACAGGGTATGGGAAGAAATGGACTGCAGGACGATTCCCGCCTCATTTACACTATGGTATGTACAAATACAATGGACGAATCGAATGGGCTTTTGATCCTTATCCTTCGTTGCGGCATTGGGAACAAAGTGAGGGGGTCAGACCCCCATCACAGTAATGCCTGAAAGAATCAGGCATTTTTAATATCCTTTCTCAAAATCAACGACATTGACACTCGGTTTACCGTTGTTTATATAATTTTTTAAATTAGGAAGAAAGATGTCTTCGATCAGTCGTTTGTTGTAGTGTTCTGTGGCTCCGGCAGTATGCGGAGTAAGAATGACATTTTCCATTTCCCATAGTGGATTATGAAGGTCTAATGGCTCTTTTTCAAAAACGTCCAGGCCGGCACCAGCAATTTTTTTCTCTTGCAAAGCTTCGATTAAAGCGTCTTCAACGACAACTTCGCCTCTGCCAATGTTAATGAAGAAAGAGGAGCTTTTCATTGCACGAAATTGAGCAGCACCGAATAAATGGCGGGTATCATTCGTTAATGGAAGAGTGAGGACGACATAATCGCATCTCGGCAGAATTTCAGTTAAGTGATCCACTTTGAACATTTCATCAAAAAATTCTTCTGTTTTGCCAGAATGACGGACTCCTAGAACGGTCATACCAAATGCCTTGGCGAGTTTGGCCGTTTCTTTTCCGATTGCGCCTGTCCCGATTACACCGATCGTTTTGCCATGTAGCTCAAGGCTAAGTCCAGCATGATGCCACGTTTTCGTTTGTTGGTTTCTTACGTATGTATGAATTTTTCTCGTTAGTCCGAGCATCATTGCAAAAATCGTTTCGGAAATGGGGAAGGCATGAACACCGTTTGCGCTCGTCACCTCGACATTACTTGATGCTAGTTCTTCAAGTGGAAGGTTATCTACTCCAGCACTCCACGTTTGCAACCATTGAAGCTTAGACTTTTCAGTCAGAATGTCGCTCATTTCTTTTTTCCAACCAGCAATCACCTCTGCGTCGTTTAGATGACTCTCCCATACTTCGCGCTCTTTCCCTGCAATCACTTCCCAATCAGGAATCGTTTTTTTAATTTTGTCCAGAAGCTCATGATCAATATTTTGAGACAGAACTAGTTTCCGTGTTTGCATCATTTACCCTCCTATATTGTTGTGCTTTTATTCTAACAGAAGGGATCCGTTGTTCTGTACTTTAAAGTGAAAGCCATTGAAAAAGTTCAACTATTTATTAATTAAAAATCTGCCAATGAAAATAGGATCAATTCAGATTCGCTTCTAAGACCGTATTTTACACTTGGCGGCATTTTTGTCTTCTTCTTTAAAATGAAGTTGGATAAGACCGTTCTTTTTAAGTGGTACTGAATGGTAGGAAAAGGCAGTGACGACTGCGGGAACAGCTCGAGCTGAAAGCAGTGCAAGAACGCGTATGCCTGGAACGGAAATCCACGGTTTATTAGAATAAAATGCGAGTACAAGAATGAAATCGTTCCTATACTCGCATTGATATTCCAAGAGAATTTTTTCAGTGCCCTCCAATAAAGCGCCAGGGAGGGACTAGCTACTCTACAAGAGTTTAATCCATCCGAAAATCGACAACCATAAAGGAATACTTAAGGCGGTTGCGACACATAGTCCTTTGAAAAAACATCGTGATTCATAAAATTCATTCATCCTGTTCCCTCTTTTCATGTTCATGAACGGATTCATTCTGGATTTATCTAAATTTTTGCGATTGCGGACATCCATAAGAAATGTTGAATAAGCACGATGAAGTATAGAACCAAACTAATCACAAGTACTACATGGATAATCGGTTTAGGTTCAACTCTCAAAAGGATAAAGAAAAGCAAAATGGGCAAGATCAATTTTGTTACATAAAAGCTAAGAATACTTTTTTCATAGAGGGAACGCATAATTGGATTGGCTTCTTGAATGTAGTGATAACGAATCCCCAAATCAGTAAAAGATAGCATCAAATAATGTTAGAAATAAGAGAAGAATACTCGCGAATATTAAATGGATTCGAGAGGTAGAGAAAAACTTTAACCACATAAGAGTAACTCCTTTATGAATGTGTTGTTCTTATTAAAGAACAATTCGTTATGATCAGTTGCTTTCTCCTCTTTTTTTGTCGTCAGCCACCATGCCCTTTGCGGAGCAACTGAATAGGTCCAACATTTAAAGATTAAAAATTTGCAAATGAAATAGGAGCACTCAAGTTTGCTTCTAAGACACATATTTTTGTCTTCATTTTTAAAGCGAAGTAGTGTAAGACCGTTCTTTTAAACTGTTACTAAATTGGAGTGGAAACATACTAACATTAGTAGCACAGACCAAGGCGACGGTTTGTGCTACTATTTTTTTGTAGAAGTGGAGGGAGGTTGAGCAGACGCCGGGATCTTTGAATCCGAATTAGGAAACCGACTCACTTCACGCCCTTATCAGAATCAGTTTAGTATGTTGGGTCCTCGAGACCAAGTAAAAGAAAGTTGAAACGATAAGGCACTGTAATGGACTTCTATGAAGAATGAACAGTGCTTAGCTGCACCTGTTGCTTGGAACGAAAACCCACGTTTTATACACGTATTGATGTTCCAAGAGGTTTTTTTCAGCGGCCAGTTCGTTGCTGCGCTTGGGGACTGACCCCACAGCATTTACCGCTAGCACTATATACAAATGCATGGTAAAATATTCTTATAATTTGTCGAAATTTAGGAGGTTATCTTTTGGGGTTTTTTCAGGAAGGGATTCAAATTTTTATCGATGCATTAGAAGATCAAATCGCCATTCTTGATCAAGATGGCGTCATTCTCTTTACAAATCGCTCGTGGGATTCCTTTTGCCTTGAAAATGATGGAGATTTATCGCAGGTTTCGACAGGAATTAATTACTTAGATGGGTTAAAAGGCAGTGGCTTGGAAGTTGAAAGAAATGGAATTGTAAATGTATTGAATGGAAAAATCGAGGAGTTTACGATCGCTTATCCGTGCCATTCTCTTACCGAGGAAAGATGGTATTCCATGTCAGCTCGTCGGTGCCTCGTCAATGAAGAGCAGCAAGGTCTTCTCATTGCCCATCGCAATATTACGAAAGAGTATCTATCGGAATCACTTGTCATGGATGTTCTTGAGAGCATGTCGGATGCTTTTCTTTCTCTTGATAAAAATTGGTACGTCACTCACTTGAATCGTGCAGCAGCTAAGTTGCTTCAAAGAGAGAATGAATCTTTGCTCGGAACAAACATTTGGCTGCAGTTTCCAGAAGCGATTGGATCTGACTTTTATCATAATTATATGAAAACGGTCAATGAAAAAATCGTTACTTCATTCGAGTCTTATTTTGCCCCATTAAATGCTTGGTTTGAAGTGCATTCTTACCCAAAAAGGGACGGAGGCATTTCGATCTACTTTAAAAATATTAATGAGCGGAAAGAAGTAGAGCAGCAATTGCAACGATTTGCCTTTTACGATGATTTGACTTCTTTGCCCAATCGGCGATTGATGAATGAAAAAGTGAAAGCGGCGATCGATCACAATGAAGAGGGTGCAGTGATCCATCTGGACATTGACGGTTTTAAAAATATCAATGATCAGTATGGTCATGAAAAAGGAGACATTTTATTAGAAAGAGTTGGTCAAAAGCTTCAACAAGTTCTGTTAGAGGATGGAGTGGTTGGAAGGCTAGGTGGAGATGAATTTCTCATTTTCATAAAAATGAAGACGAAGAATGAACTGAAAAATAGGATTCAAAATCTACTAACTATTTTTTCTAAACCTTTTATTCTCGATTCTCATTATTCTTTTTCCATTAGTGTCAGTATGGGGGTCAGCTGTTTTCCAGAGGATTCAACAGACTTAAATCATTTATTGAGTGCTGCGGACACAGCCATGTATCATGCGAAAAAAATGCGAGGAAATCATTGTCAATATTATCATTCAAAAATGACCGATGATTTATCGAGAAGGATACAAATAGAGCAAGATTTTTCCGGTAGCTTAAGAGATAAAGGAATTTACTTTGTTTTCCAACCCCAAATAGACGGCCGCACGAATGAATTGGTTGGATTTGAAGTGCTGTCCAGATGGTCGCATCCAACGCTAGGAAACATCTCGCCATTGGAATTTATTGAAATCGCTGAAGAAAGTGGAAATATATTAAAATTAACCTACTATTTGATGGCGGAAGTGTTCTCAAAAGTGTCTACATGGATTAAAAACCATCATTTTTCGAAAAAGATTTCGATGAATGTTACGCCTTATCTGTTATCTCAAAAATCATTTTTTCTCGATTTTTTTGACTTGCTTGATCGTTTTGAAATCCCTTACCACCAAATAGAATTAGAAATCACTGAAGAAACGAAGTTAGAAGCATCGCCTGATACGTTAGTCAACATGAAAGATTGTCGTGAACGCGGTGTTCATATCGCCATTGATGACTTCGGAACAGCTTATTCCATGCTGACTTCCTTAACCCATTTTCCGATTGATAAAATAAAAATCGACAAATATTTTATCCAGCGAATTGGTGATCCTCAAACGGAAGCGATTTTGAAATCAATCATTTATTTATCCCAAACGTTAAATTGTGAAATTGTGGCTGAAGGAGTAGAGAAAATAGAAGAAGTTCAATTTTTACTAGAGCAGGGCTGTGCACTTTTTCAAGGATATTACTTCGAGTATCCTCTTGATATTGATGCATTTGAACAAAAGTACATTGTGAAGTAACGATCATTTTTTCTCATTCGAAAGAGAAAGGAGCTTTTACGATGCAGCCCTCCGTCATCATTAAATCAAAAACCATCGATGAAGCGATTCAAACCGCTTTGACAATCTTACATGCAAGTGTGGATGAAGTGGAGATTGCGATTGTGAAATCTCCGTCTAAACATCTCTTTGGTTTGCGCAAACAGTTGGCAGAAGTGAAAGTAACAAAAGTAAGTGATCCGCATCCACCCGTAAATCAAGCGATCAACCAGTTTAAGGATTTAGATGAAGCGGAAATGAAGGCTATAATCAAAGATGTTGTCGACCCAAAAGCTGAAGGTTCACGTACTCCACCTTTCGAACATACACAGCAAAAACACCTCAAAGAGCAAAGCGGGATATGGATACAAGATGGAGTGGTTCATGTCCAGGCAACCCCACCGTTGTACCCCATTCTCATCATAGGCAAAAATGTGAAGGTTTCGATTAATGGAAAGCCCGTTCATTCAAAACAAGTGGTGACTACGAATGATACCATCGACGTGCAAATTGTCGATGAAATTATCCCGCCGCAGTATTCGATCAAACTACTTGAGGGAAATATGAAAGCATTATTAACTCTTACACCAGGTAAAAAAATTCATCGAAAGCTGCTCGATACAAAACCGTCTGAAGAATTGACCATCGAGGCTGTTGAAAACATCATTTCTTTCAATGATCTTACGTTTAATCAGCTATTAGTCGACTTACAGGAATTGCAAGTTTCAGAGGGGATTGACTATCAGGCGATCACTCGTGCAGTCGCTTCTCTTGAAGATACGGAAACAATCATTGCAGCTGGTGTTGAACCTGTTCAAGGGAAAAATGGGGAATTGATGGTCCTCTATGACAATGCCATTTTTAACTCTGTGAAAGTGCAGCATAACAAAGTTGATTACAGAGAGCAAAATCAAATTGCGAATGTGAAAGCTGGCCAAATCATTGCAAAAGTGATTCCCCCTCAAGAAGGAAAGCCCGGTAAGGACTTATTTGGTCAAATCGTTCATCCTAACCCTGTTTTACCTGTCGATCTTCGCCCAAGCAAACACATTGTTGTGAAAAACGATGAAATCATTGCTCAAGATTCCGGGCGACCTTCGATTCAGCGCAGAGGGCGGTTAGTGAAAATCGACATTGTCCAAGAATGGATTCATTATGGTGATTTGACGATTGACACTGGAAATATCCATTTTAATGGAGATGTACGCATTAAAGGGGATGTAATGGATTCCATGACCATTGAAGCAGAAGGTGTCGTAGTGGTAGAAGGGACAGTAACAAAAGCCAACGTCCAATCCGCTGAATCTGTTCAAATTGGGAAGAATGTTTTTTCTTCAAAAATAAATGTTGGCAAAGCGAATCACGTAATCGGAGAGCTCCTTCTTTTACTTCAGTCGATAATAGAGCAATTGGATAAGATCGATCGTGCCCTACAACAGCTTTTGATCGTTAGTCAGATAACGGATGATACCATTCCGAATGGGCAATTAAACTACTTAATCCGCTTACTTACAGAACGGAAATATAATGGAATACGAGACATGATTCAACTTTTTTATCAAAAAATTAAAATGAATTTGGATCTTTTAGATGATGATTGGCTTAAGGTTGCCACGAATCTAAACAATCAATTTATCATTCTGTCCAATGAGAATATGAACAAATTATCTTCTTTCCATCAAATGATTGACCATACGAAAGAAGTATACGAAATATACTGTGTGCCACCTGAACCTAAGTCGAAATTATCGCTTCCTTATGCGATCAATAGTGAACTATATTGTAGCGGCAATATTTTTGTGACTGGAAAAGGTTCCTACCATTCACAGATCCAAGCGGGTAACAATGTGAAAATTTCGGGAGTTTGTCGAGGTGGGGAAATCGTTGCAGGAAGAAATGTTACCTTAGAAGAAGCGGGCTCTGATATCGGAGTGAAGACTTTCATTCGCGTTCCAGTTGACGGTAGCATTCTCATTCGCCATGTTCATGCGGGAACAGTGATCCAAATCGGGAATCGAATTCATACATTCGCTGTGGAAGAAATGAATATTAAAGCCAGGATGAATGATAATGGAATGATCGAGATCAGGTAACTTGATCAGTCTCCTGCACTACGAGTATAAGATGTGGATATTCGTTCCAGGGCTCGCTTTCCGCGGGCGAACGACTCGATTCTTCTCGTGAAAAACGAGCGATTGAAAAAGTCCTCTTGGAGCATCAATGTGCGTATTAGCCGCGGAGTGGAGCGCCTTCCACGTCCATCCCTTAACTGTTTAAAAATAAACTGGTCCCTAAAACAGGGCTTAAGAAATGAAGAAAATTGTTCTGTTGATTTACGTTGCAGCCGGACGCTATCCTCATTTGATCGATCCGATATTGTGAACGTTACGCATACAAGAGCACGTTAAAACAAAAAAATGCCAGAAGAATGATTAATGAAAAAATCGAAGCACAGTGAGTAGAAAGATAGACATGGATAGGGTTAGGTGTCATATGCGGTCTTTTTGGCTTGCAAATTCAAGGAGCCATTGTCATATTCGCAAGTTGATCACAAACAAATACGGACCTTAATTAAGAAATTATAGGTAAGAAGAGACAGGAAAAAGGCGGGATTTCGTTCGATTATGAACGAAATTCCGCCTTATTTAATCTGAAGCGCAAACAAACTTATTAACATAATTTTTTCAGGGCCAACCGTTAACGCCATGGAGAACTGACTCTGTAGTTTTCGGCTTTATTTAAATGGTAATTCGCTTTTGTTTGTAATTTGGATCTAAGTTTCTCATAAAGACAATCTTCTAGTAGTATTTCATGATAGTTATGCCGACCATAGTGCCAAAGATACATTGTTTTACAATAGAGTTTTAACATAACAAAAAACCTCCCATAAATGATTCACATAAACCGAAGGAGACGTATTCGATAGCTGGCTGGCTTAGCATTTTTCAAAACACCTTAGCCCCTCTAGCTTTGCGTCATTACCTTTCAGCAATTTAGCCACTTCGTACGATTTATGTCATTCTATCACTGTGTAGTATCAAAAAAAGAGTAACATGATGTCATGCTCTTATACCTACTTACCAAACTGAAATGGAGGCTTCGTCGATTTAAGAGATTGATTATTTCTGTAACTATCGTACTACATAATGAATAAAGATGATATTGGGAAAATTTCATGAAAACGCGATCAATCCAACCACTCTTCGAAGGTGAAGAAGAGTCAAACGCTCATTCAACTATTTTTTCCTTAGCTGGATGTAAGTGAACCGAATTGACTACTTCATCATAATATTCGTCAGAATCAATAAGAACGCCGGGTGTGCTGCCCTGAAAAAAAGTAACATAAGTTTAAAGGATATTTCATATCTTTATAGAATGCTAAATGAAAAAGGAGGTTGAAAATAAATTGATTAAAAGATTATCGAGTTTGGCTTTTATGTTCGTCCTATTATTTGGTTTAATGGTCCCGTTCGCATCCGCTAACGGAACAGAACAAGTTAAGTATTTAGCTCTAGGTGATTCCTTGGCAGCGGGTATGACGCCAGATAGAGGAATTAGTGATGGGTATGCGGACTTGACAGCTAAGTATTTGAAAAATCATAACATGCTGGCTACATACTCAAAGGATTTCGCAGTACCAGGTTACACTACGCAAAACGTTTTGGACGATTTAGCTGCAAAACCGGAATTAAGAGAAGCCATTAAACAGTCTAATTTTATTACCTTATCTGCTGGTGCAAATGATCTATTAAAAGATGCGAAGCTTGATCCGGAGAAAAAAGTGCTCATTCTCGATCAAGATAAGGTTATGGTCACACTTCATAATGTTGCTGAAAACTACACGAAAATTCTTCAAACCATCAAAGCATTGAATCCAAACGCTTCCGTATATGTAATGGGTTATTATTTTCCTTTCCCATACATCTCAGATGTTCAAAAACCTCAACTGATTCAACTTACACACACACTTAACACAGCGATTCAAATGACTGCTACAGCTCAAGGTGCTTCTTTCGTATCCGTTTATGAAAAATTCGGGGACGATTCTAAACCTTATTTACCGAATCCTGAAAACATTCATCCCAATCTAGCAGGTTATCAATTAATGAGTGATGCCTTACTTGAAAGTATGGCAAAAAATAATCCGACGGCAACTGATATTCCAGCAGGATTTTGGGCTGAAAAAGAATTAAACTTCCTGCTTACAAATCATCTCCTCACTTTGGATGAAAAGGGGAAAGTTTATCCTGAAAAAGCAATTACGAGAGCTGAAGCGGCAGAAATATTATTTAAAAACCTGCCATTAACGACTACGCTTCCAAATAATCCAGGCTTCAAAGATGTACCTGTCACACATCCAGCATATCTCGCAATAGCAAAACTAACAGAAGCGGGTATTTTTTCGAAAAGTGACTATTTTAATCCAGATGCTCCTTTAAATCGTGTTCAAACGGCGAAAGTTCTTTCGAAAGCATTTGATTTAAAAAGTGATGGTATTCTACCTTCTTATAAGGATATAAATGCTTCTTATTGGGCAGCTCCTTATATTGATGCAGTTGGAGATCATAAGATCATGGTCGGTTACCGTAGTGGAAAATTCGGTTTATATGATGCAACGAATCGGGCTCAATTTGCTGTAATTGTTGTACGAGTGCAAGCGATGTTATCACGATAGGGAAAAGGGGTCAGTTGCCCGGCGCATTCAAGCGCTTGGAGACTGATCCCTTTTTTTAAAGGCTTTGTTAAATGATTATATTATTTTTCAACATTCAGCAAAACAACTCACTTTCCGCGGACGACTGGTCGAGCCTCCTCATAAAAAACCACGAGGCCACTGAAAATGTCCAATTTTTATCAATTGAAATTCTGCAAAGGAAAAACAAGCCCTCAGATTCGCTTCTAAGCCACGAATTTTAGACTGGGCGACATCTTTGTCTTCATCTTTAAAGTGAAATTGGATCAGACCGTTCTTTTTACACCGTTACTGAATGGTAGTGAAAGGCAGCGACTCCTGCGGGAAAAGCACGAGCTGAAAGCCCCGCAAAGAAAGGATCACAGTCTAAGAGCGCAACATCCTGTTGCAACGACTGCGCTAAAACTTCCTGTTTGTCGGAGTAAATTGAAGCCGTGCCCGCGGAAAGCGTCTGCCTGAAACGGAAATCTATGGCTTATACGTGTATAGATGTTCCATGAGGACTTTTTCAGTGGCCTCAAAAACCACACTGCGGGGGCGCGACTCACTCGTTTTTCTACAGGAGTCGAGCGCCTGCACTCCAAGCAACAGGTGCAGCTAAGGAAATAAAAAGGTGTATACCAAATAGAGCTACATGATATTTAAAAACATGATTGAGCTCTTCTAAGAAACTTTTTCGAGTAATGGAAAGCTTAACTGTAGGAACGAGTTTTCCTGAAACGAAAACCAACTGTTTATAAGAGAAAAATGCGAGTATGGGAACGATTTCGTTCCCATACTCGCATTGCTGTTCCAAGAGACCTTTATCAGTGCCTTTCATGAGAAGACTCGACGGTCCGTCCTTGGCGATGCCGTTGCCACAAGACGTTACGAACTTAGACTCGCTGTACCAACCAAAATGCTCCAAGAACAAAGATGACAACTGAACCAGTGATCATGCCTCTCTTGTATGAAGGTTGACGCTGGAACCATGTGAGCACTGGCAAGACAAGCAGAATAAGTCCTAGTTGAACAATTTCGATTCCGACATTGAAGCTGATTAATGACGCAGCGAGTGCACTCTTTGGAATCGCCATTTCTTTCAAAATACTTGCGAATCCTAATCCGTGAATCAAGCCAAAGAAAAACGTCAATGCCCAGCGATACGATACTTTTTTTCTGAAAATATTTTCAATCGCTACATAGCAAATGCTTAAAGCGATCAACGGTTCAACGATATGGGAAGGAAGATCGACAATCCCCAACACCGATAAAGTAAGCGTAACGCTATGAGCAAGCGTAAATGCGGTGATCATCGCTGCATACTGCTTTAAGGTTTGCTTTCTGAGCAGCAAAGCGAACAGAAATAATAAATGGTCATAACCCGTCAGGATATGTTTCATTCCTAGCAGAAGAAACGATTGCCAAGACACATGAGTGGTGACAGCTATGGGCTTAACAGGCGTCGATTCATTGGCTTGCTGCTGTTGCTGGCTTGCCGTGAGCAACATCGACCATTCACGATTTTTTCCTTGTAAAACACTTTCACTGATTTGATTGTCATAATCTATTTTCAAAAAATTGGTGTAGACTGAACTCGTTTTTCCTTCTATGAAAATGCCATCTAATAGAGTAGCAGTCTCACCTTCTTTGAAGCCGGGATAAGTGAAAGATAGAGTAACCATATCTTTATCGGTTTTCTGTTCTAATTTGAGAGAGTTAAGCTTTGAGGTCAATTCTTTGCCGTTTTTCTCTAAAACGACACTGTCAGAAATCCATTCTTCTACTCGATTTTTAATCTTTATTTAGTTCGTCTTCGCTCAATTTAGCATTTGAATCGGTATCGCCGCCAAGTCCTTCAATAACTGAAAGTTCATCAATTGAATATTCAAGTATCGTCTGATTTTGATCAATCGTAATCGTTGTAAATGCGGCGCTTAAAGGATGAGCATAGGCAATTGGTCCAAATGATAGAAGAAGAATCATCGTCATGAAAATAAGATTCCAACGCAATTTTATGGTATGTATGAAAGACATCAATGGACATTTATCCCCTTTTCGAATATTTAGACAAATACCCATTTATCATGACTTTTGTAGAAAGAAATGTAAAGTAAATTTTCAAATAAAAATATTTAACCAAGTTTACAAAATAATTAATTATTTTTTCTTCATTTTCTGATATTATTTAATAGATGGGAAGAAATCAAATAATAGGGGGTAATAGGATGTAGATGGAAAATCGTAGAAAATGGATTGGCGTCGCTTTATCTACCATTCTAGTTTCAAACTCAGTTTTACCAATGATGATAGGAACAAAGGCGCATGCAGCATCTGTAGCAGATCATGTTGTGATTAGTGAAGTTTATGGTGGCGGAGGAAACAGCAGATGCACCCTTCAAAAATGATTTTATCGAGCTTTACAATCCGACAGACCAAGAAATTTCGCTTGATGGATGGTCCGTGCAGTATGCAAGCGCAGCTGGCACGACGTATTCAGTTACAAATTTAACGAATAAGATTAAACCTCATGGATATTACCTCATACAAGAAGCAGCAGGATACTGGGACAGCAGCGGCATTACCACAACCAGATGCTACAGGATCTATTAATATGTCTGGAAGTGCAGGAAAAGTAGCCTTAGTAAATAATGCAAGCGCTATTACTTCGAATACGGATGCAAGTGTCATCGATTATGTTGGTTTTGGTTCGACAGCTCTCAATATGAAGGGACTGGTCGAACACCCACTCCTTCAGCACGGAAAGCGTTGTACGTAAAGCCAACGATGGGACAGACCCTGCGGCAGAATGGAAGCAAAGGAAACGGATACGACTCAGATGACAATGCAACCGATTTTATTAGTCGAATCCCCCAAATCCAATCAATTCCGCGAATGAAGGCGGGAGCACAACAGATCCGGGTGGTGAAACAACTCCTCCTCCTCCATTAAGTGGAACAACGAATATTAGCGTGTTACGTCAAGTGGATGCAGTTGGACAACCGATCT
>CAVSKA010000026.1:0-67238 GCA_963728315.1 uncultured Caryophanales bacterium
ACTTCATTCATTTTGTGTTCTCATTCTTCTTTTGTCATGTTGGTTTCACTTTTTCATAAATGGTTATCGTTTATCCAATCCTCTTGTATGGATCAAGTAAAATTGTCTTGCCAGAAAGGTTGGGGTATAGGGCATATCATTGCGGAGCCACGCTTCAATCGTGCCGATAATTGCAGCCGCATCATACCAAATGAAGATTTCCTGCTGAATACCGGCTTTTTGGACGAAAGAGTCATCTCCCTCTGCTTTCGATTCTCGTCACGAGCCAATCCGTCAAGAAAGTCAGAATACGTTCTTTGAAGATAGGGATCCTTCTAGTCGCCAGAACCGTTTTATAAAAATTCCCATTCAATGCAATATGTTCAAGGAATTTCTCTAGCATCCTTATATTTTCTTCATCATTCGGTTTCTGATCGGTTTCTGGCTCGCCCAAAACGGTGGAAATCTCATGGATCATATCATCGGCCATCTTATCGAGCATATCTGAGATATCTTGATAATGAAGGTAAAAGGTCACCCGATTGATGGTAGCCGTTTCTGTCAGGCGATTGACGGTTAATTTCTCCAGATCCATCTCCTGCAGCAATTCGACAAATGCGTCTTTCAGTAGCTGTCGTGTGCGGAGGATCCGGGGATCTGTTTTCGTTTTTCTTGTTATTCATTGATTTCACCCCTCCTCGACTAATCAACGATTTCGCTAATATTTGTTGAGTTTTCTCCAATTAATCAACAAAAAATTCAGAGATGTAAACTAATCAACATATACGTCATTATTGTTTGTTGATCGCTTCCATTTTAGCTTCTATAATTTAATTTATGTTTTGTTTATTATACTACATACTGTAAATTAAATGAACGGAAAGGATGATGGAAAGAATTGAATACGAGTGCTACGACAAATACGAACTCGATTAGAAAAGGGCCCGTTATGACCATCATGATTCTGGGTGCCTTCTTTACGATTTTTAATCAAACCACGATGACCGTTGCTCTTCCAACATTAATGGAAGCCTTCCATATTGATGCTCCTACCGGGCAATGGCTGACAACGGGATACATGCTGGTCAATGGTGTACTGATTCCAGTAACCGGCTTTCTGATGCAGCGATTTACTACGAGGCAGTTATTCTTAAGTGCCATGTTTATTTTTCTTATCGGTACGATTGTTTCTGCCCTTGCACCCAATTTTCCTGTATTGCTTACGGGCCGGCTCATCCAGGCTGCGTCCACTGGGATTATCATGCCTCTATTGATGAATGTGGTGTTGAAACTTTACCCTCCTGAAAGAAGGGGGACGGCCATGGGAACCGTCGGACTTGCGATCATCTTTGCTCCAGCGATCGGACCGACACTGACTGGATATGTCCTTGATGTATTCCCTTGGCAGACGTTATTCTATGGGATGATTCCTTTTATTATCATCATCATTCTCTGCGGATTTATTTTTCTCAAGAATGTTTCGGAAACAACTGAAAGCAAGCTGGATACGGTCAGCTTGATTCTTTCCACCATCGGATTCGGAGCCTTGCTTTATGGTTTCAGTGAAGCCGGCAGTGAGGGCTGGAGCAGCATCGAGGTCATCGTCACCCTTTCTGTAGGGGTCGTTGCTGTAGGCTTATTTTCGTGGAGACAACTGGTTTCTGAACGTCCGTTTCTTGACCTTAGAGCCTTTAAATACAATATGTTTACGTTAACAACGATCATCAATTGCGTGATTACGATGGTCATGTATGCAGATATGATCCTGCTTCCTTTGTATCTTCAAAACGCACGGGGTTTCACTGCGTTAGAGGCCGGATTCCTGATGCTGCCCGGTGCTTTACTGATGGGACTATTAAGTCCAGTTGTGGGAAAATTGTTTGACCGTTTCGGTGCGAAATGGCTTTCCGTCATTGGGATCACGATCATTCTGGTCACGACCTATACCTTTACCGATTTATCAGATTCAACGAGTTATATGCATCTGATCTTGATGTACGCAGGCCGTCGTATCGGTATGGCCTTATTCCTGATGCCCATTCAAACGGCAGGGCTGAATCAATTGCCGTCAAGTCTTCATGCCCATGGGACCGCCATTTCGAATACAGCAAGACAAGTGGCTGGCGCAATCGGGACCTCCCTCCTTGTCACGATTATGACGAACCGTACGAAAGATCATCTGCATGGACATCATGATGGGCGGAACAAATGGCGAATCAAAAGCTCATATGCTCATGGAAGCATCGATCCAGGGAATCAGTGATACCTATTTTGCCATCATGATCATCGGGGCCGTAAGCTTAGTGCTTTCCTTTTTCATTAAGCGGGTAGAACAAGCCACTTGAAGATGTAGTGCGATCTATTCTGGTTCTGCGTTGTCTTTCACGATCCGAAGTTTGCTAGATTTTGTTAAAAGGACAACATTTGCAAATAAGAGCCTATTTCTATATTTGAAATAGGCTCTTAGCATTATTTTCATCCTACTTTTGCTACACACTACACATGTTTCGATCTCTATATGTATACACTCATTGACAAGTGCAGTGGAATTCACCTATTAATCTATCTATCACGTTTGTAAGAAATTGCTTAATTATCAACTCACTTTTAAATTTATTTAGTTGATTTTTTCCACAACCGTTTAACTCCTACTAACTCATGACCATTAAATTCCATTCTATAGATATCAGGCTTAGATGTATTGAGTAAAAAATCCAAATCATATTGACTGTCGTAATACCCCATCATTAGAGTCATTACTGCACCATGCGTGCCAATCGCCACCTTACATCCTTGATAGGTTGTTAATATATCTCTCAATACTGTTATAGCCTGTTTTGACAATCAGCATTCGACTCCGCTCCCATTAATGCAAAGTTCGGATCGGAAAAAGATTTCGTTAGCAAAGGGAACAAGTCCTTATCAATAGTCGAATATCTTCGTTAGTAAATATTCTTTCTTTAAGATCTTCAAATACTAAAACTTCTTTTCCAGAACGTTCAGCCGAATCCTGAATGGTTAAGACCGCACGGTTGTATGGACTTGATACAAATACTTCAATCCCCTCATCTTGTAATAGATCAGTAACTTGGTGAACATCCAACTTCCCTTTTTCAGTCAATCCCCTTGTTCTTTCAGTTCCTTCTGTCTTAGGTGATTCTCCATGTCTCACCATATAAATGAAAGTCTTCATCATGCCCCTCCTTAAAATTGCGGCGTAATCACAACCTAATGTTTGCTAGATTTTGTCCGAAATACAGCATTTGCAAAAAAGAGCCTGGGATAAAAGTATTTTAGATAAAGAAAAATCCGAACGATACCTCGAAATTCTAAGTGGAATTTCGTATTCGTACGGATTTTTTCACTTTATTGTTTTCTTCGTTGAATCAATTTCATAAATGAATACCTTTTCAATGGAACAGAATATTGATTTCGATTGGAGTGTAAGACGGCGACTCCTGGGGAATAGCGAAGACGTCGAAATCCACTTAAGCTTTAGCTTAAGTTCGTTCGACGCGAGCCCCCGGAAAGCGTCCGTCGAAAACGAGAATCGAATGATGAAAGAATATTTAAATGAAAGGTTCGCATTTAAGATGGTGGATTTAAATCATGAAATGGACCCAGTTAAGAAATGATTCGACTTTAAACTTGGGCATTTTCGTTCTGTCTCAGCCTCTTAACATGATTTTCATCCTACTTTTGCTATCCATTCCAGATATAGAGTGAATGTGATTCATTTTTTCTCTAACCTTTTGAACGTTACATCCTTTTACTGTCCATGTCCTATCAACTTTCTTTTTCAAAGTTATCAAGCAAAGCACGCACTTCATCTGTTGATTTCGTGTTCATCAATTGATTTCTCAATGCACCAGCTCCAGCGAATCCTTTGACATAAATTTTGAAAAAGCGATGAAGTCCTGTGATTGAACGCGGCAGTTCTTCCGCATATTGATCTTGAAGATCAAGCTGCAGTCTTAAAAGATCAAGGTATTCTTTACTGCTATGCTCTTTTGGCTCTTTTTCAAAAGCAAAAGGATTTTTAAAAATCCCCCGTCCGATCATAACGCCATCAATACCGTATTGTTCAGCAAGTTTCAGCCCAGTTTGACGGTCAGGAATATCCCCATTGATCGTCAAAAGTGTATCTGGTGCCAAACGATCCCGAAGTTTCTTGATCTCAGGAATCATCTCCCAATGGGCATCTACTTTGCTCATTTCCTTTCTTGTACGTAAATGAATCGAAAGATTCGCAATATCCTGTTTTAAAATATGCGTTAGCCAGTCCACCCACTCATTTAAATCATGATAGCCAAGTCGTGTTTTCACGCTGACAGGCAGTCCGCCCGCTTTTGCTGCTTGAATAAGTTCTCCCGCAACGTCTGGACGCAGAATAAGGCCGCTACCTTTCCCTCTCGATGCTACATTCGGTACAGGGCAGCCCATATTAAGATCGATGCCTTTAAATCCAAGCTCTGCCATACCAATACTCATTTGACGGAAATATTCGGGATTATCCCCCCAAATATGTGCCACCATTGGCTGTTCATCTTCTGTAAAAAGCAAACGGCCACGCACACTTTTCATGCCCTCTGGATGACAATAGCTATCCGAGTTTGTAAACTCAGTGAAAAATACATCCGGCCGGCCAGCTTCACTTACTACGTGGCGAAAAACGACATCTGTCACATCTTCCATTGGTGCAAGTACAAAAAATGGTCGTGGTAAATCACGCCAAAAATTATCGATCATTTCAAACTCAAATCCTCTCACTCTGGATACAATTTCAAACTCTCGGTCAAAAAATGGTAAGCCTAATGTTCTAATTCTTTTACACTTATATCATGCTTAATCACTTATTATCAAACATAAGTACATTTCCACCATGATCAAGACTGTATTTATTCTGTATTTCCTCATGTACAAAAGAAAAATCCACAAGTTCATTGATTGGACAAAGCCAATTCCTCTTTGAAACAACGTTATCCTAAATAGCAAGGAATGGGCTGCTATTAAGAATTTGTTGTTTTAAAATCATGAAGAGCCACCCCAAGGAGTTAGCACCTCTATTATATAATGAAAACAGCGAGCCTTCCTCAAAAATCGAGAAAAGGCTCGCTGTCATTTTATTGAAAAACCTTTTGAGTGCCTTGGCACTTGCAACGAAGAGGCTCACAGACCTCCAACGCCAAACGTCACCTGTAACGCAAATCAACTAACTCGTTTCCAAAGCCAGACATAAAGCAAAGCCCCTGAATCTCAATAAATCGAGATCAGGCGGCTTTGCTGAACGAATGTACTTTTTCATTGGCATCGAACAATACCATGGCTGCTTAAAAAGTCTTTATTATAGATTAGCGTTCAATTCTAAGTAACTCTTTTGCTTCAATTTTAAGAAAAATGCTCATTTTGATCAGATTTCCATTTCCCATCGTTCCTT
Source organism: uncultured Caryophanales bacterium (assembly GCA_963728315.1). Classification (GTDB taxonomy): domain Bacteria; phylum Bacillota; class Bacilli; order Bacillales; family CAVSKA01; genus CAVSKA01. The sequence continues at coordinate 5,417 of CAVSKA010000026.1, forward strand.
TTGCGTTTGTTTGAGCTGTTTTTCGGTTTCCTCTGGGTAGACAGTACGGAATTTATGGTGATCCGCCGGAATGATTTCAATCATCTTTTTGATCATATCTTCTGGATCGAATTGATTTTCTAACCCTTCTTCTTGTTTTTTCATATCTTCTTTACGAGTAAAGTGCTTTTCTTCATCGAACCATTTCCATTTTTCCTCTGCTGCTCGGTCGTTGAAGCCAGTATCGAATGCACCTGGATTAATGGTTGCCACTTGAACGCCAAACTCTTCAAGCTCTGCTTTCATCGTTTGCGCAATACCTTCAATGGCATGCTTCGTAGCTGTATAGGGACCGACATAAGGTGTCGCCGAAATACCTGCCATTGAACTCATGAAAATAATCTTTCCGCTTCCTTTTTTCACAAGCTTTCGTGCAGCAATCTGAACTGTTTCGAGCGTTGCAAATACGTTCACTTCAAATAGCGCACGGAATCGGTCCATTGGCACTTCACCAAGCGGTCCACCTTCGTTGATCGCTGCATTCGCTACAAATACGTCAAAATCATACTCTTCAATCTGTTCTCGATCTCGTTCATTTGTAATATCGAGTTTGAATACTTCTATATCAAGGCCTTTCTCCTTTGCTTCACGAAGGAGATCCGTTTTTTGAGACGTTAGTTCTGTCGTTGCAATCACACGATGTCCTTCTTTTGCAAGTCCGAGTGTGGTTCCTCTAGCCAGTCCACTTCCAGCTCCTGTTATAAAAATCGTTTTTCCCATTAAGTATTCCTCCTATCAAATGATCTTCTCAGTTTATTTTTCCCTTTCGTCAATCACATAAACGTTTTATACGAACCGTGCCTGACCCCCAACAGATTCCATCACAAAAATGCCCCCATTTATCATTCTAAAAATGATTAATGAGGGCTTTCACTATGGGGAAATCGATTTCATGAATTTGAGTATTTTTGAACACAGACTCGCGATCAACAAAAGGAAACGGCTAAGGTTGTTTCTTGTCCTTATTCGTTATTTTGTTTCGTTTTTCTTCAAATGTGTCCCGTTTCTTTTCCTTTTTCTAAAGCATCCTGCATTGAATAACCATTTATAGGCGATTTATACTCACTCCTACGGTCACTCCTTTAATGATAGAGATGAATCCGTTCTGACTTATGGGTGCCAGGCACTGTGTCAAAAAATATGAATCATTCAAGTAGTGTCAGGCACCATTATTAATTAGCCCTAGTGAATAGATTAATGACTTTCAACCGGCATTTTCAACTCTTTTATGCACTCGTAGTAAGGGGTTCCCTTCCTATCAAGAAGTTCTAGCATTTGAAAGTATCCAGGAATATTATCAACATCATAATTTCGAATGTAATCCAATAATTTGATTTTCAATTCTTGGGATAAATCCTCTCTAAATTGCTTATCTGTTTGTTTTAATGAGTGATTAATTTTAGACGAAAACAGATTAATAACGATTTCAAGTGAACGATTATCCGTTCTTGACTGCTTGACTAACATATACAAACTTTCCCCCACTTAAACCCCTTCCTTCTCCACGATTTCGATCATTTCTCTTAATTTCTCCAATGCTTTTTTATGGCTTTTAGAAACAGCTTGTTGAGATTTATTTAAATAGATAGCTATTTCAGAATCATTCAAACCATATATATAAGCCAAACTTAAAAGGTGTCGCTGATTTTCTGTTAATAGTTGGACTACTTTATATAAAGTATAATTAGCTAAATGATCTTCGATTCTTGAAGATCCAATATATTCTTCTTCTTTTTTTTCCTTCCATTTCGTTGAAACGAATAAATCAATCAATGTTCTATTCTCATCATCTTGTACTGGTTCATCAAGAATGGATCTATTCCTATCTGAAAACAATTTCACTTTCTTGTCGTAATTGATTGCATTAAAATAGATGGCTTGAGACAAATAACATGTAAATCTGATTTTAAAGTAAAATTCCCTAAAAGATTCATCGAGCTTTTCTTTTAACAAGTCTGTTGGATTATTGAAGAACTTCTATTAATAAATCCCTATTTCCTGGTATTTCTAAAAATGACTTTATAACAGGATTTTCCAAATGTTTTTCCATTCTGTTAAAATCACTTTCAATACCCCGATTATAAAATTTGTATAAGTCATCCAAATAATCACCCCCAAAAAGAACAATAATTTGGTTAGGTAGTTTTGAAAATAGAACAAAGGAATTATTCGCATGAATGCTTTTCGATCACTCATCGATGGATTTTCTTTACTAAATCATTGGCACCAGAATATGACATTATTCATACCCAACTTAAGTCTATTTCATTATCTCGAACCCCTTCCTTCATCATTTATTCATTAAAGTGAAATCGATACGATTTTGTATTGAGCTTATTATCACTACACCTGCATCAGTAGTAATAATGTTTTATTAATTCATCTAAATCGGAGATTGTTTCTTCTAAATTTTCTATTTTTCTTTCAAATCGCCAAAACAGATAAATCGTAATAGCAATTGGAAATCCAAAATTCCCTAAGATTGTTGTCCATAACGGTAAATCTAAGGTATTCATAAAAAATCCTCTCCTTCTTTTAATAGTTGTTATCTATTAAAGAATAAAGATTGAAAGAATTCACAACTACCAGTCTTTATTTTTAAAATATTATCCATCAATCCAGCGTTTTTAGAAAATATGAAAACAGATGCCTCGACCAGGCATCTGCTTTTACTTAAGTATTTATCAAGGCTCGTACCATTTTTTGGTCAAATACTTCTTTTATATATTCTACAAGAGTCAAATAAACCAAACCGTTTCCTTCTATTTTTGGTGAGTTACCAAGTGGTACTGTTCTCTTTATTAGCTGGGAATACAGTTCAGAAACAGTTAAATCTCTTTCAAATGCAGTAGTCGATAATACCTTTAATAAGGCTAATGCTCCTGACACATGAGGAGTAGCCATAGATGTCCCACTTAATGTTGCATAAGCTCCATTCAAATAGGTTGAAGTCACTTTTTCTCCTGGGGCTACTAAATCAACTTCATTATTCGAATTTGTAAATCCAGAAGACTGTCTCTCTAGATTAACTGCACCAACACTAATCACTTCGTTGTAACAACCAGGATAATCAAGCTCGTCTGTAGCATCCTGACCGTCACCTTCATTACCAGCTGCACATACAACTAAAATATTTTGGTTTACTGCTTCAATGATTGCATCGTGAAGTTCTTTTACATCCGTTGGTCCACCTAATGACATTGAAATAATGTCTACCTTCTGACCAATCGCATATCGAATTGCTTTAATAATCCAGTCATATTGCCCTGAACCATTTTTCCCTAGTACCTTCAAAACCAATAAATTCGCCTCAGGAGCTACTCCAGCCACGCCACTGTTATTAAGACTTGCTGCAATGGTTCCTGATACATGCGTTCCGTGCCCATTATAATCTTCAAACTTTAAGGGGTCTCCTCCATCATCATTTGTGAAGTTGTATCCCCCCATAATGCGTTCTTTTAAATCAGGATGATCTGTATCACATCCGGTATCTAGAACAGCTACTGTCATTCCTTTTCCTTTTGTTTGCTTCCAAATTTCTGGGGCTTGAATCATTTCAATCCCTTTTGGTATTTCATTCACCATTTCTAAATGCTCAACGAGTTCGTACGGGATTAATTGTACAGATTCCTCCATTTTTTTACCTCCTCATATTATGAACGAAGCAAAGCAATTACTTATTTAAATTGTACAAATATTCAGAATAATATAACAGGTTCTAATGGAGGGTTTTTAAAGATGAAACCAGTCTGAATAATAGTAAATTTTTACTATTATTGTAGAGATCGTCCAATTACTTTATTTGAGAAATGATAAAATCATCACGCTTCGGCTTTTACTTACTTTTTAAAATGGCTATGTTTGCGAATGTTGTTGATAGAAAGCAAAAACTCTCACTAGTGGAAAAACGAGCGAGTCGAGACCTCGCAGTTTGGTTTTTCACGAGGAGGCTCGACCGTTCGTCCGCGGAAAGCGAGTTGTTTTGCTGAATGTTGAAAAATCAACATGATTATTTAACAAAACCAATGAATAAAATACATTATTTCATTCATGATGTGGTTCAATGTACCGTACTGTATTTCTATTCGTGAATTGTTTTTCAACACCGTCATTTTTTGGATACATGGCAACTCAAAACAAGCTGTAATAATTTAGATAGTGACAAGCACTTGACTATTCGTTCCCTGCGTTAAACTCTATTATGAAAGTGCTATATGTTAAATATCAAAAAAATTACCCCCTTCAATCATTTGAAGGGGGCTTTCATTATGGGAAAATCGATTTCATGAATCTGAGTATTTTTGATCATAGACTCACGATAAACAAAAGGAAAATGCTAAGGTTGTTTCTTGTCCTTATTCGTTATTTTGTTTAGTTTTTCTTCAAATGTGTCCAGTTTCTTTTTCTCTGTTTCTTTTACCTTTTCTAAAGCATCCTGCATTGAGTAACCATTTAAAGGCGATTTATACTCACTCATACGATCACTCCTTTAATGATAGAGATGAATCCTTACTGACTTTGGGTGCCAGGCACTGCGTCAAAAAATATGAATCATTCAAGTAGTGCCAGGCACGATTATTCTGAACTCTTGTTAATCGCTTCCGTCATGGAGATGTTTTTCAGTTTTTTATTGTTTAGCCAAATGGAAATAGAATACGATACGATAATGATAACAAAGCTGATGAGAACACTTGGCCAATCTAATATCACAGGAATCGTCACGTTCATTTCAGCTGTAATTGAATTCATAAACGATGAAATAGACAAGAGAGTTAGAGGAATGCCGATAACAAATCCGATGATAATAAACCAAATATTATAACCGATCATCATTTTTCTAATATTATTTTCACTATAACCAATGACCTTCATGAGTGATATTTTAAACGAATTTTCTTCAATCATTAGAGAGATTAAAATGTAAATAATAATGACCGCAATGATGGCTGACACAAATGCAATGGCTGCTATTCCATAATTCAATGGTTTGATCATCTGTTTAAACCCAGCAACCGTATCAGATGTCTTCGTGATCGAAACCAGGTGGTCTGTGGGAATGATTAATTCGTTATCAGAGAAAATCTCCGTGTAGCTCCCAGAAGGATATCCATTTAATTGATTATATTCATTTAATGGCATATAAATCATATCTCCAAGGTAAGAATCCGCTACATGATCAATGGTTAGACCAAATGATTTATTTGAAAGTTGGTTGGTAACTTGGATGGAATCTCCTTTTTTGATGCCCATTTTATCTGCTAACGATTTATTAATGATGACCGAATCAAACCTGAGTCTTTTCCCGCTTAAATCTGTTAATTGAATCGAAGTATTATTAGGTTTCAACCCATTAACCGTTAGGGATTGCTTTCCTTTTTCATTTTCGAAAGTAAAAGGAGCAATGGATCCAATTTGTCCAGATTCAGGAGCTGTTGTCTGTAGGGTACTAAAGAGATAGTTATACTCATAATGGTAGACGTTTTTAAAGTTATCTTTCACCAAGTATTCCATTGAGTTTTTTGTTACGAATCCGAATAATAACAAGAGAGTCGCAAACATCACACCGATCGTTAAAATGAATACCCGTGGTAGGTTACGCATGATTTCACGAATCACAAACTTTCGATTAAACGACATGTTTTTCAATTTTAACAATCGTTCAAGTCTGCTTACCTTTATCTTTTGTTCTCCCCCTTTTATTAAACTTACAGGTGGAATCTTTAAGACCCGTTGCACCAAATAGTATGTTACTGGTAAAAAGAAAATAAGTGGCAACAATAAACTAGTCAATAAATAAAAAAGATGAAGTTTCACGATCAGTACCGGAAGATTGTAGTAGACTGCAAATGTTGAGAGCAAGGGGTGCAATAAAAGCCACCCTAGGAATGTACCAATCACACTTCCAGAGATTGCGAGAATGCCAGCATAGGAAAGGTAATGAAGAATAATTTCACTCTTTTTATACCCAAGAGCATACAATGTTCCAATTTGAACATACTCCTTTTTCATTAAACGCCATAATAAAATGAGAATCATCGTCATACTAATGAACAAGATTCCTATTGGAAGAAACTCTCCCATCTTTTTTATTCCAGCAATATCTCCATTAATAAATGAAATACGGTTATTATCTTTTTTATCAAGCCAATTTAAAACATGATTCGTCTGATTCAACTGCTTCTTAAATTCAGCCTGGTTATCACCTTTAAATCGAATGCTATAGTATCGATGATTCCCTTCCCATTTTTTTAAAACACTTTGTTTAACCACCGCGATACCAAATGCATCTGGATTTTTCAGTAACCCAGATTCCTCTTTTAAAGGATAGATATAATCAGGTACAGCCATAAATCCGGAAACACGAAAGGATTGGCCCTTCAATTGGATTTTCTCACCAATTGATATTCTATGTGCGGTAGCAAACGATTGGTCAATCAAAATATCCTGTTCTGTATCCAGTTTCTTTCCTTCAACAATGGAATACAGATTTATTTTTTCTGTGGCATCTAATAATCTTAAAACCGAGTCCTTTGAATAGGATAGATCCGCTGTAAATCGTTGTTCAATTTCGATATTATTTTGCTTTTCAATTTGCTCCAATTTAGTTAAGGGCTTTTGAACAATGAATTGAGCATCTTCTACTTTATTTTTGTTATTAAAGAAATGTAAGTTATCAATCAGATTGGCTCCAGCTGCAGAAAAAGAATAGAAAACAATTGAACTAATCACGATAAGAAGCCACGCAGATAAAAATTGGGCTTTCTTTTCAAGGATGGTTCGAATGAGCTTTTTTCTTAAAGGCATCACCATTCAATCCCTTCAGCTGATTTCTTTTGCTCATTTACGATATTAGAATCAATTTTACCGTCCTTGAGTGTAATCACCCGATTGGCCATTGCACTAATAGCTTGATTATGAGTAATAATGAAGACAGTCGTATGATAATCCCTGTTTACTTTCTCGATCAGATTTAATATTTCTTTCGATGTATTTGAATCCAATGCCCCAGTCGGTTCATCACATAATAAAAGTTTAGGCTTCTTAACCACTGCACGGGCAATAGAGACACGTTGCTGCTGACCACCACTTAATTCACGTGGAAATCGATCCTCCATACCAGTCAATCCCACCGCATCAATTACCTCCCTAATGGACAAAGGATTATTGCTGATATTTGCTGTCAATTCGATATTTTCATAGACTGTTAAATTGGGAATGAGATTATACATTTGAAAAACAAAGCCGATGTCTTCACGTCTATATTTCACGAGTTGACGATCGTTAAATTGAGTAATGTCCTCTTGATCGACAATCATTCCACCCGAGTCAACCTGATCAATCCCACCAATCGCATTTAGCAATGTAGATTTACCGGATCCAGAAGGTCCTAAAATGACCACAATCTCCCCTTTCGCCACTTCCACATTCACATCTGTTAAAGCCTGAAAATAGGAATTGCCACTTTGGTATTTTTTATTGATTCCTTCAATCTTCAATATCGTCATCACGACTCCTCATTTCCCTGTTTGATTTTCCCTGCAAATAAAAATTGGATATGTCTCGTGATTTGTTCTTTATATTGTTCATGAGTCATGGATTCGCTATACATGTAAAACATCGCATCCGTTATGGCTGCACTATAGATGGCATAGGCTGCCTCTTCGGGTTGGATCGGAATAAGAAAACAATCCGACTCGTTTTCAATCATGGACATAATCCATTTCATCATTTCTTCATCTATCCCAAACAATCCCTCTCTCAGGCGAATGCTTTCCTCTACTTCCTCCGTCATCACGTGGAAAAGGTCACGCCAAAAAGCTTTGGGATAATGGTTAAAAAACTCAGTAAACTGGTGAAGAGCCCCAATTACGCTCTCCACTAAACCAACTTCAGAGGCCGCCGCAAATTGATGATCATTTTGCTTCTTCATTTGCTCTGCTTCATCTGTAAAAATACGAAGCAGCAAGGCTCCCTTTGAAGGGAAATAATTATAAATGGTCCCAGTTCCAACTTCAGCATCCTTTGCGATTTCTACCATAGAAGCCTTTTGAAATCCCTTTTCAGAAAATATTTTCTTTGCTGATTCCATAATGTTTGTTTGTGTTTGTTGCTTTTTATCCTCACGCAACCCTGCCATCTTCCAACCTCCAAAATATGAATCGATTCATTTATGAATTGATTCATATTTTAAGCGAATTCTATTCTATTGTCAAACACATTCTTGAGTGCCTGGCACCCTTATTAGCTGAGATTTCAAGTTTAAAGGATGTAACAGATGGTGGGGAAGTAAAAGTTGAGCGATCGTTTCACGGTGTTGACTACTGGTTTTACGATGAATAATTAGGAGGTTGGATTTTGATCCAATATTCGAAGTGGTCTTTGGTTTGTGTTTATTGTTGGTTTATCGTTTCTGCATTCTACATGATCGAACTTCTAAGTTTTTGGTAGGTTTATTTTTTGTTCTCTCGTAAGCAGGTAGCATAATTTCACCCATCCTATTGTTCCACGATCAACCTATAGACAATTGGAATAATGGACAGAAGGGCCAATTTTTTGACGCGGAGAAAATAGTGAAGCATTACAAAAAGAAACAAAAGGTGCTTCAAAAGTTTATCACTTTAGAAACACCAACGCTTCTATTTTGCGTTCTCATCGGGTTGATGAATTCCGAATATATTGCCTTCCGTATCCACATAGTACCCTTGCCATGCCATTCCAGGAAGGGCATATTTCGGCATTGCAACCTTACCGCCATTCTCAATAATTTTCTCTTCAGTTTGATCATAATTTTCTACACCGAGTGTACAAGCATAGCCATTTAACGGTTGATTTGCTTCTGGTGGAGCACTTTGACGCTTCATTAAAGCTCCATTAATCCCCGGTTCATTCTCGTCACCTGTAACTGCCCCAAAATAAGGCATACCTGCGTATTGACTCCAATCTTCAAACGACCAGGCAAAAACCTCTCCATAAAAATTCTTTGCCCGTTCCATGTCATCTACATGGATTTCGAAATGAACTAATCTTCCCATCGTATCGCCTCCAAGTTTATTAATTATCAAATTATTCTAACGACTAAACCTTACCTCTCTATCATAATTCATTTGCGCCATCAATTTCAATCTATTTACGAACATTTGTACGTTTTTTAGCCAAATATTTGTAATCTCTATCCTTCTCCTCGATAAAATAAAAATGGCCACCTGAAAATAGTAAAGATTATGGACTTATTCAGGATATCCGCTCTTATAATCTTCTAGCTCCAGAGAATATCTGAAAGGTTTCTATTCGAAGAGCCTGAAGAGGTGCAGATAATCCAGCATCCGTTTTTATCGGTTGTTCAACTTCGAGACAATCACCCCTTGTATCCACAGCCGTTTTCATCAATACTACTTGGATTTCTGAAATAAAATGCCATCATACAACCAAAACCATTGAATCAAATTTCTTCGCTTTATCACTTTTTTCTTACAAGATGGCCGAATCTATTAAAAAAAATACACTTTGAACAATGTTTGTGTAAACAAGGAGGCACTCTTTCTCACAACAAATTGTACCCTCCTCCGCATTTCTGCTGTTCATTTAATAAATTTGCACACTTGAACATTAAAAATAAAAATTATAGTTCTAGCAAAAAATGACCCTTTTAAAAAGAGAGCCTTCACTACTGAGAAATCTATTACTTATCTTTTCTTACAAATAGTGAAAAGCACTCCACGTGTGTAGAGTGCTATCTGTAGAAATTAATTAAATTTGAGCAGTGGAATTCACCTATTGCTCTACTGAAATGTTCAATATTATTGTTCCGAATTTTTCTGCTTATATGAATCAACTAATTTAATAAAGTCTTTTTGTATAGCCTTCTTCGAGCCTTTTTTGAATCGTTTCTACACTACTGTTAGATGGCTTAGCATGTTCAAATAGTATTTTTGAAGCGGAAGGTAATCCTTTTTTATCTGCCCAAGAAGTAGGCTCCCATAAACCTGAACGTTTAAATGCTTTTGCACAATGAATAAAACATTCTTCTACTTCTATACCGATACCTAAAAGTGGAATTTTGTCCTCTACAGCCATTCTCTTTAGCAATACTTCATCTTTTACGATTGTGGCAGTGCCATTAATTCTTAGAGTTTCACCAAGTCCAGGGATAAAAAAGAGAAGTCCAATCCTTGGATTTAACAAGATATTTCTTAATGTATCAATTCTTCTATTACCTGGCCTCTCTGGGATAATTAGCTGTTTTTCATTTAATACAAGTACAAAACCTGGTTTGTCCCCTCTCGGAGAAGCATCACAATATCCAAAGTCGTCAGACGTAGACATCACTATGAATGGTGACTGTGAAATAAAATCAATACAATTATGATCTAAATGGGTAATCACTTTATTTTCTACTAATTCACTTGGAAATCCCACAATCGACCGCAGTTCTTCTTCTGTTTCAATCGAATCTTTAAATAATCCGCTTTTTATCAATATATCCATCCCTCACACGCCATTGGTAACAGCATTATCTTACTCATAATATCCATCCTTTACAAAGTGAATAGTTTGTTTGATCTTCACCCTTTCGTATCCATTTCACTTCTATATTCTAAAATATCACCTGGTTGACATTCCAAAGCCCTACATATCGCCTCTAAAGTTGAAAACCTAACCGCTTTTGCCTTTCCATTTTTCAATATAGAAAGGTTAGCCATCGTGATACCTACCCTCTCCGATAATTCTGTAACACTCATTTTTCTTTTTGCTAACATAACATCAATATTGACTATAATAGCCATGTTTTCACCTCAGATAGTCAAATCATTCTCTGATTTGATTTTTAATACATTTTTTAAAAGCTCTCGAAGAACAGCAGTAAAGAGCAAAATAACAATAGAGGTTAATACTATTACCAGACCAATGATTGCTATACCTGGATGTAAAGCATTTTGTGTTCCAAGCAGTATCATACCTAATACATATAAGACACTGATGGTACTTGCACAGTGTTTAATCATCCCTAATGTATTGACAGCAAATTGTGAAAAGGCATGATTATTTTCAATATAACTTAATAGTTTTAATGCTTGATGCAGTGCATAGAAAAATGGTATCGCTGTAAGGTACAAACCTATGAGAACTGGATACTGTAAATAAGCAAACTCCGGATTCATTTGTGCCGAATCTTTTGCAAGTGATGGTAAAGCAAAAATACATAAACAGAGTATAACGACTCCAATCACGTAAACAGCTATCTTCAATAAAGTAATCTTTCCTTGTTTCATAAAGCACCCCACTTTTTTCCTTTTTTCATATTCTACTGTATTATTTATTGTTTATCAATAAATATTTATTCAAAAACAATGTTAAATTGTTGTTTCATGGGACGAAAGTGGGACGGAGGGACAGGCACCCTGTCCCAGAAGAATCATTCTAATCGAGGTAGTATCCAATCTGCTGATCCCTAAGGTCCACTTAAAAATCTAATTCATTATAATTGTGACAATCATTTGGAATCTAAGTAACTACTTAAAATTCAGATACTTTTCAAAAAGGATTTTCAGAGACAAAAAAAACGGGACTAGGTGTTTTTTCCTTGTCCCGTTTTTCTCTTGGATTTTTTTGTATGAGATATTCTTGACTTGACAATCTCCGAGAGCTGCCAGGCAATTCTTTTAATTCCCACAGCACTTTTTGTACTTCTTCCCGCTTCCGCATGTACAGGGTTCATTTCTCCCAATTGAAGATCCCACTTTTACCGGTTCTGAACATTGAATTCTTCTCTATCCTCCATGTCCCTTAAATAACCCGGCAGCAGCGAAAGTTTTTTTGCGTAGCGCTCTTCATTAAAGGGTTCTTGATTTTTCATCACGTAAAACATCTCTTCAGTTAGAACACCGGCAATCATTTCTTTTGACTCATTTACTTTAAAACCTGATGCCACTAACCGATTAAGTGTTTCCTTTGTACACACTGGTTCATTCATCTTCAATTGATTTTCTACCACTTCTATTAAGTGAGATTTCAATTTATCATTAACCATTACACAACCCCCATTTATATAGTAATAGTTGGCTTTCAGTGGGAAAAATCCTTTATAACAGACTAACATTTTTAAACTTCATTATTAAAGAGAGGGATCAAATTTGGACAGTAAAAAGAAACATAAAAATAAAAGGCTGTTTTCGTTAACCTTGTTGCTATTTAACAGGTAGTTGATTTCCAGTATAGGTGCGCAATTCCGCGGGGCCGGCGGTGAGCCTCCTCGTTTCGCCTGACTAAAAAGCGTGAAGTCCCGTTCAGTGGCTTGCGGACTGTACCTGCTCCACATGAGATAAATGAAACATAACGAACAATGTGAGTTGATGTTGACTTAGCGTAAGGAGGGGATGGGCAATACGCTAACCGGCAGTGGCCTTGGAGCTGGATTGTGCGTCTCAGCCTGCCCAGCTAGTCCCGCAGGAGGTTACTCACCTTCCGCTCCAATCAACGTGGCGTAAAAAAATGACCTAATGATTTTATCCAATCCGATGAAACTTTTGCATTCATCACAGAATTGTACCCAGGATGGAGTTCCTTTTGGGATTACTCATGAGGAAATGAAGAAAAAAGAAGAACATTTTCAATCGAGTTTAAAAAATAAGTGGTAGCTCTATACTTTTGTCTCGACAACTCAATTATAAAAGAATGGATGATGTCGTGCATTTTTTTTTATTTCTTCAAAGTTGTGTGAGAACCCCAACTTTTATTATAGAACCAAGATAAATTACTAATGCCATGAAGCATAATCAAGTATTTCTTGGTAAAGTTCGTTCCAATCATGATAAGTTTCCATTACATCACTTGGATTTATAAGAATTCTTTCGGCTGACTCATACTTGGCTTTAAAGTCATGAAATTGGTCAATGTCCATACGATAAAAAACTTGATATCCTACTTTTGGGTACGGACTATTTTCATTCCATTCAGGGTTTTCACTATGGTCTACTATAATATGACCTAAAAGAGAGCAGCTTCCCGTAACATATCCTTCTTCATATGCCTCACGTTTTAAACATTCTTCGGGAGTTTCCTCGTCTTCAATATGTCCTCCAGGGAAATCCCATCCTCTATGATTTAAATTCACTAATAATAGCTTATCATCCTTAAAACAAAATCCGTGTACACTTGTTATTAGTTCTCTCGGTGGGATTTTTTTAACAGGTCTCCAAGTCAACTTTACTTTCGCTTCTCCCCAATTCACATATTTCGTAGTCACGTTTTTCTCCCCTTATAACCCTAGTCCTCTTCAACTCTGCTTCACTTTACTTGTACAGAGAGTGGCTGCTTGTTCAGCAAATGCTCCTATAATTGAATGAGCAAATCAACTATATCTTTGAATGGTTTCTAAATCTTCTGGATACATATGTATTAAATCATCTAATTCTGATAAAGACTTCCAAGCGGCTTCAATAACGGTTTTATCAGGGTCATTTATCCCTTCACTTTCTCCTATTTTCTCTACTTTAAAGTAGTAGGTCTTTACATTTATCCCTTTTATTACAGTCTCTTTAACATACAAATTTTCAATAATTCTAACTTCATACCCTGTTTCTTCCTTCACTTCTCTTATGCAGCATTCTTCAGGTGTCTCTCCTTTTTCAATTCCACCAGAAGGAACACCCCAGCCCTCAGAATCATTACTTCTAACCATAAGAACTTCAGCATTTTCATTAAAGCAAATCGCTGCGGAACCAAACCATTCTTTCATACTAACCACCCTTCCAAAATTATATAGTTAAATGTTACCTTGACACACCCTGATTAAGCGGATTACTTATTAACAATATTATGACTACTCTTAAAACATTTCTTTGTTAATTAGTCTTATTCGATTAAACTGCCCATTTGCTGATTAAGCCTCTTTATACATAATACCTTAAAAAGGAAAATGTTTATTGTTATATTCAAAAGCAACAATCTTAACGAAAATAGCATTTATAATAAAAAATAGAACCGAGAAATCGTACTAACGGTTCAATTCACGATCTTTTTGTATCTTCATAAAAATTTGTCGGCTACCGCATTTTCCATGTTCAGATACCAACTTAATTACAGCAGGTACGAACTTTATTGCATATTGCGAAGAGATAGTAACCCTAAGGTAGCCTAATCATAAACCCTTCCCATCTACTATGTCCCCATCAAAAAATAACGTTCCTTTGCTTCTCCTCTCCCTTTCCCCCCATTTTTTCTCGCTTTTCCTTGAAGTCGAATAAAGTTTTCCGAGTCCTTAAAAAGAAACAAGGCTTATCCTGTAAGGGATAGCCTTGTTTTAATCACACTTTTTTACAATTACTTTTTTCTCACTCAAAGGAGAAATTGGAAATGTTTATTGTAACGGGTTAGTGAGTTTATTGGTTAGTTACAATTTCAAGACTAGTAGGGCAACATTTTCAACGTGCCCAGTTTGTGGAAACATATCCACAGGTTGGATTTCAACTGTTTTGAATCCGCCATCTTCAAGGATGCGTAAGTCACGTGCAAGTGTACCCGGGTTACATGATACATAGACGATTTTTTGGGGTTGCATCTTAATCATCGTGTTTAGAAGTGCTTCATCACAACCTTTGCGAGGTGGATCAACAACTAATACGTCAGCTGTAATACCCTCTTTAGCCCAATTTGGAATGACTTCTTCTGCTGCACCAACAGCAAATTCAACATTCGTCATTTCGTTTAGCTCTGCGTTTCTGCGTGCATCGACGATTGCTTCTGAAACGATATCGACACCGTACACTTTTTTCGCTTTTTGAGCTAAGAATAAAGAAATCGTTCCAATTCCACAATAAGCATCGATGACCGTTTCATGACCTTGAAGGTCTGCGAATTCGAGTGCTTTTGCATATAAAACGTTTGTTTGATCTGGATTCACTTGATAAAAAGAACGAGCTGAAATCGCAAACTTCACGTCACCGATTGTATCGTGAATAAATTCTTCTCCCCAAAGGACATTCGATTGTGCTCCTAAAATGACGTTGCTTTTTTCAGGTTGAATGTTCTGGATTAAAGAAGTTAGCCCTTCTACTTTGTTTACGATGGCATCGACAATTTGATCACGGTTTTGAAGTTTATGAGATCTTGTCACAAGCACGACCATGATGTCGCCTGAAGCTTTCCCGTAACGCACCATAATATGACGAAGTGTTCCTTTGTGGTTCTTCTCATCATAAGCCGGAATACCGAATTGATCGCAAATTTCTTTCACGATTTGAACGATTTTGTCGTTCGTTTCATTTTGAATGATACAAGATTCCATTGGGATAATTTCATGGCTGCGTTTTTGATAAAAACCAGTTACTAAGTGTCCTTCTCTTCTTCCGACTGGCACTTGTACTTTATTGCGATAACGCCAAGGTTCTTCCATACCAAGCACCGGGTGTACAGGAACGTCTTTCAATTTCCCGATCCGTTCCATGACATCGTTCACTTGTTTATGCTTTGCTTGCAGCTGGGCATCATAGCTTAAATGCTGAATCGAACAACCGCCACACCATTTAAAAATTGGACAAGGTGGTTCTACACGGTCCGGGCTTTCGTTTTCAATCTCCATCAAACGACCGAAACCGTATCCCTTTTGTGTTTTGATTACTTTAACTTTTCCTGTTTCACCAGGTAAGGCATTTGGGACAAATAACGGATAGCCGTCTACTTTTGCTACTCCGCTTCCATCATGTGTTAAATCTTCAAAGATAACCTGTATTTCATCATTTTTTTGAACTGGTGGTTTTGTAGTCATATGTTTTCTATTACTTCCTCTTCAATGAATTTTCGCTCAGATTCGCTTCTATGATTGTAACACATGAAGCATCAGATCTCATTTTAGTATTTATTCTATTTTTTATCAGACAGTGTATTTATATATGGTCTTTCCTTATTAATTTGGTCTTATTCTAGCTATTTTTAATGAGATGAATGGTTATCAATACGATGTACACATTCGCTTGATCAGACCGTTCTTTTAAACTGTCACTGAATGGGAGTGGAAGGCAGCGACTCCTGCGGGAACAGCGCGAGCCCAAAGCCCCGCAGGAACGCAGTGATGTGGAGATTTGAACATGCTATTTTAACTATGTACAATTAGCCTCATTGCCTTCGAACAACTTTGCATGGAGAGACGGGCATGTTAGCCTCATTAGGTGGAGACAGGCATTGATATTGCTGGCTTCTAA
Source organism: uncultured Caryophanales bacterium (assembly GCA_963728315.1). Lineage (GTDB taxonomy): Bacteria > Bacillota > Bacilli > Bacillales > CAVSKA01 > CAVSKA01. The sequence continues at coordinate 21,652 of CAVSKA010000026.1, forward strand.
GCTCGAGACCATGCTCGAAGAGGCTCCAGTCAAGATAATAGGATTCGCCACTTAAATGGAATCATGATCCTTACAATTGTAGATGTACAATCTTATTTTGACGTTTGCAGTTTACTCGCCGATGGCTATAATTCCTTCTGATTTTTAGATATTCTGACTTTTGACGAGTTTCCTTATTCCTTATTTTTCTCAAACCAAACTCTATTACCTCTTTTTAGCTTAAATCTGGAGCGTTTTGTGAGAAAATCTCTCTTTCTATTTGAAAATTCTTTTCGAGACCGATTTCTGAGATCGGTTTTGCTGAAAATGAGCACTCTGGCTTGGTTTTCTCGCCTTACAGCGTGGATTACTCGCGTTACAAGCTCATTTACTCGCGTTACAGCCTACTTATCTCGCCTTACAAGACTATTTACTCGCCGATGGCCAAAAACTACTTTCTACCTTTATAAATTCAGACGATGGATGAGTTTCCTTATTCCTCATTTTTCTCAAACCAAACTCTATTACCTCTTTTTAGCTTAAATCTGGAGCGTTTTGTGAGAAAATCTCTCTTTCTATTTGAAAATTCTTTTCGAGACCGATTTCTGAGATCGGTTTTGCTGAAAATGAGCAATCTGGCTTGGTTTTCTCGCCTTACAGCGATGGTTACTCGCGTTACAGACACATTTACTCGCCTTACAGCCTACTTATCTCGCCTTACAAGACTATTTACTCGCCGATGGCCAAAAACTACTTTCTACCTTTATAAATTTAGACGATGGATGAGTTTCCTTATTCCTCATTTTTCTCAAACCAAACTCTATTACCTCTTTTTAGCTTAAATCTGCTCAATTTCTTGAGAACATCTTTGTTTATATGTGAAAAGTCCTTTTTTCCCCGGGTTTCTGAGATCGGTTTTGCTGAAAATGAGCACTCTAGTTTGGTTATCTCGCGTTACAGCATGGATTACTCGCGTTACAAGCTCATTTACTCGCGTTACAGCCTACTTATCTCGCCTTACAAGCATATTTACTCGCCGATGGCTATAATTCCTTCCTAGGTACCAGCTAGAATTAGTCCTTTTATTATGCAAAAGCTATGATCTACATTAGAATGCTATTTTAACTATGTCCAATCATGATTGTTTAAAGATGTCCAATTTATCTCATTGCCATCGAGTTTTTTCAAGAGGAGGCCCAACCGTTCGTCCGCGGAAAGCGAGTTGTTTTGCTGAATATAGAAAAATCACCTGGATCATTTAATAGACCTTATAAAAAAAGATGGAAGCGCAATTGTGCACGTCCATCGGGAATTTATTTACTTTTATTGAGTGGCTTCAATACGCTTATGATCAATGCGGTCTTCTAGACGAATGTTATTCATATCTACAAACACATCTAAATGGCGGTAGAGATTAATGAATTCAGCTGGTAATACGCCTCCAAATTCGCCATCCAAGTTTAACTGAACTTTGTCGTCAACTGATTTCACTTTAATGTAATGTGCTTGGCAATAAATTAAGTTTGGATCTTTTATATGATCCCCTCTTAAAGCTAAGCTGACAATACGAATAAATTCCGCCAGGTTTGTTTTCTTTAAAATAAGCAGTGAAAACATTCCGTCATTAATCGAAGAATTCGGGGCAAGTTTTTCAAAACCACCGACTGAGTTCGTCAAGCCGATTAAGAATAACATGACTTCCCCTTCAAAAATTTTGCCGTCGTATTCAATATGAACATTCGTCGCTTTTAAGGAAGGAAGCATTTCAATCCCTTTTAAATAATAAGCGAGCTGACCGATCATTGTTTTCACTTTACTTGGTACATCGTAGGTAAGTTCAGTTAAGCGGCCTCCACCTGCAATGTTCATAAAGTATTTATCATTCATTTTTCCAATATCGACTGGAAGCGTTTCACCTTTCACAATCACCTTAACTGCCTCTTTAATATCGCGTGGAATACCTAATGCACGTGCGAAATCATTTGTGGTTCCCATCGGTATGATTCCTAGCTTTGGACGAAATTCTTGTTCAGCTAAACCATTTATGACTTCATTAAGTGTTCCATCCCCACCTGCTGCAACAACGAGATCGTATCTACGCTCTACAGCAGTACGTGCAGCGGCAGTCGCATCTCCTTCGCAAGTCGTTGCATGTACAGACGTTTCATACCCAGCTTGTTCTAGTTTAATCAAGACATCTGCAATATTTTTCTTAAACAATTCGCGTCCTGATGTCGGGTTATAGATTATTCTTGCTCTTTTAATTGTTTGAATTCGTTTAATGGCATTCGTACGTTTCATATCCTTCATCCTGTTCTATCTTGTCAATTTCGTATTTATCATACATTAACGATCATGATGCATAAGATTATTTGCATTTCGATAGAAGGCACATTCTAACATTTCTATATTCAGCTTTCATATTCCTTCAATCGAAAAATTACTCTCCATTATTAAGACTTTCACATCTATCAATAGAGAATTTCACTTTACTTCAGAGTGGTTAAGCCTTTGAAAGAGCAAGCTTTAAACCTAAGGCTATGCAAATATTCTTTTCCAAAATTAAATGTTACACCTTTTCTTTTTAAAAATCCACTTATTACAATTTGGAGCCAGACCCCATTTGAAATCAGAAAATTGTGGGTCGTCATTCAACTGCGATAAGTAGGTTGCTTCGTTTGGATCACAGTCTATGCTCGGAAAATCCTGTTGCAACGACTGCGCTAAAACTTCCTGTTTGTCGGAGTAGATTGAAGCCGTGCCCGCGGAACGCGTCTGCCTGGAACGGAAATCATCGTGCCATTTTTTATAAAATAAAGTGTCCCTGATAAATATTGGTGTGGTCACTTTGATTATGCAAGAAGCGATATTACTTTGTATTTATTTTTAATAAGATATTGTTTATTACAGTGAATGGGAAACTGTTAAATGATTGTAGTGAAAGGCAGCGACTCCAGCGGGAACAGCACGAGCTGAAAGCCCCGCAGCGAAAGGATCACAGTCTAAGAGCGCAACATCCTGTTGCAACGACTGCGCTAAAACTTCCTGTTTGTCGGAGTAGTTTGAAGCCGTGCCCGCGGAACGCGTCTGCTTGTAACGAAAATCATTAATCCATTTCTAACATTTAGGCTATGTTAACGGATGATGTTGATAGGAAGCATAAACGACGAGACTCCTGCGGAAAAACGAGCGAGTCGAGACCCCGCAGTGTGGTTTTTCACGAGGAGGCTCGACCGTTCGTCCGCGGAAAGCGAGTTGTTTTGCTGAGTGTAGGAACAAAACGATTATTTAACATGGCCAATATGTAAAAAAAGAGTAAAGGGATTTCCCTTCACTCTTCGAAAGATCACATCATCACTTTGCTTACAAGCGTTGTTTTAATGCTATCATATACTTCCTGCCAAAGATCTTGGTTCGTACGATAGGCTTCAGTTAATCTACCCATCATGCCTCTTAATTTCTTTTTGAAATCTTCATGATCGCTTGGTGGCAGTTTGGTTCTTTCATTGTCTACAATCGACTTTAGCATCGGAGCACGAGGTCCCCACACCATTTTTTCTTCGCCTTGATCATCAATGAAGATGAAGATCGGAATCGCACGAGAAGTACCATTCGTTAAGTATTGATCCATCAGTTCTAAGTTTTGATCACGCAGCAGAAAGCGTGTTTCAATGCCTGCCGCTTCTGTTAATTTCAATAAGATTGGAACGTTCAACATCGCATCGCCACACCAATCTTCCGATAAAGCAATGACGCGTAAATTCTTTTCTCGAAGAATTTCAAATAGTGAATGGTCTTCCTCTGGCACTTGAAAACCATCATAAATCGTTTCAAGGTTTTCTTTATGCTCTTTCATGCTATCTATATATTCTTTTGATGTCATGCCTTTATTAAACCAACTTGTTAAATCCATCGCACTCACCTCATTCATTGTAAGACTATTTTACCATGGCTAGATGAAAAAAAGATCTAGAAATAATTTCAATTCCCTTCTCCCCGTTCATTTTGACCCATTATCCCATTGTATACAGAAGGATACGGCAGGAATCTAATCTTTTTCATACCATTTTTTTGCTGCATCAACTTCAGATCGAGTCAGCTGATGGCCCATTTTTTCCCATTGAATGAAGACAGACGCTTGAGCAGAATGAAGCATATTAGCCAACTCTTTTGTTTCTTCAGGCAAACAAATTGGGTCGTTTTCCCCCGCACCGATAAAAACGCTTGTTTGACTCATATCGGGTAAATCGATTCCTCTCATCGGAACCATAGGATGAAAGAGTATGGCTTTTTCAAAAATATTTTCATAGTGAAAGAGAAGATTGGCTGCAATGTTAGCCCCATTGGAGTAACCAATTGGGACGACTTTTTTAGAATCAAAACCGAAATTCTCAGCTGATTCCTGAATAAACTCATAGAGTTCTTTCGTGCGCAATTTTAAATCTTCTTCATCAAATACACCTTCTGCAAGACGTTTAAAGAAGCGAGGCATTCCATTTTCCGATACGTTTCCTCTAACACTTAATATCGACGCGTTTGGATCGATCATTTCCGCAAGAGGTAAGAGATCTGACTCATTTCCTCCAGTTCCATGCAATAATAGGAACACCGGTTTTGACGAATCACCTTTTTGAAAAATATGCTTCAAGATTCTTTCCCCCGTTCTTTTATTTGAATAGAAGTTAATGATTGCTCCAAGTGATCTCTCTTCTCTTCAAGCCATGAAGGAAGCATAATTTTAGCACCAAGTTCTTCCTCTGTTTCATCCGTTGTAAATCCAGGAGGATCTGTCGCAATTTCAAACAAGATCCCGCCTACTTCACGAAAGTAAAGCGCATTAAAATACTGACGATCGACAACATCAGTCGATGGAATTTTTTTATCATGAAGATCATCTCTCCACTCTAGATGCTCTTGATCATCTTTTGCTCTCCATGCAATATGGTGAACGGTCCCTACACCCATGACCCCATTTTGAATCGTTGGCAAATACAAATCAATGATATTACCAAGTTCTCCATATGATTGAAAACGACGATAATCTCCATCTTTACCAACCATTTTTAAACCCATTACCATTTCTAATAATGAGGAAGTGTAATGGGAAGAACCGCTTAATAATACGGCTCCGCCAAATCCTTTTATGGCTACATCAGAAGTTACACCATTAAATTCCCACGTATTCAAAGATCCCCCATTGCGGGCTACAAGCTCTAATTGTAATCCGTGCGTATCCTCAAATTGAACAAATGTCTCTCCAAAACGAATTTCTTCATCAAATGGAATGTTAAAAGCTGCGAGACGTTTTTTCCAGAACTCAAGAGATCCTTCAGGTACCACATAAACCGTTGTCCCTACTTGTCCTGCACCAATTAATCCTTGATTCGCATTTTCCCATGGGAAAAAGGTAATAATTGTGCCTGGCTCTCCTTTTTCATTGCCAAAATAAAGATGATAGGTTTCTGGATCGTCGAAATTAACCGTCTTCTTAACAAGCCTTAATCCTAAAACCCCAGCATAAAAATCGGCATTTTCTTGTGGGTCTCCTACGATTGCAGTGATATGATGAATCCCCGCTGTTTTCATATTGTACAACCTTCTCTCTTATTTAAAAATTTTCCTAGCATAGGGTCTAGTAGGAAAATTAGCATGATGAACTAGTTACTACTTATTATATACAAAATGAATATTTACGGTATTTTTTAATTATCTCGAATTCAAGATGATTGTATCTTTATACGAATTAGAAGTCAACTTAAGTCTATCATCAAAAACATAAGCTAGATAGCTCTCTCCATTCATATCGCTCCTTTTTATGAAAGGCTTTGTTAAAAGATGATGTTGATTTTTCTACATTCAGCAAAAACATTCGCTAACACAGCCTTATGAAAAACAATAATCTATGTGAAAAGAGCCTAAATGAAAAACCGCTCACCAATAAAGATGAACGGTTTGACGCATTCGCTATCAAATTAATGATATCCACTTTTATTTACCTTACTTCATCGATTTGATTGCTTGTTTCACATTTGCAAACGATTTCAACGATGATAAATCGATCCCTGCACTCACACTTTTTTGTGCTAAATCCGGACGGATACCTGTTACAATGACATCAATTCCTAATAAACGAAGGACATCATAAACAGCAAATATATGGCTTGCTACCTCTGTATCAATCGTCAAAATTCCAGAAAAATCGATAATCAGAAGATCGATTTGATGATCTGGAATCCTTGGAATAATTTTAGTCAAAAGGTATTCTGCCCGATCGAAATCGAATGATCCAATTAAAGGGAGCACAGCAACTCTATCTTGAATAGGAACAATTGGTGCTGATAATTCATTTAATTCTCTTTGTCTATCATTATTGATCTTTTCTGAATACGCTTCATTTGTTAGAACAGATTCTGTCAAACTTATGTCGAGCATATGATTAAGCCGATTCGTAATCTTAAAAGCATCCTCTAAAGAAAGATCTTGTTCAATCATGATGCTAGCGATACGTTTATTGTAGAGTAAACGAGTATCGGCATAGGGTTTTATAAGACTCGATATTTTTCCAACTAACGATGATTCTTCTTTATCTATCTTTTTGCTGCTCCATTCTTTAAATGCTTCCGCAGCTTCATGATCATTCTCATATGTGAGTATTTCACTAAAAAATTTAAGAAATTCTGTATTAACATCAATAGCCTTCTGTATATAATCTGCCGGGATTTCAATTTCCTGTCTACTAATATTAAAGTTAATCATATCAGTCGCAATTAATTCAGCATGATTAATTAGAAAGGTTGAAAACTTATCAATCGAATTCATTCTTCTCCACATCCTTATTCATTTTCTTTTTGGCTATGTTAGCGGATGTTGTTGATAGGAAGCAAAAACAATGAGACTCCTGCGAAAAAAACGAGCGAGTCGAGACCCTACAGTGTGGCCACTGGAAAACTTGCGTGAAAAATTTGTACGTGCTTCTGATTGAAAATAAACTGAACGAAATGTGGAAGCGACGCGTTCTGAGACCAGTGAAAACCAGAGGATCACAGTCTAAGTACGCAACGTCCCTTTGCAACGACTGCGCTAAAGCATCCTGTTTGTCGGAGTAGGGTCGACCGTTAGTCCGCGGAAAGCGAGTGGTTTTGCTGAATGTTGAAAAATCAACATGATCATTTAACAAAGCCTTCTTTTTATAAAATTAATCCTTATTTTACTCACATGTCTGTTTTCAGAGTAACCGCTATGTGCTTATTTCTGCAAAACCCCTATTGGTTAAATATGTAATAAAAACATTTTTTCATTCAACATGACTAATTGAGTTCATTTCATCATTCATACGATCATTTATATGAAATCTTTGCATGACATTCGGTTTCCGTTCCAGCTGGGTCTTCTGCTCAAGCTAATTCCGAGGGTGTAACCGTTTGCCACTCAACCAAATATGATGTTCGTCTATTAAGAGTTGATTTCTAATTACGAAACTGATTCACATAAGCTCGCATAATTATATTATACCTTTTTTTATTTAAAACGTATGCAAATACTAGTGCATTCAATTTAATAGAAGCAGTGCGGCGTCATGATTGTATTTTCGCACAATAGGTATGATGTTACGTGGAAGTATAAGTTCTGTAAAAAAAGAAGAAATTCTATTTTTTTCTTCACGAATGATCAATAAAAGAATATTTGGCTCGTTAAGTCGCTTTACGATTCCGAAATCTTCAATAATACTCCTTTAACCTTCAAAAATGCATTGAAAATATCAGGCTGATTTAACTTTACTCGCCTTACAGCTTGTTTACTCGCCTTACAGGTCACTTTACTCGCCTTACAGCTTGCTTTACTATCCGATGGTCAATCCACAAGTTCCACCTTGAAAAAAGACTGTCATTTTTAATGGGAGCAGCTATTTGAGCAAATAAAAGAGGCTCCCTGAAATCACATGGGAGCCTCTTTTATTCTAGATCATTTAGTGTGGATTTTATCACGTAGGTTCTATTATCTCTTTTTCATTTCTTCAACAAGCAATTTGTTCACCATTGGTGGATTTGCTTGTCCTTTTGTTGCTTTCATGATTTGACCGACTAAGAAACCGATCGCACGGTCTTTCCCGTTTTTAAAGTCTTCAATCGATTGTGGGTTTTGATCAAGAATCTCTGTAACAATTTTCAGCAGGGCACCTTCGTCAGAGATTTGAACCAATCCTTTGTCTTTTACGATTTGTTCTGGTTCTCCACCGTTTTCGATTAGTTCTTTAAAGACTTTTTTGGCGATTTTAGAAGAGATGGTTCCATTTTCAATCAGCTTGATCATGGATGCTAAGCTCGTTGGCGTTAGCGCGATATCTTGAAGTTCTTTTTGCTCTGCATTTAAATAGGCAGAAACTTCACCCATCAACCAGTTCGATGCTTGTTTCGCGTCAGCCCCTGCTTTAAGTGTTTCTTCAAAGAAATCGGACATTTCTTTCGTTAAAGTTAAGACCATTGCATCATATGCAGGGAGGCCATTTTCATTTACATAACGTAGTTTTCTTTCATCCGGAAGTTCAGGAATACTTTGACGGACGCGCTCTTTCCATTCTTCATCGATGTGAAGGTGAACCAAATCCGGTTCTGGGAAGTAACGGTAGTCATCAGATCCTTCCTTTACACGCATTAAGATCGTTTGACCATTCGTTTCGTCAAAACGTCTTGTTTCTTGAAGGATTTCTCCTCCAGCCAACAATTCTTTCTCTTGACGAATTTGTTCAAATTCTAGACCTCTACGTACAAAACTGAAAGAGTTTAAGTTTTTCAATTCTGCTTTTGTACCGAATTTCTCTTGTCCGATTGGTCGTAATGAAATGTTGGCATCACAGCGAAGTGATCCTTCTTCCATTTTACAATCTGAAACACCTGTGTATTGGATAATCGATTTGATTTTTTCCAAATAAGCATAAGCTTCTTCAGGTGTACGCATATCTGGCTCAGAAACGATCTCGATTAGTGGAGTACCTTGACGATTGTAGTCTACAAGAGAATATCCATCTCCAGCATGCGTCAATTTCCCTGCATCTTCTTCTAAATGAAGACGAGTAATTCCGATCTTTTTCTTTTTACCATTGACTTCAATTTCAATCCAGCCGTTTTCACCAATTGGCTTATCAAATTGAGAGATTTGGTACGCTTTTGGATTGTCCGGATAAAAATAGTTCTTTCGATCAAACTTTGTATCCGTTGCGATCTCACAGTTTAATGCCATCGCCGCTTTCATCGCAAAATCAACAGCCGTTTTATTTAAAACAGGCAATACACCCGGGTAACCAAGGTCAATGACATTGGTGTTGGTATTTGGCTCCGCTCCGAAATGAGCAGGCGCTGGTGAGAAGATTTTAGATTCTGTTTTTAACTCTACGTGGACTTCTAGCCCAATAATCGTTTCAAAGTTCATGAATATTCCCCCCTTACAATGATGGTTTTTGTTTATGGAAATCAGTTGCTTGTTCGAATGCATGGGCAACGCGGTAAATCGTGCTCTCATCAAAATGCTTTCCAATAATTTGAAGACCTAGTGGTAAACCATTTGAGAATCCACAAGGAACAGATATCCCTGGTACACCTGCTAAGTTAACTGGGATAGTTAAAATATCGTTCGCATACATTGTAAGCGGATCGTCAATTTTTTCGCCGATTTTAAAAGCAGGTGTTGGTGTTGTCGGTCCAATGATCACATCATAGTTTTCAAATACTTGATCAAAGTCATTCTTAATCAACGTACGAACTTGTTGACCTTTTTTATAATAAGCATCATAGTAACCAGAACTTAAGGCAAATGTTCCTAACATAATACGACGTTTTACTTCGTCTCCAAATCCTTCAGCACGCGTTTTTTCGTAAAGTTCCATCAGGTTTTTCGCGTTTGGTGTGCGGTAACCGTAACGAACACCGTCAAAACGTGAAAGATTGGAAGAAGCTTCAGATGACGCAAGTAAATAATAAGTAGCTACGCCGTATTTCGAATGTGGAAGCGATACTTCGTCCCATGTAGCACCCAGTCCTTCAAGCACTTTAAGAGCGCTAAGAACCGATTGGCGTGCTTCTTCACTTACGCCTTCTCCAAGATATTCTTTCGGTACGGCAATACGTAAGCCTTTCACATCACCTGTTAATGAATCAACGAATGAAGGAACATTTACGTTAGCAGAAGTCGAATCAGCCGGATCTACTCCTGAAATGGCTTGAAGAAGATAAGCATTGTCTTCAACGGTTCTAGTTAGCGGACCAATTTGGTCTAGTGAGGATGCAAATGCAACGAGTCCAAAACGTGATACACGACCGTATGTCGGTTTCAATCCAACGATCCCACAGAATGAAGCTGGTTGACGAATAGAGCCACCCGTATCAGATCCAAGAGCAAATGGTACTTCCCCAGCAGCAACTGCCGCAGCTGAACCGCCTGAAGAACCACCTGGAACTGTATTCAAATTCCATGGATTATGCGTTTTATGGTAAGCCGAGTTTTCTGTTGAAGAACCCATTGCAAACTCGTCCATGTTTAGTTTTCCGATTGTAACGGTTGAAGCTTCTTGTAACTTTCTGATTACAGTAGCATCATAAATCGGGTCAAAGTTTTCAAGGATCTTACTGCCACTTGTAGTACGTAATCCTTTAGTGACAATGTTGTCTTTGATTCCGATTGGCATTCCAAATAAAATGCTTTTCGAAGCGTCTTGTTGATCTAATTCTTTCGCTTTTGAGCGAGCTCTTTCTTCATCTAATGTAATAAAAGCTTTTACTTTGTCTTCTACTTCATGAATTCGTTTAAATGAAGCATCTACAAGGTCTGTAACTGTTACCTCTTTTTTATGTAAAAGCTCTTGAATATCAGAAACTTTATGATCCAATATAGACATTCTTTATCCCCCTCTACTCTAAAATGGTTGGTACACGAACGAGTCCGTCTTTATGGTCTGGAGCGTTTTTCAAGACTTCTTCTCGTGGAAGTCCTGCTACTGATTTATCTTCACGCATAACATTTTTCAATTGAACAACGTGTGAAGTAGGTTCTACATTTGTTGTATCTAATTCATTTAATTGCTCCGCAAACTCAATAATGGCATCGAGTTGCTTTGTGAATACCTCAGTTTCTTGATCCGTGATCGCAAGTCGAGCCAGGTGGGCAACGTGCTTCACTTCTTCATTAGAAATTCGAGACATACTGGTCACCTCCGCTATTATTTTAAAGTGTAAATTCGGGTTCATTTTATTAAACTGGTCAATTAGTCAGCTCTAATGGCTGGCTTTGCGACACAATAAATTTTATTTTAACACGATTCCCGCGAAATCCCTACAAATCACGAGCTTTTCACGCAAAATTTTAATGAAAATAAAATCAATTTGTCACGAATATGTGGTTTTTGGTTCGTTTTTTAGGGTATAGATAATAATGTTAAGAAGAAAGTTTCCATATTACATTCCTTTTCCTTCTGAATCCCATATACGAATTCAGACTTTTTTCGTGCATACTATTCTGAACGACTAAGGAAGTAAATAATGGGCCAAACGTAACCTTTTGGAAAAGGAAAATTTTTTAAAAAGGGGAGATTTGATGGAAATCGGTTCAATGATATCAATTTTGATATACTTTGCAGCCATGCTTTCGATAGGATATTATTCTTATCGAAAAACAAGTAACTTAAATGATTATATGTTAGGTGGGCGAGGCTTAGGGCCCGCTGTAACAGCTTTATCCGCTGGAGCATCTGACATGAGTGGTTGGATTCTTCTAGGTTTACCAGGATCGATGTACACAGTTGGACTAGCAAGTGGGTGGCTAGCACTTGGATTAACAGTTGGAGCTTATTTAAACTACCTCCTTCTTGCCCCTAGACTTCGCACTTATACGGAAGTAGCAAACGATTCGATTACGATCCCTGATTATTTAGAAAATCGTTTCTTTGATCGTTCTCGTATTCTTCGCATTGTGTCTGCTTTAGTTATTATCGTATTCTTTACGATCTATACTTCTTCAGGACTTGTATCAGGCGGTAAATTATTTGAATCTGCTTTTGGATTTGATTATCGAACTGGCGTAATTGTCACAGCCAGCGTTGTAGTCGCTTATACTCTTTTCGGTGGATTTTTAGCCGTAAGCTTAACGGACTTTGTGCAGGGATGTATCATGTTCATCGCCTTAATCTTAGTTCCAATCGTCGCTTTCACTAATTTAGGTGGGCCAGGACCTACCTTTGATACTGTACGTAGTATTGATCCGAAATTATTAGATGTATTCCGTGGAACGACCTTTATCGGAATTCTTTCATTCCTGGCATGGGGACTTGGTTACTTTGGACAACCCCATATTATCGTCCGCTTTATGGCTATTTCATCCGTTAAACAATTGAAACCAGCCCGCCGCATCGCTATGTTCTGGATGATTGTTTCTGTTATCGGTGCAATGCTTACTGGGTTTATTGGAATTGCTTATGTTAAATCAACAAACGTGACATTAGCGGATCCAGAAACGATCTTCATTAAATTTGCTGATGTTCTATTCCATCCGATTATTACTGGTTTCTTATTAGCTGCTATTTTAGCCGCTATTATGAGTACAGTATCATCACAACTTCTTGTGACATCTAGTGCTCTTACTGGGGACTTCTATAAAACATTCTTAAAAAAACAAGCCTCAGATCGAGAACTTGTATTCGTAGGAAGAATGGCCGTATTACTCGTTGCCATTATTGGTATTATTCTTTCATGGACTCCAAATGACACCATTCTGAACATTGTAGGATATGCATGGGCAGGATTCGGATCAGCTTTTGGTCCAGCAATATTGCTCAGTCTATATTGGAAACGAATGACAAAATGGGGAGCACTTGCAGGTATTATTGTTGGTGCCGTAACTGTATTAATATGGGTGAATGTCCCTGGACTGTCCGATTTCATGTATGAAATGATTCCAGGCTTTATCCTTAGCTTAATTGCAGTTATTGCTGTTAGTCTAGCAACGAAAGAACCAAACAAAGAAATTCACGATACATTCGAAAAAATGGAAATTGCTTTGCATGAAAAATAAGAAAAGTAATGGTCGTGTGTTTAACCTCAATAATATTTGACGGTTTAGCCTAGCGATCGGAGCTTGTTATTATGTTCATACTGATCTCTGACCATTTGTTTAGGCAAGCTGAATCAGTACGCAATGAAAGCTTTCCTTCCATAACAAAACAAAAAAAGATCCGTGCAGCGGTTAACCGCTGCACGGATCTTTTTTTGTTATAGTGTTTCTGATGTTGTTTTTGCTTGTAAGTGAAGCGTTAAATAATCAGGTCCGCCTGCTTTTGAGTCCGTTCCTGACATGTTAAATCCACCAAATGGCTGGTATCCTACAATCGCACCCGTACAACCACGGTTAAAGTACAAGTTCCCCGCATGGAAGTCTTCGCGTGCCTGCTCGATGTGTGCACGATTGTTCGTGATCACCGCACCTGTCAAACCATAATCCGTGTCATTCGCCATGTCGATCGCTTCGTCGAATGACGTCGCTTTCGCAATGGCGACAACTGGTCCGAAGATTTCTTCTCTCATCACACGTGCATCTGGCGTTACATCGACAATCACCGTTGGTTGAACAAAGTAGCCAACCGAATCATCGCTTTCTCCTCCAGCTACTAGACGACCTTCTTCTTTCCCAATTTCAATGTAGCTTGTGATTTTATCAAAGGCTGCTTGATCGATCACAGGTCCCATGAAATGAGAACGGTCAAATGGGTTCCCTACTGTTAATTCTTGTGTTAATTCTGTCACACGTTCAACCACTTGATCGTACACATCTTCTAACACGATGGCACGTGAACAAGCTGAACATTTTTGACCGGAGAAACCAAACGCTGATTTCACAATTGATTGAGCGGCAAGTTCGAGATCAGACTCACTGTCGACAACAATTGTATCTTTTCCGCCCATTTCAGCGATCACACGTTTCAACCAAATTTGGCCTTCGTTTACTTTTGACGCTCGTTCATAAATACGCACACCTACATCACGTGATCCCGTGAACGAAACGAAACGGGTTTTCGGGTGATCCACTAAGTAATCCCCAATTTCAGATCCACTGCCTGGTACGAAGTTCAGCACGCCTTTTGGCAAGCCGGCTTCTTCCATGACTTCCACAAATTTCGCCGCAACAACGGGTGTTGTCGAAGCTGGTTTTAAGAGAACTGTGTTTCCTGTTACGATCGCGGCAACTGTCGTACCCGCCATAATCGCAAGAGGGAAATTCCAAGGAGAAATCACGATGCCCACACCAAGTGGAATGTAGCTATAGCGGTTATATTCGCCTGGACGACTTTCAACCGGTTGACCGTCTTTTAATTTCAACATTTGACGAGCATAAAATTCCAAGAAATCAATCGCTTCTGCGGTATCTGCATCTGCTTCATTCCAAGGTTTACCCGCTTCTTTCACAAGCAAAGCAGAGAATTCATGCTTACGGCGACGAATAATCGCAGCGGCACGGAATAGAATATCGGCACGCATTTCCGGTTTCGCTTTACGCCATGTTTGGAACGTTTCATACGCGATGTTCATCGCTTGTTCCGCATGTTCACGCGTCGCTTTTGAAACCGATCCGATGACTTCTTCTTTATTTGCAGGGTTATAAGAGACGATTTTGTCTTCCGTCGTCACCTTTTCTCCCCCAATGGTTAGAGGATAATCTTGCCCCAAGTAGCCGTCGACAATCGCAACGCCTTCTTGAAAAGCTTTTTGGTTTTCTTCATTTGTGAAATCTGTAAATGGTTCGTGTTTATACGGAATCATTTTGAGTCCTCCTAATCTAGTTAAACGTTTACATCCATCGTTTATTTTATCATGAATCATCAATATTCTTCAAACCTGAAGAAAGAAAAGCACATCAGGAAATGTGGAAGCGACTAAGTTCTGACGATCCAAGGAGCACAGTCTAAGTTCGCAACATCCTGTTGCAACGACTGCGCTAAAACTTCCTGTTTGTCGGGCTTACTCCTTTCTTACCTCCCACAGCACTTAAAATGACTCAGGATCGTCTAGCCTATAACTAGAAAAGTGTCAGTCAGGTTCAGAAAGGATCGAAGGCGAACTAGTACATCATCCTAATGAAACCACTTTGTCACGAATTTAGTATGTGCTGAATCAATTGCATCTAAAGAGTAGATCTAGTAAAAAATGAGAGATTTCGTTCAATTGTCGAACGAAGTCTCTCTTTTTCTTTGATATTCTTTTCTTCAATTTCTTCTTTAAGATTAAAATCCGTTTGAGATTTACTGTGAATCTGGATGTGGTTCCTTTTATATGCAGAGGTATTTGTAAACCTACTGTATTTCGGTTTCAATTTTATCGCGTTCTTTTATGTGAACCTTCCACAATAAAGAATTTTTTTGATTACTGCTCTTTCCAAAGCTATTTCAAATATCCAAAGTACCAGCTAAATGGATTCTATAAATAATGTAAAATTATGGCCAAAAATAGCAGTCCATTCTTAATCTAGTAGTTGATTATCGTGAAAGGCGCTCGACTCCTGCGGGAGCGAGCTGAGCCCGCAGGAACGCAGGACGAGATGAGGCCATGCCCGCGGAAAGCGAGCGCTGGAACGGAAATCAACAGCCCGTTGACATCACTATGTCCCTTTCATTCATTTAAAGCAGAGAAATAACGAAAGAAAACGCCTGGCCATAAGATTATCTTTTTAAAAATAACCTACTGCAAAAGGATTCACAGTAGGCAAATTTTCTTAATCATAAATATGAACAGTTGGTTCTTTTTGTTTTGGTTCTTTCGTAATCAGTGCTTCTGGTCCATCGACGGAACTAATTTCAATTTGCACAGAAACGTAATCCGGGAAGTGATCCAAAATGAGCCCCGTAACATATTGAGTAAACCCAATGACTTCGGAATTACTATTAAACTGAATCGGAATTTCAATATTCAAATTCGCTAATTGATCATTTCGATATAATGCTCGTCCCACAATAGCCGTAAAGTTCGGGAAATATTTTTCAATATCTTGTTTGAAGTTCAAGAAGAACGTTTGGTCATCACGGTGATCATTTTCTGCTTCAGTTGACGGGAACAAGTAATATTTTTCATTTACTTTATCCCATCCTCCAATTGTTGAATCTGCTTTACCAACATTCGTGTATTCAAAAAAGTTTCCTGGCGTGACGGAATTTTTTTCTGCTTGTTTAAACAAGGCAATGGTGATTGGCACGTCCTTCAAGTCTTTATCCTTACGCAATCGAGTCAAAACTTGGGCTGCCATCTTTTCACCATTTGCTTTGATATCTGCTTGATTAAGCTTCACTTCATATGTAGGACCATATTTTTCTTTTTCATAATAAGATACAGAATTTAAAGCCAGTCCTATTACAATCCCGCCAAGCTTGATTTTTTCATCATTTGTTTTGACTAAATAATCGTGTTCAAGAATATGTGCTAAGTAAATCGGATTTTTCTCATTACGATCTTCAATAGACCCTTTTCCATCATCAAGTGGATTCAGTCCAATGTTCTCATTTTTTTTCAGACCATTTTCTTTTAATTGAGCTTCTGTATACTGACGATTTAACCACAAACTCACAGTCTCTCTGTCAAGAAACTGTCCTTCTTGAAACAAAAACTTATCAGGTGCAAAAGGATCATGTGCAATTCGTGTTAAACCTTTTTCAAATTCATTAATATCGTAACGTGAATTCAAATTCTCAACGACCATTCCTCTTGCTTTACTTGGTTTGAATGGTAATACAGTTCGGTAATAATCATCCGAAATTTGATAGTTGGGAATAATCGCTTTTTCTGCTTTGTTATCCTTCTGCTGCACTACTTGGTTTTGTTTATCAAACTTCGGTGCACATCCGCCTAGCAAAATTGCCACGACGAACAGCCCCGATATCCATTTTTTCATGCTAAACGAACACCTCTTATCGGTTGAATTCTTCAATTAATTGCTCTTCATTCCAGATATCGATTTTTAACTGCTGAGCTTTGTCTAATTTTGAACCAGCATCTTCACCAGCCACTACTAGATCCGTCTTCTTACTAACACTTCCAGCGATGGATGCCCCTAACTTTTCAAGCTTCTCTTTTGCCTCATTGCGCGTCATTTTGTGCAATTTACCCGTTAATACGACGGTCTTCCCTGCAAAAAACGTATCCATTTCAGCCGTATTCATCGCTTTTGGACCTGTATAAATAAGCGGTAATCCGGCATCTTTTAATTCCGCAATGAGTTCGAGTACCTCTTCATTGTCAAAATAAGCGACAACTGAAGCAGCCATTTTCTCGCCAATTTCATGTACATTCGTTAATTCTTCTTTACTCGCTTTTATCAGATTCTCGATTGATTCAAACCGCTGAGCAAGAATTTTCGCAGCTTTTTCGCCAACATGTCGAATCCCAAGACCAAACAAAACCTTCTCTAATGAATTACTCTTTGAAGATTCAATGGCTTTCAACAAATTCTCAACTGATTTTTCACCCATACGTTCTAACTGAATGAGTTGTTCATATTGGAGAGAGTAGAGGTCCGCTACATCCTGCACTAAATTTTCCTGAAAGAGTTGGGTAATCACACGTTCCCCTAATCCATCAATGTTCATCGCGTTTCGAGAAACAAAATGGATGAGTCCTTCTCGAATTTGTGCTGGGCACTTTGGATTAATACAGCGCAAAGCAACTTCTTCTTCTAAGCGTACTAGTTCGCTTTCGCAAGCTGGACAATGGGTAGGCATTTTGTAAGGAACCTCTTCACCTGTTCGGCGATCTAACAAAACATTGACAACCTCAGGAATGATATCTCCCGCTTTTTTCACGACTACAAAATCGCCTAGACGAATGTCTTTCTCACGAATGAGATCCTCATTATGAAGAGAAGCCCGCTGTACAGTTGTTCCGGCTACTCGAACGGGCTCTAGTAAAGCTGTAGGTGTAATCACACCTGTTCTACCGACACTGAGCTCGATATCTCGAAGTTGTGTCACAACCTCTTCAGCAGGAAATTTATAAGCAATGGCCCACCTTGGACTTTTCGCAGTTGTCCCTAATTCGTCTTGATGATCAAGAGAGTCAACCTTAATAACGATTCCGTCAATATCATACGCTAAGTTCGGTCGTTTTTCTACCCAACTATGGACATACTCGATGACTTCTTCAATCGTATTGGCCTTTTTTCTTTCTTTATTTGTTTTCAGTCCTAGATCGTCTAGTAAATCTAGTCCATTACTGTGAGAGGTAACGCCAGTTTGACCAACATTGCCAATTCCATAAAGAAAGATATCCAGATTACGTTCAGCAGCCATCTTAGGATCTAGTTGACGCAATGAACCTGCCGCTGCATTTCGAGGATTGGCAAATGGTTCTTCTCCAGCTGCTTCTTTTTTCTTATTTAAGGATTCAAATGAAGATTTCGGCATGAAAGCTTCCCCTCTTACTTCTAAAGTAAGAGGCTTTTTCAAACGGAGAGGAATCGAGCGAATCGTACGGAGATTCGTCGTAATATCTTCACCAATTGTGCCATCTCCACGTGTTGCACCGAGAACGAGTTGGCCGTCTTCATATTGCAATGAAATGGCTAAACCATCTATTTTCAGTTCACATACATAGTGATATTGAGAGCCAATCGCTTGCTTGACACGCCGATCGAAGTCTTTAAGATCATCATCATTAAATGCATTCGCCAAACTAAGCATAGGTGTCCGATGAGTCACTTTCTGAAAAGCTGTTAATGGAGCTCCACCAATACGTTGGGTTGGAGAATCGGCTGTTTTAAATTCAGGGTATTCTTCTTCTAAACGAAGTAATTCTTGCAATAAACGATCGTATTCAGCATCTGGTACAGAAGGCTTATCTAATACGTAATATTCATAACCATATTGATTCAAAAGATTTTGGACATCCTTTACCCGTTTTTCTGCCGCTTCTCGATCCATCTTTTCATTCCTTTCATGCGTGATTTATTAATATGAACGTGATATCCCTAAAGATTAGACTTTTTTAATAGGGGCAAACTTCGCTAGTAGTCGTTTAACACCTGTTGGGCGTGGAAAAGCGATATCTAATTCTGTCCCTTCTCCTTCACCTTTCATACTCACAACAGTACCTGTTCCCCATTTGTTGTGTTCAGCGCGGTCGCCAACTTTCCAATCCAGTGTATCTCCACCAGTCGCACCTGGACGGGAAACGGGTCGACGAGCTGCAGGAGTGTCCTTTATTCCCTAAAGAACGTCCCTTGCCGATCATCGCAGACGATTTTTTTGCTTCCATGACAACATTTTCAATTAATTCTTCTGGTATTTCAGAAATAAAACGGGAAACAGGATTCATAGAAGTTCGTCCGAAAATGGTCCTCATTTGAGCGTTACTGATAAATAGCTCTTCTTCAGCACGGGTTATTCCTACGTAGGCTAACCGACGTTCTTCTTCCATTTCTTCTTCTTCCATAAGCGAGCGGTTATGAGGGAAAATCCCTTCTTCTAATCCCATTAGAAACACGACAGGGAATTCTAATCCTTTTGCGGCATGAAGCGTCATTAGAACGATTTTTTCTTTCGGTTCTTCTTCCTCTTCTTTGCCCAGTTGATCAATATCAGCAACTAAAGCTAAGTCTGTTAAGAACGCGATCAGCGACTTATCGTCGTTTGCATCTTCAAAACTTTTTGTGACAGAAAGAAACTCCTCTATATTCTCTAATCGACTCTCTGCTTCTAGTGATTTTTCTGCTTTTAACATTTCACGGTAGCCTGATTTATCGAGAATTTCTTCCACAAGTTCAGTAACGGATAAATACTCTTGCTGCTGTGTATATCCTTTTATTAATTGCTGGAATTTTGCCGCAGCATTCGCTGTTTTTGGGCTAATTCCAATGAAATCAATCTCTTCAATAGCTTGGTACAAAGAGAGGTCATTATTTCTTGCATAGTTCGCCATTTTATCGAGAGAAGTTGCACCAATTCCGCGTTTTGGCACATTCAAGACTCTTTGCAAACTGATATCATCATCAGGATTTGAAATAAGACGTAAATAGCCTAATAAGTCTTTAATCTCTTTGCGATCGTAGAACTTAGTTCCGCCAACAATCGTATAGTCAATATTTGATTTAAGAAGAACTTCCTCCATGACACGTGATTGCGCATTTGTTCGATACAATATGGCGAAATCACCATACGTTCGCTTTTTCTCGACCATCTGTTCATTGATTTTCCCTGCAACAAACTGCGCTTCAGCTTGCTCACTGTCAGCACGATAATAAGTAATCTTAGGACCGTCATCATTTTCTGTCCACAGGTTTTTCGGTCGTCGATTTGAATTTTTTTGAATCACTTGGTTTGCTGCTTCTAAAATTCGTTTTGTTGAGCGATAGTTTTGTTCGAGGAGAATGACTTTTGTACTCGGATAATCTTTTTCAAATGAAAGTATATTCGCAATGTCCGCTCCACGCCAACCGTAAATCGACTGATCGGAGTCTCCTACTACACATAAATTTTGAAAACGAGACGCCATTAATTTCACCAGCATATATTGGGCACGATTCGTATCTTGATACTCATCGACATGGATATATTGAAATTTGCGTTGGTAGAATTCAAGTACTTCAGGTACTCGTTGAAAGAGGACAATTGTGCTCATAATCAAGTCATCAAAATCGAGTGCTTGGTTTTTACGAAGCCTCTTTTGATACTCTGTATAGACGTCTGAAATTGTTTTGCTATAATAATCGCCAGATTGCTTTGAAAATTCATCTGCATCAATTAATTCATTCTTCGCGCTGCTAATTTGATTGAGAATCGCTCGAGGATCAAATTTTTTCGGATCAATATTGTTGTCTTTTAAAATTCGTTTAATAACAGATTGTTGATCTGTTGAATCCAGTATCGTAAAATTCCGATTGAAGCCAATTCGATCAATATCTCTTCTTAATATCCGAACGCACATGGAGTGAAAAGTAGAGATCCAAATTTCATCTGCTGCTCCTCCCATTAATCCTCTTACACGTTCTTTCATTTCACGAGCTGCTTTATTTGTAAAGGTAATCGCTAAAATATTGTAAGGATTAACCCCTTTTTCGACCATTAAATACGCGATTCGGTGTGTCAATACGCGTGTCTTACCAGATCCCGCTCCTGCCATTAAAAGGAGCGGACCATCTGTTGATTTAACCGCTTCTTGCTGCTCTGGATTTAATCCATTAAGCAATCGATTCGTTAAAAATTCCATTTCGCCACCGCCTATGCAAACATTTGTTCTTATTATACTTTATATTATGAAAAGCGCAAAGTGACCGCTTAGCCAATTTTTACTGCTGCCACTGTTTTAATCGCTTCATTGAAATCCTCATATAGGGCATTCCCTACAACGACTACATCAGCCCATTGTGCCATTTCGGCTGCTTGTTTTGCATTCTTAATGCCGCCACCATAGAAGAAGGTTGCCCCCTCCAAGACGTGACGAACAGCTTTTACAACTTCTGGATCACCGTACATTCCGCTATATTCTAAATAAAAAATGGGTAAGTGAAACATTTTGTCTGCCATTCTTGCAAATCCAGTAATATCATCGATCGTCAAATTTGTTTTCGCATTTGTCACTTTCGCTGCTTTACAATCTGGATTGACTATACAATAGCCTTCCGTCAACATCTCATCCCAATTCATGATTTCGCCATATTCTTTTACGGCCTCATGATGGAACCCAGTAATCCATTCTACACTCTGACTGTTTAATACAGATGGGATAAAATAGAGGTCAAAACCAGGTGTGATCGCTTCCATCGTGGAAACCTCCAGCACGCATGGAACGGTGTATCTTCTTACTCTTGCCATCATGTCCAAAACATTTTCAAGTGTTACGCCATCGCTTCCTCCGACTAGAATCGCGTCAGTTCCAGAATCACATAGACGCTCTAATCGGTCATCGGAAATTTCTTTACTCGGGTCTAACTTAAACACATGGCGCCACTCTCGAACATCGTACATAAAAAAACTTCCTCCATTTCATTTTCTCATTTCCCCATTATAACATTTAAGCAGAAAGGGGTCAGGCTCTAAGCGAATCCTTTTCGCAGAGCCTGACCCCTATCGTGAACTTCTTTTCTTAATCTACTGTCTTAGAGCAAGTGATCGCGTATTTTTCGCTTTTTTCACTCTTATTCTGCTTCGTTTTCTTCATTTGCTTTTTCAAGTCGATTTAAGACAAGACCATATGCATCATTTCCGTAATTAAGGCAGCGCTTTACACGCGAGATCGTCGCAGTACTCGCACCGGTTTCTGTTTCTATTTTATGATACGTACTTCCTTTTTCAAGCATTCTTGCTACTTCTAGCCGTTGTGCTAAAGACTGAATTTCGTTGACGGTACATAGATCGTCAAAAAACAGATAGCATTCTTCCAGGTTTTTTAAAGTGAGAACGGCGTTAAATAACTGATCCAACTCTTTTCCTCTTAGTTTTTCAATTTGCATCATCGTAAGCTCCTTTTATATCAAACTGCATTTGTGTAATGAATGGGTTAGTTGACTGTTACCATCCCTGAAAAGCCAGGATTGGCAGGAATCACTTGTATCCACGTCTTCCCAGGAACAAACCCAATTGAACCTGATTCATCCACAGGAATAATTCTTCCGAAATCATTTTTCCATTTTACTTTTCTCATTTTCCCGCGCTGCAGTAAATAAGCATCTCCACCCGTTTCAAGATCGATCGCCCTTCGTCCATGATCATCGATTACTTTATGATTCATTTCTACTATAAAGAGGTTATCGATTTTCACTGGCTGCTTCGTTTCACGCTCAACAGTTGGTTCTCCACCAGATGATCGTATATATTTCTTCATCGAAGCATCATATTGGTAGCTTTCAGTGAAAGATAGACTGTGATAATAAGTTACGGTGATCTCTGTCGCGTTCTCACCCGAAATTGAATTCACTTCATTTTTATTTAAAAAAGGCAGCGGTTCTGGCGCACCAGTAAGGTTAATATCTAATTTCTTTGCTCCTTTTTCAATATCTGAAAAAGAGGTGTATGAATTGTGAGGGGCAACCCTTGAAGAATCTCTATGAAAAAATTTCCCATCAAACTGCATGCCATTCATATTATCAATGTATCCTGTTGTAAGCATTTGTTTTGCCTCAGGACTGTATCCATGAGCCACATAAAAGCTGTGATAGCCTTGCGCTAAATCGATAAAATAGTCCCTTGCACTTCGTACAGGTCCAATTATTTCCGGTTTTTCACTTTGAAAAATAGCGAGAAATCTGGTTAACTCACCTTCTGCTAATACTTCATAAACAATATCTGCTTGCGCTAGTCCTGATTGTGGTCTAGCTTTAGGATGATTATTAATCATCACAGCAACCGAACGATTCGTTGTTTTTTCCTTACTTGGCAGCCCAGTTAAGGGAAAAGTAAACGCCTTATTGGAAGTATGTTCTGTAACTTCATTCTTTAGCGGTTGTTGTTCTTCTTTTTTCTCTTTCACATTACAGGCTGTAAGAGACAATACGCAAGTTAATGCGATTCCTACAAGTATTTTTTTCAAAATCCACACCCCTGGCTTAGCCCTTTTCATCCTTCTGTCTTTCCTTTAACATTTTAACGTATTATTGATGGAAAGAATACGCTTTTCTTCATGACATCATAGATGCCTAGTGGTGTAATTCGTACATATGGTAAGTGAGTAGATGATAAGAATAAGAGTGTGTACACTGGGTCAGAAAACGTATATCCTCTCTCCTTTAATACATTTCTTAATCCTTTTTCTTGTTGAATGAGCTCTTCCACTGGTAAATCTGACATCACACCTGCAAGAGTAAGTGGAATTTCATGAATGATCTCCCCATCTTCAACAAGCACCATTCCACCTTCTAATTCCTTCATTCGATTAAATGCAGCAATCATATCCTGTTTCCTTTTACCAATCAAGATAATATCACCCGTGTTGGAATAAGAAGAAGCAAATCCTTTTACTCCCGTTGCAAATCCTTTAATGAGGGTATTGATTTTCCATTTCCCATGACGGTCTAATAGAACTAAAAAGGATTGATCGTGATGGAGATCAAGTTCTTCACGTGATGTGTCGATGGATACTGAATAAGGTTTCGTAATGACTGCATTGATCATTTCTATTCCAAAAGGCATCGAAAATTGAAGATCGGATTCCTTCAAATCCCACGATAATTTCATCGGCTCAACGCCAAAATCATTCCAATCAGGCTCTTCTGTAAAGAACTCGGCTTGATTGTCTCTTTTTAACCATTTCCCTTTAGACAAAACGGATTCAGGAGTCGCATGATTAGAATCCTTTAATAGATTAAGCGTTGCTAACCTCCCTGGTGCAATCATTCCTTGTAAATGTTCCATTCGGTAATATTTTGCGATGTTGTAACTCGCCATATGATAAGCGTCAATATCGGGTACGCCCGATTTAATTGCTTCGTTAATCATCCAATCAAGGATGCCTTTTTCGTAAAAAGCTGGAGTCGAACCATCTGTCGTAAAAGCCATTTGATCGTATTGATCGATATCAAGTTCTTTTATTTCTTTTAAAAGGACGGGTAGATCCGGTCGAATCGAAGAATGGCGAAGTGAAACTTGGTAGCCTAACTCCAATCGACGCTGAACTTCTTCACCTGTCATCGATTCATGATCAGCATCTGCTCCCATTAACGCCATTTTGGTAAGTGTTTTTTCGGAAGCTCCTGGAAAATGACCCTCGATTCTCTTCCCACGTTTCTTCGCTTCCTGCATCCAAGATAGCATCATGTCATCACCTTGTAGAAGACGCGGCCAACCCGTCAGTTCTCCGCCTTGGATCACATCTTCATGTTCAAGCCAAGATCGAACTTTATGATTTGAAAAACACGCCTCTTCATTCCGCATTTCCGTTTGAGCATCGAAACGAGCCCACCAGTAGATGCTGACTGGCATGTTATTTAATTCATCAATCAGTGTAAACGCTTTCTTTTTATTCAATTGTAAAAACAAGACAAGGTTATCATTCACGAATGTCGTTGTACCGGTTTGTGCGGCAAATTTAGAAAAAGAGTACGGATTATATAATTGAAATGGATGAACATGGGGTTCGATATACCCTGGTACGACAGTTTTTCCATCGCAATTGACTACTTCACAATTTTGATCGTTTTCTGGTAATTTATTCCCCACATATACGATTCGATCCTTGTAAACCCATATGTTCGCTTTCATCCATTTACGTAATGGCGAATTTAAATAGCGTGCATTCTTAAGCAAAAGCGTCGGTGATCTCAATCCATCTACTACTTCCACTTGCTGCCGAATGTCCTTTAACTTCCAAGTATGTGCCACTCTTTCGTAAACTCCTTTCAAAAGGAAGTAATTGGATACCCCTCAACTGATTTTGCCTATTATCGTACCATAATTAATCGATTAACGCAGTGAACTACTCCCACCACTTACCAACCTTATGAGTTGCTTGAAGTGGGGGCTTCTTGGGTAATCGCCACTTTTGGTAGCTGACGAAATGGACCAAGCTAACCCTCTTGTTCCAAGAGTTTATCTTTTCATTAGGCACTTGCTAATAAGCGAATGCCTTCTTTTTTGATATTGAGTGCTGAATTATAATCTCTATCGAGATTTAGTCCACACGAACATACGTACGTCCTGATTTCCATCGGCATTGGTTGGATGTTTCCGCAACTCGAACAAGTTTTGGTAGAGGGGAACCATTTGTCAATTTTGATCAGTTGTTTCCCTTGTTCTTTTAACTTGTACTGTAAGAAAGAAGTGAACATTCCCCATCCATTATCAGCGACGCTTTTTCCAAACTTTAGAGCTTGTGACATTCCTTTCATGTCTAAATCTTCCATTACAACAGCGTCAAAGTTAGACACTAACTCCTTTGATTTATGGTGAAGAAAATTCTTGCGTTGATTGGCGACCTTCTCGTGAATTTTAGCTACCCGAATGCGTTGTTTCTTCCAATTTGAAGAACCTTTCTTTTTACGAGAAAGCTTGCGTTGTTCAATGGCTAATTTTCCAAGCATTTGTCGATAAAACTTTGGGTAATTGGCTCTCTCACCCTCGCTATCAACAAACAACCCATCCATCGCAAAATCTAAGCCCACCATTTTTTTAATTTCTTTGCTTTCAATCTCCTTCTCATACTCTGTAAGAATAGATAGATCGTATTTTCCTGATGAAGTCACAGATAAGGTACACGATTTGATTTTGTATTCTGATGGTATCTTTCGATGTTGTTTGATTTTGACCATTTTCAACTTAGGTAATTTGATATGACCATCCAACAACTGAATATTTCCATTGACGACATTTGTTGTGTAGCTTTGTTTATGGCGTTTACTTTTGAATTTAGGGAACTTAGAATTTCCTTTAAAAAAAGCTTTATAGGCCTTATCTAAATTTAATTGTGCGTTTGCCAACGCTAAAGAGTCCACTTCTTTTAGCCATTCGAATTCTTTTTTATATTTAGCAGGAGTAGGATGTTTGACCTTTTTCCATTCTTCTTTATCATCTTTTAAGCATTCATATGTTTCTTTTCTTTCTGCTAACATTTTGTTATAGACAAAACGAACACACCCAAACGTTTTTCGAATAACGAATTCCTGTTCTTTTGTTGGATAAAGACGAAACTTATATGCTTTATTTTGTTTAGCCATATCAAATCACCTCACTTCATTCCTTGATTTTCGATATACTTTTTTACGACTTCAATCGGTGAACCGCCTGTGGTCAACAAGCAAAAACTTCGCGACCAAAACATTTCTTTCCATAGCTTTTTTCGAACGAGAGGAAACTCTTTTTTGATCAGTCTCGAACTCGCACTTTTGTATGCGTTGATGAATTTTGATAGTTCACTATTAGGTTGTGCTTTGAACAAAATGTGAACATGGTCAAGTTCGTGGTTCCATTCCACCAATGTCATATTATATTTTTCACTCAAAGACACAAATTTATCTTTGGCATAGTCTGAAATCGTATCATCTATTACTTTCCTTCGATCCTTCACAACGAACACAAGATGGTAATACATTAAGAACACTGAATGATTATTACTGTCTAATTTCATTGTTATATCAACCCTTATATTTTATAAGACTGATTATACCATGTTGAGCAAAAAAGATAAAACCTTTGGGCTATTGCTCAACCGAAATTCATCTCCCCCTTACCGTTGGGCTACACCCTTCACACGCTTGAAGAGGGAGACTTTCTTTCGGAAGTATGTTAAAGAATAAAAAAGGTGCCTGACCCCGAGTTCACTAGTGAACTCGGGGTCAGGCACCTACAGTCCTTTATTATTTCATTCCCTTATTCGCAATATCTCTACGGAAAAAGAAATGGTTTGGTTGATTCAGAACTTCCATTGTTTCATAAGCTTTTTGTTGTGCCTTTTTAATCGATGAATCTTTCGCTGCTATTAAGAGGATGCGCCCTCCGTTTGCATAGTACTGTTTGTTCTCATCTTGAAATGTACCTGCGTGAAATACGAATAGATCCTCATTTTCCTGAGATTGATGCTGAACTTCATCCAGACGAACCACTTCATGGCCTTTTTCATACGTTTCTGGATAACCGGCAGCCGCGAGCACTACCCCTACAACTGCATCATCCGACCATTCTAATTCAGGCTCCTGATGTTGCAATAGCTTCAATAATACTTCTCCGAAATCAGATGTGAGCCTTGGCAGGACAACTTGTGTCTCTGGATCACCAAAACGGGCATTAAACTCAATCACTTTAGGACCATTTTTCGTCAAAATTAACCCAGCGTAAAGAATACCAGTGAATGAACGGCCTTCCTCTACCATCGCGAGAGCCGTTGGTTTCACAATGCGTTCAAGTGCTTCTTCCACTATTGAATGCGGGATATGTGGAACAGGTGAATAAGCACCCATTCCTCCTGTATTTGGTCCTTGATCGTCATCAAAAGCACGTTTATGATCTTGCGCGATCACCATGGGAAAAACACGGTTTCCGTCGACAAATGACATAAAGGAAAACTCTTCACCATCAAGAAATTCTTCAATTACTACCTTTGAACTGGCAGATCCGAATTTCGCTTGAACGAGCATGTCTTCTAATGCTTCGATCGCTTCTTCCACGGACATCGCTACAACGACACCTTTACCTGCAGCTAGTCCGTCTGCTTTAATCACAATAGGAGCACCTTGTTCAAGGACGTATTTTCTTGCTTCTTCCACATTCGTGAAAGTTTGAGAGTCCGCTGTGGGGATCTGATAATTTTTCATTAAATCCTTTGCAAACGATTTACTGCCTTCAATCATTGCCGCTTCTTTCGTAGGTCCGAAAATGAGCAATCCTCTATTTCGAAAATCATTGACAATCCCATTTTGCAAAGGAACTTCTGGACCGACCACTGTGTAATCGATTTGATTTTCTTCTACAAAGTTAGCAAGATCTTTAATCGCCGTTTCTTCGATTGCTACTCGGTTTGCATGTGCAGCAATTCCAGCATTACCAGGAGCACAATAGACGGTTTTGACACTTGGGCTGTTCGCTAATTTTTCACAGATCGCATGCTCACGTCCGCCTCTTCCAACGACTAAAACTTTCATTTCGATTCCTCCCTGCAATCCAATCTCATCTTAATGTTTAAAGTGACGAATTCCAGTGAAGACCATGGCCATTCCATATTCATCTGCTTTACGGATCGAATCCTCATCTTTAATTGAACCACCAGGTTGAATGATTGCTGTAATCCCTGCTTTCGCAGCCGCTTCAACTGTATCATCCATTGGGAAGAAAGCATCTGAAGCCATTGCTGCACCCCTTGCTTGTTCTCCAGATTGTTCTAAAGCAATTTTAGCTGCACCTACTCGATTCATTTGGCCCGCACCGATACCAAGTGTTCTTTCAGAATTTGTGATGACAATTGCATTCGATTTCACATGCTTGACTACTTTCCAACCAAGTTTAAGAGCAGCCCATTCTTCTTCAGTCGGCTGTCTTTTTGTTACTACACGAACGTCAGCCTGCTCTAAAGTGTGGCGATCGGCATCTTGAACAAGAAGTCCACCTTCAACAGAATTCAATGTTTGCAACTTTTCTTTTCCACCATCTAAAGAAATCGTTAGCAAACGAATGTTTTTCTTTTTCGTTAAAATATTCATCGCTTGCTCAGTAAAAGCAGGCGCAATAATAATTTCGAGGAAGATTTCTGAAAGCTTTTCTGCCAAGTCCTCTTCCACTGCACGATTTAATGCAATGACGCCACCAAAAATGGAGACGGGATCGCTTTCGTACGCTTTAAGGAATGCATCGTAAAGCGTTTCGCCCACACCAATTCCGCACGGATTCATATGCTTCACCGCAATCGCTGCAGGTTCAGAGAATTCCTGTACGATTTGAAGCGCTGCATCAGCATCGCGAATATTATTGTACGAAAGTTCTTTCCCATGCTTTTGCTCCGCTTTTGCAAGTGAAGTGAGTGAGCCTAAAGCTTCTTCAAAAAATGTCGCGTTTTGATGAGGGTTCTCACCGTAACGAAGAGATTGCTTCCGTTCATAAGTGAGTGTGAGACGTTCAGGGTGCTCTTCACCAACAATTTCCGTCATATATTGAGAAATCATCGCGTCATAAGCAGCAGTATGGCGGAATACTTTTGCAGCTAGCTCTCGTTTCGTTTGCTTTGAAACTGCTTGATTTGTCTTCAATTCAGCAAGCACGCGATCATAATCTACTGCATCTACGATGACCGTCACATATTCATGGTTTTTTGCTGCCGCACGAAGCATCGTTGGCCCACCGATATCAATGTTCTCGATTGCTTCTTCTTCGCTCATATTTGGTCGTGCGATTGTTTGTTGAAAAGGATACAAATTTACACAAACAAGATCGATTGGTGAAATCCCTTGTTCTTCAAGTTGCTTCAGGTGGTTAGGATCGTCTGTTTTCGCAAGCAAACCGCCGTGAATGAAAGGATGCAGTGTTTTTACTCGTCCTTCTAAAATTTCAGGGAAACCAGTCATTTCTTCAACGCCAGTCACCGGGATCGATAATTCCTCTAAGGCTTTCTTCGTTCCTCCAGTAGATAGAATTTCGTAACCAAGTTCCACTAGTTCTGTCGCTAGTTCTGTAATCCCGCTTTTGTCAGATACGCTTAATAAGGCTCTCTTTTTCACAACAAATCTCCTCTCAAACTTTTACGATTTAGTCATTCATGCTTCTGTTACGAGTTTTTGAATCGTGATCGGATATAATTCGTGTTCAAGCTCATGGATTCGCTTTTCAATCTGTTCTCTATTTTCAAGTGGTGTGATCTCGATCGAACGTTGAGCAATAATCGGTCCTGTATCCATGCCGGCATCGACATAATGAATGGTAATACCCATTTCTGATACTCCTGCGTCAAAAGCTTGTCCGATCGCATCTTTCCCTGGAAATTTCGGTAAAAGAGAAGGATGAACGTTTACGATTTTGCTTTCATACGCTTGCAGCAGTTTCGGACCAATTAATCGCATATAGCCCGCTAAAAAAATCCACTCGATCTGATGTGTTCTAAGATGCTCAATGATCTCTTGTTCAAATAAATCTTTAGAAGAATATGTTTTAGGATTAAACGAGAAAGTAGGGATTCCTGCCTCGTTTGCTCGTTCTACGACAAACGCATTCGGACGATCGGTGACAAGAAGGGCAAGTTCAGCTTCAATCTTTCCACTTTTTGTCGCCTCAACGATCGTTTGAAAATTACTTCCGTTTCCTGAAGCAAATACAGCAATCTTTACTTTCTCGGAAGGGTGTCGTTTACTCACTTGCTTTTCCCCACTGAATGCCTGATTGTTCTGTAACTGAACCGATCACAAATGCTCTTTCTCCGTTACTTTCTAGCACTTCAAGAAGTTGCTGTACCTGGCTTTCTTCAACAGCCATCACCATACCAATTCCCATATTAAAAACACTGTACATATCGCGTCTTTCAAGCTGCCCTTTTTCTTCAAGGAATGTGAAAATGGCGGGTATTGGCCAAGATCCTTCGTCAATCTGAATGCCATATTCGTTCGGAATCATCCGTGGGATATTTTCTACAAAACCGCCGCCTGTAATATGCGAAATCCCTTTAATATCGCACTTGTTCAAAGCCTCTAAAACAGGCTTAACATATATTTTAGTAGGTGTTAATAACGCTTCACCTAACGTTTGATCGAGTTCAGGAAAAAAATCTTCTACTAATAAATTTTGATCTTCAAAACAAATTTTTCTCACAAGGCTGTAGCCGTTACTATGAATTCCACTAGAAGCTAAGCCAACTAACACCTGCCCAGGTCGAATGGCTTCTCCTGTCAATATATCTTTTTTCTCACAAGCACCTACTGTAAAACCCGCAAGATCATATTCATTTTCATCATATAAGCCAGGCATTTCAGCGGTTTCTCCGCCGACAATGGCACAACCGGCTTGTTCGCATCCATCTGCAATTCCCTTGACAATCTGCTCGAT
The DNA here is from genome assembly GCA_963728315.1 of uncultured Caryophanales bacterium. Taxonomy (GTDB): domain Bacteria; phylum Bacillota; class Bacilli; order Bacillales; family CAVSKA01; genus CAVSKA01. Next base: position 53,093 of record CAVSKA010000026.1, read on the forward strand.
TTTCTCCGGTACTGCTTTTCCACATGCGATATAATCAAGGAAAAATAACGGTTCCGCCCCTTGAACAACGATATCATTCACACACATCGCAACACAATCCATTCCGATTGTGTCATGTTTGTCCATCATGAAAGCGAGCTTGAGCTTTGTACCCACGCCATCTGTTCCAGAAACCAATACAGGTTCTTTCAGGGCAAGGCTTGATAGATCAAACATTCCCCCAAAGCTTCCGATACTCCCCATCATTCCTTTACGCGTTGTACGTGCGACGTGCTTTTTCATTCGTTCAACGGCTTCATAGCCCGCTTCTATATTAACGCCTGATTCACGGTATGCATTCGACATGGACGAATCCTCCTATCGTTATCTTGCCAGCTCTTTTTCGTATGGATGAAGTGTATCGGGATAAATATCGGTTGGGTATTGTCCAGTGAAACAAGCCAGACAGTGACCCTTATTCTCACCTGGATCTTGACGGCCGATTGCGTCAACCATTCCTTTTGCACTCAAGAATGTTAACGAATCTGCGCCGATAATCTCACACATCTCTTCAATGGAATGCTGAGAAGCCATTAATTCATCTGGTGTCGATGTATCAATCCCATAAAAACAAGGGTTTTTAATAGGAGGCGAGCTGATGACCACATGAACTTCCGTAGCCCCAGCTTCTTTCAGCATCGTCACAATTCTTCTGCTCGTGGTTCCACGAACAATCGAATCATCGACCATAATCACACGTTTTCCTTTTACAACGCCGACAACTGGAGATAGTTTCATTTTCACGCCTTGTTCTCTTAATGTCTGGGAAGGTTGAATAAACGTACGACCAACATAACGATTCTTGATTAAGCCCAGCTCGTAAGGAATGCCACTTTCTTCTGCATAGCCAATGGCAGCTGAAATACTCGAATCAGGCACACCTGTTACGACGTCGCCTTCGATGTTCACTTCTTTCGCAAGCTCTTTTCCTAATCTTTTACGGGCACTATGAATGTTGATGCCTGAAATATCACTGTCTGGACGAGAAAAGTAAACGTATTCCATCGTACAAATCGCTCGGTTTGTCGAAAGAGCAAATTTCTCAGAACGCATCCCATTGTCGTCAATGATAAGTAACTCTCCTGGCTCGACATCGCGAATATATTCAGCACCGATTAAGTCAAATGCACACGTTTCAGATGCGACACAATAAGCATCTCCTACTTTTCCTAAAGAAAGTGGACGTAGACCATGAGGATCTAACGCAACCATCATTTCATTCTCCGTCATGACGACAAATGCATAAGCACCTTTAAGCATCGTCAGTGAATTCGTAATTCGATCTTTGAGCTCAATATAGCCGCTTCTCTTTACTAAGTGAGCGAGTACTTCAGTATCTGAAGTCGTTTGAAAAATACTTCCTTGACGCTCAAGTTGATGCTTTAATCCGTTCGCATTTACGAGGTTACCGTTATGAGCGAGCGCAAGACTTCCTGATTCTGAACGGAAAAGAAGAGGCTGAACGTTTTCGTAACCACTACCGCCTGCTGTGGCATAGCGAACATGACCGATCGCTGCTTTTCCGTGTAAATCCGCTATAGCTTCTTCTGTAAATACTTCGGAAACCAACCCTTCACCTTTGACTGCTCTTAAAGTCTCTCCGTCTGTTACAACAATTCCTGCACCTTCTTGCCCCCGGTGCTGCAGACTGTGTAACCCGTAGTAAGCTAATTGCGAAGCTTGTGGATGACCCCAAATGCCAAAAACGCCACACTCTTCATTAAGCCCTCTTAATTCAGTAAGCATGAGATCGCCCCTCTCCAAGCGTTTTCTAGATCTTCCACAGAGCTTTCAATAAAGCTTGTTCCTGCTTCATCATTCATCTTAACTACCGGTTCAGCGGTAACTTCCCCAATTAAATGACAATCTTGCACACTTGCTTCAAATGCTGATTGGTGTTCAGGAGAAATACTGATAAGGAAGCGAGATTGCGTTTCGCTAAATAGTGCTTCCGTCTTGATTTCCACTCTAATTGGACATTCACTCCAAGACCATTTGAGTCAAAGCAGCATTCTGCTAGCGCAACAGCTAATCCACCTTCAGAAAGGTCATGTGCAGAAGATACCAGTCCTTTTTGGATCGCAGCAAGTAGTTCATTTTGACGTTTTTTCTCAACAGCTAAATCAATTTTCGGTGCTTGTCCATCGATTGATCCTTGCAACATTTTTTGGAGTTCACTGCCGCCAAATTCGGCATAAGTTTCCCCGATAAGATAAACAAGATCGCCAGCTTTTTTAAACGATTGTGTCGTAATATGAGCTGTATCGTGAACCAATCCAACCATTCCTACTACCGGAGTAGGATAAACAGCCGTTCCGTTCGATTCATTATAAAGCGAGACATTTCCACCAATAACTGGCGTACTTAATGCAAGACAAGCTTCACTCATTCCGTCAGCAGACTTTTCTAACTGCCAGAAAATCTCTGGTTTCTCAGGGTTACCGAAGTTTAAGCAATCCGTGATTGCAAGCGGTTCTGCTCCTGAACAAACGATGTTACGAGCTGCTTCTGCTACAGCGATTTTCCCGCCAACTTCTGGATCTAAATAAACAAAACGTGAATTACAATCAGTTGTCATCGCTAATGCTTTTTTCGTTCCGCGTATACGTAAAACCGCTGCATCCGATCCCGGTGCGACAACTGTATTCGTTCTTACTTGATAATCGTATTGATTGTAAACCCATTCCTTACTCGCAATGGTTGGCTGTTGAAGCAATTGCTTTAACGTAAGCGCATAGTCATTTATTTCTGGAGTCTTCATTTCTTTTGCTTGATTGGCACGATAAAGTTCTGGCTCACGTGAAGTTTTATAATAAACAGGTGCATCTTCCGCTAACGCATCTACCGGTACATCTGCCACGACTTCACCTTGATGAATCAAACGTAGAGTCTGCTCTTCTTTTACATGACCGACCGTTACCGCTTCTAAATCAAAACGGTTAAACAATTCGACGATTTCTTCTTCTCTTCCTTTTTCTACAACGATCAGCATCCGTTCTTGAGATTCTGACAACATCATTTCGTAGGCTGTCATACCGGTTTCGCGTTGAGGAATTAGATCAAGGTTCATTTCGATCCCAGATCCTGCTTTACTCGCCATTTCAGCTGAAGAACTTGTCAGACCTGCTGCTCCCATATCTTGAATCCCAACAAGCGCATCGGATTTGATTAATTCTAAGCAAGCTTCAAGCAATAATTTTTCCATAAACGGATCGCCAACTTGAACTGCAGGACGCTTTTCTTCCGATTCTTTACTAAGTTCCTCTGATGCGAAAGTTGCGCCATGAATCCCGTCACGACCTGTTTTCGCCCCTACATACATGACTGAATTTCCGATCCCTTTTGCCTGCCCTTTTTGAATTTCATTATGAGCAATCAGTCCGACACACATCGCATTAACAAGCGGATTCCCTTCATAACAATCCTCGAACTGAATTTCTCCACCGACTGTTGGAATTCCAATACAGTTTCCGTAACCAGCAATTCCTGCAACGACTTCTTCAAAAAGATAAGGAACTTTTGCAGACGTAAGTTCACCGAAGCGAAGCGAGTTTAGAATCGCGATTGGACGCGCTCCCATAGAAAATACATCACGGATAATTCCACCTACTCCCGTTGCTGCACCTTGGTACGGTTCAATCGCTGAAGGGTGATTATGACTTTCAATTTTAAAAACAACGGCTTGGTTATCGCCAATGTCGACGATCCCAGCACCTTCACCTGGACCTTGTAAGACGCGTTCTCCTGTGACGGGGAACTTCTTTAAGACAGGCTTTGAGTTTTTATAGCTGCAATGCTCTGACCACATAACAGAGAACAATCCTGTTTCTGTATAGTTGGGCGTGCGACCAAGAATCGCTTCGACCTTTTCAAATTCCTCGTCCGTTAATCCCATTTCTCGATAGATTTTTTCTTGTTTCATTTGAGTTGGATTCGGTTCAAGCTGTAACGACATGTGAGTTCCTCCAATGTTTTACAATCGATTGAAATAGAGCCAAGCCATCCTTGCTTCCTAATTGGGCATCTACTGCACGTTCTGGATGAGGCATCATCCCCAGAACATTTCCTTGTGCATTCGTAATTCCTGCAATATTTTCCACGCTACCGTTCGGATTCGTTCCTTCATATGTGAAAGCAATTTGTCCGTTCTCTTTTAATTGAGCAAGTGTTTCTTCATCACAAAAGTAGTTTCCTTCTCCGTGTGCTACCGGAATGCGGATTTCTTCTCCTTTTTCATATAAAGAAGTAAAGCCAGTGCCCGCATTTTCTACTTTTAAAGTGACCGTCTGACAAATAAATTTCAAGTCTTTATTTCTTCTCATTGCACCAGGCAATAGACCCGCTTCTAATAAAATTTGAAAACCGTTACAAACCCCTAACACCGGTTTTCCTTCTTCAATTGCTTTGACGACACCTTTCATCACGTTAGAAAAACGAGCAATGGCCCCAGATCGTAAGTAATCTCCGTAGGAAAAGCCACCTGGTAACAAAATACCATCAAACTCACTTAAATCTTCACGATCGTGCCACACATATTCTACTTCTTCACCGAGCTCATCTTGTATCGCATGAAACATGTCGATATCACAATTCGATCCTGGAAAAACGATGACAGCAAATTTCACTTGATTAAGCCCCCTCTATTTCATAACGGTAGTCTTCAATCACTGGGTTTGCTAACAAGCGATCGCACATAGCTTGTACACGTTCCTCAATGTTCCCTTCAGACTCATCTAATACAAGCTCCATATACTTTCCAATTCGGACGTCCTGAACTTCTTTGTAATTCATGCTATGAAGTGAACTTTTTACAGCCGTTCCTTGTGGGTCTAAAACACTTTCTCTTAACGTAATATATACTCTCACTTTACTCATTTCACTTTTCCTCCCAAGCGTTCTAGTATTTTATCGTAAGCATTCGTTAAGCTGCCTAATCCTCTACGGAAAACGTCTTTATCGAGTTTTTCCTTTGTTTTTTGATCCCACAATCGACATGTATCCGGTGATATTTCATCGGCAAGAAGAATGGATCCATCTGTTTTTTTTCCAAACTCCAATTTGAAATCAATCAAGTCAACACCGACTTCATCGAACAATTTCGTTAAAGCGACTCGAACTTTCAAAGCTTTATCTTTTAAAATTTGAACCTCTTGCTTTGTCGCAAGCTCCATGACGTCTATGTGATCTTCAGTCAAAATCGGATCACCGAGATCATCATTTTTCAAATAAAACTCAACGAGGGGGCGTTTCAATAATGTTCCTTCTTCAATACCAAGTCTCTTTGACATCGACCCTGCAGCGAATGTGCGAACGACTACTTCTAAAGGAATAATGTCTACTTTCTCAACAAGTTGCTCATGATCAGAAATCTTTTTGACAAAATGTGATTCGATCCCTTGCTCTTTTAAATAGGAGAATAGTAAACTCGTAATTTGGTTATTCAAAACCCCTTTACCCACAATTTCTTCTTTCTTCTCTCCATTAAAGGCAGTAGCTGAATCTTTGTACTCAATCCAGACTTGATTCTCCAGTTCTGTACGGTATACACGTTTTGCTTTTCCTTCATACAGCAATTCTTGTTTTTCCATAATGAGCCTCCCAGGCGAGAAAATTAATAATCTTCAGTCTAATCAGGATATTGAGTCGAGGGGGAGGAGTCATCCCCCCTTCCTCTAAAAAATTATTGATCCAATCCGATGCGCTTAAAGATCGTTTCAACATGTGTTAAGTGATAGTGATAGTCAAAGCAATCATCAATTTCTTCAGAAGAAAGCATAGAAGAGATTTTTTCGTCTTGCTCTACTAGCCCTCTGAAATGAACTTGTTCTTCCCATGCTTTCATGGCAATTGGCTGTACTGTATCGTATGCCTCTTCACGAGCTAAACCTTTATCAATTAAAGAAAGCAATACACGTTGAGAATAAATAAGTCCTAATGTTGCATCCATGTTGCGTTTCATGTTTTCAGGGAAAACAGTCAAGTTTTTCACGATATTGCCGAATCGATTCAACATATAATTCAATGCGATCGTCGCATCAGGAAGGATAATTCTTTCCGCTGATGAATGAGAAATATCTCTTTCATGCCACAATGGAACATTGTCATAAGCTGTGTTCATGTAACCACGAATGACACGAGCTAACCCCGTCATATTTTCAGAACCAATTGGGTTACGTTTATGAGGCATAGCAGATGAACCCTTTTGACCTTTTGCAAAAAACTCTTCCACTTCTCTTGTTTCACTTTTTTGAAGACTGCGAATTTCAACAGCAAATTTTTCAATCGACGTTGCAATCAAAGCGATCGTTCCCATGTAAAACGCGTGGCGATCACGTTGAAGCGTTTGGGTTGAAACAGGTGCAATTTCCAGTCCAAGATTTTTACACACATATTCTTCAACGAATGGATCAATATTGGCATACGTTCCAACGGCTCCAGAAAGTTTCCCAACTGTCACACCCGCAACTGCTAATTTAAAACGTTCAAGGTTTCGTTTCATTTCTTCATACCATAAAGCAAGCTTTAATCCAAAAGTAGTCGGTTCTGCATGAACACCGTGTGTTCTACCCATCATGACCGTATTCTTATGCTCTTTTGCTTTATTACCTAAGATTTCGATGAATCGTTCCAAGTCTTGCATTAATATCTCGTTTGCTTGTTTTAATTGATAAGACAACGCCGTATCAACGACATCCGTTGAAGTTAAACCGTAATGAACCCATTTACGCTCATCACCCAACGTTTCAGAAACCGCTCTTGTAAAAGCCACAACATCATGACGAGTCTCTTCTTCAATCGCATGAATGCGTTCAACATCAAATGATGCATGCTCACGAATTTTTTTCACATCTTCTTTTGGAATATCTCCAAGTTCTGCCCAAGCTTCACAAGCTAGTATTTCTACTTCTAACCAAGCTTGAAAACGATTGTGTTCTGTCCAAATTGCTCCCATTTCAGGGCGAGTATAACGTTCAATCATGTGTATTGCCTCCGTTTTTCCAAATATGAGTAGAATCAAGTTCTGTTAGTGTTTGATCAAGATCATTCGTTAAAATCGTTATATGACCCATTTTACGTTGATACTTCGCTTCTTTCTTTCCATATAAATGAACAGACCAATCAGAGAAGTCTGTTATTTGTGAACACACGCCTTCTAAGTGTTCCCCTAAAACGTTAATCATTACTGCTGGTTTTAAAAGATCGGTAGAGCCAAGCGGCCAACCACAAATCGCTCGAATATGCTGAGCAAATTGCGAAGTCTCACAAGCCTCGATCGAATAATGGCCAGAATTGTGAGGGCGTGGAGCCAATTCGTTTATATAAATCACTCCATCTTCCGTCAAGAACATCTCAACTGCAAGGGTGCCAACAAGGTGAACATGCTCGGCTATCATCGTTGCGGCTTCAATCGCTTTCTGCTTCACTACTTCAGCCACTCTTGCCGGTACAATGGTTTGATGAAGAATATGATTTTGATGAATGTTTTCTCCAATCGGTAAAAAACGAATTTCTCCAGTCAATCCGCGAGAAACAATCACCGATATTTCTTTTTCAAAAGAAAGCCATTTCTCAAGGACACAATCACCATGAGTGAGTAAACCACTCGCTTCCTCTAAATCATGCTGGGAATCGATCTTTACTTGTCCTTTTCCATCGTAGCCGCCACGCGCCGTTTTTAATACCGATGGATAACCGACTTCCTCAACTGCTTTTACTAACTCTTTTTGATTTCGAACAGCTCGGTAATCTGCTAGCTTCACACCTGATTGACTCAAAGCCTCTTTTTCTAAAATACGGTCTTGTGTGATCCGAATCAGCTCTGCTCCTTGAGGGAGATTCGCTGTTTTCTCCAAGTCTTTCAAAGACTCATAATCAATATTCTCAAATTCATAAGTAATGACGTCACTCATCGATGCCAGCTTTTGCAGGGCGACCTCATCATTAAATGCCGCCATGATTTCTACATCTGCAACTTGTCCGCAAGGGGAATCTTCACTTGGATCTAAGACAGCAATTCGAAAACCTGATGCCTTCGCAGCTATAGCCATCATCCTTCCAAGCTGTCCTCCGCCAATAATGCCAATCGTTGCTCCTGGTAAAATGATTCGGTTAGACAAGTTCATCACTGCTTTCCATGACTGCTTCAGTCATTTTTTCTCTTAAAGCTGCGATACGATCTGCTATTTCTTCACTTTCAATCGATAGCATAGAAGCAGCCAACCAACCTGCATTCGTTGCCCCAGCTTTGCCAATCGCTACAGTCGCTACGGGAATCCCACCAGGCATTTGAACGATCGATAACAATGAATCTAATCCGTTCAGCGCTTTTGATTGAACGGGTACACCGATGACTGGAAGGGTTGTTTGTGAAGCGACCATGCCAGGTAAGTGTGCGGCTCCACCGGCCCCTGCGACAATGACCTTCAAACCTCTTTCTCTTGCCCCTTTTGCATATTCAAACATCAAATCCGGAGTTCGATGAGCAGACACGACTTTTTTTTCATAAGGTACTTTTAATTGATCCAATAATTCACATGTATTTTTCATCGTATCCCAATCAGACTTACTTCCCATAATGACTCCAACAACAGGTTGCATGCGTCAGACCTCCAAGTAAATTGATTTTTATACTGAATATTCTTATTTTTCCAATAAAAAAGCCCAGCAAACTACTATTCCTATGAAGGAAAGCAGTTCGACTGGGCAGTCAATTATTCTTGGAAACACAAATACTTATACCATCACTTTTCACCCGTGATCGCTACTTTCCCTCATAGTCCGGCTATTTACGGTAGCCAGGTAGAAACTTTTGGGCCTTATTCCCAGGATTATATGAGGGTAATTAATTAAGTTGTCAATTCCTTTTCATCATAACAAGATTCGACAAGGAAATCAACTTATAATCGAACGTTTAAACACCTTTATAATTAATCGTTCGGATTTCACTGTTCTTTTACTCCTTCAAAGACTATTTGTCTTCCAGCTGGGATATATTCACTCTTCCCATTTTGCTTCACTTCCTGGAAAATTGGCTTCTCAATCCGTCTTAATTGGACGAAACCCTTCCTTCTCCATTCTCGCTAAACACGACTCAATCGTTTCTTCTGATTCCACTTCAAACTTCTTTTTTTCCACACTCATGAAAATAACTTTCCTTTCCGAACCGTCTTCACCCAAAATCCACCATGAATGGACTTTGGCTCATATGAAATAATAAACGCTTTTGGATCTAGTTCTTTGATGTACATATTAAGCTTAAGCTCATATTTACGCGGGGTTAAAATTTGCAAAGCCATTCGGTCTCCTTCTAACCCATTCGCTGCCCAACTTGTCACACCATATCCCTTTTCACGCAACAACCTCGGCAAATCACGATCGTACTCTTTCGTAATCACATTAACTGTAATATACCCCAATGCCATTTTTTCTTCGATCTTCATTCCGACAATGACACCTAAACCATATCCTACGGCATATGCCACTAAATTTTGAATTTCATTTAAGTTGTCTAATACTAATCCTAGCCCAACAACGTAAATTGTAACCTCAATCACACTAACAAATGCCGCAAAATAGCGGTAACCTTTCAGCGTCAATATCATTCGCACCGTAAAAAAAGTGACGTATACGATATTAATAACAAAGATGATCAACATCATCAATATACCATTATCCAACAAGAGAAATCCTCCTTAACCTCTTTAGGTTGTACACCATTAAATTAACTTCCAATTCTACTAGATATTTACCCAATAAGCCAACCTTAAATCATTATCATCAACAACTAATCCATTTCTCCATTCACCCCCCATGCCTATATCCAGAAAATCACTTCGATGAAATTCAACAAGTTGAATTGTGTTTGGGGTTCGGGTTGGGGTTCTGGGTTCGGGGTGGGGCTGGGGCTGGGGTCAGGCACTGGGACTGGGGTAGGGCTGGGGTCAGGCACCTTCTGATGTAATTCCGATTTGAGTCTGGGAATCGGGATTGGGGTTGGGGACTGGGGTCAGGCACCTTCTGATGTATTCACAAAATGGAATCTGTCAGTTAAAGAAAGATTTTAATAAAAATGAGGTATATTAGTGATTTTTATCGATATTAAGTCGTTTTTTGAATAAGATAGCGACTTATGCTCTATTTATAAGCGACTGAACGTAGTTTATAGGATAAATTGTTGTCTTGGGAGTTGATCAAATTGGATATATGAGCGACTTTTTCACTTTTATGAGCAAGTTTTTTATTTTTATGAGCAAGTTTTATGGATATACGAGCGACTTTCAAAATATATGAGTATTTGACAGTCAGAATAAGTCTGCTCTTGCATTCATTTTTAAGTTTTAAAAGTATTATTACTTCCTTAGTAAATATTTAGCAGCAAGATAGTAAAACGGATGAATAAAAAAAACATAAATCCCTTTCTATCAACATAAAGAATCTCCTTGAGATCATATACTTAATTTTTTATAGCAGCATCTGTATGTCTTCCATTCGCCTGGCAACATTTTATTCTCAGAAGGGGAGACCTCTCACTACCATCGAAGTGTAAGATCAAACTGTCATATTCGATCTTCTCCTGTCGATGCAGATAGAACTCGTTAATCGTCTAAATTTCTAAAATTCAGAAGGATTTTTGACTATCGGATAGTAAATAGCCTTGTAAGGCGAGATAAGTAGGCTGTAAGGCGAGTAAAATATGTAAATCTGTAACGCGAGTAATTAGAGCTGTAAGGCGAGTAAACCAATCTAGATTGCTCATTTTCAACAAAACCGAACTCAGAAATCTGTCTCGAAAATAATATTTCAATTAGAAAGGGGTATTTTCTCACAAAACTGTCCAGATTTCAGCTAAAAAGAGGTAATAGAGTTCTATTTGAGAAAAAGTAGGAATCTGGAAACTTATCAATTTTCTAAAATTATAAAGGTAGGAAGCGATTTTTGGCCATCGGCTAGTAAATTGACTTGTAAGGAGAGATAAGTAGGCTATAAGGCGAGTAAATATGTCAGTAACGCGAGTAAACAGAGCTGTAACGCGAGTAAACCAATCTAGAGTGCTCATTTTCAACAAAACCGACCTTAGAAATCCAGCTAGAAAAGACCTTTTCATATATAAAGAACCGTTTTTCACGAAATGGAGAAGATTTAAACTAAAAAGAGGTAATAGAGCTTGGTTGGAGGAGAGTTAGAAATAGGGAAACTTATCAATCCTCTAAATTTCTAAAAACAAGACGGGATTTTGACCATCGTAGAATAAACTGTAAATATCAAAATAAGATGATACATCTATGACGATATAGAGATGTACAAAGATGAATGTGGAAAAATGAATGTCATTTAATTGTGGGATCATCCTAACTTGACATGGAGCCTCTACGAGCATGATCTCGAACCATGAAACTAGCACGATCAATATTTGAATCCGACTGACAAAGCTAACATCCCCTCTCTCCATGTAAAGTTGCTCGAAGAAAATGAGACGGATTGTACATTTTTAATTAATCATTATTACACATAGTAAAACTAACATGTTCAGTCTAAGATTTCTTAACTCCGCCACCCTCATATGAACTGGTGGAAACCATCCGAAAGGAGCCGGAATTAGACGATAAATTGATTAAATATAAAATTACACAAAAAAAGACATGCATCTGCATGTCTTCCGATTGCCTGGCAACGTTCTACTCTCACAAGGGGAGACCCCTCACTACCATCGACGCGCGAGCTTACACTGCCGTATTCGAACTTCGGCTGACGATGAACGGCAGAACTCTTCGTCCTCTTCGTTCACTTACTCCTCATGTACGTTGTACATTCCGGGGCTCCTTCACTTGGGTCCTAGATTTCTTTGTTCCTCCCCACCCTCCTATAAATGGTGGTAACAATGCGATTAAAGTCCTATAAAATAAAAATCAGAATCGAATGACACAACATCATTTGAACGGATCACATTACACTAGAACAAACGATTAAACCTAAAATTAAACACAAAAAAAGACATGCATCTGCATGTCTTCCAATTGCCTGGCAACGTTCTACTCTCACAAGGGGAGACCCCTCACTACCATCGACGCTGAAGAGCTTAACTGCCGTGTTCGAGATGGGAACGGGTGTGACCTCTTCGCCAATGCCACCAGACAACTAAGGAACGGTTGTTCCTTCAAAACTGGATAAAGCAGGCTGATATCAGACACGGCCAAAGTATGCCGTTTGTTTCATCATGGTTAAGTCCTCGATCGATTAGTATTCGTCAGCTCCATGTGTCGCCACACTTCCACCTCGAACCTATCTACCTGATCATCTTTCAGGGATCTTACTCACTTAAAGTGATGGGAAATCTCATCTTGAGGGGGGCTTCATGCTTAGATGCTTTCAGCACTTATCCCTTCCGCACATAGCTACCCAGCGATGCTCTTGGCAGAACAACTGGTACACCAGCGGTGCGTCCATCCCGGTCCTCTCGTACTAAGGACAGCTCCTCTCAAATTTCCAACGCCCACGACGGATAGGGACCGAACTGTCTCACGACGTTCTGAACCCAGCTCGCGTACCGCTTTAATGGGCGAACAGCCCAACCCTTGGGACCGACTACAGCCCCAGGATGCGATGAGCCGACATCGAGGTGCCAAACCTCCCCGTCGATGTGGACTCTTGGGGGAGATAAGCCTGTTATCCCCGGGGTAGCTTTTATCCGTTGAGCGATGGCCCTTCCATGCGGAACCACCGGATCACTAAGCCCGACTTTCGTCCCTGCTCGACTTGTAGGTCTCGCAGTCAAGCTCCCTTGTGCCTTTACACTCTACGAATGATTTCCAACCATTCTGAGGGAACCTTTGGGCGCCTCCGTTACTCTTTAGGAGGCGACCGCCCCAGTCAAACTGCCTGCCTGACACTGTCTCCCATCCCGATCAGGGATGTGGGTTAGAAGTTCAACACAGCCAGGGTAGTATCCCACCAACGCCTCCACCGAAGCTAGCGCTCCGGTTTCAAAGGCTCCTACCTATCCTGTACAAGCTGTGCCAAAATTCAATATCAGGCTGCAGTAAAGCTCCACGGGGTCTTTCCGTCCTGTCGCGGGTAACCTGCATCTTCACAGGTACTATAATTTCACCGAGTCTCTCGTTGAGACAGTGCCCAGATCGTTACGCCTTTCGTGCGGGTCGGAACTTACCCGACAAGGAATTTCGCTACCTTAGGACCGTTATAGTTACGGCCGCCGTTTACTGGGGCTTCGGTTCGCACCTTCGCTTGCGCTAAGCACTCCCCTTAACCTTCCAGCACCGGGCAGGCGTCAGCCCCTATACTTCGCCTTGCGGCTTTGCAGAGACCTGTGTTTTTGCTAAACAGTCGCCTGGGCCTATTCACTGCGGCTCTCTCGGGCTTTCACCCTACCAGAGCACCCCTTCTCCCGAAGTTACGGGGTCATTTTGCCGAGTTCCTTAACGAGAGTTCGCTCGCTCACCTTAGAATTCTCTTCTCGCCTACCTGTGTCGGTTTGCGGTACGGGCACCGTTCATCTCGCTAGAGGCTTTTCTTGGCAGTGTGGAATCAGAAACTTCGGTACTAAATTTCCCTCGTCATCACAGCTTCGCGTAGTGTAGATGGGATTTGCCTCATCTACCGCCATTCTGCTTAAACGCACATATCCAGCCGTGCGCTTCCTTATCCTCCTGCGTCCCCCCATTGCTCAAATGATGAAGTGGTGGTACAGGAATATCAACCTGTTGTCCATCGCCTACGCCTTTCGGCCTCAGCTTAGGTCCCGACTAACCCTGGGCGGACGAGCCTTCCCCAGGAAACCTTAGGCATTCGGTGGAAGGGATTCTCACCCTTCTTTCGCTACTCATACCGGCATTCTCACTTCTAAGCGCTCCACCAGTCCTTCCGGTCTGACTTCACAGCACTTAGAACGCTCTCCTACCACTGACACCCTAAGGTGTCAATCCACAGCTTCGGTGTTACGTTTAGCCCCGGTACATTTTCGGCGCAGAGTCACTCGACCAGTGAGCTATTACGCACTCTTTAAATGGTGGCTGCTTCTGAGCCAACATCCTGGTTGTCTAAGCAACTCCACATCCTTTTCCACTTAACGTAAACTTGGGGACCTTAGCTG
>CAVSKA010000027.1:0-13539 GCA_963728315.1 uncultured Caryophanales bacterium
CTTGATTGTCCAATTTTTAAATACGTTTTAAGTGACAGAAGAGAGACGGATTATCGTGTCTCTTTTTTTATATAGGCTTTGTTAAATGATTATGTTGATTATTCTACAGTCAGCATAACAACTCGCTTTCCGTGGACGAACGGTCGAGAATAGTCGTGAAAAACCACGAGGACACTGAAAAGGTCCAACTTTCAAGATTGAAAATCTGCAAATGAAAAAGGAACACCCAGATTCGAAATCAACAAAACGATTTTTGTTTTCTTCTTCTTTAAAGCGAAGTTGGATCAGAGCGTTTTTTTAAACCGTTACTGAATGGGAGTGAAAGGCAGCGACTCCTGCGGGAACAGCACGAGCTGAAAGCCCCGCAGGAACGCAGTGCAGTGACGAGGAGATTGAAGCCGTGCCCGCGGAAAGCGTCTGCCTGGAACGGAAATACAGGGCTTATACGGGCATTAATGTTCCCACAGGACTTTTTCAGTGCCCTCAATAACCACACTTCGGGTTCACGACGTTTTTGTTTCCTATCAACAACATCCGCTAACATAACCTTTATATAAAGAAAGAGGATATTCATTTATTTTCGAGAACTTAGAAACGATAGACAAAGTAGAGAAATGGGGAGTCAACATGGATTTTGTGAAATTTGATGATTTAAAGACATTTAAGGAATTTGCACGACCGTTATTAGAAAAAAATGAAGTCTCTAATAACCTACCTTTAGGGATTCTATTAAATAATAAAGAAGAGGACCAGCCGATCATGATGGGAGCCATTATAAAGGAAGGTACTGTCTTGTTTTTATTTTTGCAAACGATCCCTCAACAAGTTATTTTTTCAAAATTAATGGATGTTACTGAACTAGAGCTCAAAGAAGTTGCTCAAATTTTACTAAGCGAAAAGGTATTGATCCCAGGGATAGTAGGAGAAAGAGTATCAACTTTATCGATTGCAAAGGAACTCGGTAAAACAATTAATCAATCGATGAATCAAAGACTTTACAAGTTAGAAAAGGTAAAAAAAAGACCAAGTGAAAAAGGATATTTACGACGAGTGGAAATAGAGGAAAAGGTGCTTGTAAAAGAATGGGTTTTTCAATTCTGTCTAGATATTCATGATCCAATCTCAAAAGAGGCAGCAGAAGAGAAGGCTATTAATATGATCGATAGAGGGAACCTTTACGGCTGGGAAAAAGAAGGTACACTTGTTTCGATGGCAAATGCGGCAAGACCAACTAAAACAAATGCAACAATCAATTCCGTCTTCACACCCTTAAGTAAGCGCAGAAAAGGGTACGCTTCTGATTGTGTTTCTGCTTTAACACAGCATTTACTTGACCATGGTTACGCAACAACAAGTTTATATACAGATCTTGACAATCCTACATCCAACAAAATTTACATGGAGATCGGCTATGAGCCAATAGAAGATTGGATTTCTGTTCGATTTGTTTAAATCTAAATGGTTATGAAAGGACTGAACACCATGTGGAAGCACAATCAATTTCTCCAAAAATTAGGAATAGAACATCCAATTATACAAGCTGGAATGGCCGGTGGAGTAACGACACCGGAGCTCGTAGCAGCTGTTTCGAATGCTGGTGCTCTTGGAACACTGGGCGCGGGCTATATGACGATTGAACAAATGAATGAACACCTAACTGCTATAAAAAATTTAACATCAGGTCATTTTGGTGTAAATCTGTTTGTGCCGGAAGATACCCATGTAACGAATGAAGAACTGAATAAAGCGAACGATCTTCTTGAACCATTTAGAAAAGAATTGGGTATTGCTCCTCCTTCAAATATAAAAGTCAGTGACCATCGATTATTTGAACAGCAAATTGATCTCCTGTTAGAACATAAAGTTTCTGTGTGTAGTTTTACATTTGGCATACCTACTGAAGAAATCATTCATCGGTTAAAACGAGCGGGGATAATTGTCATTGGTACAGCAACAACCGTTGAAGAAGCGTTGATCAACGAAAAAGCTGGAATGGATGCGATTGTAGTTCAGGGAAGTGAAGCAGGCGGCCATCGTGGAGCATTTAATGATTCAAGTGAAACTCCAATGATCGGTACGATGTCGCTCATTCCACAAGTTGTTGATCAAGTGAAGATCCCTGTCATTGCTGCTGGTGGAATAGGGGATAGAAGAGGAGTATTAGCTGCTCTAATTCTAGGAGCTCAAGCCGTTCAAATGGGTACTGCTTTTGTTACATGTGTAGAAAGTGGTGCTCATCCTCTTCATAAGGAAGCGATACTTAAAAGTAGAGGAAATGACACGGTCCTGACTTCTGTTTTTAGCGGGAAATCAGCCAGAGGAATAAAAAATGAATTCATAGAGAAAATGGAAAGTCATATTGATTGTATTCCTGACTATCCCATTCAGAATGCTCTAACTAGTCCCATACGTAAAGAAGCGGCTAAGCAAGGACGTTCAGAGTGGATGTCTCTTTGGGCAGGACAGAGTTGTCAATTGAGTCGAGTAGAAACTGTAAAAGAGCTGATGGCACGGATCAGCTTGGACATCGATAATAAAGTAAACATTATGGAGATAATCAATAAAGACGACTATATGGCAGATCAATAACCAGTATATTCTTTCTCTTTTTCGAATGGCAACCTAAATAAAAAGAGGCAATTCATCAATATAGGAGATGATTAAGTGCAAATAAAAGTAGGAGATATTTTGTCTTGGAGCAGAACATTTTAGAAAAAGAGATCTTAGATTTTGCTCTACTGTCAGGGGACAATGGAGCTCCTCATATGAATAAAGATGAACAAGGTCGATTAATGGTACTTGGTATATGAACGGCAAGTATTGGTACGGAAATTGGTGGAGATCTTAATTTTATTGCGCGGGAAATGACGAATGAATTTCTACGACCTGTATTTTCTGGAGGTACTCTTACGTGTGATCTCACAGTAACCGAAATCACACCACTAGAAAGGTACCGAAGAGTCGCACTCATTTTTACTTATCGAAATCAAAATGGGGATGAAGTATTAAGAGGGACAAGCAGTGGCGTCATAAAGAAATAATGTTAAAGATCTTAAAAGTTGATTCATCTAATTGTGAGGCGCGAAATAAATCAAAATTAATCGACAAGAAAATATTTCCAACTCCTGTTGACACCTATATACTATTGGTAGTCAAATAGAAATGAGGAGTGTTTATGAAGGCTGTTATAAAAAGAATTGCATCAGTAGGATTGGGAATTTCATTAGTGGCATCACCCTTACTACCAAATTGGAATGTACTAGCAAAAAGTCCGCAAATTGCAATGGTACAGGACCGGTCATCGAATATAGATGAAACGATGGCCCCTCCTCTGAGCGAAGACAGCCTTGTTATTAAGTACGATAAACCACTCTCAGCACTCGATCATCAACGGGCGGGTACATATGTAATTGAAAAAGTAGAAAAGTTAAATTCTATCGTAGTAAAAGTGAAGAACAAGAAAAACTTACAAAAAGCGATTAATAGCTATCAGAAAAATGGGAAGGTTCTTTCCGTAAATCGAAGCGTTACGTTTAAAAACGATTCAATGGAAACAGACCCGAAAGCAAAGGATCAGTACCAACTTTCCTTATTGAATATTGCTGAAGCTCAAAAATTAGCTGGGAAAAATAAAGTCACGGTTGCGATTATTGATACAGGAATTGATCAAAACCATCCTGAATTAAAAGGACTGTTTCTACCGAGCTATAATGTAATTAACCCAATGAATCAGACCGCTCCTGACGCTCATGGAACTCATGTGACCGGAATTCTTGCTGCAAAAAAAGGAAATGGTATTGGTGGATATGGCATCAATCCGAACGTGAAAATTCTTCCGATCGACGTATTTGATCGTGACTTTGTAACAAATGACTATACCGTTGCCCAAGCCATTCTCTACGCAGCAGATCATGGAGCAAAAGTGATTAATATGAGTCTTAGCTCTTCACTTTCTTCTCCTGTGTTACAAGAAGCTGTTGAAACTGCGATTAATAAAGGTGTAACGATTGTAGCTGCTGAAGGGAATGAAGGAAACGATGTCCCAAACTATCCTGCAAGCTACGAAGGTGTTATCGGAGTTGGATCAATGAATAAAGATAAGAAGCTAAGCTCTTTTTCTAGTTATGGTGCTTCAACGGATCTCGTCGCACCAGGAGAAGATATTTACGCTCCTATTTTTGATTATGAGAAAAAATCAAGCTTTCAAACTCTAAGCGGCACTTCGATGGCGTCTCCGATTGTTGCAGGAGTTGCTTCCCTTCTCTTATCTAAGTATCCTACTCTAAAACCAGCACAAGTTGAGTATGTTTTAGCGCATACAGCGACGGATTTTGGTGAGAAAGGACGCGATTTAAAATTTGGGAATGGACTTGTCAATCCGATAGGAGTCCTTAAATATGATATTAAAAAAATTCCCCCGTTTGTAAAAGACAATTGGACGAAAAAAGAGATTTTAATTAAAGCTGAAAAACTCGCCTTTGATCATTCGATTGAAAAACAAGGAGCAGTTACAACACCTTTTGACCAACATTGGGTTCAATTCCCTGTCACAAAGGGTGAATCTATTCAAACCCTACTTAAAGGCATGCCTTCTTACGACTATAAATTGATGATTCACTTCTATGCATCTGATATGCAGCAATTGGTAGAAGTGAATGATGTCGGAGCTGGAAAGGAAGAAGGGAAAATGATGCAAGCTCCATTTACTGGAACAATGGCGATTGGAGTTAAAGATGTAAATGGTAGCTACGATGACTCAACTAAAAAGTTTTCAAATTATCGTCTTTCTATTAAACGACAAGACCAATTGCCAGAAGATGACTCCACTTTAGACATGCCAACAAAAGTATCTGTGCTACCTTACCGAGCTGATTCTATGCAGTTAATTGGTGCTGATGGTGACGATGATTTCTTCTTGTTTAGTACGCGAAATGAACAAATATCAAAGGTATCAATCTCAGGAATTCCAGGATTAGATACTGGTATCGAAGTTTATAATATGGCGAATTTAGTACCTCCTAGCGAAGGAGAACAAACTGAAACGACAACTGAGTCTACCCAATCAGATGAAAAAGAAGAACCTGGACCTATTAATATCCCTTCACTTGATGATATTTCAGGAGATTTTCAAGCGAATAGCAACGGTGCAAGTGAAGGAGAAACGCTTATATTTCCGACCACTCCTCACTCACAATACCTTGTAAAAGTGACCAGTAAGGCACTCATGGATATGGGCTATGAAGATTTGTTTGGATTTATGGGGCAAATAGGAATGGATAAAAACAAAGTGAAGTCATCCATGCTTCCTTATACAGTAAAGATTGAAGGAAAGATTTTGCCACCAGACGAAGATGGTTATCCAATGAAAGGTGAAAGTAGCGATAAAGGAGAAGAAGGTACTCCATCAGAAACGACCATCAAAATGAACCAAGCACTTATTAAAAAGGCCAGTGGTGATTCGGAAAGTATGCCAGATCAATATGAAGATCCAGAATCTTATTTCAACTACATTTCGGATGCAGCTCTACCATATGAAATTGGGCAAACGAAAAATGGATATATCCAATCACAAGCAGACGAAGATTGGTATAAGCTGACGGCTTCACAAACAGGAATTTACCAGTTTAAAACAGTGAATTCTAAAACAGACATTCCATTTGTAGAGATTCTAAAAGTGGATAATAGTATAGACGAAGAAGGAAAGCCCGTCGTCATGTTGAACCCAATTGGGCAAAATGTTAAATATGATTGGTATGGCATGGAAATGAATCAAAATATATATACTGGCCTGAAAGAAGGAGAAACGTACTTTGTGCATTATATGCCTTCCTTTGGATCAGGATTAAGCATGAATCCTTATTCATTAAGCTCTAAACAATTGTTAGCAAACCCGGATGACCAGTACGAAAAAAGAGACAATGATCAAAAAGTGCAAAATCTTCCTTCTACTAAATTTAGTGCAAACTTTGCTTTGCCAAATGATAGCGACACTTACTATTTAGAAGGAAAACAATCAAGTATTTACAGCGTCTTTTTTGAAAGAGGAAAAGCAAGTGAAAAACTGTTGAAAAGCTTACCAAGTGAACTGTTTTCTCCTATGTATGGGGTTGTCCTTATTTACGAAGACGTAAATAAAAATAGA
The DNA here is from genome assembly GCA_963728315.1 of uncultured Caryophanales bacterium. GTDB lineage: Bacteria > Bacillota > Bacilli > Bacillales > CAVSKA01 > CAVSKA01. The sequence goes on from CAVSKA010000027.1 coordinate 6,143, forward strand.
AAGCTAGATGAAGTTGACACTGAAAAGTCGAGTGTCATTTCAAAAGGCCTATTCCAAGAACCAGGCAGTGTTTACGGGTCCTTCAAAGTAGAGAAAGGGAAAAAATATATCATTCAAACATTCGCGATGTTTGCTGACGAACAACTATTTTCTCTTGTTCCATATCATTTAACAATAGCTCAAACCTCTTCAAAAGATGAAGACGCAGGTTCAATCGTAAAAAATAATATTCCATCAAAACCTCTTTCCTTGAAAAAAATTAGTTCAACACAATGGAGTGCTAAGGGTAATCTAAATTCAGGTGTTCCCTACGGTGATGAGGATTGGTACTCGTTTGAAGTCAAGGATTCATCCCTCCAAGGCTATCTTTCATTAGATGGAGGTAGAGAAATTGATGGTGTTTTATCCGTATATCAAAATGGAAAACAAATCACAACGTCTGACTACTACCCTTCTGGACAAAGTGAAGTCCTACCGATCAATTTGAAAAAAGGGAAATACTCGATAAAAGTGCGTGATTATTACGGGAACGCAAGCATTCAACCTTATACGTTGAGCATAGTTAAAAGGTAGTTGCCTAAGGAGAAAAGCACAATCTTATTCCTCTTTTCAAGTAGGTTAGCTTATTTGAAAAGAGAAGAGATTGTGCGTTTATTATTGTGTAAATTTCCGTTTAATGGTAATATTCTAAAGATTTATCTAAGTTAGAAAACATCTTTTCGTCTTTAGATTGAATGATTTTCGTGCAAAGGGAGGAATTAAAATGGAATATAAGGGTTCAGCGGCTTACAATGATCAAAAATTTTTTAATCGGTATATGGAAAGACGGTATAGAGCTGAGAGCCCAAATCTTTTAATTGAAAAACCAGCGACACTGGATTTATTAGGAGACGTGAGGGGGAAAAAAATTCTTGACCTTGGATGTGGAGATGCTTCACTCGCTCTTGACTTAATCGAAAGTGGTTGCTTCTCGTATAAAGGTGTGGAAGGCTCAACTAATATGTACGAAAAAGCCTTGATAAATTTAAAAAACACTATAGGGACAATTGATTTTTCTAATTTAGAGGAGTATGATTTCCCAAATTCAACATATGATATTGTTGTTTCTCAATTAGTACTTCACTACATAGAAGATTTTCAACAAATTTCAAAGCGCATTTATTCAACATTAAAAGAAGGAGGGCGACTTGTTTTCAGTGTACAACATCCGTTAACAACTGCTTTTATGGAAGAGCAGCATGGGAAAGGAAAAAGATCGAGTTGGATCGTAGATGATTATTTTTATAGTGGGAAAAGAACGGAAGCCTGGATTGGAGAAGATGTCGTTAAATATCATCGGACCATTGAAGAATATTTCATGATGTTACAACAATCAGGATTTGTTATCGAAACACTCCGAGAACCTAAGCCACACGAGGAAGATTTTACGAACCAAGAGGAATACAAAAGAAGAATGCGCATTCCGCTATTTTTATTACTATCTGCGACAAAAAAATAACAATTCAAATTTAATAATTGAGAAGGTAGATGGGAAAGCTGTAAGGAAATATCAAAAAGAAGGATTCGTTATTTTCAAAGCAGGTAATATTTAACACCACCATTCGGATCAGGAACCGCTTACATTTTTGAGTGGTTCTGATCTCTTTTTTTTCAAAACCGAGGGAGATAATGCGATTTAATCGCAGAATAACGTAATTTTTTAACATTGACAGCCAATTTTCATCAAGCTATTATTGTATTTACATTATTTATTATTTTCATTTAATTATTTTCGGTAGGTACTTAGCTACTAGAGACTTAAAAAGGGAGATTTATTATGACAACTAGAGACAGCGACAAGATCGCTCAGAGTGTCCCGCAAACAGGTTTCTTTGGACACCCTAGAGGATTGTTTACTTTGTTTTTTACAGAATTTTGGGAGCGTTTCTCGTATTATGGAATGAGAGCGATTCTTCTTTACTACATGTACTATAATGTGACAAAAGGCGGATTAGGAATTGATCAGACGACCGCACTTTCAATTATGTCTGTCTATGGTTCACTAGTATATATGTCCGGGGTTATTGGCGGGTGGATGTCGGATCGATTATTCGGATCGACGAAAACCGTGTTTTATGGTGGGATTTTAATCATGCTAGGTCACGTCGTTTTGGCTTTGCCAATTGGTTTGACTGGATTATTTATTTCAATGGTTTTAATCGTAATTGGTACTGGCTTATTAAAACCAAATGTTTCAACAGTAGTCGGCGATATGTATTCTGATAACGACACACGTCGTGATGCAGGATTTAGTATCTTTTACATGGGAATTAACTTAGGGGCGTTTATTGCACCACTTATAGTTGGTACAATTGGACAAAAGTATAACTTCCATTTAGGATTTAGTCTTGCTGCGATTGGAATGTTCATCGGGTTGGTTGTCTTCGTAGCAACGAAAAAGAAAAGCCTGGGCTTAGCTGGATCAGCTATACCGAATCCTCTTGCTAAGGAAGAGAAAAAGAAAGTTTTCACTATTTTTGCAATCAGTGCAGTCGTTCTTGCTATTCTTGTTACAGTTGGAATTATGACAAGTACATTAACAATAGAAGTATTTACTACATTTGTGAGTATTTTTGGAATCCTTATTCCAACGCTTTACTTCATTGTCATGTACCGCAGTAAGAAAACAACAGTAACAGAAAAATCGCGTTTGCTTGCTTATATACCTTTATTTATCGCTGCTGTTATGTTTTGGGCGATTGCAGAGCAAGGTTCAAACGTATTAGCTGTCTATGCAGATAAACGTACAAATTTAAATTTGGGTGGTTTTAAGATTCAATCATCTTGGTTCCAATCATTAAATCCATTGTTTATTGTTGCACTTGCACCAATGTTTGCTGGTCTATGGGTTAAACTTGGAAATCGTCAACCATCGACACCTAAGAAATTTGCTTACGGACTTGTTTTCGCTGGGCTATCGTTCTTAATTATGATGATCCCTGCTTACCTACACGGAACAGCTTTACATGTAGTAAGCCCATTTTGGTTAGTATTAAGCTTCTTCTTAGCTGTAATCGGAGAACTATTGCTTTCTCCAGTCGGATTGTCAGCAACAACGAAACTGGCACCAGCCGCTTTCTCAGCCCAAACGATGAGTCTTTGGTTCTTGTCAAATGCTGCTGCGCAAGCATTGAATGCACAGCTCGTTAAATTGTATCACCCAGAAACAGAAGTGCTTTACTTCGGAGGAATGGGTATAGCTGCAGTTATTCTAGGAATTATTTTATTTATGATGTCACCTATGCTTCAACGAGCAATGAAAGGTGTACGCTAAAAACTGGTCGATCTAAGCTTGGTTCTCTTTTTTAGAGAACCAAGTTTTTTTGTTATTTAACAAATTTTTTGGGCAGAAAAACATCTTTTGTGATCTCTTCAAGTCTGTTATTTATATCGCCAAGCTATACCTTTAATAGCAAACATAATTTTTTAATAAAATATTTATCAACCAAAAGAGGCTGGGACAGAACTAAAATGCCCAAGTTTAAAGTCGGATCATTTCTTAACTTAGTCCATTTCATGCTTTATTTCCTCAATCTGAAATGACAACCTTACAGGTGACTATTCTTTCATCATTCGATTCTCGTTTTCGCCGTCTTCGCTATTCCCCAGGAGTCGCCGTCTGCCACTTCAATCGAATAAAATGTTTGACTTGTAAGAACTGATTTCTAATGATGGAATTGATTTAAACGAATAAAATAATAAAGTGAAAAAATCCGAACGAATACGAAAAATCCACTTAGAATTTCGCTATATCGTTCGGATTTTTCTTTACCTAAAATACTTTTGTCCCAACCTCTTTTTGGTTGTAATAAAAGAGAAAAGAGGAGTGACTCGATCGTCTGAATTCTACTGCTTCTAGATCTCACTATTTTTAGATATCGGTAGACAGAGGGTGAAAGTAGTTCCTTCAATCGAGCTTTCTTTTAAAATAAGGTTACCATCTAAGGCTTGAGCTAACATTTTACTAAAGGGTAAACCAAGTCCAAGCCCCCTTACAGCGTATTTTTTGCTTTCACCACGAAAGAACCGTTCGAAAATGCGATTTTGTTCTTCGGCTGGTATCCCTGTTCCTTCATCACGTATATCGATTTCAAGCGTTTGATCTAGCACTTTATTGAGCGTGATACGGAGCTTTCCACTAAAGTTCATTGCTTGCATACCATTGTTCAGCAAGTTCACAATAATTTGTTGAACTCGGAGTGGATCTAACCACAATTCTTCATTTTCAATGAGGAAGTTACTCTCAACTCGAATGTCTTTATTATTCAGCGCAGATTGCCACTGATGAATGATTTCTCTCATTAAATCGTTAATCATTACTTTTTCATTTCTAAGTGGAACGGATTTTGCTGAGAAAGAGTTGAAATCTAGCAAGTCCTCGACCATTTTCTGCATCCGGCTAACTTCAATTAAAGACATTTGCAAAAATTCTTTAGCTTCATCGTCTTGCACTACTCCATCTTTAACAGCCTGTATAAGTCCACTAATGGAGGTGACAGGTGTTTTTAACTCATGAGTAACGCCAGCTAATAGTTCTGTACGCAATGATTCAAGCTGATTTAATCTTTGAACCATTTGCTTAAAGGAAGTAACAAGCTCATAAATTTCAAGTTCTTGAACATTTTCATTTAATACAATATTGTAATCTTCTTCTTGCACCTTTTTTGCAGCCTCTGAAACCATTTTAATTGGCTGTGTTAAACTTCTAGTGAGAAAATAAATGGCAAGCCAGCCAAGAACGGTCATACTGACAATGGAGATGGAGAGTAAATGGTACTCATTTTCGACATGAATCAATTCTTGCTCTGTTTGGATAATAATGACCCATCCAAGCAAAGTCCCATCTAGCATGATCTTTCTTTTTACTACATAATATGGGTTTTCAAGTTCGTTAGGTAAAGTTACTTTTTCTACTTCTTTTTTATTTGAAATAAATGACTGCAAGTTTTCTTTTTGAATACCTTCATTTGGTGGTCTGTTTTGAAATGCGATTTTTCCATTGGTATCTAATATATAAATTTTCGGATGGGTATGATTGTTTAAAAATCTCTCTTCAGCGGATTTTAAAATAAAATTCTTTCCTCTTGGTTCAGGAGGAGTATCAACGTTGTTGTATATAATACGATCAGCAATATCATCAGCAATAAAACCAGTAAACTGAAGGTTGCTTTGAAGAGTATTATGCCGAATCCAAAAGACAGATACGATCGTGATAATAAGAAGTCCAATACATAGAGTTAAAAGGTATCGAGTTGTCCAATAACGTAATAACGTTCTTTTCTTAGGTTGATTACTCGTAAACACAGAACTGATACCCCAATCCCCGAAGTGTTTTGATTTCGCCTTCGTTTACTGACCAATTTTGAAAGAGTTTTCTTATTCGTTTAATCGACAAATCGACAGCACGATCGCTTCCATCGTAATCGATGCCCCATACGTGATCAATCAACTGATCTCTAGTAAACGTTTGGTTAGGATGATCGGCAAGAAACATGAAAAGAGAAAGATCTCGTGGGGTTAGAGAAAGTTCTGCGCCATTTAACCATACACTGTGAGACTCTCTATTTATTTTTAAACTCCCGAATTGCTTAATCCTACTAACTTGATCATCAAGAAGATGAGATCTTCTTAATATAGCTTGAACACGGGCGATGACTTCGTCTGCAATAAAAGGTTTTGAGATATAATCGTCTGCACCACTGTGGAATCCAGAAAGACGATCATCGATTTCTCCTAGAGCCGTTAACATGATTATAGGGCAAGAGCTCTTCTCTCTCACTTCTTTTAACACATTCCACCCATTTAGTCCCGGTAACATCACATCTAAAAGAATGAGTGAAGGCTTAGTTGAATGAAACAGTGTAATTGCCTCGTTTCCATCGTAAGCTTGGACAACCTCATACCCTGCTTTCCTTAAATAAACCTTCAATACTTGGCTAATCGCTACTTCGTCTTCCACAATTAAGATTGTTTTCATATGACTATCCTCCTCCTTTTAGCAGTTGCTTGTCAATCGTTAAAAGAGTCCTCGATCGGGGTTATCGAGGACTCAAAAAATAACATTCAATTGTCTAATAATTAACAGTTCGCTTTTGTCATTCATATATCCTTTAATTGACGATCGTTTTTTCCTTGTTTGAATCATTCGAATTTAAATTCGCTCTATCTCTTGATTTATCAAAATTAGGTCCACCTTTAAGACCTCTTAATCCTTCACGTTTTGGCCCATGAAAATTTCCTCGGGGACCTTTAAATGCTGGCCCTTTGAAGGCTTTTTTATCTGGGAACAATCCTAAACTTTTTGCCTCGTCAGGATGATTCGTCATGATCTCATCCATTAATTCGCGAGTGTTTTTCCCAGTTGTAACAATTCCAAGCTTTTTTGCAGCGGCAAGAACTTTGGCATCACGAACTTCTTTTGCAAGAGCCTTTGTATCTTTCCCGGTAGTAGAGATACCTAGCTCTTTAGCATCTTTAAGAATACGGGCATCACGGACTTCTTTTGCAAGAGCCTTTGTATCTTTCCCGGTAGTAGAGATACCTAGCTCTTTAGCATCTTTAAGAATACGGGCATCACGAACTTCTTTTGCAAGAGCTTTTGTATCTTTCCCAGTAGTGGAGATCCCAAGTTCTTTTGCTTCTTTTTTGACTTGAGCATCACGGATTTCTTTAAAGATCGTGTCCGTATCTTTCCCAGTAGTGGAGATCCCAAGTTCTTTTGCTTCTTTTTTGACTTGAGCGTCACGAATTTCTTTAAAGAGCGTGTCCGTATCTTTTCCCGTTGTAGAGATCCCAAGTTTTTTTGCTTCTTTTTTGATTTGAGCATCACGAATTTCTTTGAAAGAGTAGCTGTATCTTTTCCTGACGTTTTGATTCCGAGTTTTTCAGCTTTCTTTTTTAATTGATCAGCACTCATTTTTGGAGGGAGCAAATCTTTAAAACCTTTTTGATGACCTTCATGTTTTTCTCCTGAAGGAGTTCCAGTAGCTTGTGATACGGTTGCTGAGGGATTAGTTGCTGCAAAAGCAGGGACCGAACCTAAAATTCCGATTGTTATAACACTACTCAAAGCTAAAGACAATTTCTTTTTCTTTTTCATCATTATTTTGCCTCCTGGTCATTGAAATATGGAGATCTTTTAATCATGCCTCTCCACAATCAATACTATACAAGCTGATTGTGTCAGCTAAACGTCAAGGTGATTGATCAAGAAAAAAAGTTGTCCAGTTGTCTTTTCGTTTTTCTCCAGTAGGAACAGAACGAGTTATATACATGAAGGATAGAGTGACTGACACACGAGAATAGTATCGTGTTCCTAAAGCGGGTGTAGGAGTTATTATCAAGGACCTTGCTTTTTA
>CAVSKA010000028.1:0-7507 GCA_963728315.1 uncultured Caryophanales bacterium
GAAGTAAGTGGTTATAAATCCAGCGCCAATGATAATCAGAAGAATCCCAACCCATTTTCCAGCGATCGTATGTGGGAACAGATCACCATAGCCAACAGTCGACGCTGTGATGACAGCCCAATACACCCCATCAAAAATTGTTGGAAATGTTTCCCCTTCAATCCAATGGATGAGCGCTCCGAAAAAGTACAAGATGAACAAGACAGTTATTAACATTCTGATCCACAATGCCCACCTAAAAAATATCCTGATCCATGTCACCAATCAGCACACCTCCTTTTACCACTAGTGTATCCAGAAAAAGTCTTTTTTAAAGTGAAACTTTGGAGATTCTAGTCCGTATTTCATTTAACGTCTAAATGAAGGAGGATCCAAATATGTTCGGGGATAAACCAATATGCATCGAATGTGGAAAAGAGATTGAAGGAGGAGAAAAGGTTCATATAGAAATGATCTATCCTAAAAGAAAAGGTATGACTGAAATTAAAGCTTATTTAGAATTGGAAGGGAAGATGACTTGTAGAGGGTGCTATTTGAAAGAAATCAATGGAAAAAATCAAAAGTAAATTCAAAAATTAGTGATTGACGAATAGGGACGAGAAGAGATAAAATAAATCATGTCGGCAAATAGTCGAATTTTTATGAAAAATATAGATCAAGGGGCCATAGCTCAGCTGGGAGAGCGCTACGCTGGCAGCGTAGAGGTCAGGGGTTCGATCCCCCTTGGCTCCATACACGATTGAAAACGTTGAGAAATCAACGTTTTTTTCATTTATCTTATTCTTTGACCTACAATAGACTTGTCAGCAGCGAAGCGGTCAATTCACCGGTCTAATATTACGAATTTTATTTTGTTTTTAATTCTTTACTCGTGCTCACTTTCGGTTTCAAGATCACAAAAATTGGCATAAACGACTTTCTTCTTACTTTTTCGTGCAGTTGTGCATACAACAGTAGTTTTAAAAATGAAGCCTTGTGAAGCTTCTTTGTATAGTTATTTAATTGCTAGTTTTCCACGTATTCCTGCAATGGTTCTGATGAAATAGGAGAAAACCATTGTTCAAATGATGTTTTTCGTGTAATCTTATCCATCTTTCAAAAAGAAATAGATCCCTAGGAAAAACTATTTATTTTCATACGAAAGTTAATGGTTTTTTTGGAAGAAGAAATGGGAAAAGATTTAATGAAAGTGATTGATAGTGCTGCTTTAGATTCAAAAGAACATTCATACTTTTTTAATTATCGGTTCATAATAGAAGAAGCAAGAGAATGAAAATTCATTGATTCTGAAATATCCTTAAATGAAGTGACAATCCTAATAACACAAATTCTTATGGTAATCATCTACCACTGGGGAATACATGATACAGACCAAACCTTGGAATCATTGTCTATCCCGATGTTAAAAATAGTTATTGAGGGATTAAAAACAAAGAACTAAAACAAATTGAATTCAATTACAACTGTAAAATATTTCGAAAATTTCTCAACTATTAATCCTTCGTTATTCAAGATAATAGAATTCCCTCCTTTTAAATTATGGCTATGTTAGCGGATGTTGTTGATAGGAAGCAAAAACAAGGAGACTCCTGCGGAAAAACGAGCGAGTCGAGACCCCGCAGTGTGGTTTTTCACGAGGAGGCTCGACCGTTCGTCCGCGGAAAGCGAGTTGTTTTGCTGAATGTTGAAAAATCAACATGATCATTTAACAAAGCCTAAATTATAAAAATAGACCTATTCAAATATCTGAATAGGTCCTGTTACAATGAGGATCCTTCTACTTTACTTTTTAAAATTCGCTGCTTCATTTTTCTCCGCTTTATCGTTTGTCAAATAATCATATACAACTCTTGGAGCTGCAAGTGTAAGGTCAGTAAGAATATGAGAAGCATGGACAACTTCAAGAACAGGAAGGTCACCCATTGGCGCAAGAGCATGTTCAAAAAGCTGCAATCTTGCAGGGGCACTCCAGGCACCATGAATAGTTAAATCCGAGATTTCAGTTTTTAAAAGTTCACAAACCTTTGGCTTCCCATCAAAATCAGGTACTATTTTAAGCATAAAGGTCGGCCGTGTAAGTTCCTCTCTTGCAATTCTTGTGTCAATAGGCTGGTGCTTATAGCCCATGGTTGCAGTAGCCACTCGTAAACGACCATAATCTAAGGTACCAACAAGGGTGTCAGAATCGATAAAAAGCTTTGGCGCACCCAGTTTTTTTGGATAAGCACTCGCTTCTCTGCCAACAGCAATGGCAGGATGATTATCTACGTACATAGCATGAAGGTATTCCCCTTTTTCTCCATTGAAGTTTACTGGAATTACCTGTCCACATTCAGTGTAAGCACCAAGACCGGTAACATCCGGCATATACATGATCTCAAATTTCACAAGGGGTTCTTCAATCTCTAAAGGTTCAGGTACTATTTTTCTTAATGCATCCATATCAGTGCGATAAACAATATTAAGGTACTCTCGGTTCTTGAAAAAATAGGGACCTTTTGGATATGCTGGTGCACCAAGTGGAGTGCTAATCTGTTTTTTTACATCCTCAATTAACATGAAATTCATCCTTTCTTTGTTCATCAACAGTTTAATGCTATTTTACCTATAGGTAAAATACATAAAACGAATATCATATATTCCAAAATAGAATAAAATATTAACTAAGGATGTAATGCTCTGTTACTCGTTAGGAAAATTTGACTCAATAAACTTTAACAGTTCCCGGGTAGCATAAGACAAATATTTATTTTTCCTCCAAATTATGGCTAAGTCCCAAGGGATTTTCGGTTCATTTATAGAAATGGTTTTAATCAAGGATGGATCTAACCTTTGACAAAGAGGCTCAGGCAAAATAGCCACACCATGACCATTGGCGACCATCTCACTAATGAAATCCCATTGGGAACTTTCGTAAATGACGATTGGGTTAAACCCAGCTTGAATGCAGTGCTCCCTTATCCGGTAGTGTACAGCGAAATCTTCGCGCATTAGGAGAAAAGGTTCATTTTTAAGTTTGTCAAGAGGTATCTTATCAGCCTTTGCCAATGGATGTTCCGAATGGACGATTAGCTTTAATTCACTTTTAACAAACTGGTGGGAGTTAAACAAATTCTCATTTACAGGAAGAACTGCAAACCCGAAGTCTATACTTCCTTCTTCTATCATTTTTTCTACCTTTTTCGCCCCCTCCTCCTTAAGTTCAATATTAATATGGGGATAATACCACCGAAAATCTTTTATTAGTTTAGGGAAAAAGAGAGAACCAATACCAGGAGGCAGCCCAATTTTTATATGTCCCTTTTTAATTTTAAGCATATCTGTAAGCTTGAAAGATATGTTATTCATTAAGTTTATGATTTCCTGTGCTTCTTCCAAAACAATCTCTCCAGCATCCGTTAATTGCATGTGTTTTGTAGTACGATCTAATAAAAGGACATCAAGTTCTTCCTCTAAATTTTTAACCATTTTACTAAGAGTCGGCTGGGTAACATTGAGTTTCTCTGCCGCTTTTGAAAAACTTAGTAGTTTGGCTACTTCGATAAAGTATCCAAGATGACGGCTTTCCATCTTAAAACCTCCATTTATAGTTTTTTTTTATAAATATTATTCCATATATGTATTTTACTAATAAATGATCTTGAATTAAAATATAAGAATTGCAAGATAAAAGAAATGCTCCAGATAAAAGTGCAGGTGATGACTTCGATTATGTCATCAAACAAAGGGGAGGAATACAAAATGACAGAACAATTACAAAGAACAGTTATTGTCACTGGTGCAGCAAGAGGAATTGGTTATGCAATTGCCGAATCATTTGTAAAAAATGGTGATTTTGTTGCAATCGGAGATTTAAATCTTGATGACGCGATAAAAAGTGCAAGGGCGCTAGGAAGCAATGCCAAAGGTTACCAAGTAAATGTAGCTGATGAAGAATCAGTAAATAACTTTATTGACCAACTTGTATCTGAGCGGGGAACTGTTCATGTATTGGTTAATAATGCTGGACTTCAGCATATCGATAAAGTTGAGGATTTTCCAACAGATAAATGGCACCTTTTGCTGGATGTTATGTTAACCGGCCCATTCCTGATGACCAAGAAAGTGGTTCCACTAATGAAGAAGCAGCAATATGGCAGAATTATTAATATCTCTTCTGTCCATGGAAAACTTGCTTCTCCATACAAAACTGCCTATGTATCAGCTAAACACGGTGTTGTTGGTTTAACTAGAACAGTAGCTATTGAAACTGCTAATGATGGCATTACTGTTAACGCAATTATGCCTGGAGCAGTTAAAACTGAGTTAGTTATGAATCAGCTTGCTGCATTAGCTTTGGAAGATGGAACTTCTGAAGAAGAAGCATTACTAAAACACATATTGAACCGCCAGCATTTAAAGCGTTTTGTACATCCTTCAGAGATTGGTACAGCAGCAATTTATCTGGCTTCTGATGGAGCAGCAGCAGTAACCGGCGAAACCATTAGTGTTTCAGGTGGAATGTAATACTATTTTTCAATTAAAGAACATGAGGGCTTTACTGAGTAAAGTCACCATGTTCTTTTGTTAAGTTTAATTTATTTTTATATCGTCTAACTACTTCAGAAGCATCCCCGATGGCATACACTATATTTTTACTTTTTTTTTGACATCGAGTAAATATTCGTCCTCTACTTCAAATTCAAGTTGTTTGTAAAGACCCTTAACAAAGAATGAGGGTATCGGCGCTACCTCATCATTTCAATCCGGAGCCTATTCTTTTTCCAAAAAGTTTTTTATCGGTGCGACAAATTTCTCGTATTCTGTTATCGCCGCTAGATGACCACCATCCGTAACTACTTCATAGTAATGGGCTTTTTTCCCTAACCTTTGTAACCGGTCAATCATCTCCTTGCTCTCGTGAGGGGGGAGCAATAAATCACTGGAAACAGGCACAGCTAATACTTCTGCTTTCACTCTTGAGAGCGCCTCATCGTAAGAACCATATCCCACTTCGATGTTAAAAAGCTGATTAGCCCTTGTTAAATACAGCCAGTGTTGCGGATCTACCTCGTGGATCCGACTTTCAATAGACTGATTCAAATCCTGGAAATATTTATGTGGTTGTTGTTCCCAATCCCAACTGGTCAGTGGTCCTGAAACAGGTACAGGATGCCCCCATAATCGGTCAATCTCTTCAAATGACCGGTTTTGGAAGGTCATCATTTTGATCGCTAAGCGTAGACCTGCTTCAGGTGACATCCGAATCGCATCAATGCCTATTTGCAGCGGAATGACTCCCGAATATGCAGGCATGCGCCCACCGCTAATAACGGAAATCACTTTTTTCATAGCATCTGGGTAATCCACAGCCCATTGTATAGCCTGCATTCCTCCCATTGATGGTCCAGCTATACAATACAATCTATCTATATCCAGGGATTTTACGAGGGCGTACTGTACCCTGACAAAATCCCGAATCGTTACTTGGGGAAAAGAAAGACCATATTTTTCACCAGTACGTGGGTTTATCGAAGCAGGACCCGTTGTTATGACAGTTGGATTATACGCGCTTACATTACACAATACGTCGGAACAAATGATAAAATAGCGATTGGTATCAAATGCTTTTCCGGGACCAACCATGGTATCCCACCAGCCTGCTTCTGCACTTTCAGAATCTGTGGGGTATTTTCCCGCTACATGACTATTGCCGCTAAAAAAATGGCAAAGCAAAATCGCATTCGATTTGTCCTCATTTAGAGCTCCGTATGTTTCATAGCCGATTTTAATTGGTAAACTAACCCCTGCCTCAAATGTAAAATCCTCTATCTCAAAAACTTGTTTTTCGACGATCATGCATGCTCCTCCTTAACTATGGTTAATTCCTAAAAGCGTTTAATCATACAAAGGCGTTTTATTTCTTACCTTTGATCGATAACATGAATCTATCTTTTACTTTTCCGCTTCTATCACACGCTTCATCGCCTTCATTTGTCCAATATGATCCGCTTCATGATAGAGCATTAATCCATAAAGCTCACCAACCGTTTCCAATCCTAAGAACGGTTCTGGCAGTGGTTTTTCAAATCGTTCTTCTGGAATTGCTTTGATGCGTTCTGCTTGTTGTTCTAACTGAGATATTAAGACATCTATAGCCGGAGCATCAGCTGTCCATTCAGATGGCTTTGTTCCTTTTCCAAAAAGACTTGGATATTTTTCGGGTAGATTTTTAAACGCTCTTCCGAACATGAATGATTCTGCTGCAGTTAGCACATGGCCGATATGCCATTGAATGTTGTTATTAAAACCATCCGGCTGCTTTATAGCTGTTGATTCATCAATGGTTTGCAAGAATTTCAGCAATGATCCGCGTGTTAACTCCAATTGTTTTATGGCCACTTTTCTATTCAATTTACCCACCCTTTTCTATATGGTTTCACCTTATTGTATCAAAAGTAGATAGAATCGCTGAAGCAATAAGTGTTTGCGCATCCATAGCTTTAAAAATATCAGTATTATGATTAATCTAAACCAATCTAGACTATATGTATTCAAATGAATAGAGTGTAATAATTTTTATTTTCATTAGAAAAATATTACATATGTTTAATCAGCATTTTAAATATTGACCACGTGCTTTACCCTGAAAAGTTCACAAAAATTCACATATGATATCAAAAGAGGTTTTTCTTCGTGAACTCAATCTCCTTAAAACAGCTTAAATTAAGCCATCTTAACATATTTAATAATCTAACGGACGCTGGCAGCGTAGAGGTCAGGGGTTCGAGCCCCCTTGGCTCCATCCAATAAAGAGTTATTCGTACAAGTAGGTGATTAATGAATAAAAGAGTAAAATGAAAGTACCTAGTCAGATCATTCATTCGTTCAGATAAGGTGTAGAAACAATAAAATTCACATAGTAAATCGAGTATGAAACCGCAGAGGTTTTATACTCGAATTTTTTGTTAGTCTACAAAGCCTTCGTTTATTTATGATAATGAAGTGGCGTAGGGATTACTAGAATGATATTGACAATTATCATTCCATTATTTCATAGATATTTTTAGATGATAATTAGAATGTTCGAATCAAAAAGAAATTAATAGGTAATTTATGTTAAAATAAATAAAAAATTGAAAAAGAATCATTGTTCAATTATTAAGCGGGTAAATGGAATGAATTAACATCTAATAATTGAATCCATTTCATCATTAGAAATCAGCTCTCAAAAGAAGAACATTTTATTCGGTTGAAGTGGGAGACGGGACTCCTGCAGGATGAACTTGAGCAGAAGACACTGCAAGAACAAAGTGACCAAGCTCGCGGAAAGCCTTCGTTGAGAACGTAATGCGAATGTCATGCGAAAATTCCTTGAAAACGTCGTGAAATTATCTGAAATAGGAATGATGAAATTGATTCTATTGAATAAATAAATAATAAAGTAAGAGGTGGTTGAGTATGCTTCTTTTCGCTTTCATTCACATACTAATTGGAATAGCAATAATCTCCGTTTCCAGCAGATTGC